>NZ_CP134700.1:0-698372 GCF_031852275.1 Halovalidus salilacus | reverse complement strand
ACCTCCTCGAGACGATCGCCCGCTTCCCGGCGGTGATCGAGGAGGCCGCCGACGACCTCGAACCGCACCGCGTGGCCACTTACACCCGGGAGTTCGCCGACCGGTTCAACACGTTCTACCGCGAGTGTCCGGTGCTCGCCGACGGCGTCGATCCGGACGTCCGCGAGGCGCGTCTCGCGCTGGTGGCCGCCTCGAGACACACCGTGGCGAACGCGCTGTCGGTGCTCGGCGTGGCCGCACCGCGGTCGATGTGACGGGGAGAAACAGCGGGAAGCCGCCCGCCCGACTCGGGCGTTCGAAACCGCACCGGCCGGTCGTCGTCCGGTTTCGACCCGGCGTCGTCCGCGCGTTCAGTCCCTCGCCTCCTCGACCTTCTCGGCGAGCTCCTCCTCCGACATCGATCCCTCGAGTAACTCGAGGATCCACCGCACGTCGGCGTACAGCGCGAATATCACCTCTTCGTCGTCGGTGAACGCGATCTCCACGGTCTCGACCTCCGCCGCGAACGCCTCCGGATCTTCGATGGCGCCCTCCAGCGTCGTCGCGAGCGCCTCGATCTTCCTCCGCGTCTTCTCGTCGAACTCGGCGTCGTCCGCGTCGGCTAGCTCCGACGCGGAGAGTTCGATGGAGAGTTCGCCGCCGTCGAGCTCGAGGGCGTCGACGGAGACGCCGTCGTGATCGCCGACGAGCGCCTCCGTGTCGACGCCGGGAACGTCGGCCGTCCCGTTTTTCCCCTTCTCGTCGTCGCTATCTTTGCCGTTCTCGTCGCCGTTTCCGTTGCCGTCGTCCTCGCTCGTTTCATCGCCCATGCCCGCACAGCCTGCGATGGCGGTCGTCAGTGCGACTCCGCTGCCCAGGAGGATCTGTCGTCGATCCATGGGCGACCCATCCATCGGCTCCGTGATTAGTAATCAGCTCGTTACGGTCACGTCGACTGATTCGGCGCGTCGGCTGCTCGAGACCGCTGATTTCGGGATGGCTCGGCGAGGATACCGTCGAGTTACGGCCGAGTCGACGTCGACGGTTCCGCTCGTCGACGGTCCGCTCGAGGGGCGGTCTCGTCCGGTCGATCGGGGCCCCGGGGTAGCCGACGCGTTCCGCAGAAACCGGCGCCTCGACGCCCGAGAGGCGGCGTTAAACTCCCCCCTACCGATCGGGGCGACGCCGAGTAGTTCGACCGATCGGCCGCGAGCGTCGGGTGGGAGGGTGGCGCTGCGAACGGCGGACGGGGACGCGGTCGGACGGTGGTCGGGAGCGGGACCGCGGTAGCGAGGTGAACGCCCACGGCTAATGCCGTGGGAGGATCACGGGTCGGATTCGGCTTCGGTGATCGCGCTCGAGACGTCGTCGTGGGTCGCCGTCCGGTCGGCGTCCGCGTCGGACGCGTCGGATTCGTCGTTCGCCGCCCCGTCAGCGTCCGCGTCGGCGGCGTCCGCTTCCTCCTCCTCGGGCGGTGCGAGTCCGGCGAGCGCCGCCGCGAGGCGCCGGTAGGCGACGGCGGCGGGGCTCTTCGGGTCGTGGACGACCAGCGGCGTCCCGGCGTAGACGCTGTCGCGCACCCCCGGATCGTCGGGGATCGTCCCGAGCAGGGGGACGCCGACCTTGGCGGCGACGTCCTCGTAGGAGACGTCGCTCTCCGGGCGCGTCCGGGTGAGGAGGAGCCCCTCGACGGCCCCGCCCGCGCGGTCGGTCAACTCGAGGGTCTTCGAGGAGTCGTGGATCGACGCGGGTTCGGGCGTCGAGACGAGGAGCACGGCGTCGGCGAGCCCGAGCGGGAGGACGGTCTCGTGGCTGACCCCGGCGCCGACGTCGAGGAAGACGAAGTCGAACTCCTCGCGCAGGTGCTCGACGATCTCCCGCAGCCCCTCGGGGGAGGTCTTGGCGTAGTCGTCCAGGTCGGTTCCGCTCGGCACGGCGACGATGCCCTCGGCCAGCTCGTAGGTGGCCTCCTCGATCGACGCGTCCCCCGCGAGGACGTCGTGGAGGGTGTTCGAATCGGCGTTGAGGCTGATGAACCCGGCGAGGTTCGCCATCCCGAGATCGACGTCGACGATGGCGACGCGCTCTCCCGCCTGCGCGAGCGCGGTCCCGAGGTTCACGGTCGTCGTGGTCTTCCCAACGCCGCCTTTACCGCTCGCGATGGCGTACACCGTCACTTCCGTCTCTTCGGACATACTCGGTCGTTATCCCGACAGTGTGACGGGAGTACCTTAAATCGTGACGGCCGGTCCCGGCGGCCGAACGGACGACCGCGTTCGCGGCGGTGACGCCGGGGCCGGCCGTCGAGGCGGGGTCGGGGGCGTCGTCACGCCGCGAGAGTCGAATCGGACGCGGCGAACGACCATGTCAAAGCATACTTACCCGTTGCACCGTTTTGTAACGATAATGAGCCAGGAGGGCGAGCAGGAACAGTCCGACCGGAAGAAATACGAGTTCCAAAAGGTCATCGAGGACCTCAAGAACTTCGAAGGGTCGGGTACGCAACTCGTCACGATCTACGTCCCCGACGATCGCCAGATCAGCGACGTCGTCGCTCACGTCACCCAGGAGCACTCCGAAGCGTCCAACATCAAGTCCAAACAGACGCGAACGAACGTGCAGGACGCGTTGACGAGCATCAAGGACAGGCTGCGATACTACGACACGTACCCGCCCGAAAACGGCATGGTGCTCTTCTCGGGCGCCGTCGACTCCGGCGGCGGCCAGACCGAGATGGTCACCAAGGTGCTCGAGCAGCCGCCGCAACCGGTCGAGTCGTTCCGCTACCACTGCGACTCGGACTTCCTCACCGAGCCCCTAGAGGAGATGCTCGGCGACAAGGGCCTCTACGGGCTGATCGTCCTCGATCGGCGCGAGGCGAACGTCGGCTGGCTGAAAGGCAAGCGCATCGAGCCGGTCAAGTCCGCCTCCTCGCTCGTCCCCGGCAAGCAGCGCAAGGGTGGCCAGTCCGCCCAGCGATTCGCCCGCCTGCGCCTCGAGGCGATCGACAACTTCTACCAGGAGGTCGCGGGGATGGCAAACGACCTGTTCGTCCCCAAACGCCACGACCTCCACGGCGTCCTCGTCGGCGGCCCGTCGCCGACGAAAGACGAGTTCCTCGACGGCGACTACCTCCACCACGAGATCCAGGACAAGGTGCTCGGCAAGTTCGACGTCTCCTACACGGACGAGTCGGGGCTGCGCGAACTGGTCGACAACGCCGAGGACGTGCTCGCCGACGCCGAAGTGATGCAGGACAAGCGGCTCATGGAGCGGTTCTTCAAGGAACTCCACGCCGGCGACCTCGCCACCTACGGCTTCGAGGCGACCCGCGAGAACCTCGTGATGGGGTCGGTCGAGACGTTACTCATCAGCGAGGACCTCCGCAAGGACGTCGTCACCTACGAGTGCCCCGAGTGCGGGAACGCCGACCGCGAGGTGATCGACCGGCGCAAGGCCACGCCCGAACACGAGTGCACCGCCTGCGGGGCGACCGTCGAGGCGGACGAGGACGACCGCGAGGACGCGATCGACCACCTCATCGGGATCGCCGAACAGCGCGGCACCGAGACGAAGTTCATCTCCACGGACTTCGAGAAGGGCGAGCAACTCTACAACGCCTTCGGCGGGTTCGCCGGCATCCTGCGGTACGGAACGGGCGTCTAGGGCGGTCCGCGCGGACGGCGCGGCGGCGCCGATCCGAAGGACGACGCGATCGACCGGACGCATCCGCACACCCGAGGCGTCGCTCGCACGAAATCGAGGATTTTTTGCCGTCCTCCAGTGATGGTAGTCTTACACGACCAGTTCGATGTCCCCTCCCCGCCCCGGCCCCCATATCGTCGAACCCCTCTCCCACCGGCGGGACCTGCTCGAGCGCCTCCTCGAGGGACCCGCGACGAAACCCGTCCTCGTCGACGACCTCGACTGTTTCCGCTCGACGGTCGACCGGGCGGTCCGCGAACTCGAGGACCTCGGGTTCGTCGCGCGGGAGGGCGGAACCCACCGGATCACGGCTGCGGGACGTCTCGCCGTCGACCAGTACCGCGACTGCGTCGGCGCCCTGGAGTCGGTCGAGGCCGCCACGGACCTCCTCGCGTACGTCCCGCCCGACGCCCCCCTGTCGCTGTCGATGCTCGAGGGGGCGCGCACGTGGACGCCCCAGCCCCACGCCCCGAACGAGGCGTTCGAGGAGATCGAACATCGCCTCCCGGACGCCGATCGGCTCCGCGGTTGCGTGGCCGCCGAGCGCATTCCGACGCTGCGGACGCGGCTCTAGAGGTCGCCGTCGACGGCGACCTCGACGCCGACCTCGTGTTCACCGTCGACCTCGCCTCGTTCGTCATCTCCACCTACCCGACCGCGACCGAGGAGTTGCTCACCGCGGGCGACGTCGGGATCTCGGTTCGGGAGTCGATCCCCTACGAACTCGTCGTCCTCGAGACGCCGACCCGATCGGAGGCGTTCGTCTTCGTCCTGAACGACGCGGCCGAGATCCGCGGCGCGATCCGCAACGACGCCGAGGCCGCCCTCGAGTGGGCCCACGACGCGTTCCGACGGCTGCGGGCGACCGCGACGCCGTTGCGGCCGGGGTCCCGGTGAGCCGCCACCGGACTCCCGTCGAACCCGTCGACGATCGCCGAGCGGCCACAATCCCTATATCGACGGTTTCGGCGGGCCACAACGCTCAATACGCGACTCGAAGAATCGGGCGAGTGGCGACGACGGCCAGTTCGGCGAACGGTCGGGGCGGTGGCTCGGGCGAAGGACGGCGTACGACGGGGGCTATCGACCCGTTCCGATCGACAGCATCGAAGGGGCCGTTCGACGCCTCGATCTCCTGACTCGACGGAGGACGACGTCGGACACCGAACGGGCCGGCGGGGACGACCTCCCGGCCGCGTTCACGTTCGTTCCAACGTGCACGGTTCCGGCGGATGCGGTCCCCGGTCCGCCGATTCCAGTTTTCGACGCGCGCAGCGGCCGCTCCCGGGTTCGAATCCGATCCGGGATCGAACCGAACCGCAGCTCACAGGGTTCCGCGAAGGTGCACGGTGTCGGCGGTAATCTCCGCGATGCTCCCCTCGTCCAGCGGGTGGGCCTCCTCGGTGATCGTTCCGCGTCCGAGTTTCGCCCTGATCGTCCCGGCGATCCCCGGGTCGGGGTCGACGTACCCGCGGGCGTCGTCGGCGTCGACGTAAACGATTCGCCCGGCCTCGGTCCCGTCCGCGTTGAGAACGCGTTTTCCCTCGTCCGCTTTCGTGATCGTGTCGTCGGTCATCGTCGGTGATCGTCGGAGATCCGCTCGCGTCGACGGCCGGTGGTGGACGGCGTCGTTCGCGGCGACGGTCGACCGGTCCGGCGCGCCTCGAGGCCGCCTCGAGCGTCGGTCGCCATCGTCGGACGCGCCGAAAGCCCTGGATCGTCGTCGACCGCCGACCGACGCGCGTCGTCAGCGGGGTGCACCGACCACACCGGGTGATCCGCGCTCCGGGCAATAAACCGCCGAAACCGTTGTCGGGGGTCACGACGGCGTTTCTCCCTGGAATCGAACGATCCGGTTTCCCGCCGCCCGTAAGCTTCGTCTACTCGACTCTCGGTCGCGGGGATCGACGACGAGGAGGTGACGGAGCGGACCCGCCGTCGGGCCCGACTGTCGAGCCTCCGAGAGGGAGACCCCCCACGAGCGGGCGTTCGACGTCCCCTCTCGTCCGGTCAGCGACGAACCTAATACCTGACTAATTCGAGCAACGGAAGGGTTATGCCGGTATAGGCGTATTACTACTCGATTCATGGACGAGTCCCCGTACGCATCCTCCTTCGACGATCCGCGGGTCACGGCCCGCGTCTGTCGCCGTCTCGACGGCCGGGGCGGCGATCTGATCCTCGTCGGCGTCGTCCACGACCACCCCGCGAGCGTCGCCCGCGTCCGGGCGGTCCTCGAGGCCGCCGACCCGGACGTCCTCGCGCTCGAACTGCCGAGCGCCGCGCTCCCGCTGTACCGCGCGTACGCTCGAGACGTCGACGACGACGCCGAGCGCGACGACCCGCCGCCGCGCTTCGGCGGCGAGATGAGTGCGGCGATTCGCGCCGCGCCCGAGGCCGACCTGGTCGGCATCGACGCGCCGAACTGGTCGTTCCTCCGACGCCTGCTGACCCGCCTCGTCGCCGACCGCGCCCCGCCGGCGACGGCCAGGCGCGTCCTCTCGAGCCTCGGCGGCGCGACCCGCGAGGCGCTCACCTGCCGCGTGGCCGCCACGCTCACGCACGCGACCTCGATGACCGTCACGCTCGACGATCCGATCGACTACGGCTGCGACCACGCCGACACGCCGGAGCGCCAGGCCGAACACGAGCACGCTCACGTCGCCGCCGTCCGGGCGCTGCTCGCGAACGCCGACTCGAGCGCCCTGAGTTACCGCGACGAGACGCGCGAGCGGTGTATGATCGAGCGCCTCGAGGCGCTTCGGGACCGCCCGGGCGACGTCGTCGCCGTGGTGGGGCTCGATCACCTCGCGGCGCTCGAGGCCGGCCTCACGGGATCCGAGCCCGAATCCTGATTCCGTCGGAGTCGAGACCGTAACTGAACGGGAAAAGGAAAGGGAGTCCGAAGACCCGCCGACCGTCAGCGGTAGCGTTCCGGCGGTTCGATGAGGATCTGTCCGTCGGCGTGGACGGTAACCCGGTGGCCGTAGACGACGAACGAGAGCGACCCGCTCGCGCGGGGCGTTCCGTCGTGTTTCGGTCGGAAGATGGCGTCGAGCGCGTCGGGATCGACGACGTCGTAGAGGGTGACGCTGCCGTCGGTCACGTCGACGTCCAGGCAGTCCGAGAGCGCGTGGACGACCGTCGTGCTGAGTTTCGCGGGACCGGCCGGATCGTGGTAGACGCGATACACCGGGGGAGGGCTCGAGTACGGCCTACTCTGCGCGTGCGCGGGGTTGTGTCGGTACATGGCGAATCGTCTCACGCTACCTCTCGCGGAAGGGGATAAAAGCGTAATCGTTGATTACTACCAGTTTCTTGACGGCAGCCGTCGCCCGAACCGGCCGCTGTCGGGAGGGTGAGTTCGGTCGCCGACGGAGGGGCGAGGCTCGCGAGCTCTCGTCACCGCCGGAGCGCCGAGATGCAGTTCCAGCAGTAGGTGAACGTCGGATCGGCCTCGTTGCGCGCGCCGCAGTGGGGGCAGGTGATCGTCTCGCCGTCGAACTCGAGGCGCTCCTCGAGTTCCTCGGGATCGCCGACCTCGTCCGAGCGCGTGAACCGATCGCTCGAGGTCGTGTGTGCGCCAAGCCGGTCGGGGCCGGCGAGGGCGGCCTGCGCGGTCCGGTCGTCGCCCGTTCGACGGACGTAGAAGTAGTAGAGCAGCACGTGGAGGAGCGCGAACAGGACCACGTATCCGACGAGCCAGCCCCAGAGCTCCATCGTCTCGAATGACGATGTCGAGCCACTTGAGATATTCCCTTGGTCGGGCTGCTGAACTGTCTGCGACGAGCGAACGACGGCGTTTCACTTCGGTTTACTCGGGTCGGATGTCGCGTCCGCGACGGTTCGTAAACCGCTCGAGCGCGACCCCGGACGCGGTCAGTTTGGCGGCGTGAGGTCGCGCTGGAACTCGTCGAAGACCGCGAGGTCGTCGTCGAGGTCGTACTCGATGCGCCGGTCCTCCTGGCGGTTCTCGCCGGCCTCGTCGACGGGCGTGGCGACGTCCTCCCAGCCGGGCTTGATCTTGACGCTGCGGGCGGGCATGCCGATGGCGATGTGGTGGGCGGGGACGTCGTTCTGGACGATGCCGCGAGCGCCCACGATAGCGTTCTCGCCGACCTTACAGCCCGCCCGGACCATCGAGTCGTAGGTGAGGCGGACGTCGTCCTCGACGATCGTGTGGTAGTTGCGAACCTCGGTCTGGTCGACGACGTCGTGGTCGTGGCTGTAGATGTGGACGCCGTCGGAGATCGACACCCGATCGCCGATGGTCAGCTTCCCGCGGTCGTCGAGGTGGACGTCGTCGTGGACGACCGTGTTGTCGCCGACCGCGATGTTGTGACCGTAGGTGAACGTGATCCCCTTGAAGAAGCGGCAGTTCTCCCCGCACTCCGCGAAGAGGTGGTCGGCGAGCATCCGCCGGAACCGGAGGGCGAACTCGACGTTGTCCGCCACGGAGAGGGCGTCGAACTGTCGCCAGAGCCACTGGAGGTGCTTCGACCGCCGGAACGCCTCCTCGTCCTTCTCGGCGTAGTACTCGCTCTCGAGGGTGGTGTTACAGGGGTCGTAGCTCTGGAGGCGGACCCGTTCGGCAGGGGAGACCTCTTCGCCCGCCCGCCAGCGTTCGTACGCCTCACGGTCTCCCGAGAGGTCGATCAGGACGTCCTCCACGACGCTGCAGGTGTCCTCGTCGCCGGAGAGTCGCTCGTCGACCTCCTCGATGAACTCGCCCATTCCCGTTTCCGCCTCGTCGGGAAGCGAGACGTACCGCTTTGTCATGTCCCGAGGTACTCACGCCGACGGCATAGGCATTCGGTTGTGCGGTCGGGTTGCCGGGTGGACCCGACGACCCGCCCGGATCGCACGATGGAGAACGTGGCAGGTCGAGTGGGCCCCTGCCCGCTTCGGACGGTCACCCGTCGGGCGTCGACGCCGTTAGTCGACCGTGGGCGATGAGGACGACGACGGCCGCACCCGCGAGGAGAACGAGCGTGAGCGAGAGTCCGTCCCCGGTCACGCCGAGGATAATCGGAGCGAAAACGACGAACGCGAGGAGGCTGACCGAGACGAAGACCGCGGTGGCCAACCGGTCCACGTTCCGCTCGATGCGATCGAGTTGTTCCTGATACCCGTCGCCCATTACCTTCGATCGGGGCACATTCCTTAAAAATATATCACTTTCGGCTGGCCCGTACGCCGACGGCCGGGATCGCAAGCGGCGTCCGGCGCGCCGGTTCCGCACCGGATAAGTTCCCTCGATTCGAAGGCTCGCACATGCAATACCAGCAACTCGGCGACTCCGACGTCGAGGTCAGCGAAGTCGGCTTCGGCGCGTGGGTCGTCGGCACCGACTGGTGGGGCGACCGCTCCGAAGACGACGCCCTCGAGATGATCGACCACGCCCTCGAGCGGGGGATCACCTACTTCGACACCGGCGACGTCTACGGCCACGGCCGCAGCGAGGAACTGCTCGGCAGGGCCCTCGCCGAGCGGCGGGACGAGGTGACCATCGCCACCAAGGTCGGGTACGACTTCTACAACAACCCCCAGGCGGGCCACGGGGAACTCCCCAAGGAGATGGCGCCGGAGTACCTCCGAGAGGCCGTCGAGAAGAGCCTCGAGCGCCTCGGCGTCGACGCGATCGACGTCCTCCAGCTCCACAACGCGAACGTCGAGGAGATCACCCCCGACGTGCTCGAGTTGCTCGACGAACTCGAGGAGGAGGGCGTGATCCGCGCCCGCGGCCTCGCGCTCGGCCCCTCCATCGGCTGGCTCGCCGAGGGCGACTTCGCCATCGAGCGGGAGTTCGACTCCGTCCAGCTCGTCTGGAACGTGCTCGAGCAGGAGGTCGGCGACCACTTCCTCGAGACGATCGAGGGGACCGGCTCGTCGACGAGCCTCATCCCCCGCGTCCCCCACTCCTCGGGCATCCTGAACGAGCAGGTCACCCCCGAGACGGAACTCGACGCGGGCGACCACCGCGGGTTCCGCCCCGACGAGTGGTACGAGACCGGCTGGGAGAAACTCGAGACGCTTCGCTTCTTAGAACGAGACGGTGAACGCACGATGGCCCAGGCCGCGATCGCCTGGCTCCTTTCGCACGAGCCGGTCGCGAGCGTGACGCCGACGTTCCGCACCGCCGAGGACATCGACGAGTGGGCCGCCGCCAGCGACGTCCCGAAGCTGACGGACGAGGAGATGGAACGCGTCGCGGACCTCTACGAGCGGGACTTCGACATCGACCGCGACGACGGCATGGACGCCCTGCGCTCATCGGTCGGCGGCGAGGACATCGAAGCGGCGGGCCTCGACAAGCTGGCGGCCGACTGATCGAACGCCGAACCCCTCTAACTGAACGCAGTTTTTCGCCGTCCGTCACCCGCTTCGAGCCGCGGCGTCCGCCCTCGAGGCGTCCGTTTCTTCCGACCCGCCGAAGGCCTCGAGCACCCGTCGGGCGTCCGACTCGGTCAGGTGGGCGAGGCGGATCGTCCGCTCCTGGCGCGCCAGTTCGACAGCGATCGTCGTCGTCCCGAGCAGTCGATCGACGCGGGACGACTCGCGAATCGCCGAGGCGAGGTGCCGGGGCTCGAGGCGCCACTGCGGTTCGCCGAGCAGGCGGTCGAAGACGACGAGGCAGCCGCGACCGTTCCCGCCGTCGGCCTCGTGGATCCGGTACTCCATCCACCAGTATCGCAGGGAGCGGTCGACGAGGCCGACGACCGCGACGAGTCCCAGCGAGAGCGCGACGATCAACAGGATCGAAGCCGAGGCACCCAGCGCGAGCAGAACCACGGCGACGAGGAGGGCGAACGCGGCGACCCCCGTCGAGAAGCCCCTCGCAGTACCGTCGATGACCACGCCGAGGCGACGCGGTCGGATCGTCACGTCCGGCCTCGAGGGGACGTCCTCGAGGGGGCCCGAGTCCCACGCGGGCGAGTCGTCGTCCGACACTCCGAGCCAGCCGCCGGTCTTCGCGTCGAATCCGCGTATCCGATCCCAGTACGCGATGACGAGGTCGACCAGGAACTTCGCGAAGACGATCCCCACGAGCAGCGGGAGTCCCGATCCCGTCGCTTCGACGGCCGGTCCGACGACCGCGACGATCGTTCCGATCGCCATCAGCGGAAAGACGGCGGCTTTCACGGGCTCCTGGGCGGAACACTCCCGGTATCGACGGTCGAAGACGTACGTCGAGAGCGTCGAGGCGCCGTGGCTCGCGAACGTCACCATCCCGAACGCGGCCAGGGAGAGAAGTCGCTCCGGCTCCGTGAGACGAGCGGCGGAGGGGGAGTTGCCGAGGAACCCGACCGTCAGCAGCGCGAGAACGAGCCAGGCCAGCCCGAACCCCGCGGCGCCGATCGCGACGACCGGAAGGTTGTGAACGCGGATCTCGAGGCCGGTTCGAGGGATCGAGACGCCGCCGCGCCTGTAGCGGAACGCGCCGCTGATCGCCTGCTCCTCCGGGTACGCCGACGGCCGTTCGGCGAACGGTGCGACGGCGAGCGCCCACCAGAGCACGACCCCCACTTCGAGCCAGTAGAGCACGACCAGCGCCGCGACGTTCCAGTCGAGGAGCAGGACGCCGGCGAGCGGGAGGGCGTTCACGAGCAGGATCCGGGTGACCGGTCGTTCGTCGCGGTCGTCCGGGTCGTCTGGCGGCCACATCGATACCGACTCGTGTCTCCGTCCGCCTCTTTCTTTCGGTGTGACAGTATCAATCGATTTATTCGTCCTGTCACCGACACCGTCGGCATCCGACACCGACTCGCGGGGCGCTGGCCGCTTCCAACAACTACTCACGGCGCGGCCACCGAACGGGGACAATGAGCGTGCGGGCCCTCCTTCCCTCGCGACCGACGAAGCCGGAACTCGCGGTCGTCGTCTCCGGGATCGTCAGCATGGGACTCGAGATCCTCGCCGGCCGGATCGTCGCGCCGGCGTTCGGCAGCGGCGTCTACACCTGGGGCGGGTTGATCACGGTCTGTCTGGCGGCGCTGAGCCTCGGCTACTGGCACGGCGGGAAACGCGCCGGCACGGCCTCGAACCCCCTCCTCTCGGCGCTGCTGCTCGGCACCGCCGTCTACGTCGCCGGCGTCGTGTACTGGCACGACGCCGTGGTGGACGCCACCGCGACGTCCCTCTCGCTCGAGCCTGCGTACGCCGCGCTGCCGGCCGTCGTGGCCCTGTTCGGCCCGCCGACGTACCTGCTCGGCTATATCAGCCCCTTCGCGGCCGAACTCTCGCGGAAGCGGCGGGTCGGCGCGGCGTCGGGCCACGTCTACGCGCTCGGAACGATCGGGAGCATCGCGGGCGCCGCGCTGACCACCTACGTCCTCGTGCCGCGCCTCGGCGTGTCCCGAATCGCCGCGGTCTTCGGCGCCCTCCTCTTCGGCACCGCCCTCGTCACCGCCGTCCCGTCGCACGGGTCGTCCCGAGCGAACGGCGGGGAATACAGCCCGGACCGCTCGAGGGCCGCTCGAGCGTTCGGGGCCGTCCGTTCGACGCTCAGCCCGTCGTCGGTTCGGAGGCGGGTGCGCTCGGCGCTGCCCTCGTCGGGCGGGGTCGCGAGGCCCCGGCTCACGGCGCCGGCGGTCGCTGTGGTCGTCTCGGGGGTCGTCAGCATGGGCTTGCAGATCCTCGCCGGTCGCATGGTCACGCCCCAGTTCGGGGACAACATCTACACCTGGGGGAGCGTCATCACCGTCTTCCTCGCGGCGCTGAGCCTGGGGTACTGGCGGGGCGGGAAGCGGGCGGCGACGGCGTCGATCGGCAATCTCGCCTGGCTGTTGCTCGGAACGGCCGGCTACGTCGCGGTCGTCGTCGCCCTCGGGGAACTCATCCTGTCGTACTCGGCGGCGATCCCGATCCCCCCTCGGTTCGCCTCGCTCCCGGGGGCGATCGTCCTCTTCGGCCCGCCGACGTACCTGCTGGGCCTGATCAGCCCCTACGCCGCGGACCTGTCGATCAAGCGAGGAGTCGGCGAGGCGTCGGGCCACGTCTACGCGCTCGGAACGATCGGCAGCATCGTCGGCTCGGGCGCGGCGACGTACGTCCTCGTCCCGACGCTGTCGATCGTCCAGACCGGCCTCCTGTTCGGCTTCCTGCTCGTCGGCGCGGCGCTCGTCGTGGCCGCAGTCGGCGACGGCTCGAGCGCGGGTCCGGCCGCCGGCGAGAAATCCGCGTCCCGGTCGTCCCCCTCGGACGAGACGGCCAGTCCCACGACCGTCGCGAGCGTCCTCGTGGCCGGCCTGCTCGTCGTCGCCGCCGTCGGCGGCTCCGTTGGGCTCGATCCCCGGGGCGACGTCGTCTACCGGACGCAGACGCCCTACCAGGAACTCGAGGTGGTCGACGACGGCGACGCTCGCACGATGTACCTGGACGGCGCGCGCCACAGCGCGATGGACCTCGAGAACCCCGAGCGCCACGTCTTCGACTACACGAAGTACTTCCACGTCCCGGCGCTGATGCAAGACGATCCCGACGACGTGGATCGGGTGCTGTTCATCGGCGGCGGCGGGTACACCGGCCCGAAAGACTACGAGCGCCGGTACGACGCCACGGTGGACGTCGTCGAGATCGATCCCGAAGTGACCGCGGCCGCGGAGCGCCACTTCGACCTCGAGCACGAGAACGACCCCGACCTGAACGTCCACACCGAGGACGGTCGGCAGTACCTCGAGGACACCGACCACGAGTACGACGTGATCGTCGTCGACGCCTACAAGAAGGACCAGGTGCCGTTCCACCTGACCACCGAGGAGTTCATGGACCTCGCGTCGGACCGGCTGACCGACGATGGGATCCTGCTGGCGAACGTCATCTCCGCCCCCAGCGGCAGCGCCTCGGACTTCTACCGCGCGCAGTACAAGACGATGGACGAGTCGTTCCCCGACGTCTACACCTTCCGCACCTCCGACTCGGGGTCGGTCCAGAACCTCGAGGTCGTCGCGACCAACGAGGAGACCGACTTCACGGAAGCGGATCTCGCGGCGAGGACCGACGCGTTCGAGCGCGAGGTCGGCGTCGACCTCTCGGAGGAGGTCGACTACTACATGGACGATCCGGAGACCGACGACGTGCCGGTGCTCCGGGACGACCGGGCGCCCGTCGACAGCCTGCTCGACCCGGCCACCGGCCAGCGCTACGTCATCGAGGAGTCCGAATCCGACGGCGACGACGCCGACGACTCGAGCGCCGAAGACGACGGCGGGACGGACGGCAGTCCCGGTCTGATCGCACCCCCGTCCGTCGTGACTCCCGCCGCGCCGGACGTCCTCGTAGCACCCGTTCGACCGCGATCGGCGCCGGTTCCGGACTCCCCCGGTTAGGTGCCGGCTTCCGCCGCTACCGCCGCCACAACGTCGAGTTTCCGCCAGCGAAAACCCGTTAGCGGTAGAATAACCAATTACAGGATAGTCGTTCTCGCCGACATGGTCACGCTGAGCACGTCACCGGCGAGGAGCGAGCGAATCCGCGAGGGGGGAGGCCCCGCACTATGATGGACGGCCTCTCCTCCCTGCTGTTCGGGGGCGATAGCGAGACGATCGTGGTCGAGTGTCGACGGTGCGGGACCACCCTCGAGTCGCATCGGTCGACCTGTCGATCCTGCGGCTCGACGGAGATTTCGACGTACCGGATCCGGTGATCGCCGTCCGAGTTCGCCCGGCAGGTCCGTCGGTCCGAGCGCGGAGCGTCGGGCGTCGGCCGGACCGGCAAGCGGAGGTGAACCACGGGCGAATGCGTCCGACGGAATCGCAGAACGGTGCACCAGCGCCGGCGCTTCCGTTCGGGGTTACTCTCCGTTTCCACCGCCTGTCGCGACTCCGTCCCCGCCGCCGGTCACGACGACCGGACGGTCGGTCTCGAGGATCACCGTCTGGGTGACGCTCCCGAACAGCGCCTTCCCCACCGGCGAGCGCTTCCGCCCGCCGATGACGAGTTCGTCGACGTCGTACTCCTCGGCCGCGTCGACGATGTCGTCGGCGGTGTCGCCGCTGTCCTCGAGGATCGTCACCTCGACGCCCGCGCCCTCGAGGACCTCGCGCGCGCGGCGCACGGAGCCGACGCGGTCGGCCGACTTGAATCGGTTGAAGCCATCGGGGAGGTCCTCTTCGTCCTCGCCGAAGACGAACAGGAGGTACGCCTCGAGCGTGTCGCCCGATTCGGGCCGGGAGGCGACGTACTCGGCCTGTTTGATCGCTCGACTCTCGTTCGCGTCGACGGGCACCAGGAGACGGTACATAGTCGAATATACTCCGCCGTCGATATAACGTTCCGCGTCCGCTCCCGCGGTCACTCCGCCGCTCGTTCCCGCTCTCGCAGCGAGAGGCGGCGGATCTTTCCGGTCGACGTGGTGGGGAGTTCGTCGACGAACGCGACGTGCTTGGGGTACTCGTACTCGGCGAGGCGGTCGCGAACCAGGTCGCGGATCTCCGCGCGCAGCGTCTCGGGGTCGTAGTCGTCCGTAGCCGGCTGGACGAACGCCTTGATCGCCTCGCCGCGGGTCTCGTCGGGGACGCCGACGACGCCGGCCTGCTCGACGTCCTCGTGGTGGAGGATCGCCTTCTCGACCTCCATCGGACCGACGCGGTAGCCGCTCGTGAGGATCACGTCGTCGGCCCTCGAGACGAACCAGCAGTAGCCGTCCTCGTCGCGCTCCACGAGGTCGTCGGTGAGGAACCACCCGTTTTCGGTTCGCTTCGCCGCCGTCTTCTCCGGTAGTCCCCAGTACTCGTCGAAGAAGACGCGGCGGTCGCCCGGCTTCACCGCCAGTTCGCCGACCTCGCCGGGGCCGAGTTCCTCGCGCGTCTCGGGGTCGAGGACGGCCACCTCGTAGCCGGGGAACGGCTTACCCATGCTCCCCGGACGGGTCTCGAACCACGAGTCGGCGTTGCCGACGACGAGGTTGAGTTCGGTCTGTCCGTAGAAGTCGTTGATCGCCACGTCCTCGAACGTCTCCTCCACCCACTCGACGACTTCGGGCGTGAGGGGTTCGCCCGCGGAGGCGAGCGTCTCGAGGGCCAGGTCGTACTCCCCTTCCGGATCGTCGACCGACATCAGCATCCGCAGCGCCGTCGGGGGCATGAACGCCTTCGTGACCCCGTGGCGCTCCACGAGGTCGTACGCGTCTTCGGGGTCGAACCCCTCGCGCGGCCAGCCGACGATGGTGCAGCCGTGGTGCCAGGCGGCGAAGAGGGTGCCCCCGAGGGCGGCCCCCCAGGCCCAGTCCGCGGGCGTCCAGAGGGTCGCCTCGCCCTCCGCGAGCCCCTGATCGAAGTAGTTGTACGCCGCCGCGGCCCGCCCGAGCCAGAGGGCGTGGCTGTGGAGGACGCCCTTCGGCGGCCCCGTCGACCCGCTCGTGTACATGATCGCCGTCGGCGTCTCGGGCGTCGAGTCGTAGACGTCGAAGCCCGGATCGTGCTCCTCGAGCAGGTCGGCGAACGCGTGGGTGGTCGCCCCGCCGCGCTCCTCGTCGACGCCCGTCACCGACTCCCAGTCGCCGAGTTCGATCACGCGCTCGAGGTCCGGACACGCCCCGCGGATCTCGTCGACCGTCTCCCGGACGCTCGGGTCGACGACGACCGCTTTCGCGCCGCTGTCCTCGAGGCGGTACTCGAGGGCGTCGCGGCCGAAGAGGACGGTCAGCGGCACCGACACCGCGCCCACCTTCCAGTTGGCGAGGTGGGTGATCGGGTTCTGCGGTTTCTGCGGGACGACGACGCCCACCCGGTCGCCCGGTTCGACGCCGAGGCCGGCGAGGGCGGCCGCGAGGCGGTCCGAGGCGTCGTCGAGGCCCTCGAAGCTGTACGTCTCGAGGGCCCCGCCACCGTCGCCGCCCTCGCCTCCGTCCGAGTCCGGCGGCTCGTAGCGCAGCGCCGTCCGACTCGGGTCGTCGTGTTTTCGGAGGAAGTCGACGGCCGGGTTGAACTCGTCGGGGAGGTCCCACTCGAAGGACTCGCGGGCCTCCTCGTACCCGTCGAAGGTCGGCATTACCTGCCACGTCATTGTCGTGTGCGCCCGTTTACCGCCCAGCACATAGCGTTTTTCGACACGGGCGCGTTCGTCGCGGCGGGGGTGGGGTGAAAATCGCGAGCGCCGGCGTCCGATCCGAGTCAGCTACTCCTCGTCCTCGTCCCCGCTCTCGTCTTCGCCGTCCTCCTCGTCCGTGCCGTGCTCGCCCTCGTCGGCGTCCTCCCCTTCGACTTCGATCTCGGCTTCGATCTCGATGCTCAACCCGTCGGTCTCGAGTTCGCCTTCGAACTCGCGCGTATCGCCGACTTCGATCTCGAGTTCGTCGCTGTCCACTTCGATTTCGATCTCCACGTCCACGTTGACTTCGGAGGCGTCCATGGCACCGTACACGTTCGTCGGCCGCGCCTATAGTGATACTCGTCCGACTGCAGAATCGGAAGGCGGGAACGCGGCGGGTGGCAGTGGGGACGAGTCGCGACGGGACCCCGCGGGCGGAACGTGGACGCTCGGTCGTCGAGCTCAGTCAGCGCCTGCGCGGGACGTCGACGGAGGAAATCGCCGACCGGAGGGAATCTCCGCGCCGTCGGCCTCCGAGCGGTTGCGGCGGGGGATCGATCGGCTGCTCGATAGCGGCCTTCGAGTGGATATGTCTCCGCCCCGCACCGTCACCATCGCCGTCACGTCCCCCGATCTCGCGGTTTCAGAAGGTACTTTTAGGTCGGCCGAAAAGGGAGCGTATGCGAGAACCAGTCCGGGTTACGCTCGAGGGGGACGACGACGCCGAGTCGGTCCGGATTCACGACGACGAGGGCGAGGTCGCCGCGGGCGGCGCGACGTTTCGGTTCCGGATCGAGGGTGACGGGCCCGACGACTCCGGGGCCGCCACCGATTCCGCCGATCCCGACGGCGACGACCCCCGTCGGATCGCACCGCTCGAGGACGTCCCGACGGACGGGACGCTGCGCTGTGAGGCCCTGAACGGCAGCTACGGGACGGAGCTAATTCTCCGACGGGAGGGCGAGTCGGTCTCGGCGTGGCGCAACTCCTGTCCGCACCGGCCGGAGGTTCGTCTCGACCGCGGCGGCGGCGCCATCGTCAGGGGCGACCAGTTTGTGTGTCACGAGCACGGCGCGCGCTTCGAGTGCGACGACGGGTTGTGCACCGCGGGCCCGTGTCGCGGCGACGTCCTCGAGCGGTTCGCGGTGTCGGTGCGCGACGGCGCGGTCTACCTCGCCGACGAGCGGTTCGACGCCTGCCGACGGCTGGACTGATCCGTTCACCTTTCCCGCCGCCGTCGCTCCCACCTACTGTTATGTTCCGTCGGTTCCACGCTCCGGGCATGTCACGAGACGTGCTCGATCGGGATCCGATCGCCGACGAGCCGCTGCGGATCCTCGAGCCGGACGGCTCCGTCGCGGCGCCGGACCTGGTGCCCGACCTCGAGGCGGAGACGCTACTGTCGATGTATCGAGATCTGAAGTTCTGCCGTCGGTTCGACGAGCGGATGATCAGCCTCCAGCGCCAGGGTCGCCTGGGCACCTACGCATCGATGGCCGGCCAGGAGGGCTCCCAGATCGGCTCGACCTACGCGCTGGCCGACGACGATCTCGTCTCCTACCAGTACCGCGAACACGGCGCGGTCGTCGCCCGCGGCGCGCCGTGGGAGTACCTGCTCTACTGGATGGGCCACGAGGACGGCAACGCGGCGCTCGCGGAGATCGACGTCTTCCCGCTGAACATCTCGATCGGCGGCCACCTCCCTCACGTCGTCGGCTGGTCGTGGGCCGCGAAACTCGACGGGGCGGACCGCGTCGGCGTCGCCCACTTCGGCGACGGGTCGACGAGCGAGGGCGACTTCCACGAGGCGCTGAACTTCGCGGGCGTCTACGACACGCCGACGGTGTTCGTCTGCAACAACAACCGGTGGGCCATCTCGATTCCGCGAGCGGACCAGACCGCCTCCGAGACGCTAGCGCAGAAGGCTCACGCGTACGGATTTAGAGGAATCCAGGTCGACGGGATGGACCCCCTCGCAACCTACGTCGCGACGAAGGCCGCGCGCGAGAACGCCCTCGACCCGGACGAGGGCGAACTGCGCCCGACGCTGCTCGAGACTCTCCAGTACCGCTTCGGCGCTCACACAACGGCCGACGACCCCTCCGCCTACCGCGACGAGGAGGAGGTCAAGGAGTGGCGCCGGAAGGACCCCGTCGACCGGTTCGAACTCTACCTCCGCTACGAGGGTCACCTCGACAACGGTCGGATCGAGGCCGTCGAGGCGGAGGTCGAGGAGACGCTGGCCGACCTGATCGAGCGAACCGAGGAGCGCAGCGCCGATCCGACCGAAATGTTCGAGTACGTGTACGAGGAGCCGACGCCCCGACTCGAGGAACAGCGAGACTCCCTCGATGACCTGCGGGCGACCCACGGCGACGACGCGCTGCTCGAGGAGGACTGACGAGCGAACTGGCCGTGAGACTGACGTCGGCCCTCCGCCACCGGAGCCGACCCGTATCCCTCGCCGACCGGATAGCGAACTCTACCGCCGTTCGAGCGCGACGGTCAGGCCCGTCGATCGTTTTTGCTTCGAATCCGGGTTAAAACGAACAGATGGGCAGGCCAACGGCTATCCTCGAGTCGGCCCCACGCTCGAGCGAGCAATCCATGGAACTCGAGCACCAGTCGCAGCGGGCCGACGCGAGCGGCATTCCGAGCGCGCTCGACGCGCGAGTCCTCGGCCTCGTGATCGTCGTCGCCGGTCTGGCGGCGTCGGTGAACGTCCCCTACGGCGGACCGCTCGCCGCCCTCGCCGCCTTCGCGATCCTCGTGTGTGTCGGCGTCGCGGGTCACCTCCACGGGGAGCGGACGCTCCGCCAACTCACCGGCGACCTCGTCGATCGGTGGGTCGAGGAGGGCGGCCACGTGTACGGCGTCTCGCAGTCGTCGAACGGCATGCGCACCGAGTGGATCGTCCACACGCCCGACGGCGACGTCACCGTCGGCGGCCTCGCGCTGTCGCCGATCTGCCGGCTCTCGGTCGAGTGGCGGGGGATCGCCGACACGACGTCCGCCGCGACGGCGAACGCGCAGTTCGATCGGCTCGCGGAGGACCTCTACCGGGAGATCTTCGCCGACGCGTAACGGCCGCTCGTCGTCGGTTTGCACGAGATGCCATTTGAAGGTATCAATTGGTCTCTATTGGTATGCAAGGACAGCATTTACACGGATAGGCCGGCTACGATCTGTTGATGAGTCAATCAGAATCCCCCGTGCGAGCACTGTTCGACGTCCAGCGAACCGCGATCAAGCAGAGCCAGCAGGCGATCAAGCAGGGACTCGCCGTCCAGCGCAGCACCGACAAACTCACGAAGAACACCCTGAAGGCCCAGGAGTCGGTCCAGCGGCAGGGCCTCGAACTCGCCCAGGCGACGGCGCACAGCTACTTCGGCGCCGCGGCCGCGTTCGCCAGCGCCGGCCAATCGGGCGGCCAGCAGATCCACTCCGAAGCCCAGCAGGGCTCTCCGACCCAGGCCATCGACCAGACGTTCGCCCAGCTGAAAGAGACCCACTCGGAGTTCTACGACACCCTCGAGCGGGAACTCGACCGCGGGATCGACTCCTTCGACGACCTCTCCGAGGAGTACGTCGAGGCGCTCGACGAGCAGGTCGACGGGCTGATGGAGTCGACGCGAACGGTCGAGGACCAGACGACCGAGAACGTCTCCGAGTTCTCCCAGAGCCTGCACGAGCAGCTCGAGCGAACGCAGGAGATCCAGGAGCAACTCGAGGAGGAGTTCGAACGGCAGACCCAGCAGGCCGAGCAGCTGCTCGAGCGACAGGCCGAGCAGGCCGAGCAGTTCCAGCAGGACCTCGAGGAGGAGGCCGAGCGGATGCAGCGCCAGCTGCGGGCTCAGTCGCGCGACGCGGGCACGGTCGGCGGCGCGGCCGCGGACGCGGGCACCGACACGCGGGACGTCGAGAGCGAACTCGAGTTGATCGAGGGGCTTGATTCCACGTACGCGGAACGACTCGAGGACGCCGGCATCACCTCCATCGAGGACCTCGTCGACGCCGACAGCCAGCGGGTCGCCTCCGTGGCTGAGGTTTCCCAGGACCGCGCCGTGCAGTGGATCCAGCAGGCCGAGGCCTGAGTCGGCGGTATCACCGCGAAATAGCCCGTTCCCGCTGACCGCGTCCGCTTCGATCCGCTCTCGTTTTGCGACCGCGTTCGCTCGCCAACCCACGCGTCCGGCGATCGGCGGACGGCCGAGCGCGCGTCAGCGGTCGGACGTGACGTCGACGCCGTCGAAGCGAAACGCCGCGCCGCCCCGATCGCTCTCGTCGACCGTCAGCTCCCACCCGTGGGCCTCGGCGATCCGCTCGACGATCGGCAGCCCCACGACGGCCGCGAGAGCGACCGAGAGCGACCGAGAGCGGCCGAGAGGACCCGAGAGAGTCCGTACACGGCGACGACGACGAGCCTACCCGTTTCCACATCGGGGGTCGTTCGTCGACGCGCTAAAATACTGTGGCCGTTTCGGCCGGTTCCGTCCGTCTCGTGGGCGTGGGCGGCCGATCTGTACCTATTCGAAAAGCTCGTCGTGACGGTTCACGAGGTCCGTGTACTCCCCGGTCGAGTACTCCTCGAAGATCTCCTCCGCGTCGATGCCGGTCTCCTCGAGCGGGGCCACCCGCGCGGGGACGCCGCGGACGAACGACTCCGAGGGGATGTCGTACTCCTCGGGGACGACGGTTCCCGAGGCGACGATACTCCCCGCGCCGACGGTGACGCCGGTGTTGATCGTCGCGTTGAAGCCGACCAGCGATCGCTCCTCGACGGTCGCCTCGTTGAGGACGGCCCCGTGGCCGAGCATTACCCGGTCGCCGATGTGCGAGGCGTGGATCGTGGCGTTGTCGCCGATGTGGCTCGCCTCGCCGACGCGGACGGGCCCGACGTCGCCCCGGAGGATGACCCCCGGCCACACGCTCGCGTCCGGGCCGACCTCGACGTCGCCGATCAACGTCGCCTCCCGACTCACGCTCGCGTCGGCGTCGACCGACGGCCGCGTTCCCTCGAACTCGTAGGTTCGGCTGTCTCTCCCTGGCATGTGTGTCCGCACCACGACTGTGGTGAAAAGGGGTATTCACCGCCGACCTGACTGTTCGACTCGCTGGTACGGCCGCCGTCGCCCGTCGTTCGGTCGGGGCGCCCGATCGTCGCCGTCGACGCCGGTCAACCTATCTGATTCCGAGATAAACCAACGGTGCACATGTTCACGTCAGGTATCTTTTCCGGGTGCCCCGTGGTGCGCGCCGGGACACGATGATACGAACTGCGATCACGACGACCGGCGTTCGGGTCGGTTACGCGCGACTCACCTCCGACGACCACCGCGGACGCGGCGAACGGGGAGGGCGGCGCCTGTGACGCCGCCGATCACGCGACGGCGGTTGCTCCAACTCGCGGGAATCGGGACGGCGGGAACGGCGCTCGGAACCGGCATCGGGAGCGCCCGACAGGACCCTCAGGACCGCTTCATCGTCGGGACGGACCGGCCGGAGGCGGCCCGCGCGGCTCGAACGCGGGCGAACGGCGTCGCCCACGAGTTCGACTTCGGCGAGATCGGCGGGGCGATCTCGGGGCGGTTCCCCGAGGAGGCGATCGAGGCCCTCGAGCGGCGTCCCGGGGTGCGGTACGTCGAGCGAAACGCGACCGTCGAAGCGCACGACCACGCCGACGACGGGGGCAGCCCGTACGACGGGCAGGTCCTCCCGTGGGGGGTCGACCGGGTAGGGGCCGACGAGGCTCACCACGACGACGAAACGGGCGACGGGGCGGCGATCACGATCGTCGACACCGGCATCGATCCGGATCACGAGACGCTCGCAGACGCCGTCGCCGGCGGACGCGCCTGGCGGGCCTGCCAGGACGGGTGCGGGGCCGAGTGGGCCGACGACCACGGGCACGGCACGCACGTCGCCGGAGCGGCGGCGGCGCCGGACACCGATCGGGGGATCATCGGGGTCGCGCCGGGGGCCGAGCTGTACGCCGCGAAAGTCCTCGATGCGGACGGCTACGGGACGCTGGACGACGTCGCCGCGGCGATCCAGTGGGCGACCGACGAGGGCCACGACGTCGTCAACCTGAGCCTCGGCGGCGAGGACTCCTCGCTCCTGGCCGATGCCTGCCGGTACGCCCGCGAAAACGGCGTCGTCGTCGTCGCCTCCGCGGGGAACGCGGGGCCGGACGGGGCGGTCACCTACCCGGCCGCCTACGACGACGTGCTCGGGGTGAGCGCGGTCGACGAGAACGACGACGTCACCGAGTGGTCCTCGCGCGGCGAGGGCGTCGACCTCGCGGCTCCGGGCGCGAGCGTCCTCTCCGCGGCGCCGGACGACGAGTACCTGACGCAATCCGGCACCTCGATGGCCGCACCTCACGTCAGCGGTGCGGTCGCCCACCTGCTCGCCGACGCCTCGAGCGAGGAGGCGAGAGAGCGCCTCCTCGAGACGGCCGAGGACCTCGGCTTCGAGGAGACCGAGCAGGGAGCCGGCCTGGTCGACGTCGTCGCGGCCATCGCGTCGGGCGACGATGCGGGCGACACGGACGAGTCCGACGACGGTGACGAATCAGACGCCGACGAGTCGGACGACGGTGACGAACCGGCGGAGCCGACGCTGACCGTCGACCGCTTCGACCTCGAGGATCGGAACGGCCTCCTGATCGCACGCGTCGGGATCGACTGGGCGGTTTCGGCCGACGGTGGCGAACTCGAGGCGGTCACCACGACGATGCGCTCCCTGGCCGACGACGAGACAGTCGACTCGGAGACGACGACGGTCGACGGTGCGAGCGCCGACGGCGAACACGAACTCGAGGAGATCTTCGGCCGGTCGGAGTCCTACGAGATCGAACTCCTGGCCGTCGCCGTCGACGGCACCGAGGCGTCGGCGACCGAGCGGTTCGACGCCTGATCCGCCCGACGCTTCCTCCGTTTTCACAGAACTCGACTCCGTCGGCCGGCGACGTCCTCGCTCGAGGCGGAACGGGGCTGAGCCGGTGAGCGAGCCGTGTGCGAGGGGGAACGAGTACGCGGCGTCGCGGAGGTCGCGCGGCGGTGAGCGAGTCGGCCGAGGAGAAAACTGGAGTCGCTCGTCGCGCTCGGTTCGGCTGACGGGTACCGGTGCGGTTACGGTTCCTGCGCCGTCGCGAGGTTGTCGAGGTCGACGGTCTTCTCGAGGAGGACGTCGGCCTGGTCGGCGACGACGCGCTGTTCGCGCATGAGCTGTTTGAACTTGCTCTGGGGGGAGAGGTCGCCGATGAGGACGCCGCCGACGATTTTGCCGTCCTTGAAGGCGATGCGGCGCCACTCGGTGTCGGAGTACTTGCGTTCGGCGTGCTCGTCGCCCAGCGTCGGGTGGCCGAACGAGAGGAACGGGAAGTCGAAGTGCGTGATCGAGTACGAGGAGACCCACTGGAACTCCTCGGCCTCGTCGTCGGCGGCCATGTTGGTGCCGGCGACCCGTCCCTGCTCCTTGGCCGAGCCCCAGGAGCCGTTCTGGGCCTGCTGGCCGAGGAGGACGTCGTAGAACCGGGTGATATCGCCGGCCGCGTAGACGTCGTCGACGCTGGTCTGCATGTACTCGTCGACGACGACGCCGTTTTCCTGCTCGACGTCGGTGTCGTGGAGGAACTCGGTGTTGAAGGTGAGACCGATGGCGACGCCGGCGAAGTCGCACTCGAAGCGCTCGCCGTTGGCGTCGATCGCGGCCGTCACGTGCCCGTCGTCGTCGACCTCGAACTCGCTGACGCCGCTGTCGAAGACGGGTTCGACGCCGACTCCGCGCATCCCCTCGTGCATGATCTCCGCGCCGTCGGCCGAGAGGGCGTAGCGCCACCAGCGGTCGCCGCGCATCAGGTAGTTGGCCTCGACGTCCTGGGCGCCGCAGATCGCCGCGAAGTCGATGCCGAGCAGCCCCGCGCCGACGATGACTCCCTTCTCGGCCCGCTCGGCGTGGTCCCGGATCGCCCGCGCGTCCTGGAACGTCCAGAAGTGGTGGATGCCGTCGGCGTCGCTGTTCGGCACCGGAAGCTGGGTCGGCGTCCCGCCGGTCGCGATCAGCAGCTTGTCGTAGGGGATCTCCTCGCCCTCGTGGGTGTGGACGAGCTTTTCGTCCGTGTCGATCGTCGTCACGTGCGTGTCGAGCGAGAGGTCGATGTCGCGCTCCTCGTACCACTCCTCGTCGTGAATCGAGATCGGCGCCTCGGGGAGTTTGCCCTTCGCGTGTTCCTTGATGAGAATGCGGTTGTAGAGGGGCTCCCCCTCATCGGTGATGACGGTGATGTTCGACTCCGGATCCTCTTCCCGGAGCGTCTCGGCAGCCGAACTGCCGGAGATTCCGTCACCGATGATCACGTACTCACTCATGTGTCGAACGTTCGTAACGGGGGTTAAAGTGGATTGCTATCTCGCTGACCGTGGCCTGGTCGAACATACACTTTTGCTCCCAGCGAATCCCTCTTTACCGTCGCGTTCACACGTTCGAGTATGAAGATCCGTCAGACCGCTCGCCACTTCGCCTCGAGGAAGGCGCTCGAGACCCCCGTCGTTCGGTCGGTCGCCAAGTCCGGCCTCGTGCGCCTCCACACGAAGATCTTCCTGAACAAGGCCGACCCCGACCGCGCCGACGAGCGCGAGGCGCACCTCGACGCGCTGTTCGACGCCACCGTCGACACCTACCTCGCCGCCCTTCAGGAGGGCTACTCCGAGGCCGAGGCCCGCGAGATCACCCACCTCCAGGCCAACTTCGACTTCTACAACCACGGCTGGACCGAGATGATGGAGATCCCGGCGGACGAACTCGAGGCCCACTACGACCGGTACGAGGAGTTCTTCACCCGGTGGGGGATCACCATCGCCGACCCGCTCGGCGAGTTCGAACCCGCCGGGGGCCTTGCGGCGGCGCCCTCGACCCCCGAGCGACTCGAGGACCCCGAACACCCCCACGCCGAGGGCGGCTTCGCCGACGACGTCTACGTCGAGGGACCGGACGGCGAACTCGTCGTCGGCGGACGCGACGAACCCGACGCCGAGGACGTCGACGTTTCCCGGGCGGTCGGCGTCGACGACGAGTCGGACGAATAACCGACCGACGAACGGACGAACGGACGAACGGACGAGCGGGGAGGCCGTCCGAGCCACCACTCGGTCCCGGTGCCGCTCGAGGCAGTCGCCGTTCGATCCGTCGGCCTCGTCGCCGTTCGAGTGTCGATCACGTTCCCAATTCCGTTCTCGTCCCCGTTTTATTCCGTGAAGCGTGACAGTAACCGTCGGGTAACAATGCCGGTCGGTGACCGATCGCAGCGTTGATGAACCGACGCGCGTACCTCGCGGCCGCCTCGACGTCGCTCTTCTGTCTCGCCGGGTGTACGGACGACGCGAACCGATCGGACGGCGGGAACGGTGACCCGGAGAATCGATCGAAGTCCGGCGAGGGCGAACCGGACCCCGACACGGACGACGTCACGCCGGCGTCGGGAACGGTCGACCCGGGACCCGAGGACGACTTCTCGGACCTCTCCGCCTGGGAGGTCGTCGGCGGCACCCTGTCGGCCGAGACGGACCGCGACCGGATCTCCATCGGCGAGCAGACCGCCCGCCTCGAGACGGAGGGGGAACGCGCCCGCCTGAGCAAGGAGTTCGACGAACCCGTCGACGTCTCGAACGTCGTTCCGGGGCTCGCGTTCGAGGCCGACGAACTCGTCGTCCCCAGGATCCGACTGGCCGACGAGCGCGGGCGAACGATCGACTATCGGCGTGGGATGACCGGCGACATCCCCCTCTCGCGGTACAACTTCGGCGTCGAACGGGTCGACGACGGGTACGACCGGACCGCGGTGACGACGGTCAACGTCTGGCTCTACAACGGCGAGGACGACCGGCCGACGGTCTGGCTCGACGACTTCCACTTCGTCCCCCGCCCCGAGACGCCCAAGGTGATGATCCAGTTCGACGACTGCCACGTCACCGACTACACCGAGGCGTTCCCGATCCTCGAGGAGTACGGCTACCCGGCGGTGACGTTCGTCAATCCCGAGTACGTCGAGCGCGGGGAGGTCGCCGGCGACACGAAACTCTCCGTCGACCAGCTGTCGGAACTGGACGACGCCGGGTGGTGCGTCGCCAACCACACTGCCTCGCACCCGCACCTGAGCGAACTGAGCCGCGAGGAACAGGAGACCGAGATCCTCGACGGCCAGGCGTGGTTCGACGAGCGCGGGTTCGAGGAGGCGACGGAGTACTTCGCCTACCCCTTCGGCGACTACGACGGGACGACGGTCGATCTCATCGCCGAGCACCACGAACTCGGGTTCGCCGGCGGCGGCCCCGCTCACGGCCACCTCTCGAACGCCGAACTCGTCCCCCGCATCGGCGACCCCTCCCCCGAGCGGTCCCGGAACGCCGTCGAGTGGGCGGTCGAGATGAACGGCTTCTCCTCGATGTTCTTCCACCGCCTCGAGGACCCCGACCTGCGCGGTGACTTCGAGGCCGCCGTCGAGGCGATCCACGAGTACGAGTCGAGGGGCGACCTCGAGGTGATCCTCCCGTCGGACCTCGCCGAGTACCGGTACTAGCGGGACGTCGGGACCCGGACGCCGGCACCCGAGCCCCGACGAACCGGCCCCTTTCCAAGCGGCTAAGTAGCCGGGCCGCCGCGTACCGAACGAAACGGGCCGCGGGACGCCCGACGGGACGGACATGGCGCTGAACGACAACGACCGATCGATCGCCGGGTTCACCATGACGGGCCACGCCCTGGTCCACTGGTTCGAGACGTCGATCCCGATCTTCCTCGTGGTCTGGCTCGCCGAGTTCGACGCGGGCGTCGCCCGACTCGGCCTCGTCGTCGCGATCGGCTACGCCCTGTTCGGCGTCGGTGCCCTCCCCGGGGGCACGCTCGCCGACCGGTTCGGTCCGAAGCGGCTCGTCCTCTGGTGTCTGACCGGGATGAGCCTCTCGTTCGTCGTCCTCGCGTTCGCGACCTCGGTTACGGGAATCGCCGTCGGCCTGCTCCTGTGGGGGGCGGCGGCGAGCGTCTACCACCCCGCGGGCCTCGCGCTCATCAGCACCGGCGTCGAGGACCGCGGAACGGTCTTCGCCTGGCACGGCATCGCCGGCAACGTCGGCATCGCGCTCGGGCCCTTCGTCGTCGCGACGCTCCTGATCGTCCTCGAGTGGCACCTCGTGGCCGCCGTGCTCGCCCTTCCGGGGCTCGCGGCGGTCGCCGTCGGCCTGCGCGCGGAGTTCGATCCGACGGCCGCAGTCGAGGGCGACGACCCCGCGGGTGAGGCGACCGCCGACGCCTCGGAGCCGCTGTCCCTCCGGGACTTCCTCTCGAACTCGCGGGCGCTGTTCGCGAGCGCGTTCCTGCTCGTGTTCGTCCTCGTCACGTTCGAGGGACTGTACTACCGCGGGATGCTCACGTACCTCCCCGAGATCCTCCACGGCCTCTCCGCGACGGACGGGCTCCCCCTCCCCTCCGGCCTCGAGGGGATCGAGCCGAGCCACTACATCTACGTCGGCCTGCTGATCGTCGGCATGGCCGGCCAGTACGCCGGCGGGAAGCTGACCGACCGGATCGACCCCGGACGGGGACTCGCGACCATCTTCGCCGCGCTCGTCGTCCTCGCCGTCGCGTTCGTCCCGGTCACGACGACCCTGGGCGGGAACCTCGGCGCGATCGTCGCGCTCTGTGCCGTCTTCGGCTTCTTCCTCTTCGCCATCCAACCGTTCTACCAGAACGCCGTGGCCGTCTACACTCCCGCGGACACCCGCGGGCTCTCCTACGGCTACACCTACCTCGGCGAGTTCGGCCTCGGGTCGGCGAGCATCGCGATCGGGGGATTCCTGCTCGAGGGGTACTCGACGACCGCGTTCTTCCTCGTCGTCGCCGGCTTCGCCCTCGTCGGGACGGCCCTCGCGACGGGCCTCCTGTTCGGCCTCGACCGGGTGCTCGCCGGCCCCCGACCGGGCGCGTCCGAGGCCGTCGACGACTGATAGAGATCGGCGCTGCTCGAGACACAAATTCTTCCGAACCGGACGGAGACGGTGATCGGATTCACGTCCGACGCGGCGCACGGTCGCCCGTGTGGCGCGGAGGAGTATATTCGAACGGAGCGTAGAAACATATTCGAACGGAGCGTAGAAACGACCCCCGAAACGAGGCGAAGCGACGGCCCGGGGCCGCCCGGATACGCTGCGGCGAATCAACGCGGCGTCCAGATGACGTCCGGGCGACGGCTCAGTCCCACTCGGGCTCCTGGTACTCGGCCGTCTCGATGCGCTCGGGCCAGATGACCTCCTGGACCCCGTTTCCGTCCCCGTCGTCCTGCCACTGGACGAACGAGGACTGGACGTTGTCCTCCCCGTACACGACGTCGTGGGGGTAGTCGTGGCTCTCGTCGTAGAACTCGATCGTCCCGGTGGTCCCGTTGAACCTCGCCTCCTCGAGGCCCTCGACGAGTTCGCTCGATTCGGTGGTGCCGATCTCGGTCGCGGTCTCGGCGAAGAGCTTGATCGCGTCGTAGGCGATGTACCCGGAGTAGACCGGCTGGTGGTCGTACTCCTCGAGGTACTTGTCGGCGAACGGAATCGTGTACTCGGTGAGTTCGGCGGTGGCGGCGGCGGTCGCGTTCGTGACGGCGTACTCCGCCCGGCCGCCGAGCGTGTCCCACATCTGCGGGTACTGCAGGGGGACGTGGATGCCGGCGAAGGCGAACGGGTAGTTACCCGCCCAGTCGAGCACGGCGGGCACCCCGGTGTGGGCCATCGTCACGTAGACCGCGTCGACGCCCTCGGCCTCGGCCTCGTCGTACACGTCCGTGAAGTCGTCCTTCGAGGCCGAGTAGCGGACGTGGTCGACCACGTCGACCGCGAGGTCGTCGAACCCGTCTTCGTAGACGTTCTGGATCTCCTGGGTCCAGCTGTGGTCCTCGGTCAGGAGGGTGATCGACTCCCAGCCGAGGACGTCGTACATGTCCTCGAGGAAGTCGAGCTGGCAGACCGCCAGGTCGTGGTCGTTGCGCGGACCCACCCGGAAGTGGTACTTGTACGACTCGTACTCCTCGCGGACGAGCGAACTCGCCTGAGTGGTCGCCGCGCCGGTCGTGAGGTGGACGGTCTCCTGCTCGGCGATGTCGTCCACGATGTTCATCAGCCCGTCGCTCGAGAAGATGCCGACCGTGACGTCGACGTCGTGCTCGAGGATCAGCTCGTGGTACTGGCGTTTGGTCTCGCGCGAACTGTCGTTCGTGTCCGCGACGACGAGTTCGACGTCCGTCCCGTTGATGCCGGGTTCGTCCAGCTCGTTCGTCCCGATGTCGGAGTCGGGGTCGTTCAGCTCGCTGACGGCGAGCTCGGCCGCGTTTTTCATCGAGAAGCCGGCTACCTCGCCCCCCTCCGTCGGGTCGGGCGCGAGTAGCCCGATCTTCACGACGTCCTCGTCCGACGCTCCGCCGGTCAACGATCCGTACACGTCGAGACAGCCCGCGAGCGAGACGCCGAGCGCGCCGCCGGCACCCGCTTTGAGCACGTGTCGACGGCGCACCGACTCCCCGCCGGGGGCGGTGTCGGTTCGAGTTGCGGTTCGGCGGGATCTCTCGTCCATGTTGCAAGTCGTTTCTCGCTAGTTTTCTTAACACTTGCGGGGCCGATTATCGTAGATCGTATTTTCACAAATGATACTGTAGCAGAAAAAATAACATCGGTTATCAACTTCGATAACTGCGGAACACAATTTATGTAGTGACGTCGTCACCGATGTCGTATTATGGATATCCTTCGACGAATGGTGCCGGCGGCCATCCGACGCCGCTACGCGGTCAAGTTCGGGATCGCGCTGTTGGTGCTCGGACTGTCGGTCGGGACGATCGGACTCGTCGCGACGGCGGGGATCACCGGCGAGACCGAGCGACAAGTGCAAGACGATCACGGTTCGTCCGCACAGCAGGAGGCCAAGAACCTCCAGTTGTGGAACCAGCAGAACGAGGACACGCTCGGGGTGATCACCAGCTCCGAGGTCGTCGAGAGCGGCGACTCGGACGCGATCAGGTCACGCTTCAGCGAGTGGGAGACCACCCTCGACGCGGACATCTACTCGCTTTCGTACGTCGACACCGAGGAGGGGGAGGTGCTCGAGAGCACCGACGGACGCTACGAGGGCGCGTCCACGAGCGAACTCGAGGGCGTCCCCGAAGAGGCCTTCGACGAGGCGTCGACGGACGTTCCCTGGATTTCTGACGTCTACACGATCAACGACGCGATCGACGCCGAGACGGAACTCGACGAGGAGGTCGGCGTGGTCAGCTACGTGGCGACCACTCCCGGAGACGACGATCGGGCGATCGTCTACACCGCGGAAATCGACGACTACTCCGACCGGTTCGAAGACGACGGCGCCACGACGCTCGTCCTCGACGGCGACGACGAAGTGATGCTCGACGACCGGAACTACCAGCCGGACGACGACGCCGACGCGTTCGAGACCCTCGGCGCGGAATACGGGGAGTCCGACATCACCGAGCGCGCCCGGACGGAGGGGACGGTCTCGGAGGAGCGCTCCTCGATCGGCATCCTCTCGGACACCTACGGACTCGAGGACGAGGAGAACCTCGTCGGGGCCTCTCGCGTGTACGGAACGGACTGGGTCGTCGTGACGCACGAACCGACCGAGGACGCCTACGGGTTCGTCGCCGCGGTCAGCGACTACGGGACCTACGCGACCGCGGGCGGCGTCCTGTTGATCGGCCTCGTCGGGGCCGTCCTCGGGCGAAACACCGCGGTCTCCATCGACCGCCTCACCCGCAAGGCCGGCCGGATGGAGGAGGGCGACCTCGACGTCGACCTCGAGACGAAGCGGATCGACAACATCGGGCGGCTCTACGAGGGCTTCGACTCGATGCGCGTCGCCCTCCGCACCCAGATCGAGGAGGCCGAGGCCGCCCGCGAGGAGGCCGAGCGCGAGCGCGAACGCGTCCAGCGTCTCAACGAGGACCTCCGGACGAAGGCCGCGGAGTACAGCCAGGTGATGGAGGCCGCCGCCGAGGGCGACCTCACCGCCCGGATGGACCCCGAGAGCGAGAACGAGGCGATGGCGGACATCGGCGAGGAGTTCAACGAGATGCTCGCCGAGATCGAACTCACGGTCGCCGAACTCAACCGGTTCGCGACCGACGTCGCCACCGCCAGCGAGGAGGTCACCGCCTCGAGCGAGGAGGTGCGCTCGGCCTCCCAGCAGGTGACCGAGTCGATCCAGGAGATCTCCGACGGCGCCGAACGGCAGAACCAGGCGCTCCAGTCGGTCGACCGCGAGATGAGCGGGCTGTCGACGACGACCGAGCAGATCGCCGCCTCGTCGAACCAGGTCGCCGACATCGCCGCCCAGACCGTCGAGACGGGGGCCGAGGGACAGGAAGCGGCCCGGCGGGCGATCGACGCGATGGACGAGATCGAAGTCGAGTCCGAGCGGGCGGTCGAGGAGATTCGCCGCCTCGAGGCGGAGGTCGAGCAGATCGACGACCTGATCGCGGTCATCTCCGACATCGCCAGGCAGACCAACATGCTCGCGCTGAACGCGAACATCGAGGCGTCGCGATCGCTGAGCAGCCAGGACGACGAAGGGTTCGCCGTCGTCGCCCGCGAGGTCAAGGAACTCTCCCAGGACGTCGCGGAGGCGGCCGACGAGGCCGAAGAACGCCTCGAGTCGATCCGAAAGCGGACCGAGCAGTCCGCAACCGAGGTCGAAGGAACCAGCGACGAGGTCGAGGACGCGAGCGAGCAGGTTCAGGAGGCCGTCGAGGCGCTCGAGGAGATCGCCGGCTACGCGCGCGAGACCAACAGCGGCGTTCAGGAGATCTCCGCGGCGACCCAGCAGCAGGCCGCCTCCACCCAGGAGGTCGTCGCGATGATCGACGACGCGGCGACGGTCTCCGACCAGACGACCGCCGAGGCCCAGAACGTCGCCGCCGCGGCCGAAGAGCAGACCACCGCGCTGACCGAGGTCTCCCGGTCGGCGTCGGACCTCGCCGGACAGGCGTCGACCCTCTCGGAGGCGCTCGACCGCTTCGACACCGACGTCGACCGCGACGACGTCGAGGAGTCGTCGTTCTCGACCGACGCCACTGCGACCGCCGACCTCGAGTTCGACGCGACCGCGGGCGACGACGCGGCCGTCGACGGCGAGAGCGCGCCGAGCGGGCCGCGGACGGGAGCGGGGACCGACGACGCGATCAAATTCGACGTCGACGCCGAACCACCCGCCGCCGACGTCGAATCCGACGCGGAAACGGAAGCGGAGTCCGACGACGAACGCGAGACCGACGACGTGCTCGCGTTCGAGACGGACGCGCCGGAGGGCGAGTCGGCGGCCGACGACCGGAGCACCGACGCCGCGGTCGGCGCCGGTACCGAAGACGCCGGCGTCGCGGCCGACCCGGGTGACGACGGCGAGACCCCCGTGATCGCCGAACCGCCGGCCGACCTCGAGGGCGACTCCTTCGAGCCCGACGACGAACGCGAGGGCGGCGACGGGGCGGACGCCGAACCGGAAGCGGACGAGGACGCCGACGACCGACCGGAGGAGTCGAGCGACGTCTTCACGTTCGGGACGGTCTCCGAGGAGGGGTCGGACGAAACTGACGAGTCCGACGACTGAGGGGGTTCACCCTCGTCGACGGTGGTCGTCACCCGTCGGCGCCCGGTCTCGGCGCCGGCCGATCTGAGCCGGTCGGCGACCGCGCGCCGGTGTCGTCCGCTACCTTTTTGCGTGCACTCTCGGAAGATTTCGCCATGCTCACCGTGCGGGCACCAGCGACCAGCGCGAATCTCGGGAGTGGCTTCGACGTCTTCGGCGTCGCTCTCGAGACGCCCGCCGACGTCGTTCGGGTCGAACGCGCAGCGGAGACGACGATCACGATCACCGGGGCCGGCAGCCAGTACATCCCCGAGGATCCGAAGCAGAACACGGTCGGCGCGGTCGCGGAGGCCCTCGACGCACCGGCGACGATCCGGATCGACAAGGGCGTTCGCCCCGCCTCGGGCCTCGGTTCGTCGGCCGCGAGCGCCGCCGCCGCCGCCGTCGCGCTGAACGCCCTCTACGATCGCGGCCTCTCGCGGGAGGAACTCGTCCCCGTCGCGGCCGAGGGCGAGGCGCTGGTCTCCGGGGAGGCGCACGCGGACAACGTCGCCCCCTCGCTGCTCGGCGGCTTCACGATCGTCACCGACGACGGCGTCACCCAGGTCGACGCCTCCGTCCCCCTCGTCGCCTGCCTGCCGGAGACCGCCGTCTCGACGCGCGACGCCCGGGGCGTCGTCCCCGACCGCGCGCCGCTGTCGGAGGTCGTCCACACCGTCGGCAACGCCGCGACGCTCGCCGTCGGGATGACGCGGGACGACCCCGACCTCGTCGGCCGGGGGATGGACGACGGCATCGTCACCCCGAAGCGCGCCGAACTCATCGACGGCTACGCCGAGGTGCACGAGGCGGCGCTCGAGGCGGGCGCGACGGGCGTCACCGTCAGCGGCGCCGGCCCCGGCGTGCTCGCGGTCTGTCACCGCGCCGATCGGCGCGCGGTCGCCTCGGCGATGGTCGACGCCTTCGACGACGCCGGGATCGAGAGCCGGGCCTACCAGACCGAAGTCGGCGACGGCGCGACGCTCTACTGAGGTCGACTCGTCTCACAGCCCGATCCCGACCGTGACGTACCGTCCCGTTTTCGACGCCCTCATCTCGCTCGCCGTGTTCGCGGTCTACGTCGGACTCGCGATCGCCGTCGACGCTCGGCTCGTTCCCCCCGCGGTCGCCGCGGGCGCCCTCGCGCTGATCGCGTTCGAAGCGGTCGCCGGGCGATACCACGACCGGGTCGAAGCGTGCTGGCGTCGGCCCGCCGTTCAACTCGCGACGGTCGGCGGCGCGCTCGTCCTCGGTCTCGGCGGGGCGCTCACGGCGCCCGACGCCGCGCTCTCGGCTCTCGGCGGAACGCTCGCGACGTACCTCGCGCTCCTGGCGGCGGTCCAGCGCGGACTCGTTCCGCCGCCTCGAGCGTGGCCTCCGTGACGGACGGTCACGGAAAGGCGCGGGCCGCGTTCGCCGGAGGACGAGTTCAGTCAGCTCGAGCCGTCGACGCGCCGCCAGCGACGGCCGTAGATCCGCGGAAGCGCGTCCACCTTCGCCCGACGCACGTTCGTCGGCACCGTCGAAATTCTCGTGGAGGCGCTCGCCGGGAGCGGACCGGCCGGGGCCGTCGACACCGCCGTCGGGTTCCTCGAGACCGGTTTCCGGCCGACGTAGCCCGGCCCTCGCTGGTGAGCGGCGTACAGGGTTTCGAACTCGGCGTGGGCCCGGACGACCCCCTCACGAGCCCGCCGTTGTTCCTTCGACACCCGTTGCTGCATCGCGGCGTTCGTCGCGTCCGGTTTCACCTCCGCGAGGAAGGCCTTCACGTCCGCCGCGGCCTGGGACCCGTCGCTGGACGACGCGATCGAGTCGGGTCCGAACACGTCCTCGAGTTCGCCCTCGAGTCGGCCTGCCGCCCTGCGAAATTCGACGAGGTCGACCGTGTTCCAGAGTTCTCGGAGGAAGACGGCGCGACGGAGCGAGCCGAGATTCAGCGCGGCGTCCGGATTTCGGTCGCGCACCGCGTCCGGAATCCCGTCGACGTCGACGAGCGTCGGAAGCTCGCCGGCGTCGACGGCAGACGGGAGCCGCTCGAGGTCGACCGTCCCGAGGAGGTCGTCCGCGGCGTCGACGACGTCCCGGAGTTCCGCCGCCACCGCCGACAGTTCGTCGTTCGCGGCGTTCCGCTCGACCGCCTCCAGTACCGCCTCGCGGGCGGCGTCGAGGCGGTACTGGAGGCGGTCGAGGTCGGGTCCGGACTCGAGTTCGGATTCGGATTCGGCGGCGCGATTCATGGCCGGTAGACGCCGCTCGAGGAGATAACGGGGAGGCCTGCGCGGGACGAACTCGAGACGAGGTCCCGATCAGGCGGTCGCCTCGCCGTCGCACGCTCGAGCGAACGAATCGAGGACGAGTTTCGCGCCGCCGAGGACGACGGGACCGACGAACAGGCCGACGGCGCCGAAGACGATGAGCCCCCCGAAGATGCCGACGACGACGATCGCGGAGTTGAACGCGCTGGTCTGGCCGATCAGCGCGGGACGGAGGTAGACGTCCGAGAAGGTGACGATCAGCCCGTAGACGATCATCGCCGCGCCGGCGGTCGGCCGGCCGACCGTGACGAGGTAGGTCGCGGCCGGGATCCAGATCGCGAACGCGCCGACGAGCGGCAGCAGCGTCAGGACGAACGTGGCGACGGTGAGGAAGATGACGGCGGGGACGCCGGCGACGATCAGTCCGACTCCGAGCATCACCGACTGGATCGCCGCGACGGCGACGTTTCCGACGACCGAGGCCCACATGAGGCGATCGATTCCCGTGCGGAGTTCCTCGAGCACGTCGTCCTCGAGGGGCAACACCCACAGGACCCACTCGACGAAGCGCTTCCCGTCCCGCAACAGCGCGAAGAGGACGAACAGGGTGATCGTCAGCCCGATGAACATCCGGGGTAAGCTACCGACGAGGTTGAGCGCCCCCGTCGTCACCTCCTGGATGGCCGACGCGATCCGGTCCTGGTTCGACTCGTACACGGAGACGACGTCGACGCTGTACCCACTCGACGCGAGCGCGTCCTCGACCATATCGACGTCGATCCCGCCGCTCCTGATGGAACGGACGACTTCGAGCGACTGTCGAACGGCGATCCTGACGACGTAGACGAGCGGAAGCAACACGACGAGTACCGTCCCGATCACGAGGACGGACGCCGAGACGGTCGATCCGACGTACCGCTCGAGGCGCCGCTGGACGGGATAGAGTACGTACGCCAGGACGAGGCCGAACAGGACGTACTGGAGGTACGAAGCGAGGACGAGCAACGCGAGCAGCCCGCTCACGAGCGCGAGCGCCGTCAGCCCGGGTCGCTCGACGAGCCACTCCGGCGGGCCGGGATCGGTCGACATGACCCTTCGTGCAACAGCCCGCTAAAAGAGTCCGTTGGTGCGCCGAACGGCCCATTTGATCGGGACGCGACGGGCGGCAGGAGTGGGAGAGACCCCTGAGAGGGGAGAAGAGACCCCTGAGAAAGGAGAAGAGACCCCTGAGAAAGGAGAAGAGACCCCTGAGAAAGTGAGGAGAGACCTTCGAAAGGGAGGAGAGACCTTCGAAAGGGAGGAGACCGCTGAAAGGGGAGGAGGACCACTGAGAAGGAGAACGAGAACTGGCGTTCGACCGCGGATCGGCTCAGACGCCCCGATCCTGGAGGCGTTCTTCCTCCGGAAGGTCGACGTTCGCGTCGCCTTTCATGCTCTTGCCGAGGTTCTTCGAGATCTCGGCGAGCGTCTCGGGGTCGTCCCAGTTGTTCACCGCGCGGACGATCGCCTCGGCCATCGTCGGCGGGTTCTCGGCGCCGAAGATGCCGCTGCCGACGAAGATGCCGTCACAGTCGTGGTGCATCATCAGCGCCGCGTCGGCGGGCGTCGCGATGCCGCCGGCGGCGAAGTTGACCACGGGTAGTCTCCCCATCTCGGCGGTCTCGTGGACCAGGTCGGCCGGCGCCTCGATCTCGCGGGCGTAGGCCTCCCGCTCCTCGTGGGTCATCCCCTCGAGTCGGCGGATCTCGCCCTTGATCGTGCGCTGGTGGTGAACGGCCTGGTTGACGTCACCGGTGCCCGCTTCGCCCTTGGTGCGGATCATCGCCGCGCCCTCGTCGATTCGCCGGAGGGCCTCGCCGAGGTTTCGGGCGCCGCAGACGAACGGGGCCGTGAAGTCGCGCTTGTCGATGTGGTAGGCGTCGTCGGCAGGGGTGAGGACTTCGGACTCGTCGATCATGTCGACGCCGACGGCCTCGAGAATTTCGGCCTCCTTGGTGTGGCCGATCCGGGCCTTGCCCATCACCGGGATCGACACCGCGTTCACGATCTCCTCGACGTCCGCGGGATCGGCCATCCGGGCGACGCCGCCGCGCTTTCTGATGTCCGCGGGGACGGCCTCGAGCGCCATCACCGCGACGGCGCCGGCCTCCTCGGCGACGCGGGCCTGCTCGGGGTTCACGACGTCCATGATGACGCCGCCCTTCTGCATCCTGGCGAACCCGCGCTTGACGAGGTCGGTTCCGCGTCGCAGTTCCTCGAGATCCGTGGTCTCGGATTCCGACATGTTCACGGGTTAGGAGGCGCCACACTTACGCGTGTCTGTTGTCGTCGCTCGGTCGGATCGCTCCGTTCGGTTCGACCGCATCCGGGGCGGCGATCGGATCGTCGTGTCCCGGCTCACCGCCCGTTCGCCGACGGCGCCGCCGAGGGAACGGCCTCGGGTGCCGAGAGCTGCGCTCGCACCCTCGAGCCGGCGAACGCGACGAGCGGACGGTTCCACGTCCCGAGTCGTCGCAGTATCGCCGCGCCGGCGCCCGACCCGACCTCGAGCGTCGCGCCGACCGCCGGTCCGACGGCGACGCGGCCCTCGATCTCGGCCCGCGTTCGGTGCAGGTCCCCGTGTTTCGTCGTGAAACTCGTCAGTGTCCAGTTACGCTCGGGCCCCCCGTGCGCGGTCGACCCGCCGCGGCTACCGAGCCCGAACGCGAGGCGCGGCCGCGGGACGTCGAGGCGAACCGCCGGCTCGGGGTCGCTCCCGACGACGGTTCGGACGCCGCGGGGACCGTCGGTGACGGTGATCTCCGCCCGCTCCTTGGGGTAGCCCCAGAGCTCCCGCCCCAACGCGACCGAGGCTTCGGTCGTGACGGGGAGCCAGTGGACGAATCCGCCGAGATCGGCGTCGAACAGCTGGGCGAGCGGGATGGTCGTGCGTCCGCCTCGGACCGCTGGGATGATCGCGGCGAACTCGTTGTAAGGCTCGAGTTCGTCACCGCCACCTTCGCCTCCGCCGTCGGTTTCCTCACCCGTGGATCCGCCAACCCGGCGATACTGGATCCCGACGAGCGAGACGCAGCCCACGCCGGGTCCGATCGCGACCGACGACAGTCCGGCCGGGAGGGTCGCCTCGAGCCGCCCCCGTCGGGCGGGAACGACGACGCCGCCCGTCGCGAACTCGAGTTCGAGCGGGAGCGACACCTCGTGGCCGGTCGAGAGTCGGTGGGTCGTCGATACCGATGCCATACGGTATCTGCCAGCCCCAACCCGATAGTGGTTGCCACCGGACGGATCGACCTCGCCCGCGCTCCGCCAGGGACGGAAACCGGCGTCGACGGGGGCGGATTCGGTGACCGGCGGGGTCCGCGGCTCTCAGGCGTCTTTCGCCCCTTCGGTTCCCTCTTCCCCTGTCGCGCTCGGCTTCGCGCCCTCCTCTCCGTTCCCCTCGTTCTCGTTCGTTCCGTTTTCCCCCTCGAGTCCGCTCGTCTCTGGGGGCGCTTCGGGATGCGTCGCGGCGAGCAGGTTCTGGACGTACCGCATCCCCGTGGCGACGGCCATCACGCTGTCCATCAACGATTGCTGGCTCGCGCCGTCCGGGTAGATCCGGTGTTCCAGCTGGAGCGTCGCGGCGTCTCGGAGTTCGCAGGCCCGATCTCCCTCGTCGAGGAACGTGTAGAACCCGGGCGTCGTCGCGAGCACCGGTCCGATCTCCCTGAGCAGCTCCCTGCGGGCCTCCTCCTCGCTGATCAGCCGTCGGGACCGTTCGGTGTCGAACCCGCAGCGTCCGACGACCCGGATCGGCCCCCGCACGTCCTCCTTGATGAGGTGGATCGGTAACCTCGAGAGGGTCACCTGCAGGTTGAACTCCGTCCCCTCCTGCGCGTGAGAGGTCACGTCCTGGATCGCGCGTTCGTCCAGCCACCAGCGGACCTGATCGACGCTCACGTGGGTGTGCATGGCACGGTTTGGCGTCGGAGTCGAAAAAGGGTTGAGCCAGCAGGGCTCGCGGTCGGACTCGTACGCGGCTACGACGAGGGCGCGACAGCACGGAGACCGACACGACCCGGTCGCGGGCGAACGTCGAGGCTCGAGCGCCCGAAAGGAGTCAGCATCGCTAGGGTTTTGGCCCTGCCGACCCACCCGGGGAACGATGACCGCGACGAGCGCGACGAGTCGGCCGCCCGAACGACCGCCGGTCCCGAAACACCTCGCCCCCGTTCCGCGGGCGCTCGAGGACCTCGGCCTCCGCTTCGCGTGGCTCGTCGTCGCGATCAATCTCGCGGGCACGGCCTTCGGCTTCTGGTACTACTCGGGCCAGTTCGCGGAAACGCCGGCCGTGATGTGGCCGTGGGTTCCGGACAGCCCGATGGCGACGCTGTTCATCGCGCTCGCCATCGCCGCCTGGAAGCTCGGGCGCGAACAGCCCTGGCTCACCGCGCTGGCCTTCTTCGGGAACGTGATCCTCGGGCTCTGGACGCCCTACACCCTGCTCGTCTTCCACGACGCGTACTCGGGGCTCCATCCCCTCATGTACCAGTTCCTCTTCTGGAGCCACCTCGCGATGGTCGTTCAGGCGTTCGTCCTCTACCGGATCACCGACTTCCCCGTCCGGTCCGTGGGCGTCGCGCTCGCCTGGTACTGGAGCAACCTCGTCGTCGACTACTTCATCCCCGTCGCGGGCGATCCCCACCACACGATCATCCCCGTCGCCCGCGAGACGCCGATGTTCCTCGAGGCCGACGCCCTCGGCGTCGTCGCGGCCGGCGAGGTGACGTTCACGCTCCTGGCGGCGTTCCTCGCGCTCGCGATCCGCGTCGCGAAGTGCGAACGCGACCGCCGACGGGCGGACGCCGGCGTTCGCCGTCGCGACGAATCGGCTCCGTGACTCCGATCGCGAAAGAACACGCGCCCGCGACCCGATCGCTGCGAAAATCGTCCGAAGAGCGTTCGCGTCCGTTCGCACCGACGGCTCGTCCGAATCGACCGCGGCGAACGGGACGAACCCCCTTACGCTACGGCCTGCGCATCGTCGACGACGGCCAACTCGAGGTACGGGTCGAGCGCCGTCGCCGCGGGCAGGCGTTCGACGGTGTCGGTCGTCCGGTCGTACCGGACGACGCCCGCCCCGACCAGCTTCGGGACGTGGTTGTGGTGTAACCCGGTCGTAACGGCGGCGATCCGTTCGCGCGTCGGTTCCCCGGTTCTGAGTGCGATCTGTTCCGCGATCTCCTCGAGCGATACCGCGCCGACTTTCCTCGACAGGTGATACAGCGCGTACCGCCTGTCGGGTTCGAGTAAGAGTTCGAAGATCCTGTTCACGCCCAGACCGGCGTCCGCGCCGGCGAATTCCACGTCCGAGGTATCTGTTTTCATCAGCGGTCAAGGCGGATACCCCGAGGCTTGACCTCGGGGAGGAAGCCGACACTTGGGAATACAACCACGCCTCACAGAACGACCAATTCCCCCACGCGGTCAACCACCAACTATTAAATAGTATCTTGCCATATAATGAAGTATGGCAGAGGTGGTCAGGAACATCCAAGTCAAACTCAACATCCCCGAGTCGCGGCACTCGGATGTTGACGAGGCGTTCGAGGAGTTCCGCCAAGCCGCCCAACACGTCGCAGACTACGGGTGGAGCGACGACTCAGACCACCTCGTCAAAGCCAAAAACAAACTCCACGAAGCCACGTACACCGAAGTCCGCAAGCAAACCGGTCTCCAATCCAGTCTCGTCCAATCAGCGAGAAACCTCGCCGCCGACGCCCTCTCGAACTGCCACGACTTGCTCGAAGACGGCAAGAACACGAGCAAGCCAGAGTTCCGAGGAAGCGTCGTCGTGTACAACGGGCGTACCATCACGTACAACGACGACCACGTGACACTCGCCACCACTGGCGACCGTGTGACCGCCGAATACGTCCTGCCACACGACGACAGAGGGACGCCGTTCGAGGAGTACTGGAACGGGGATGAATGGGAGAAAAAAGAGGCCACGCTCCACAAGCGAGACGGCGAATACTACCTACACGTTGCCGTTGAGAAAGAAGTCAAACCTGTTTCTGCCGACAAGCAGCCCGAGAACGGAGTGGTTCTCGGCGTTGACCTCAACGTGGACGGCTACCTCGCCGTCACCAGCACTGGAGCGTTCCTCGGAAACGCGGACGAACTCAACCACAAGCGCGACGAGTACGAACGCCGTCGTGGAAACCTGCAACAGACCGGCACTCGTTCGGCGCATCTCACCATCCAGTCAATTGGTGACAGGTTCGCCGAGTGGAGTCGCCACCGCCTACATGACGTGTCGAACGACATCGTTCGAGAGGCCATTGAGAACGACTGTACGCATATCGCGTTCGAGCGGTTGACCCACATTTGGACGCGCATCTCGAACGCCTCGAAGTTCCAGCAGTGGGCGTTCAGGGAAATTCAGCGACAGGTCGAGTACAAGGCTGAGGAACACGACATCGAAGTGGCTACCGTTGCGCCGCAGTACACGTCACAGCGGTGTAGTCACGGCGAGTGTGGGTTTACTCACGAGGATAACCGCGATGGCGACGAGTTCGAGTGTCTAAAGTGCGAGAAGGAGTTGCATGCGGATTACAACGCTGCGCGGAACGTGGCGTGGCGTCTTGTCCAGAACTGGCTCAAGTCTGGTGCTGGACGGGCTACCAGTCAACTAGCCCTAAAGTCAGGAACGGTGAACGCGAACGGCGATTTCAACGCCTCCGCTGTCTAGCGGTAGAGCGGGAGTTCACTGACAAGCCCCGACCCTTGAGGTCGGGGTTGTTGACGGTGCTCGTACTCGGCTTACGCGACGTCTACACTGCGGGTCTCCGTTACACGACTTCAGCAGAGCACGAACCTCGGTTGGCGAACGCCCAAGATAAATTCTTCGTTACTCGAACCGGATTCGGCTGAAATAGCCAGTAAATCGGTGTTAATCGTTCCGAATTCTGAACGAACATCTACTCGAGAGTGTCATGGTGGACGAACGGTCGGATCGAAATCGAGTCGTCGAGTTCTGTCGATGCCGTTCGGTGAGACAACTCGGCGATAGTGGAACGGAGTCGGTGATCGAAACGGCGGACCCGAGCGGCGACGACCGGTGATCGAGTCGACCGCTCGAGGATGACCGGTGGTCGGCCGGACTACTCGAGGACGACTGGTGGTTCAGCGCGACCTATTCGAGGACGACCGAAGGTCCGGCGCGAGTTACTCGAGGACGACGACCGCGGACTCCGTCTCGAGCATCTGGCCCTCGCCGGAGTAGGTTCGCTCGAGTTCCACCTCGAAAAGGTCCGCCTCGAGTTCCTCGCCCGCCACGCGGAGCACGCGCCCCTCTCGCGGCTCGTCGCCGCTCGAGCTATCCGCGGAGCGTGGCTCCGCGCTGTCCTCGACGATCTCGAACTCGCCGGCGTCGATCGCGGCGTCGATCTCGCCGACCTTCGGCCCGTACTCGGGACCGAGCGTCGCGTAGTCGAGGTCGATCGAGGCCACCTCGGTCGAGATCTCCGGAGGTTCCTCGAGCACCTCCAGGTCCCGGACGTGCATCACGTCGCGGATCGCCTCCTCGAAGCCGGCGACGGGGCCGAACACCTTCACCGACTCGAGTTCGGCGTTCAGCGGGAGCTGGTTCTCGCTCTTGTACCGGCGGAGCGCGGAGATGACCTCCATCGCCGTCTCGCCGGCCTCGAGGTCCGCCTCGTAGCCTCGGGGGTCGGGGAAGTCGCGGGTGTGGACGCTCTCGAACGCCTCGCTACTTCCGTTCGCGTAGACCGCCTGCCAGATCTCCTCGGTCGCGTGGGGCAGGTACGGCGCCCACAGTTCGAGGAACGTCCGGTGGGCCGTCCGCAGCGCGTACTGCGTCGAGGGCTCTTCCTCGCGGGTCTTGGCGATCTCGAGGTAGTCGTCGCAGAAGGTGTTCCAGAAGAACGTCCGGAGACGGTCCCGGCCCTTCGCGAACTCGTAGGCCTCGAAGTGCGCGGCCACGTCGGCGACCGCGTCGTCGAGTTCGGCGAGCAACCAGCGGTCGATCGCCTCGAGGTCGTCGGGCTCCTCGGGGTCGCGCGGTGCGAGCGCGTCGACCAGCTTCGAGGCGTTCCAGAGCTTCCGGAGGAGCTTCTCGCCCGCGACGATGTCCTTCTCGGAGAAGGGGAAGTCGTCGCCGACGGCGGCGCTGGCGGCCCAGAAGCGGACGGCGTCGACGGGGTACTCGGCGAGCACCTCGCTGGGTTCGACGACGTTCCCCTTCGATTTCGACATCTTCTCGCGGTTCTCGTCGAGGACGTGGCCGTTGATGAGGACGGCGTCGAACGGCACCTCGCCGGTGTGCTCGTAACACTTGACGATGGTGTGGAACAGCCAGAACGAAATGATGTCGTGGCCCTGCGGGCGGAGGTCGAACGGGTAGAGTTCCGGGTTCTCCATCGTAAACTCGCCCGGGTCCTCGTCCCAGTCCCAACCGGCGTTGATGAGGGGGGTCAGGGAGGAGGTCGCCCACGTGTCGAAGACGTCCTCCTCGGGGACGAACTCGTCGCTCCCGCAGTCGGGACAGGCGTCGACCGGCGGGTCGTCCGAGAGCGGATCCACGGGCAGGTCCTCCTTCTCGGCCAGGATCTCCCGGTCGCAGTCGGCGCAGTACCAGACCGGGAACGGGATCCCCGAGTCGCGCTGGCGGGAGATGAGCCAGTCCCACTCGAGCCCCTCGATCCAGTGGCGGTAGCGGGTGAACATCTTCTCGGGGTACCAGTCCATCTCGCGGCCGGCCTCGAGGTACTCCTCCTTGTGATCCAGAATTTCGACGTACCACTGCTTGGAGACGCGGAACTCGACGGGGGTGTCACAGCGCTCGTGGACGCCGACGGCGTGGACGATCTCGCGGCGGTCCCGGAGGTACCCCGCCTCGTCTAAGTCCTCGACGATGGCCTCGCGGGCCTCCTCGGTCGAGAGGCCCTCGTACTCGTCGGCGAGGTCGGTCATCGTCGCGGACTCGTCGATGGCCACGCGCAGGGGCAGGTCGTGGGCCTGGTACCACTCGATGTCCTTCTGATCGCCGAAGGTACAGCACATGACGATGCCGCTGCCCTTCTCCATGTCGACGCGGTCGTCGGCGATGATCGGCACTTCGTGGCCGAAGATCGGGACGCGGGCGGTCTCGCCGACCAGGTCCTGGTTCTCCTCGTCCTCGGGGTGGACGAACACCGAGACGCAGGCCGGGATCAGTTCGGGGCGGGTCGTCGAGATGACGAACTCCTCGCGCGGGGCGTTTTCACCGACGACTTCGAACGCGATGTCGTTGAAGTGCGAGTGGCGCTCGTCGTCCTCGGTCTCGACCTGCGAGATGGCCGTCTCGCACTCGGGACACCAGATCGCGGGCGCCTTCTTGCGGTACTCGCGACCCTGCTCGTAGAGGTCGACGAACGAGAGCTGGGAGATCCGCTGGACGCGGGGCTCGATCGTCTTGTACGTGTGGCCCCAGTCGATCGAACAGCCGAGGCCCTGCATCTTCTCCGTGAACTCCGCCTCGTACTCCTCACAGACCTCGCGGCAGAGCCGCTGGAACTCCCGTCGCTCGTAGTCCTGGTGGCGGATGTCGAGTTCCTGCTCGGTCAGGCGCTCGGAGGCGATCCCGTTGTCGTCGTAGCCGAAGGGGAAGAGGACGTCGCCGTCCGCCATCCGCTGGAACCGGGCGGCGAAGTCCTGTAGCGTCGAGCCGTAGAGGTGGCCCATGTGGAGGCTCCCCGACACCGTCGGCGGCGGCGTGTCGATCGCGTACACCGTGTTCGGGTCCCGTTCGGGCTCGCCCTCGTAGGCGTAGGTCCCCTCGTCGACCCAGCGCCGCTGCCAGCGCGGTTCGACCTCCCGGGGATCGTAGCTCCCCTCGAGGGACGGGTCCGCCGATCCGGCCGCCGCGTCGTCCTCGCGGTCGGATTCGGACTCGGGCGCGTCCATGCTCATGCTCTCACCGCCCGCCGTGGGCGTCGTCCGTGCTTCGCCGTCGGTCCGCGTGATCGGTCGTTTGGGTGCATCGTTGGGTATCGCGTATCGGTACCTGTGCCACTGGTCGTTGCTCGGTGAATACCGTCCGGATACAATACATCCGTCGAAACGGTGTGCGAAGAAGCGGGGCTACGGGGCCCCTACGAACACGGCGTCCCGAAGGCGGCCGGCCGACGCGCGCGCTCGAGCGAGCGCGGCGACCGGATCCGCCGGGAACTTGTTCATGGCTACGTGGGAGTAGTTTCCGCGATCCTGTTAGCTGTTTCGTGTCCCGCTCGAGGTACTCGTATACGTTATTGGGACCAACACTACGAAAGCCCCACCCATGTCGGCTGCCCGGATGGCCACCGCGGGTGGGAATGAAAGGGGCTGGCGGCGTGCGGGAAGACGGGCGTAGCTAGCACGCGAGCGGAGCGAGCGCGCGCAGCAAGCTCTTCGACCGCACGCCGCCAGGGGCTTTCGTAGTGGTCTCATACGCATCGAGTATGAAACCTGTCCCGTTCACCGCTCGATAGCCTCGAGATCCACAGCTCCATTCCGTCGCCCCGAGACGAGTCTCCGCGTCACCATCGACAGTCGCCAGCACCACCACTAAGGGCCTCGTTCGTGTACTGCGCCCACTCATGGGGCAGACCGTACCCGGAACCGATATCCGAGGCCTCGACGTGGCCGGATCGCCCGACGCGCAGCCGATCGTCTTCGTCCACGGCGCGATGTTCACGCGGAAGATGTGGGCGCCCCAGCGCGAGGCGCTCTCGGACGAGTTTCGCGTCGTCGCCCCCGACCTCCCCGGACACGGGGCGCGGTCGGACACCGAGTTCGACCTCGAGCCCGCCGTGCGGTTGCTCGAGGAGGTGTTCGAGGCGGAGACGGACGGCCACGCCATCCTCGTCGGCCTCTCGCTGGGCGGGTACGTGGCGACGGAGTTCGCGAGCCGCCACCCCGAGATGGTCGACGGGCTCGTCGTCGTCGGTAGCAGCGCCAACCCCGTTCGAGGGATGAACCTCCTGACGCGACTCACCGGCGCGACGGCGCGCCTCGCGACGCGTAGCGACCTGATCGAGCGGGGGGTGCAGCGACTCGGCGAGCGCTGGGTGCGAAACCGCGACCTCCCCCCGGAGATCGAGGCCGAGATCATCGAGTCGGGCATCTACCCCCGGGAATTCGGCACGCCGGGGCCGGACCTCGCTGGACGAAACTTTCGCGACCGGTTCGCGAGCTACCCGGGCCCGACGCTGATCGTCAACGGCGAGCACGACAAGCTCATGCGCCGCGGCGAGGGGGACCACGCCGCGGCCGGTCACGACACCCGGATCGTCGTCATCGCCGGCGTGGGCCACATCTGCAACCTCCACCGGCCGGAGACGTTCACGGACGTGATCAGGCGGTTCGCCCGCCGGGTCGAAGAGGAGTCGGCTCGAGCCTGACGTCGCGGCGTCGGCTTCGACCGGCGGCGGTTCCGCGACGACCCGGCGCGAATCGCCGGAGACCGTGCCGCTCACCCGAGGGTGACGTCGAGGTAGAGCATCACGATCACGCCGAGGATCGTCCCCAGCGTGGCGACCCGCTCGTGGCCGCCGGTGTGCGTCTCGGGGACGATCTCGTCGCTGATGACGAACAGCATCGCGCCGGCGGCGAACCCCATCGCGTAGGGGAGCAGCGCCGCCATCGTCCCGACCGCGTACGCGCCCAGGACGGCCAGCGGGATCTCGACGACCCCCGAGCGCAGCCCCGCGAAGGCGGCGTACAGCCGCCTGTCGAGCCCGGCATTGACCGCCGCGACGGAGACGGCCAGCCCCTCCGGTACGTTCTGGATACCAATCGCGAGCATCAGCGGGATCGCCGTCTCGAGGTCGCCGCTGCCGAAGCCGACGCCCACCGCGAGCCCCTCGGGCATGTTGTGCAGCGTGATCGCGAGGACGAACAGGACGACGCCGGCGAAGCGCTCGTCGCTCACCGGGAGCCCCTCGCTCGGGTTCGCCGCGTCGGCCCGGCGCCGGCCCGAGAGCAGGAAGTGGGCGTGGGGGACGAGGACGTCCGAGCGGTCCAGAAACAGCGCGCCGAGGGCGACGCCGATCAGCACCGGAATCGGATTCCCGTCGGCGTAGGTCTCGATCCCCGGGACGATGAGGCTCGTGAAGCTCGCCGCGAGCATCACGCCGGCGGCGAAGCCCAGCGCGCCGTCCATCGCCCGCTCCGAGGGGTTTCGCCAGACGAACACCAGCGAGGCACCGAACAGGTTGAGACCGGCGATGACGAGTCCGCCGACGAGGCCGTGGACCACCGGGTCGGTGCCGAACCACCGGACGAAGGCGTCAGCGACCATGTGCGTACGATCCGTCGGACGAGCATCGGTTCGAATCGATCGCGTCGATCGCGTCGCGCACGTCGATCACCGGTCGACGCTCGAGTCGTCGTCCGAGTGCGCTCGCACCCACAGCTCGCCGATCCGCGAGAGGCGCGTCCGGTAGGACTTCCCGTGCTCCTCGCGCTCGATGTAGCCCTTGCCGCCGGGGCCCAGCCGATCGACGTTGTAGATCACCTTCGAGCGGAAGCTGTCGGTGTACTCCTCGTTGAGTTCGCGGGCCAGCGCCTCGGCCAGTTCGGAGACCGAGTCGAACTCGCCGTCCTCGCCGAGCTTGTAGAGGATGAGTTCCTCGAACGGCTTGACGTTCGAAAAGGAGGCCACCGGCAACTCGACGATGTGACCGCCGTCGATCTCCTTCGCGCCGATGGTGGTCCCCCGCTCGTCGAACTCCGCGAGGAGGTCCCGGGCGCTCTCGAGGCGCGTCTCGAGTCGCTCCCCGGACGGCTCGTCCCCCGCGGCCCGCAGGTCCGCGAGCAGGTCGATCTGTTCGCGCAACTCCTCGGCGAGTTCGGTCTCGAGGTACTTCTCGGGGGCCGTGTAGTAGGTGTGGATCCCCTCCCGGTCGTCCTGCCGTTCGACCATCAGGGAGTGGGCGGCGGTGGCGAAGGCGAAGCTCACGGTCCGGGGCATCGCGGCGACGTTGACCCACACCTCGTTGCCCCGGTCGAGTTCGGCCGTGATGAGGTCGTAGGCCTGCTCGAACGCCTCGTCGTAGTCGTAGACGTCCTCGAGCACGAACCGATCCGTGCTCGCCCCGAGCAGGTTCTGAAAGTCCGTCTCGAGTTTGCGAGAGAGGTTTCGCGAGTACTCGACGTTGGCCTCGCTCCCGACCGCGCCCTCCAGGAGGATGACGCGATCGACGTCGATCTGATCGCGGATCAGGGGCGCGATCAGCCGGTCGTAGTCGAAGCCGACCGGGACGATGTGCGTCTGCATACGTAGCAAGAGCGGGCTGACGGGTTAAAAAGCATCAGAATCGATCCGGGGGTCGCTGCCCCCCTGCCAGTTCGGTCTCCGGCGTGCGACCGATCGGATCGGCCATCGGCGCACGACCGCCGCGGAGCCGATCAGTCTGACGACGACGTGTAGGGCTCCTCGAGGACGGCGCCGACGATCTTCTCCTGGGCGGTCCGGAGGTGCTCGTGGAACGTCGCGGGAGAGATGTCGAGCGAGTCGGCGATCTCCTGGCCGGACATCTCGCGGGGCCACTCGAAGAAGCCGGCGTAGTAGGCCGTCTCGAGGGCCGTCCGCTGGCGCTCGGTGAGTTCGGCGTTCAGGTAGCCCTGGATCTGCCCGATGGGTTCGTTCTCGGGGCTCACCTGGCGCCGCGCGACGACGCGGGCGGTGGGGTACATCTCGCGGATCTCCTCGGTCACCTCCCTGACGTCGGTCCGCCGCGGGAGGTGGACGGTGGTGGTGTAATCGCTCCCCTCGATGAGGGCGCCGTCGACGTACCCGCCGTGGTCGGCGAACACCGAGAACATCGGCGGCGAGCTGATCGCCAGTTCGAAGGTGGCCTCGCCTCCGTCCTCGTTCTCGTCGATGATGGTCAGCTCGTCCCAGTGGGGGACCTGCTCGACGAGGTCCTCGAACATCGGGAGCGACCGGCGGGGCACGGTTCCGTACTCGAGGAAGCGGTCGTCGCCGATCGAGACGACGCGGTCGAAGACGACCCTGTCGTCTCGATCGGCCTCCACGTCGAAGAAGCCGACGGCGTCCCGGATCTCGTACTCGAGTTCGATCAGTTCGTCCCCGAGCAGCGCGCGCTTCCGCTCGACGGCGGCGATCGCGTGTCCGAGGATCTCACCCAGCTGGCCGATGACCTCGCGCTCCTCCTCGGAGAAGGCGTCGACGCGGTCGCTCGTCAGTCCGAGGACGCCGTAGAGGGACTCCTCGTACTCGATCGGGATGGCCGCCGCGGAGCGGTATCCCCGCTCACGCGCGTCGTCCCGCCACGGCTCGAAGTCGGGATCCTCGAGCACGTCGTTCGACACCTGCATCTCCCGCGTTCGGATCGCTCGGCTCGCCGGACCGCGACCGTACGGCGAGTCGGGGTCGATCGAGATCGGGACGTCGGCTAAGTAGTCCTCGACGCCCGATTCGACCCGCTCGACGACGGTCTGCTCGCCCGCCGGATTCGTGTCGACTTCGGCGACGAACGCGAACTCGTACGACGGCGAGTCTGCGAGCGCCTCGCAGGCCACCGACTCGATCTCCCGGCGGGTCGACCGCTCGTAGATCGCCTCGATGATCTCCCGCACCACGCCGTTGAGGTGGTTGAGCGCCTCGAGTCGTTCCCGCTGCTCCTCGAGTTGGCGCTCGCGGCGCCGTCGGTCGGTGACGTCGCGGACGATCGAGAGGTGCCGACCCGGAAAGACGTTCGCGACGGTGGTGTACTCGACGTCCCGCCGCGTCCCGTCGGCGCGGACCACCGGGAACTCCCCGCGGTTTCGCCCGTTCTCGCGCAACGACTCGACGACCGCCTCGAGGTCGCACTCGCCGGGGACGAACGCCGAGAAGCGGCGGCCGGCCACGTCCGAGGGATCGAGGCCGAACAGGTCGGCGGCCGCCGGGTTCGCGTCGACGATGACGCCGTCGTCGTCGAAGACGATCACCGCGTCGTGGGCCTCCGAGAAGACGGAGCGGAGCCGCTCGTTTCCCGCCTCCAGACGACGTTCGCGCTCGATCCGTTCGGTGACGTCCCGGATAAGAACCGTCGCGCCGGTGGCGGAGGGGTGGACGGTCACCTCGAGGGCGGGTTCCGCCGACTCGTCGTCCACGTCGACCGTCACCGGGTCCCGGCGTCGCATCGCTCGTTCGCAGGCCGCGCGGATCGTCGAACCGAGATCGGCCGGGTCGACCGCGTCAGCCTCGGTCGAATCGGTCGTCTCGAGACGAGCGTCCGCTCCGTCCGCGGCGTCGTCCGGCCCGAGCGCCAGAAGCGACGCGGCACGGTCGTTGGCGAACAGCAGTCGGTGACGCTCGTCGAACGCGCAGAAGCCGTCTTCGAGTCTGTCGACGGCTTCCCGAAGGCCGTCGACCGGGCCCGACCCGTCCGCGGAGGCGGTACCGCCGTCGGCGGCCACCCGGACGCCCTCGTGCGTTCGTCGGACGGCACCCCGGTCGCTCGCCTCGAGGCAGTCGTCCTCGTCACCGGTTCCGTCGCCGTCGCCCGGAGCGTTCGCCGACCGCCGGTCCGACGTGACGGCGCCTCCGCCGTCCCCGTCGGGGACCGAATCGCGGTCGTCCCATTCGCGCATGTGTACGCTCGCCACTCGACGGCGATAAGCGTACCGCGTGGATCCACCGCTCTAGCATTGGATTAACCCGGGGCCGGCGTTAGATTCCGGTCCCGAGGCTTGGGACGAGGCGCGCGACTCACGCGGCGTCGGGGTCGTCGCTCGCGAGCCCGTCGAAGTAGATCGCCCGCCGTTCGTCGGGGGCGGGCGACGTCACCGTCGAGACGGCGACGGTGAGAACCAGGCCGATCCCCATGCCGACGAGTCCGGCCGACCACCCCGCGTAGGTGGCCGGAACCGCCGGGACGAACAGGCTCGAGAGGTAGAACGCCTGGCTGGCGACGACGCCGGCGACGATCCCGGTTCGCGTCGTCCCGCGCCAGTAGAGGGCCACCACCACGGGGAGGGCGAGTTGCGCGAAGCCGGAGAAGGCGGCGTCGCCGAGCTCGAACAGGGTGGCCGGTCGCTCGAGGCTGACGAGGAACGTGGCGACCGCGAAGACGACGACGCCGGCGCGTGCGAGCAGGTCCTCGCGCCGCTCGGAGAGGTCCCGATCGACGAAGGGGCGGTAGAGGTCCCGCGTGAAGTACGACGACCCCGACAGCAGCATCGAATCCGAGGAGGACATCATGGCGGCCATCGCGCCGGCGATGACGACCGCGGCGAACCAGGCGGGCGTGAACTCGTCCAGGACGAGCGGCAGGACGTTGCCGCCCTCGGGCGTCTCGATGCCGAAGCCGAACGCCCAGGCGCCGAGCATGAACGACGGGACGAACAGGAGGATGCAGAGGATGGGCCAGAGGACGAACGACCGCTTCAGCACCGTCTTCGAGTCGGCGGCGAAGAAGCGCTGGTTCACCTGCGGGAACATCGCGACCCCGAAGCCGATCGTGATCGCCGTCGAGAGCATCCACCGGGGCGTGTAGTACTCGCCGCCCAGTTCGAGGTACTCAGGCGCGGTCGCGGCGAGTTCCGCGGTCGCGACGCCCGGACCGCCCACCTCCGCCAGCACCCAGAGGAGGGCGGCCCAGGTGGTGACGAGCATGAACGCCCCCTGGATCGTGTCGGTCCAGGCGACGCCGCGCATCCCGGCGGCGACGACGTAGACGATCATGAACGCGGTCAACAGCCCCGCTCCCGCCGCGTACGGGATCGCGCCGTCGGTCAGCGCCTCGAGGGCGGTGCCGGCGCCGACCTGCTGGAGCATCAGGTACGGGAAGAGCCAGACGAGGCTGATCGCGGCGACGAACCCCCGGAGCGCGGGCGAACCGAAGCGGTCGCCGAGCATCTCCCCGAGGGTGACGTAGCCGTACCGGTTGCCGAGCAGCCACTGCTTGTAGCCGACGACGTACCAGAGGATCGCGAAGATGAGCCCGTCCATCAGCCCCATCACGAGCACCCACTCCGGCCCCTGCTGGTTGGCGAGGTTCGGGCCGGCGAAGAACGTGAACGCCGACAGCAGGGTCGCGAACGTCGTGAACAGCAGGACGACCGTCCCGAGGGTCCGACTCGCGAGGTAGTAGTCCTCGGCCGTCCGGTCGGTCACCCGGTAGGCGACGAGGCCGACGGCGAGGACGAGCAGCAGGTAGCCGACGACGATGGCGAGCTGGAGCTCGACGGCGGCCGCCGCGGTCATCGGGGTTCACCCCCCGATCCGGCCTCCACTCCTCCGGCGGCGTCCGATCCTCCGGCGGCGTCCGCCCCTCCGGTGGAATCCGGTTCGATGCCGATTCCCCACGCGCGGTTCGCGAACACCTGGAAGACGACCGACGCGAGCAGGAGCCAGCCGACGTGCCACCACAGCCACAGCGGCAGGCCGGCGACGATCGTTCCGTCGCCCCACAGGAACCACGGAATCGCGAGGGCGCAGAGGACGACGGCCACGGCGATCCACGAAGCGAGTTCGACGCGACGCATGTGCGAACTCGCCGCCGCGGATTGATATTTGTTACTCTTCAAACTCGAGGGTTGAAGAGAGAATTTCACCATTCGGCGGATTCGAATTACCCCGTCGCAGCCACTCGATTTCCCTAGCTAAAAGCGCTCTTTCACCAATGGAAAGGGGTATACGTGTCGGCAATCGAATGGGAATCGACCCGCATGGCCCGGCTCTTCCCCCTCCGCTCCGAGACGCCCGCCACGGAGGGTCGGCCGCGCGTCGTCGACCTCGAGGGCGAGGACGCCGACGCGGTCTTCGGCGCGCTCTCCTCGACGACGGCGCGAAGGATCTACGCCAGACTCGCCGAGGAGCCCGCCACCCCCAGCGACGTCGCGGAGGCGGTCGACTCCTCGATCCAGAACGTCCGCTACCACCTCGAGAAACTCGAAGACGCCGGCCTCGTCGAGGTGGTCGACACCTGGTACTCCTCGCGGGGCAACGAGATGAGCGTCTACGCGACCACCGACGGGCCGCTGATCGTGACGGCGGACGAATCCGCGGGCGACCGGGTGCGCGAGATCCTCTCGCGCTTCCTCGGCGGCGTCGGCGCGCTCGCCGTCGGGAGCGTCGTCGTCCAGCGGGGGCTCGAGCGGTACGCGGCGCCGAACGTCGGCGGCGAAGCCGACGGTTCGGCCGGATCGACGGCGGACGCTCCCGAGGACGACGGTGACGGTGACGGCGGCGGATCTGAGGACGACGGCGACGACGGCGGATCCGGGGACGGTGACGACTTCACCACCGCGGACGCCGAATCGGACGAGACGGACGACGGAGACGACAGCGGGAACGCGGAGGAGGACGCCGGTGCCGACGACCAGGCCGAGGCGGACGACGGGAACCCGAGCGACGGATCCGGCGAATCCGGCGCCGAGGAGGATGCCGCGGCGGACGGCGGTGACGCGGTCGACCTCGATCCGACCGCCGGCGACGGCAACGGAACGGCCGAGAACGTCTCCGAGGCGGGCGAGGTGGCGGAGGCGATCTTCTCGACCGTCCCGCCGGGGATGCTCTTCTTCCTCGGCGGCCTCGTCGTGTTGCTCGCGGTGACCGCCTACTGGTACTGGAAGACGGCTCGCCCCGAGCGTCGGTACGGGCGGGCGTACTGAGTCGAGACTCACGCTCGAGCGGAGACGTTCGACGATCGGGCTCGTATTCGGGGGTCGGACTCGCGTCCGATCGTGATCGCGCGCGTGGCAGTCGGGTCAACAGCTATTTGCCGCTCAGCGACTAAATTTCACCAACCACGATCTATGCACGCGTCTCGTCATCACGCGGGGCGGATCTCTCATGGAAGATACGTCGAAATACCTCATTCACGCGGACGTCGCGGCCGACGGGGTGGTCGAGCGGAGTGACGTCGTCGGCGCGATCTTCGGCCAGACCGAAGGGTTGCTGGGCGACGAACTCGACCTCCGCGACCTCCGCCAGTCCCAGAAGGTCGGCCGGATCGACGTCGAAATCTCGAGCGCCAACGGACAGTCCTACGGCCACCTGACGATCGCGACCAGCCTCGACAAGGTCGAGACGGCGACGCTCGCGGCCTCCCTCGAGACGATCGACCGCGTCGGACCGTGTCGGGCCGAACTCGAGGTGACGGGCATCGAGGACGTCCGCGCGGCGAAACGCAAGGAGGTCGTCGACCGGGCGAAGGAACTGCTCCGGACGGGCTTCGACGACTCGGTGATGTCATCCGAGGAGATTCTCGCGGAGGTCCGCGAGTACGTCCGCGTCGAGGACGTCACCGAGTACGAGGGGCTCCCCGCGGGGCCGCGGGTGACCGACAGCGACGCCATCATCGTCGTCGAGGGCCGCTCCGACGTCCTCACGCTCCTCAAGTACGGCATCAAGAACGCCATCGCCGTCGAGGGGACGAACGTCCCCGACGCCGTCGCCGAACTCACCCGCCACCGAACGGTCACCGCGTTCCTCGACGGCGACCGCGGCGGCGACCTCATCCTCGAGGAACTCGCGCAGGTCGGCGATATCGACTACGTCGCGTTCGCGCCCGCCGGCGAATCCGTCGAGGACCTCGACCACCACCAGGTGTTCGCCGCGCTCCGAAACAAGGTCCCCTACGACGCCGTCTCGGGGATGAGCGAACCGCGCGAGGCCGTCGCCGCCACCGACGGGAGCGCGAGTCCCGCACCCGCGCCGCTCCCCTCGTCCTCGTCAGCCTCGGCCGCCGAAACCACGGAGACCGCCGACGAACCGACCGCCTCCGACGCCGACGTCGCCGCCTCGACCCCGAGCGCGTCCGAGGACGTCACGGGTACGGCGGACGAGGGGAGCGGTGCGGTCGAGGCCGGGACGGCCGATCAGCCCGACGACGTCTACGGCCACGCCGCCGCGATAATCCGCGAAGGAACCGACCGGGTCCGGTTTCTCGACGGCGACGTCGAACCGATCGACGAGGCCCCCGCCGGCGAGGCCTACGGCGCCCTCGAGTCGCTCGAGGAGGCCCCGAAGACGATCGTCCTGGACGCCATCCTGGGCCAGCGGCTGCTCGACCTGGCGTCCGACCGCGGCGTCGACCTGATCGTCGCCCGCGCGCTCGGGCAGTTCACCAAGCGACCGACCGACGTCCGGATCCACTCGATCGACGAGATCGCGGAGACGGCGCCGGACGACGAGTGATTCGGACGGCGCACGAGTTCGGACGACGCACGAGTTAGGACGGCGCGAGGTCTGACGACGCGCGAGATCGGACGGCGGTGGTGCGAGTCGAGATCGACGGCCGGCCGCTCACCCGACGTTCACGACCGACACGACGGCGAGCGCACAGACGGCGGCGCCGACGAGCGTCGCGAGGAAGTTCACGCCCTGATTTCCGAGGACGTTCCCCTCGAGCGTCGCGCCGAGCAGGCTGTCGACGGTCATGCCGACGACCCCCGCGGCGACGACGACGCCGGCCCCGAGGAGGTCCACCTCGGGGAAGAAGGCGTAGGCGATTCCGGCGACGGCCGCGGCGCCTGCGAGGCCCGCCGCCTCGCCCTGCCAGGTCACGCCGCCGTCGGTGCCCGGATCGACCGGCTCGAGGGTGGTGATCAGCCGCGGCCGGTCGAAGACGCCGCCGATCTCGCTCGAGAGGGTGTCGCTCATCGCCGTCGCGACCGACCCCGCGAACGCGTACTGGAACAGTTCCGGGTTCGGATCGCCGGGGACGAGGCCGGAGGCGCTCGCGGCGAAGCCGAGCACCGCCGCGAGGGCGATCGCGGAGTTTCCGAGGACGTTGCCGCTCCCCCGGGCGCCATCGTTGTCCTCGGCGACGCCGCGGGCGGCCTTCTCCTCGTAGCGGTACTTCGAAGAGAGCCCGCCGATCGCGAAGAAGGAGATGAGGACCGCGAACCAGCCGTAACCCCCGAGAACGATCGTCAGCAGGCCGAGCAGGATGCCGGTGAGCATCCCCGCGATCGACGCCGTTCCGAGCGCGTAGGAGACGTAGCCCAGCGCGACAGTGATCGCGAGCGCGAGGAGGATCTCGCCCGCCCCGATCGCGGGCTCGAGTTCCGCGAGCAGCCACAGGAGGAGTCCGACCGTCAGCAGGACGATCGGATCGTCGTGGGGGTACATGACGTCGCGCAGCAGGGCGGCGAAGACGGCCCCGCTCGCGGCCAGAAAGAGGATCGACGGGAGCCGCGGTTCGATCGAGGCGCCCTCGAGGGCGAGGGAGGCCGCCTGACCGGAGATCGCGGCGGTCGTCCCGACGACGCAGAACGCGGTGACGGCGAGCACGTCGCCGTCGTCGGGCGCGTCGGGTCGCGAGCGGGCCAGCTCCTCGGCGAGGATCCCGTAACCGAGGAGCAACACGGCCCCGACGAACGTGGCGGCGGTCATCGAGGTGGCGACGGTGAGGTAGCCGAGTCCGGCGACCGCGAGGACGAAGGTGACGAACCCGTAGAGGCGCCCCGCCTCGTAGTCGACGGGGTAGGCGAGGAGATCGAACAGCGGTCCGTCGGTGACGACGATCGCGCCGACGAGGACGATCGCCGCGACCGAACCGGCGACCCACGGACCGAAGAGCGGAACGACGAGCGAGAGCGTACACAGCGCGGCGAACGCGCCAGCCCGTCGGACGGGTGCTGTCACGATATCCGATCTTTTCTGTGGGGGTTACTTTAAGGTTCCCGAACCCGGCGCCCGAATTCTCGAATTTCTCGGATGTCAGTGGGTCTACCGCACGACTAGCGGCGGACGATCACCGATCACTCGACGGCGCGAACCGATGACCGTCGCGATCCGATCACCGTCGCGATCCGATCCGGTCGGACGGGATCCCGGCCCTGCCCCGCGGCGGAAGGCGCACCGTCTCGCGAAATCGAGCGCGCGCCGGGCAGCGGAACGCAATCCGTATGTAGCCCGACGGGAACCTTCGAACGTGGGACTGTACGAAGGGTACCTCACCTATCGCATCCGCCGGACGGGCGCGGAGGGTCCGGATCACGTCGCCCTCGTCATCACCGAGCGCGACCTCCTCGAGGACGGCGCCTACGAGACGCTCACCGACTTCATCGCGTGGGCGCTCGAGTACGCCTCCCAGATCACGGTCTACGTGAGCGTCCTCGACCGCGCGGCGGTGCCGACGCTGCGCCGGGACCTCGAGTCCCTCGACGCGCCTCGAGCGGTTGCCGTCCGCGGGCCCGAGGACGACGCGCCCGCCGACGCGCCGATCCGGATCGGCATCGGCCTCGGCGGCAAACACGAGTTCACGAACGCCGTTCGCACCCTCGCCGAGAGCGTCGAGGCGGGCGACCTCTCGCCCGACGAGATCGACGCCGAGGACGTGGAGGGCCACCTCGTCTTCCCCGCGGAACCGGACCTGGTGATCAAGACCGGCGCCGAGCGCCTCTCGGATTTCATGATCTGGCAGTCGGTCTACTCCGAACTCTACTTCACGGACGTCAACTGGCGCGACTTCCGCAAGCGGGACTTCCTCCGGGCGGTCCGGGAGTACCGGAACCGCTCCCGGCGGTTCGGTCGCTGACGTCGATCAGCGCCCGTTCCGGCCCCGTCGCGCCGGCGCTTCGAGGGCTCCGGAGACGAACGTGGTGAACGTCGTCACGACGCCGCCGGTGAGCAGGAGGAATCCGGCGCCGAGCGCGAAGTAGTGGCGAGGTCGGTACGCGTCGGCCGCCGAGGCGGGGTGACCGAGCACGCCGTCGAGCGCGAGGACGAACAGCGTCGCGAGCCCCCCGGCCGCCGCCGCGATGCCGAGCGCGAGGTGGAGTCGATTCATGTGGTTGTCGCACGCGGTGGGGAGTTCGTGCGGGATGGGATCGGGTTCCGACGCGAGGTCGTCAGTCCGCCGTCGGCCCGCTCGAGTCGAGGTCGCCGGCGGTCGCCTCCGCCTCGGCGTCCAGTTCGTCGACGCTCGCCTGCTCCGCGGTGGGGAGGGAGTCGCGAAAGCGAGCCAGGATCGAGCGGGCCTCGGCGAGTTCCGCCTCGCTGACGGCGCCCAGCAGGGCGAGCGCCCGGCGAGCGCGGGTGCGCCGCCAGGACTCCTCGCGGTGTTCGTAGGTCCGGATGCCCCGCAGGAAGTCCGTCTTCGAGAACTCCGGCCAGTAGGGCGTACAGAAGAAGACGGCCGCCTCGTTGCCGTTGGCGTGCCACGGCAGGAAGTTCGAGGTCCGCTCGTCGCCGCCGGTCCGGATGATCAGGTCCACGTCCCGGACCGGCCGGTCGTAAAGCCGGTTTTCGATCGTCCCGACGTCGATGTCGGCGGCCTCGAGGTCGCCGGCCTCGACGTCTCGGGCGACGCTTCGGGCGGCCTCGAGCAGGTGGGCGCGCCCGCCGTAGGCGAGCGCGACGTTGAGGACGAACCGGTCGTACTCGCTCGTCCGGGACTCGGCGTAGTCGACGGCCTCCCGGACGCGCTCGGGGAGGCGCTCCACGTCTCCGATGACGCGGATGGCGACCTCGTTCTCGTGGACGCGGTCGGCGTCGGCGAACTCCCGCAGCTTCTCGCTGAGGAGGTCGAACAGCGCCTCGCGCTCGTGGGGCGGGCGGTCGAAGTTCTCCGTCGAGAAGGCGTAGAGGGTGAGCTCCTCGATGCCGATCTCCTGGCACCACTCGAGGACGCGCTCGGTGGTCTCGGCTCCCTCGCGGTGACCGTGGGGCGCGTCGTCTCCCCGCTTCCGTGCGTAGCGCCTGTTCCCGTCCTGAATCACCGCGACGTGGGTCGGTACGCCGGTGATCTCCCGGGAGAGCAGCCGCTCGTAGGCCGACCGGGCGCGTTGCTCGAGCCACCGCTTCATCGTCTTACCTGTTGCCATCGGCCACTATGTCTCTTGCGTGTTAGTTCGGCCCACGCGGGATCGAGCCGCGGGCCCCACGGGCTGACGCTTCGCCGTCCGGGATCGACCCGGTGAACCGCCCAGGGTCGGGGCGACGATCCCCCCAGGATCGAGGCGATGACCCGCCATTCGACGGCCGTACTCGTCGATCCGGCGAGGAAATCGTGACGGCTATCCCTTCGGACGCGCTCGGTTGGGGATAATGGCAGACGTAATCGACGAGGACCTCTACAACCGGACGAAGGCGCTGCTCGAACCCGGCGACGTTCGGCTCAACGGGGCGATCGTCCACACCGAGTACGGCGGGCAGGAGGACGTCAAGATGATGCAGGCGACGATCGACGTCGGCGACGTCATCGCCGAACACGCCGGCCACGACCCGACGGACTGCTACGTCTACTCGGGCAACGACGACCCGAACTTCTCCTCGAACCAGCACCAGGGGCTCACCCTCGAGGGCGACGAGTTCGTCTGGGAGTGCCAGCAGCTGCTGCGAAACGGCACGTTCGACGTCGTCATCTACTACGAGGCGAGCGCCGACCACGAGGCGATCCTCGAGGACGTCCGCGACCTCGGCTACGAGGTCACGGGCGTCGAAGGGGACTGAGACCGAACGCAGGGGCGCGAGACCGATCGAACGCCCGTCTCGAGCGCGGATCGTCCCGATTCCCTTATGTGAGTCGCCGCCGGACGTTCGCGTATGAACGCGGACGTCGACCTCGCGCTCACCGAGCGCGAACGCGCGGTCGTCAACGCCTTTCAGGGCGGGTTCCCGGTCGTCGAACGGCCGTTCGAACCCGCCGCGGCCGCGATGCGCGAGCGCGGCGACGGGGTCGACATCACCGGCGAGGAACTGCTCGAGACGATCCGCGACCTGGACGATCGGGGCGTCCTCTCGCGGTTCGGGCCGCTGGTCAACGCCCAGGAGATCGGCGGCGCGGCGACGCTGGTCGCGATGCACGCCCCCGAAGAGCGCTTCGACGAGGTCGTCGAGGCGGTCAACGCCCGCCGGGAAGTGGCGCACAACTACGAGCGCGAGCACCCGTACCTGAACGTCTGGTTCGTCGTCTCGGTCGCCGAGCGCGAGGCGCGCAGCGACTCGGACCGAGCGAACGGTGAACCCGTGAGCACGCGCGTCGAGGAGGTCCTCGCCGAGATCGAGGACGAGACCGGGCAGGAGACGTACAACCTGCCCAAACGGCGGGAGTTCCGCGTCGAGGCCAAGTTCTACGTCGACGGCCCGCTCGAGGGCGGCGTCGACTGCTCGGACCTCGGCCCGGACGTCGCGCCCGTGGATCGGCGGACGCTCACGCCGGCCGAGCGGGACCTCGTCCTCGAGATCCAGGACGGCCTCCCCCTCACGGAGACGCCGTACGCCGACGTCGCCGAGGCGATCGGGCGGGAAACCGAGTGGGTGCTCGAGACGATCGCGCGGTTCGACCTCGAGGGGAAGATCCGCCGGGTCGGGGTGATCCCGAACCACTACGCGCTCGGCTACACGGAGAACGGGATGACGGTCTGGAACGTCCCGGACGAGGTGGTCCCCGAGGTGGGACCCGCCGTCGCCTCGCTGCCGTTCGTCACCCACTGCTACGAGCGCCCGCGCCACGAGGGCGTCTGGCCGTACAACTTCTTCGCGATGACCCACGGCCGCTCCGAGGAGGAGAGCCGCGAGCGGATCGAGCGGGTCCGGGAAGCGATGGCCGAACACTGGGACGTCGCGGACGACGACTGGGACAGCCTGTTCTCGACCCGGATCCTGAAGAAGACGGGCATCAGGCTGGCCGAACGGGCCGACGCGAACACGCGAGCCGAGTAGCGCGGAGAACCGAACCGATCCGAGAGACCGATGATCCCGCTCCTCCACGACTTCACGGACGCCACGGTGCTCGTCGTCGGCGGCGGTCCCGTCGGCGCGCGGAAAGCCCGCCGCTTCGCCCGCGAAGCCGAGGTCGTCGTCCTCAGCCCGACGTTCGCCGACGCCTCCTTCGGCGGCGCCGAGTTGGTGCGGGCCGCGCCGACGCCCGTCGATATTTCCGACTGGCTCGAGCGAACCGCGCCGGCGCTGGTCGTCGCGGCGACCGACGACGAGGCGGTCAACGAAGCGGTCGTCGAGGCCGCCCGCGACCGGGGAATCCTCGTCAACCGCGCCGATCGCGCGGGGGAGCGAGCGCCCGGGAGCGTCGTCGTTCCCGCCACCGTCCGGGAGGATCCCGTCGTCGTCTCGATCTCGACCGGCGGGACCGCGCCCGCCCTGAGCAAGCACCTCCGCCGAGAACTCGAGGAGACGCTCGCGGGCGCCGGCGAGATGGCGACGGCGGTGTCGGGGCTCCGATCGGAACTCAAAGCGCGGGGCGTGGCGCCCGAGCGGCGGCGGGAGATCGTCACCGACGTCGTCAATTCCGAGGCCCTTTGGACAGCTTTACGTAGCGGTACTTCCAACCCTTCGAAAGTGATCGAGGACGTGCTCGGTGCGGAACTGTCGACAGGGGGTGAGACGCGGTGATCTCGGCGGGGGTCGTGACGAGCGCTCGCGTGACTCACGAGAGCGGGACCGTCGACGACCTCGCGGCGGCGAGCCCCGACGGCCAGCGCGACGGCGTCGCGGGCCTGCTCGCGCTGCCCGAGATCGAAGAGGCGTTCGTCCTCTCGACGTGCAACCGGGTCGAAGCCTACGTCGTCGCCCCCGACGCCGCCGTCGGCGAGGTCGCCCTCGAGAAGTTTTTCGCGGCCGTCGACGACGAGGCGGTCGTGCTCGCGGACCACGACGAGAGCCTGGAGCACCTCCTCCGGGTCGCCACCGGCCTCGAGTCGGTCGTCCTCGGCGAAGACCAGATCATCGGTCAGGTGCGCAGCGCCTACGTGGACGCCCACGAGGAAGGCGGCGTCGGCTCGCTGCTCGAACCGGCCGTGACGAAGGCCATCCACGTCGGCGAGCGCGCCCGCACGGAGACGGAGATCAACGAGGGCGTCGTCTCGCTCGGCTCCGCGGCGACCCGACTCGCCGCCCGGACCGTCCCCCTCGAGGGGGCGACCGCGCTCGTCGTCGGCGCCGGCGAGATGGGGCGGCTGGCCGCCCGGAGCCTCGCGGACGCCGGTATCGACGAGGTGGTCGTGGCCAACCGAACGGTCACCCACGCCGAACACGTGGTGAACGCCAGCGCAGACGCGGTCGACGCGCGCGCCGTCCCCCTCGCGCGGCTCTCGACCGCGGCCTCCCGGGCGGACGTGATCGTGACGGCGACCGGCAGCGACGAGCCGATCCTCGAGCCCAACCACCTCGAGGGCTGCGACCGCGAGCGAGTCGTCGTCGACCTGGGTCAGCCCCGGGACGTCCGGCCCGAGGCCGCCTCGCTCCCGGGCGTGACGGTGTACGACCTGGACGACCTCGAGACGATCACCGAGGAGACCCGACGCCAGCGCGCCGACGCCGCCCGCGAGGTGGAGGCGATCGTCGCCGAGGAGTTCGACCTCCTCTGCGAGCAGTACAAGCGCTCGCGGGCGGACGAGGTGATCGCCGCGATGTACGAGTCCGCCGAGCGGATCAAACAGCGCGAACTCGAGACCGCCTTCGCCCGTCTCGAGAGCGCGGATTCGGGCGGGCGCGAGACCGGTGGCGGAGACGGAAGCGGAACCGGGGACAGCGAACCGGACGGGGCGGCGTTCACCGACGAGCAGCGCGAGATCGTCGAGTCGATGGCCGACGCGCTCGTCAGCCAGTTGCTCGCGCCGCCGACCAAGAGCCTCCGGGAGGCCGCCGCGGAGGACGACTGGAGCACGATCAACACGGCGTTGCAACTGTTCGATCCCCAGTTCGGCGACGACCACCGACCGACCAACCTCCCCTCGGCGGTGCTCGAGGCGGGGCCCGAATTCGAGGTCGAGGCGGACGCGCCCCTCGGGGCGACCGACGACGACTGAGCGCGGAGCCGTCCACTGGCGTCCGAGGCGAACCGTCCCGCTCGAGGCGTCGACCGACGGTTCAGGTCCGGCCGCGGCTTTATTGCGCCGCCGCTCACCAGGGCACAATTATTATTTAACTGGCTTCCGTTCGGGCGGACATGGCTGACCGACTGTCCGACGACGAGATCGCAGAGCAGTTGCCCGAGGAGTGGGACCGCGAGGGGGACGAGATCGTTCGAACCTACGAGTTCGACGATTACCTCCGCGGGGTCAACTTCGCGCAGATGGTCGGCGAGATCGCGGAGGCCCAGTTCCACCACCCGACGATCGTCATCGGCTACAAGGAGGTCGAGATCCGGCTGACGACCCACGACGAGGGCGGCATCACCGACGCCGACATCGAGATGGCCGAACTCATCGAGTCCGAACGGAACGCGTGAGCCGCGGCCGCACCCGCGAGTGAACGGGTGAGTCCCGATGGAGGCCCAGTGAGTCCCGATGGAGGCTCGGTACGTCTTCCGCGTGCGCGTCCGCCTCGAGGTCGAGCCCGGAGCCGAGGCCGTCTCCCTCGAGCCCCGAACGGCGGAGACGACGCTCTTTTACGACGCGCCCGAACCGGGCGCCGACGGCTGGCTGTTCTTCCGAAACACGCTCTGGCGCGGGGAGGTCTCCGATCGGGCCTACGCCCGCCGGCTGGTCGACGAGTGGCTCTCACCGCCCGTCGAGTCGGTCGCGTTCAGCGAACTCCAGGTCGACGAGGAGTACTTCGAGGCGCTGAAGGCGGAGATCGCCGCGGACCTCGAGGCGTTCAACGCCGACGCCGTCTCGGAGGTGCTCTCGAAGTACCTCGGCTCGAGCGTTCGGGTCTGATCGGACGACTGAGCATCGTGCGAGCGGCCGGTGGGCCCGTGAACGGTTCGGGCGACCGGAATCGTTCGAATCGATCAGCCGTCCGCAGTCGGGCCGGGCGGGGATTCGCCGAAATGGTCAGCGCTTAACACGGTGTTCCTCGTAGGGGTGGGTATGACGCTGAAAACGGTGCTCCTCGCGGTCGGGCCCGGCGACGCCGACCGAACCGAGGAACTGGCCGAAGCGGTGATCGAAGTAGCTGCGCCCGCGGACGCGACCGTCGTCCTCGCGCACGTCTTCACCTCGAGCGAGTACGACGAGGTCCTCGAGCGCCTCGAGTTCGACGCGGAGCGATCGGAGATCGTTCCCGACGACGTCGCGGCGCGCCACTCGACCGTGCGGGAACTGGTGGCGGCGCTCGAGGAGCGCGACGTCGAGTACGAGATCCGGGGGGCCGTGGGCGACCACAGCGACGCGATCGTCGACCTGGCGGAGAGCGTCGACGCCGATCGCGTGATCGTCGGCGGTCGGCGTCGCTCCCCCACGGGGAAGGCGGTGTTCGGGTCGACCGCACAGTCGGTCATGCTCTCGGCGCCGTGCCCGGTGACGTTCGTCCGCGGCGAACGGTAGCCCCGGAGCGGTCGCCGTCCTCGACCTCGAGCCCGTAGTCGTCCGCCGATCGCCGATTCGGTCGCCGAAACGACGGACGACGAGGGTGCGACGGACGGGAATAGTTAAGCGGGTGGCATCGCCTAGCTCGAGCCATGGCGATCGAAACCATTCTACTCGCGGTCGGCCCGATGGACGCACCGCGCGCGAACGAACTCGCCGAGACGGTCATCGAGGTCGCCGCCCCGCTCGAGGCGACCGTCGTGATCGGCCACGCCTTCACGGCCGGGGAGTACGAGGACGAACTGCGCGAGGAACTCGGATTCGACGCCCCCCTCGAGGAGGCGGATCCGGACGAGGTCGCCGGCCGTCGGCCACCGGCGGCGGAGCTCCGGGCCGCCTTCGACGACGCGGGCGTCGCGTACGAGGTCCGCGGCGTCGTCGTCGACGAGCACAGCGAGGGGATCGTCGACCTCGCGACGGCGGTCGACGCCGACCGAATTTTCGTCGGCGGCCGAAGCCGATCGCCGGCCGATACGGCCGTCCTGGGGTCGACGTCGCAGGAAGTCATGCTCTCGGCTCCCTGCCCCGTCACCACCATCCAGCAGGACGCCGACGAGCGGTAGCGCGGCGGCCGCCGTCCGGCAGCGGTCCGCGCTCACCCCCGCCGCGACCGGCCCTTCCACTCGCGCTCTTGCAGTCGTTCCCGGACGTGACGTTGCCCGTCCGAAAGCTCCCGTCGGGCCCGGCGCTCGAGCGCGCCCGCCTCGGTCAACAGGGTCTCCTGGTAGCTCTCGAGCACGTCGTAGGACCACCGATCGCCGTCGACGACGCCGCACGGGAGGAGGTCGTCCCGGATCACGTTGGCCAGGTCCGCGTGGCCGGTCGCCCGCAGGATCGACTCGGCCCGACGGAGGTGGTCCATCCCGTGGCCGGTGGCGTGGTGGAACTCGATCAGGCTTCCCTGGGCCCGCTGGAGCCACTCGAGACCCAGTTCGACCTCGTGGAGCGCCTCGAGTTCGCCCTCCGCGAGCGCGTCGGTCGGTCCACCCTCGTCCCCGTCCCGTCGGGTGCCGTCCCCGTCAGCCGGTGCGTCGTCGGTCGCCATACCAGATATATGTTACCAAGTGGCATAAATCGGCCGGCGGCTCGCCGGAGGCCCGAACGGCGTCGCGAAGACCCACCTCGTTTCGTGTTCACACGCGTCGAGTGGTGCGCTTTCACGCCTCTCGCGGGGCACGACACCTCGCAGTCTTTATACTCGCGGGGCCGCCCCTAGTGACACGAATGGGCTACTACGCGGGCGTCGACCTCGGCGCGACGAACGTTCGCGCGATCGTCGCGGACGGAGACGGAACGACCCTCGGACGCAGCCGAAACGGGACTCCGCGCGGTCCAACGGGCATCGACGTGACGGAGGGCGTCCTCCGGACGGTCCGTGAGGCCTGTGCGGACGCCGGCGTCGATCCCGCCCGGGTCGAGGCCGCGGGGATCGGCTCGATCGGACCGTTCGACCTCGCGGAGGGGGCGGTGATCGATCCCGCCAACCTCCCGGACACGATCGACCGCATCCCCCTGACGGGACCGATCTCGAAGCTGCTCGAGACCGACGAGGTCCACCTGCACAACGACACCACGGCCGGCGTCATCGGCGAGCGGTTCCACGCCGAGCGCAACCCCGACGACATGGTCTACCTGACGATCTCCTCGGGGATCGGCGCCGGGGTCTGCTGCGACGGCTCGATCCTCGGCGGCTGGGACGCCAACGCCGGCGAGGTCGGCCACTGCGTGGTCGACCCGCGCGGTCGACTCACCTGCGGCTGCGGTCACGACGGCCACTGGGAGGGGTACTGCTCGGGCAACGCCATCCCGCAGTTCGTCCGGCTGCTCGCCGAGGACGACCCCACGATCGCGACCGACCTGCCGCTCGAGGACCCCGACTTTTCGGCGAAGGACGTCTTCGACCTCGCGGGCGAGGACGACCTGGCCGACCACGCGATCGAGCAGATCGCCCACTGGAACGCGATCGGCGTGGCGAACGTGGTCCACTCGTTCGCCCCGATCCTCGTCTCGATCGGCGGCGCCGTCGCCCTCAACAACGAGGAGCTGGTCGTCACGCCGATCCGCGAGCGCGTCTCGGAGATGGTGATGACGAACGTCCCCGAGATCAAGCTCACCGAACTGGGCGACGACGTGGTCCTCGAGGGCGCGCTCGCCAGCGCCCTCACCCAGGGAACGGGCGACCGCCGACGGATGCGCGGCTGACCGCGCGGTTCCACCGGAATTAATGCTCGGCGCACCGATGGGGAGGGTATGCGACGAAGAGCGTTCCTCCGCTCGAGCGCGGCTTCCGCGACGGGCCTCGCCCTCGCGGGTCCGGGTATCGGTTCGACCGCGGCCCTGACGTCGGGGTCGGCCGTTCAGGACGAAGCTGACGGGAACGGGGACGGCGACGGCTACGAACCGCTCGGCCGGGTGTCCATCTCGGGGGCCTGCGAGGCCGTCGTCGGCGACGACGGCGAGACCGCGTACGTCGCGGCGAAGGACGGCTTCGCGACCGTCGACGTGAGCGACCCCGCGGAGCCGACGATGCTCGCGGAGGAACGCGACCTCCTGGCCGACGAGGACGAGGAGTTCGCCGACATCCTCGACGTGGCGGTCTCGGGCGACCGACTCGTCGTTCCGGGCCCGGCGAACGAGACGACTCAGCCGTACTTCCACGGGTTCCTCGTCTACGACGTGAGCGACCCAGCGGATCCCGTTCTCGCGGCCGAACCTTACGAAACCGGCGTCCACATCCACAACTGCTTCCTCGAGGGCGACCGCCTCTACGTGGTCGAGAACAACGTCGACGACTCCGGCACGGCGACGAACCCGCTCGTCATCTACGACCTCTCGGACGACGAGGTCGAGGAGGTCGGCACCTGGTCGCCCCTCGACCACGAGCCGGAGTGGGCCGACGTCCACTGGCTCGTGCGGTACCTCCACGACGTCTACGTCCAGGACGAGGTCGCCTACCTCCCCTACTGGGACGCCGGCACCTACGTCGTCGACGTGAGCGACCCGGCCGACCCGGAGCTGCTGTCGTCGCTGCGGGACGACGACGTCGACCTCGACGAACTGATCGAGGCGAGCGACGACGAAACCGCGGTCATGGACGCCCAGCAGGCCCTCCCGGGCAACGACCACTACGCGGCGGTCGACGACGACGGCGAACTGCTCGCGATCGGACGGGAAGCGTGGGCCATCGACGAGGAGGGGCCCCGGCCGGGCGGCATCGACCTCTACGACGTGCGCGATCTCGAGGACCCGACCCACCTCGCGACGATCGAGGCGCCCCGGGCCGCGATCGAAACGTACGACGGGGGGCTGTGGACGACCTCCCACAACTTCGAACTGCGCGACGGGGAGCTGTACTCCTCGTGGTACCAGGCCGGCGTGAAGATCTACGACGTGAGCGACCCCGAGTCGCCCGAGGAGATCGCCGCCTGGCGCGACCCGAACGAGGCGGGCTTCTGGACCGCCCGCGTCGCCGTCCCGGACGAGACGTTCGTCGCCAGTAGCACGGAACTCATCGCCGGCGCGCCGACCGATGGCGGCCTCTACACGTTCCCGATCGAGGCCGGCGAGCAGGCGGATCCGCCGTCGCTGACCGACCCTGACGAGCTCGACGTCGAAATCCCGGACGGTGGAAACGAAAGCGAGGAGTCGGAGGACGAGTCGGGCGGCGACGAGAACGAGGACGAAGACGACGGAGCGAACGCCATCCCCGGCTTCACCGGCCCCGCCGGACTCGCCGGCGGGGCGCTCGCCCTCGAGCGCCTGCGCCGTCGGGCGGAACCGAGGGAGACGCCACCCGAGCGGAATCGGTGATCGGCGAATCGATAATGAACTTTTTGCACGTTTCTTCGCGTCAAAACGTATTCGTCGCTCGAGCGCCTAGGGCGACCATGACACACACCGACGCGACCGGCGAGGAGGGCGAATCGGGGTCCCTCCGCGAGCGTGTCGAGCGCTGGCTCTCCCGGGAGATGCCGATCATCCAGATGCACGGCGGGAACAGCGCGGTCCGCGAGGCCGACCCGGAGACGGGCGAGGTCGTCATCGAACTCGGGGGCGGCTGTCGGGGCTGTTCGGTCAGCGATATCACGACGGGCAACATCGAGGCCGAGTTGATCCAGTGGCCCGAAATCGAGGAGGTCACCGTCCGCGTCCCCGACGCCCGCGACCAGCTCGGCGGGCCCGATCAGGCCGAATCGATCATGGGCATCGACCGAACGGAGGGCGGTCGCGGCGACTGGGGATCGTCCAACCCCGGAAAGGACCACCTCTGAGCTCGAGATCGGAGTTGGCGTCCGACTCCCGACTCCCGACTCCCGACTCCCGACTTCCGACTTCCGACTTCCGACTTCTGACTCAGCCTATCGAACCGCCCGGTCGAGAACGCCGCGGGATCCGTCAAGTCTCGAGCCCGTCGACCCCTTGCGAGCCGTTTGGGGCTCGGTGACACTCTCGGACAGTTTTGGGAAGTCCTATATCCTTATACGCGCCGATTACCCAGTCACAGATCATGACGTGTGGACGTCCGAAGGCCGGAGGTGTCGGCGGTGGGTGACGGACCCGCCGCCGAGGGCGACGAATCGGCGGCTACCGACGCCGATCCGGAGACCGACGGCGGTGTACGCGCTTACACCGTCCGCCTCGAGCTCGTCGACGAACCGGGCGAGTTGCTTCGCGCGCTCGAGCCGATCTCCGCGGCCGGCGGCAACCTGCTGAGCATTCACCACGAGCGGGGGAACATCACGCCCCGGGGACACATCCCCGTCGAGGTCGACCTCGAGTGCCCGCCGGACCGGTTCGACGGCATCGTCGACGCCCTCCGGGAGGCCGGCGTGAACGTCATCCAGGCGGGCGCCGACCGCTACGGCGAGGAGATCACGGTCGTCCTCGTCGGCCACCTCGTGCGAACCGACCTCTCGGAGACGCTCCGGGTGGTCGAGGGCGAGGCGAACGCCGTCGTTCGCGACCTCTCGCTCGCGGCCCCCCGCGGCACCGGCGACGTCTCGAGCGCCCGCCTCCGACTCGCCATCGACTCCGGCGAGCAGGAGGCCGCCCTCGAGGCGATCCGGGACGTCGGCGCCGAGAAGGACCTCACCGTCGTCGAGCCGCTGCTCGGAGGTGACGCCCCGTGAAACTCGCCGTGCTCGGCGCCGGCGCCGTCGGCGCCGCCGTCGCGGACCTCGCGGGCGAGTACGGCCACGAGGTCGTCGCGCTTGCCGACTCGAGCGGCGCGGCAGTCGACGACGACGGCATCGACGTTGCCGGCGCCCTCGAGCGCAAGGCCGGCGGCGAACCGGTCGGAAGCGCCGACCCCGCGACCGCCTTCGAGAGCGACTACGACGTCCTCGTCGAGGCGACGCCGACGACCCTCGACGACGCCGAACCCGGCTTCTCCCACGCGAAGCGGGCGCTCGAGGCCGATCGGCACGTCGTCCTCGCGAACAAGGGCCCCGTCGCCGAGCGCTACGAGGAACTGCGCGCGCTCGAGGCGGAGAGCGCGGGCTCGATCCGGTTCGAGGCGACCGTCGGCGGCGCCATTCCGGTGTTGTCGACGATCGAAGACTGCACCCCCGAGGCGGTGACCGCCGTCCGCGGCGTGCTCAACGGCACCGCCAACTTCATCCTCACGCGCATGGCCGCGGAGGGGCTCGACTACGAGCACGTCCTCGCGGAGGCCCAGGACCTGGGCGTCGCGGAGGCCGACCCGACGTTCGACGTCGACGGCACCGACGCCGCGCTCAAGTTCGTCATCCTCGCGAACGTGCTCGCAGACGGCGGCTTCTCCCTCAAAGACGCCGCCGTCAAGGGCATCCAGAACATCCCCGGCAGCGCCCTCGACCTCGCCGCCGAGGACGGCCGGACGATCCGCCTCATCGGCGAAGCGACGCGGGCGGGGGTCCGGGTCGGCCCCCGACTCGTCCCCGAAAACAGCGCGCTGGCGGTGACCGGCACCCGAAACATCGTCGAACTCGAGACCCGTCACGCCGGTTCGCTGGCCTCGAGCGGCCGCGGCGCCGGCGGCCCCGAGACGGCGACGGCGGTCCTCTCGGACGTCGGGCGACTCCCGCCGCTGGATCGATAGTAGCCGCGTTCCCCTCGAGGGTGGCGGTGGTTCGAATCCCCCGTCGTTTCGGCGAAATCGACGCGTTCAGAGCGATCGATTCGATACGCGGCGGGCGGTTCGGCGCGATTCGGCGGGTGGTGCCCCGCCGGATGGTCGGATTTATAGAGTTCCGTGTGAACGTTGGACAAACCGCAAGACGGCGGCGGGACGGCCCGAACGCGCTTTCGAAATGGTTTTAACCGCAACGAGACAAAGAGACCGATATAAGCGCCTCTGCGCGTGAGCTATAACAATGAGCGAAGACAAACCCCACCAGAACCTGGCCATCATCGGTCACGTCGACCACGGCAAGAGCACGCTGGTCGGGCGACTCCTCTTCGAGACGGGGAGCGTACCCGAGCACGTCATCGAGCAGCACCGACAGGAAGCGGAAGAGAAGGGTAAGGGCGGCTTCGAGTTCGCCTACGTCATGGACAACCTCGCCGAGGAGCGAGAGCGCGGTGTGACCATCGACATCGCCCACCAGGAGTTCGACACCGACGAGTACTACTTCACCATCGTCGACTGTCCGGGCCACCGCGACTTCGTCAAGAACATGATCACGGGCGCCTCGCAGGCCGACAACGCGGTCCTCGTCGTCGCCGCCGACGACGGTGTCGCACCTCAGACCCAGGAGCACGTCTTCCTGGCCCGCACCCTCGGGATCGACGAACTCATCGTCGGCGTCAACAAGATGGACGTCGTCGACTACGCCGAGGACACGTTCGACGACGTCGTCGACGAGGTCAACGCCCTGCTCAAGCAGGTCAACTTCAGCGTCGACGACTCCTCGTTCATCCCGATCTCGGCGTTCGAGGGCGACAACATCGCCGAGGAGTCCGACAACACGCCGTGGTACGACGGCCGCACCCTGCTCGAGGCGCTCAACGACCTGCCCGAGCCCCAGCCGCCGACGGACGCGCCGCTGCGACTCCCGATCCAGGACGTCTACACCATCTCCGGTATCGGTACCGTCCCGGTCGGCCGCGTCGAGACCGGTATCATGAACACCGGCGACAACGTCTCCTTCCAGCCCAGCGACGTGGGCGGCGAAGTGAAGACGATCGAGATGCACCACGAGGAAGTCCCGCAGGCCGGCCCCGGCGACAACGTCGGGTTCAACGTCCGCGGCATCGGTAAGGACGACATCCGCCGCGGTGACGTCTGCGGCCCCGCCGACGACCCGCCGAGCGTCGCCGAGACGTTCCAGGCTCAGATCGTCGTCATGCAGCACCCCTCGGTCATCACCGCGGGCTACACGCCGGTCTTCCACGCCCACACGGCCCAGGTCGCCTGTACGATCGAGTCCATCGACAAGAAGATGGACCCCTCGAGCGGCGAAGTCGCCGAGGAGAACCCCGACTTCATCGAGTCGGGCGACGCGGCGATCGTCACCATCCGACCGCAGAAGCCGCTCAGCATCGAGCCGTCCAGCGAAATCCCCGAACTCGGGAGCTTCGCCATCCGCGACATGGGTCAGACCATCGCGGCCGGCAAGGTACTCGAGGTCCACGAGAAGTAATCGATGCAGCAGGCACGCGTTCGACTCGCGGGCACGAGTCCCGAGGACTTGGACGACATCTGCGACGACGTCCGCGAGATCGCCAACAACACCGGCGTCAACCTGAGCGGTCCGATCCCGCTGCCGACGAAGACCCTCGAGGTGCCGACCCGGAAGTCGCCCGACGGCGAGGGCACCGCCACGTGGGAGCACTGGGAGATGCGCGTCCACAAGCGCCTGATCGACCTGGACGCCGACGAACGCGCACTCCGACAGCTCATGCGCATTCAGGTGCCGAACGACGTCTCGATCGAGATCGTCCTCGAGGACTGACTCGAGGCCCGATCCGACCCGAGACGAACTGTTACTCGAATGCGATTTTTGGCGGTTCACCACCCCTGAGCGGGTAGCACCGCAAACGTCGCACATCACCGGCCTCGCGCATCGCCGGCCTCGCGATCACCGGCCTCGCGGATCGCCGCCGGGCGGCGCACCCGGCCACACGCTCCGTCGACGTCCTCGACGGTTCGACGCCTCGCGTCGAGCCCCGGTTCGAGGACGGACACCCGCCCCGTTTTGCGAGCGCCGCCACGTGATGAATTTTGTACCGTCGGGCCGTAGTGAGCCCATGGCATCCACGCGGTCGGAGCGTTCGAGCCCGATCCTCGAGACGCTCGCCCTGTTCGCCGTCGTCTTCGTCCTCCAGCAGGTAGCGGCGATCCTCGACGTCGCGCTGGCCGCGTCGCTGTTCGTCCTGACGCCGCCGCTCACCCACGACCCCTGGGCCGTCGTCACGAGCGTCTACGCCCACGAGAACCTGGGACACCTCGTCTCCAACAGCGTCGCCCTCGTCCTGTTCGGCTGGCCCGTCGCTCGAGCGACGACCCGGCTGCGATTCCACGCCTTCTTCGTGCTCACCGGTGCGCTGGCGGGGGTCTCCCAGATCGCCCTCCCCGCCGCGCTGGCGTCCCTTCCGTTCATCTCCGCACCCGCGGTCGGTGTGCTCGGGGCCAGCGGCGCTGTCTTCGCCCTGATGGGCTACCTGCTCGCCGGCAACCGCTTCTCCTCGGGGCTGGCCTCGATCGTCGAGGTGCCCCGGTGGCTCGCCTGGCTGGCGTTCCTCGGCCTCGCGGCCCTCGTGACCGTCATGACCGCCGCCCCCGGCGTGGCGCTGATCGCCCACTTCACCGGCTTCCTGCTCGGCCTGCTCGCCGGCCGCGCTCGCCTCCTGCACGTGGGCTCGAGTCCGACGGCGACCCGGTCGACGGCGTGAACCGACCGCTTCGCGGTCTCGAGGCGGCCGATTCGGGTGGGAGACGGTCGCACCCGGATCGCCGAAACACAAGCCTCAAATAGAAACCGGCAGTACGAATGCTCGAGGGCTCGTAGATCAGCGGCAGATCGCTTCCTTCGCAAGGAAGAGGCCCCGGGTTCAAATCCCGGCGAGTCCACTCCTTCACGCCGCTTCGCTCGTTCAGTCGTGGACTCGCCGAACATCGCAAACCCTTCGGGTTTGCTCAATCCCGGCGAGTCCACTGCTTTGTCGACACGTTTCGAACTACTCCGTCAGTCGCCACGCTGGCGTCTGACGCGAAAAATTACTCCGAGAAATCGGGAGTGGTCCGCGTGACGGTCGCCTCGAGTGAGTCGTCAATCGAGAAGCGGTCGCAGGGAGAGGACGATCCGATCCGCTGCGATCGCGGTAACTCGGCGGTAGTGGTACTAGAGGGACTCGTCGATGTGTTCGCCCGCACGCAAGGCGAGCGCGGCGATGGTCAGCGTTGGATTCGCTGCCCCACAGGTCGGGAAGACGCTGCTACTTACGATCCAGCAGTTGTCCACGTCGTGGGTTCGCAGGCGGGGGTCGACGACACTCTCGTCGGGGTCGGTCCCCATCCGCGTCGTTCCCATGTGGTGCGAGAGGAATATCGGATTCTCGAGGTCGGTCCGGCCGGCGACCGTCGCGCCGACTTCCTCGAGGATTCGCTCGCCAACGTCGATCGCTCGCTCGGCGGTTCTGATACCGTACTCACCCAGCCCGAACGAGACGTGCGGAACCGGATTTCCGAACGCGTCCGTCCGGTTCCGATCGAGCGATACTCGGTTGTCCGCCCGCGGGAGCATCTCGACGTTCGCACTCACCCAGACCGTCCGGTTCGACCCGTCCATGCCGTCCAGCATGGCATCGCCCCACTTCGCCCCGGCGACCGATTCCCAGACGTCGTCCGCACCGGGCGACCCAGCACCCGTCAGTGCGGCCTCGACGGGCGAAGCAGGACCGGAGTTGCTGAATTTGAGGAGGATGCTACCGGGCGGCGCGTCGTCGTGGTCGTAGAAGTGCTCGCTCGTGCTGGTCAGGAAGCCGATGGGTTCCGGATTCGTCTCGCGATCCAGTCTCCCGCTCACCCTCGTCCCCGGATGCTCCATGAAGTATCGACCGACGGCTCCGCTCGAGTTGGCCAGGCCGTCGGGATGGTCACTCGAGGCCGAGAGTAAGAGTAACCGCGGCGTCTCGACGCCGCCACAGGCCAGGACGAACTGTCGCGCCTCCTGTCGGTGACGCGTTCCGTCGGGCGTGACGTACCGCGCAGCCTCCACCTCGGAGCCGGCGTCGTCGTGCTCGAGTTTTTCGACGGTGACCCGATCAATTACGCGCGCGCCTTCCTCCTCCGCCTTTCGGACGTGTACGTCCCCGCTGTACTTCGCACCCGACGGACACACCGGACTGCACGTGCCGTACCCCTGACACTCGCTCCGATCGTCGTACGGTGAGGAGTTTCTGGCCTGGGGACAGCGACGCATCGATATCTCGAGTCGGTCGCACGCGCGCTCGAAGAGTCGGTCGGAGTGCGTCGGCGGGAACGGCTCGAGCGGATAGGGTTCCTCGCGTGGGGGCGTGGAGTCGCTGTCGCTTCCCGCCACGCCGAGTTCCGACTCCGCGGCCGCGTAGTAGGGACGGAGGTCGTCGTACCCGATCGGCCAGTCCACAGCGAGGCCGTAGCGCGTTCGCATCTCGAAATCCTTCTCGTGCAGTCGTGGAGTACTTCCCAGCCAGTGTAACGTCGTCCCACCCACGCCCTTCACGCGGCGCTCGTTGAGCGAGTAGCCGTCCATCGGTCCCGACGTCGTGTACCGGTCGCGCGGTCCGCCCATGTTCCACACCTCGGCTGCCCCGTGCTCGGGACGGATCGCACGCTCCATCTGCTCCAGCCGATCGGCCGGGTCGAACCGCTCTCCCCCCTCGAGGAAGACCACGTCGTACCCCCGGGAGGCCAGTTCGGAGCCGACGATCGCCCCGGCAACCCCGGCGCCGACGATACAGACGTCGACCCGTTCCGAAGGCGTCCGGTCGGCCCCCGATCGGTCAGTCATCATCGTCCTCCGGGGCGGAGGTCTGTGATTCGTAGCCACCAGGGTGTCCGATCGGGTTCTCGAAGCCGACGAGCGTGCTACCCCGTGGAGAGGTGAACAGCGCGTAGAGCAAGCTATTGACGAGGTGGTACCGAATTCGCTCGGCGACCGTTCCCGTGGGATTCGACCGAGCGGCGTGAACTCCGAGGCGGCACAACACCGCCCGGCGTTTTGCAGGTGGGGAAACCGACGCGAACTCGACGCCGACGTCGCGACGACACGCATCGTCGAGCAACCGAACGCACTCGCGCGTCGCTCGTCGCCGAGATTCCGGAAGGCGATCGGCGTATCCCTCGATGAATCCCACCGTGACCGTTACCTCGCTCGGATAGATGGCTTCAGCCAGGCGGTGCATCGTGGTCAAATCACCGTCCGTGAACGATGGATCGACCACCGCATCCCCCTCCTCTCGACCACCGCGCAGTTCGGCGATAGACACCGCCGGAAGCCCGATTCCCACACCTCCGACGACCGCAGCGGCCACGGCATCTCGGCGGGTGAGCCTCATTGATTCACCCCGGCACCGTCCGCGGTCGATGCGACCTCGTCCACCGATCGGTTCGTCGTCGGATCGGAAGACGCGTACGTTCGCAGGACGATTGCCAATAAGGCCGCCCCGAAGACGATCTGTGCCGTCCGACCCACCACGCCGATAGCCGCTAGCGTCTCGGGCGACAGAGGTCCTCCGACGATTCCGGCGACGCTCGCCGGGTGGATACGCGGTCCGATATCGGAGGCGACACTCAACGCCGCTCCAGCGACGAGCCACCAGATAGGGACGACGACCGCCCCGAAAAACGCTCCCGACCGTCCGTCGATGGGCGAGCGATAGCGGTAGGGTTTGGCGTGTGCGTCGACGTCCCATCGCCGTGTGAACACGGGGACGAGGACGGCCCCGACCACGAGCGAAGAGAGGACGCGCGTAACTCCCGTCTCGATGGCGATAGCGTGAAACGACGTCCGTCCAGCCACCTGAGCGCCCCAGGCGAGTATCGCCGTACTCGACGCCGCAGCCACCACGGTAACGGTCACGAATTCGAGCCACTGGCGCGCAGACGCGAGGGTCGGCCGTTCACCCGTCGCCACATTCGGGAGGACGTACCACAAACGATACGCAGCGTATCCGAGGAAGAACGTGGTCGCGGCTTCGAAGACCACCCAGAGCGAGAGGGCCGAACGAACCGCTGCAGTGACCACGACTCCCACTGCAACACCGAGGGCCGCCGTCGGTCCGGACAGCAGGGCGAGCGAGATCGCGATTCCCTCGGCCGGATCGAACGCGAGAACTCCACCCACGGGAACGAACCCACCGACCGATAGCGACACGAGTACGAACGTGATCGTACCCGCGAACGCGTATCTGAGTGCCTCGAGCCGCGAGAACACGGCTGATGCGTTCATAACCCGGGTTTCGGAGACCCGTCTAAAATCCTTTTCGGACGGTTTGACTCGGCCCCTTCGGGGAGTTCGGGCCGGCCTTCGGAGCGCTCGTGGTCGGTCAGTCGCGCGGCGACGCCGCTCGAGGGTGACTCTACGACGGGGCCGGGCGGAGCGTCGTGCTGGCGATGCTGTTTCACGGCTGGCGAAACGCGACCGAGGCGTTCTACCCGTCGATACGCTCGCCCGCAGCATCGCCGTCGGCGTAATCTGGATCAGCGCGGTCGTCGTGATCGCCACCGAGCGCAGACGCTCGGGAGCCGCACGACTCACCGTCGGTCGCCCCAGACCCGCCACGCGATGCGAGTCGGGGAGTTCGGTACGAAATTGCAACGCTACCGTTGGAAAGCAGTTTCAGACGAAGGGCAGTACTGCACTGAACACTGCCGCTCTCTCGCTGCGGACTCGAGCGCTCCGATCGCGCCCGTCACCTGGGACGTGACGAGGGTCGCGTCGCCGCAGCTGCCCACGACCTCGAGATCCCACTGTACGCACCTTCGATCGTCGTCCGCAGAACGAAGCCGATCGCTCCGAACTCACACCTCCGTTTCATGGCAACACCGATCGAGTGACCGCAGAATTGATAGGTTTCACGGCGCATATTCACGACCACAGTCAGAAAGCCGATGCTACCTCGAATCGGGTCGCACCGGCGAACGCAACGAGTGACGGGACGACGCCAGCGAACCGCTGTGGCAGTCGGCTGACGGTCACCGACAGTGCGTCCGCCCTCGTTTCAGTGGGAGCACCTACATATGCAAGCCAAAACTGCTACGGCCGCGACCGAAACGTACGGTCGATCGATGTCAGTCGGCTCGAGCGGCGCCGAGCCGAACGCCGCGGCGCGACACGCGCCTCTCGCGGGGACGAGAGCGAGCGCGAAATCCCGCCCCAGACTCGAGACGCCGTCGCGCTCGGCGGGTCGGTCGCTCGAGCGGAGTCCGAGCGACGCGGTTCCGGCGGCGGGGCGCGCCGGGGCGATCCGGAGACGGGATGGGTCATCACCCGCGGAATATCGACGCGCTCGAGGTGAGAGAGCGTGGTCGTGAACTCGCTCGAGATTACCCTCCGGCTCGTCGCCGGGGTCCTGCTCATACTCGCGAACGGGTTCTTCGTCGCCATCGAGTTCGCGTTGACCCGCGCTCGCCAGTTCACCGAGGAGGAGTTCATCGACGGCGATCCGGCGCTCGAGCGGGCGTGGGAGATGACCGACAACCTCGAGATCTACCTCACCACCTGCCAGGTCGGGATCACGGCCTCGAGCATCGCGGTCGGGATCGTCGCCGAACCGGCGCTGGCCGCGCTCTTCGAGCCGCTGTTCGAGGACACGGCGCTGGCGGCGATCGGCAGCGCCGGCATCCTCGCGTTCCTGCTCATCAACCTCGTCCACCTGACCCACGGGGAGCAGACGCCGACCTACCTCGGCGTCGAACGCTCGCGGTTCGTCTGTCGGTACGGCGCGGCCCCGCTCTACTGGTTCAACTGGCTCATCTCCCCGATCATCTCGCTCGGCGACGGCGTCGCCAAATGGACGCTCAGGCTCTTCGGGATCGAGATGACCGGCGCGTGGCTCGAGACCGAGGAGGACGTCATCGAATCCCGCGCCGACCTCCGGAAGGAGCTCGGCTCGATCCTCGAGGAGGGCGATCTTCCCGACGAGCGCCGCGAGGAGGTGATGAACGCGTTCGAGATCGGCGAGCGGTCGATCCGCGAGGTGATGGTCGGCCCCGACGAGATCGTCGCGCTGTCGACCGGGGACGATCCCGAGGAGAACTTCCGGAGGATGGAAGAGCGTCCGCAGGCGCGATACCCGCTCGTCGGCTCCGACCTGACGGACTTCCGCGGAATCGTCTACACGCCGAGCCTCCTCCAACGCCGCGAGGCGGTGGCCGCGGGCGATCTCGATTTCGCCGAACTGGCGGCGCCGCCGATGACGCTCTCGCCCGATACGGACATCAGCGACGCGATCGACCAGTTTCAGACCGAAAACCAGGAACTCGCGCTGGTGATCGAAGACGGCGACGTCGTCGGCCTCGTCACCGTGACGGATCTGTTCGAGGCGGTGTTGGGCGACATCGAGGACCCGCTCGACCTCGAGCGCGCCGAGGCGGCCGATCGCTGAACGCCTCGAGCGTCGAGGGGAGCGGTGCCGTGCACCTGCTCGCCCCGATTTTTACGTCTCCCCGTCGATTTCCTTCCCGTGCACGACGACATTCTGGTCCCGACCGACGGAAGCGAGTCGAGCGACGCCGCGGTCGACCACGCGCTCGAGATAGCGGACCGGGGGACGACCACGGTTCACTTCCTCCACGTCGTCGACGTGGGGACGGAGATGTCCGCGAGCGCGTCGGGGACGATCGCCCCCCAGGTGACGGAGACGCTCGAGGAGCAGGCCGACGAGGTGCTCGACGACGCCGCGAATCGGGCCGAGGAGGTGGGCGTCGACTACGAACGCCCCGCTCGGGAAGGCGACCCGCACGACGTGATCGCGGCGTACGTCGACGAGAACGACGTCGACCTCGTCGTGATGGGCGCGAGCGGCCGGTCGGGACTCAAAGAGCACCTCCTCGGCAGCACCTCCGACCGCGTGATCCGCACGGTCGACGCGTCCGTGCTACTGGCGCGGCCGTAAAACCGTACGGAACGACCGTGAAACCGTACGGAACGACCGTGAAACCATACGGAACGACGGCCAACGTGCACGCGCACGCGCTGACCGGGATCGTACCGATCGCCGCGACCGTCCGGTCGACGACCGGCGATCGGAGCCCGACCGCTCGCAGTCCTCCTCGAAACGTATCCACGATTATTAACTAATGGGGATTCTCGGCAGCGAAACGGACGTGTAGGGCGGTTACGGGAGTTCTCGGCCAGAAACACTATCTCGTGTCTAACTGATCCAGTACTAGAACGACAGATGGCGACGCAGCACGCGCAACTCGACGAGTCGATCGTTCCCGAGCACGAGTCGGACCCCGCGGCGTTCTGGCGGGGGACGTTCGTATCGCTGGTACGTACGCTCCCGGAACCGGCGTTCGTGGTGTCGAGCGAAGGAACGATCACCGTGTGGAACGAGAGCGTCGAGGAGTTGATGGGATACCCCGAGGAGGAGGTCGTCGGCCGCGCCGCGTACGACGTGTTCGGAACCGAGGGCGAGAGCGAGACCCTCGTCGAAACGTGTATCCGGCGGGGGGTTCCGATCCGCGAAGATCACATCCGCTCGGCCACGACCGCGAGCGGTGAACGGACCCACGCCCGCGCGATGGCCATTCCGATACCCGACGGCGACGGAAACGTCGTCGCCGGCGTCGAAGTCCTCGTTCAGGTCACGGAACTCGTCGAGCAGCGAGCGGCGATCCGCGACCTGCAGGATCGGATGTCCGAGGAAGTCGAGAGCGCCGTCGGCGAACTGCGAACGTCCGCGTCGAACGTCGCCGAAAACGCGGACCGGATCAACGAACGCGCCGACGAACAGACGGACGGACTGGGCGAGGTCCAGTCGGAGGTGTCGTCGTTCAGCGCGACGATCGAAGAGGTCGCCTCGAGCACCGACGAGATCAACGGCCGAACCGACGAGGTGCGCCTGCGCGCCGAACAGTCCCTGGATGCCGGCCGGGAACTCGCCGAGGTGATGGACGGGGTCGCGGGCGCGAGCGAGACGGTCGGCGAGAGGACGACCGAACTGCAGGAACTCATCGTCCGAATCGAGGAGATCGTCGACGTGATACACGACATCGCGAACCAGACGAACTTGCTGGCGCTGAACGCCTCGATCGAGGCCGCCCACGCGGGCGAGGACGGGTCCGGGTTTGCGGTGGTCGCGAACGAGGTGAAATCGCTCGCCGAACAGTCCCAGTCCGAGGTTGCAGAGATCGAAACGCTCGTCGAGCGGATCCTCGAGAACGCGGACGAAACCGTCGAGAGCGTCGAGGTCGCGAACGACCGAATCTCGGAGGCGGCCGAACGGGTCGAGGACGTCGTCGACGATCAGACGTCGATCGTGACGGCGGTTACGGAGGTCGCAAACGGCGTCGACGAGATCGCGAGCGCGACCGACGAACAGGCGTCGAGCGCCGAGGAGATCGCCGGCATGACGGACGAGATGGTCGCGACCGGCGAGGACGTTTCCGACTCCGTCTCCGAGATCGCGGCCGCGACCGAGGAACAGACCGCAATGGTGGCGGACATCGAGCAATCGCTCGTTCGACTCGAGGAGGAGATCGAGGAGGTCGTCGACTGACGGGGTCGGCCCCGCTACGACGGTCGGACCGGGGATTCGCGGCGGGGTCCGTTCGTTTCGACCGCCGCCGGTCGGTGACCGATCCTGGTCGGGGGACAGATCACACCCGGCGGGGACAGACCCGGCGGGGACAGACCCAGTCGACGATGATCGATCGCAGTCGGCGGGGACGAGGGAACCGGACGCCCACGGGCCCCCGAGAGCCCGGGGTCGAATCGTCGATACGAGGGAGATCGACGGGAAGACCGCAAAGCCGCGCGGAGAAGGGAAACCTATCGGTTCGCGACGCCGTAATCCACGTGGACGTTCGGGGTGCTGGGCGAGTCGGGGGCCGCCACGCCGTTCCAGTCGACGAGGCGAACGTTGGCCATCTCGCCGGAGAAGCGGAAGCGGTAGACGCCGGTGTCGATCGTTCCCTCGGCGACGCCGCCGTTGACGACGGTCGCCTCGGCCTTCGGATCAGCGTCGATCATCTCGAGGTCGCCGGAGACTGAGACCTCGAAGTTAGAAGGAACGCCGCGACCGACGATCGTCACGAGGTTGGGAAGTTCGTCGTCTTTCGCCGCACCGGACCGGTTCTGTGCCGTTGAGTTCCGTGTCATGCTTCGATAAGCCGACCACCCCAGCATAAGCTTTCTTGTCGAGATAATGGTAGAAGTGGATGAAATACAGCCGCGCCGTTGGATCAGGCCGTGCGACAGGAGTGCACGGGGCGGCTCGAGGGTCCCCGAATCGACGCCGCTGGCGTGGTTCGGCGTTCCGGTCACAGACCGGCGTTGCGTCCGGTGGTTGTCGTTTCGTCAGCCGGCCGACGTCACGCTCGCTCCGGGGGCTCACGACCGTCGAGTTGCGGCGTCCCTCTCCCCGCCTCGACCGATCGATCACTCGAGGTCGGCAGTCGGATCGACCGGATCGATACCGCGTTCGTCGACGAACGCCTCCAGGAACTGGACGCGGTCCTCGACCTCGTCGGGAGCGTGGCTGTCGGTGCCGACGGTGATCGACACGTCGCGCTCCAGCAGGATCTCGAGGAACCGATCGGTGGGATGGACGATCGCCGGTTCGTGCAGGGCCCGTCCGGCGTTGATCTCCGGGACCGTCCGGGAGTTTCGGAACGCCTCCGCGACCCGGCGGTAGTGGTCGTCGGTGGCCCGGCCCCGTAGCGGTTCGGTCCGCTCGACGAGGTCGACGTGGGCGGCGACCTCGAACAGTTCCGACTCGATCAGGGCGACGAGCGCGCCGACGTACTCGTCGACGAGTCGGTCCAGATCGCTCTCGGACTCGCCCTCGAACAATCCGGCGACCTGGACGTTGCGCCCGTCGACCGCGTGGACGCTTCCGACGGCGTAGTCGAAGTCGGCCTCCGCGAGGAAGGCGTCGATCTCCGGTTCGTCCGACGGGTGGTAATCCAACTCGACGGCGTCGTAGACCGCCACGTCGGTCTCCTCCCGGACGGCCTCGATCCCCGTCCGCCGCCGCTCGTAGGTCAGGTCGAGTGCGAAGCCGTAGGTCGCGCGCGCCTCGCGGGCGGCCTCGCGCGAGGAAACCGTGCAGTGGTCCGCAAAGCCGATCCCCTCGAGTCCGGCCCGCTCGGCGGCTCGAACCATCCCCGGGAGGAACGTCCCGTCCGAGTAGCTGGAGTGTGTGTGAAAGTCACGCACTACTTCGTGGTCGCTCGGGACGGCTAATAGGTGCTTTCCTTGGACGGGGTCGAGCTCCCGGCGGACCGACGCGGGCTGGCGAATACCCACGTGTGTAGGAACAGCATTGATTCACGAGAGCTGTGAGGAGACCAATCGGATGACCACCGACGAAGAGATTCGGAAGGGGCTCGCGATCTGCGACGGCTGCGGGTCGGCCGGTCCCGCACACTTCTTTCCCGACGGTCGGGTCCACCTGATCGGCACCGGTCCCACCTGCTCGTGCGGAAGCTCCGACCTGCGGCCGATCGAGTGAGCCGCCACGGAAGCGCCGCGGGTCGCCGATTTCGGAACTGATGGAAACCGCACGCTCGAGTCTAAGGGGTCGCCGGCCGTTCGATCGCACTGCGGCGGGCGCACCCGCCCGATCACCGCGCTCGTCGCCCCCGCACTCGCCCATGATCGAACTCATCTACAGCGTCCGGACGAGGCGTTCCGAATCGATCTCCCCGACCGGCGACCGCCGGTGCAACCGTCGATCGGAGGCGACCGAGGGAGATCTCGAACCGAACGACACAGCCGACTCGCCGGCGGCACTCCGAGCGACAACCGGTGAAGAGACGACCGTGACGGTGACCGTTCGCGGCGGGTGCGACCTCGAGGTCGCCGACGAACTCGTCCGGCGACCGTCGATCGCAGACGGACTCCAGTCGCCGCGTCCAGACGCGGACCGCCCGCCCGAGCGGCCTCGAGCCGGCCGATCGCGACCGACGCGGAACCGCACGGATCCCTGCGCTCGATCCGGTTCGCCCCCCGGGATCGGCGCACCTCGAGTCGTCCTCGGCGTTCGGATCACGCTCGCTCGGGCGGTCGCGGCGGCGCTCCTCGTCGCGACGACGCTCGACTGGGCGTCGGCCGATCCGGCCGCGTCGGGCGTTCGAATCGCCCTGGGCGGCGGGTGATCGGCCCGCGCCGTCGACCCCGAGTCGCCGCGGGGACGATGGGTCGCCGAATGACGGGAGTGTGTATCGGTTTTTATGTCCGTCCGCTGGAAACGTCGAGGTATCTCATGACCCGTTCATCGCTCGTACCGTCGCTCGCGCTCGTCGTCGGGTTCGCCACGACGGTCGTCGTCCACCTCGGGTACCTCCCGCGGTACGCGCCGGAAAACGTCGAGATGACGACCGCCGTCGTGCTGGTGGGTTGGTTGACGTACGTGCTCACCTTCTACGCCCTGGGGAGACTCCTCTCGAGTCCCGGTCCGCTCCCGAACATGCGGACGGCGGACGCGGGCGTGGCGCTGTTTCTGGTCTCGCTGTTACTCGCCCTCGTCCTCGATTCCGCGGGATTCACCCCCGAAGCGGTCCCCCGAGCGTACGTCCTGCCGGGGGTGGGGATCTACGTCGGACTGGCGCTCGTCGGCTGGTCGATCGGTCGACGGACGAAGTCGCTCAACAGGCGCGACTGGCAACCCGGCTCCCGGAGCTGAGTCCCACGCCGACGGACGCGAATCGATCAATCGACGACGAACACGGGTCGGTCGCCGAACCGGATCAGGTGGTCGGTGACGCTCCCGACCGCCATGCGGTGGACCCCGCCGCGTCCCCGGGTGGCGATGACGATGGCGTCGGCGTCGACCTCCTCGGCGTACTCGAGGATCTCGTTTTCGGCGGGTCCGGAGCGGACGACGGTCGTCACGTCGAGGCCGTCGGCCGCCTCGGACTCCGCGATCCGGGCGACGAACTCGCGGGCGCGCTCCTCGAGGACCTCCGACGCGCTGCCGACGTCGCCTGGGAGGCGGAGATTTCCGAGCGGGCCGGTGTCGACGACGGAGAGCACGTGAACGGCCGCGTCGTGGCTGCGCGCTAACTCGAGTCCGGTTTCGGCGGCGGTTTCGGCGTACTCGCTTCCGTCCGTCGGGATGAGAATCGTCTCGAACACGGTGGGAGTCGCTACGGCCCAAGCGACTTTACTCCCGGCGGTGGGTCCGAACCCGCGGGAAATCGGTCCGAGCGGCGGGCCGTCGGGGCCTCACCCGCCGCCGGCGCGGCGGTCGGCGGATCACTCCATGACGTCCAGATCGCGGAAGTAGGTGACCGGACAGGGAGCGTTGAGGATGATCTCCTTCGAGACGGAGCCGAGGACGGCCCGCTGGGCGGGCGAACTGCGCTGGCCGGCGATGACGAGGCGGTCGGCGTCGACGTCGTCGGCGAGCTGGACGACGGCGCTGTCGACGTCGTCGAGGATCCCCCGGATCTCGGTCTCGACGCCCGCCTCGGCGAAGATCTCCTCGAGTTCGCCGACCGGGGGTCGCTTCGCGGCGACCTCGTCGGGGTCGACGTTCTCGACGCGCTCTTCGAAGCCGAGTTGCTCGCGGAACTCCTCGTACTCCTCCGGCGTGAACGCGTGGCCGATCACGACGGTCGCCTCGAGCGGTTCGGCGAGTTCGAGGACCGTCTCGGCGAGGTCGTCCGCGCGTACGGTGTCCATGGGGCCGACGGCGAGGAGAATCGTGTCGATCGTCATACCCCCTCATGCCGGTCCCACCCGCTTAAGGGTTCTCGTCGATACAAGATTCCCGCCCGCCGATAGGTCGCCGTCCGGCGGCGACTTTCGAACGCAGGGCGGACCGCTAAGCGATCCGTGGACAAACGTCCGCTATGGCTGCGACACTGACCGACGACGCGGTCGGCAAGACGGTCGTCGACGCTGCGGGGAAGAAATTCGGCATCGTCGCGAAGGTGGAGGGCGACACCGCGTACGTCGATCCCAACCCGAGCCTCGCCGAGAGCGTGATGGCGGAGATCGGATGGGAGAGCGCGGACGAGGAGGACTACCGCGTCACGGAGGACATGCTCGAGTCGGTCGGCGAGGACGTCGTCCTCCGCGGCGAGCTCTGAGACGGTTCGACCGCGTCCACCGGGTGCGCCGTTCCGGGGCGTCCCACCGAACCTGTGCCGCGATCGATCACCCGAATCCGAGGGGAGATCCAGTCTCAGCGGTCGTTCCGCTCGAAGCGGATCCGCCGCTTCAGCCAGCGCTCGCTCGGATTCGATCCAACCGTCGCGTCGAGTCGCCGACGACCGGCAGGGGATCACCGACGGTCCCGACCGCCAACGAGCCATCAGCGAGGCACCGCTCCCGAACGCGTATTCGTCCGAAAACCGACCGGAACCCGGCTGTAGATGACGATCCGCTGGGACGATCACCCGAACCGTTATCCCTCCGCTTCACCCAGAAACGGGCATGGGAACTACGGACGGGTCCCGGTCCGGGACCGCCGTCTCCGCCGAACTCGCAGTTCTCTACGTCGACGACGATCCGTCCTTCGCCGCCGAACTCGAGCGGGCCGACGAGCGGATCGAGACGATCACCGCCGCGAACGCGACCGACGGACTCGAGCGGCTGTCGACGGCGGACGTCGACTGCGTCGTCTCGGAGTGCGACGTCGGTGAGACGGACGGTCTCGCGTTCCTCGAGGCCGTCCGGGAGATCGATTCGGACCTGCCGTTCATCCTGTTCACGGACGGGGGGTCGGAGGCGATCGCCAGCCGGGCGATCTCGGCGGGCGTCACCGAGTACGTCACGAAGGGGGGCGGGACCGAACAGTGGACGGCGCTCGCCAACAGCATCGTGAACGCCGTCGAGCGGGCGCGGGCGCGCGCCCAGCGCCGGCGCCACCTCCGGGCCATCGAGACCGCCCAGGAGGGGATCAGCCTCCTCGACGCCGACGGGCGATTCACCTACGTGAACCGGGCGTACGCGGGGCTGTTCGGCTACGAACCCGAGGAGCTCGTCGGCGAGCACTGGGAGGTGCTCTACCCGGACGACCGGGTCGACGTCGTCCGCGAGGAGGTGGTGCCCGCCGTGATGGCCGACGGCGAGTGGCACGGGGAGACGGTCGCCGTCAAGGCCGACGGAAGCCGGTTTCTCGCCGAACACTCCCTCTCGACGGCCAACGACGGCGAACTCGTCTGTACCTTTCGAGACGTCACCGACGAACGAGCGCGCGAGCGGGCGGTCGAACGGTTCGAGACGATCGTCGAGGCCCTCGGCGACCCCGTGTACACCGTCGACTCGGAGGGGCGCTACTCGTTCGTCAACGACGCGTACGCCGACCTGACCGGGTACGACAAGGAGGAGATCGTCGGCCACCCCGTCTCCTTCCTGCTCGACGACGCCTCGGTCGAGCGCGGGGCCGACAGCGTTCGGAAGCTGCTCTCGAGCGACGCGTCGCAGGTGACCTACGAGATCACCGTCGAGACCAGCGACGGCCGACGCGTCCGCTGTGAGGACAACGTCTCGCTGCTGCCGCTCGAGGACGGCCGGTACCGCGGCGTCGCCGGCGTCGTCCGCGACATCACCGAACGCACGGAGCGCGAACGAGAGCTGGAACGCTACGAGACGATCCTCAAGACGATCCCCGACGAGGTGTACTCGCTGGACGCGGAGGGGTACTTCACGACGGTCGTCCCGCCGACCCGCGGCGAGCGATCGGTCACCGGCTACCGACCCGAGGAGCTGGTGGGCGAACACGTCTCGCTCGTGCTCGCCGACGAGGACATCGAGACCGGCGAGGCCGTGGTCCGGGAGCTGTGGACCGACGACGACGTCGAGCGACTCTCCTACGAGGTGGCCGTGATCACGAACGACGGCGAGCGGGTCCCCCACGAGACCCACATCGCGCTCCTCCCGTCCGACGACGGCCGCTTCCGGGGCTCCGTCGGCGTTCTCCGGGACGTCACCGAACGGAAGCGACGCAAGCGCGAACTCGAGCGCCAGAACGAGCGGCTGGAGGCGTTCGCGAGCGTCGTCAGCCACGACCTGCGCAACCCGCTGAACGTCGCGCAGGGCCGCCTCGAGCTGGCGATCGCGGACCTCGAGGCGAGCGATCGGGAACGCGGTCGCGGGGACGACGGCGAGGGTGACCGCCGGGTCGGCGACCCGCTCGAGCACCTCGAGTCCGTCTCGTGGGCCCACGAACGGATGCGAGCGCTCGTCGACGATATCCTGGCGGTCGCCCGCGAGGGCGAGCCGGTCGGGGAGGGCGAGCCGGTCGACCTCGCGTCCCTGACGAGGCGGTGCTGGGCCCACGTCCCGACCGACGGCGCGGACCTGCGCCTCGAGACGGACGCCGTCGTCCGGGCCGACGAATCGCGCCTCGCGCGGCTGCTCGAGAACCTGATGCGGAACGCCGTAGAGCACAGCTCTACGAGCCCTCGCTCGGGTACTCGCGAGGACGCTGTCGAGCACGCCTCGACGGGGTCGGAGGCGGGCGCAGCCGAGTCCGGATCCCGATCCGAGGGCGTCGCCGAGTCCGGATCCGTGACCGTCACCGTCGGGGAACTGCCCGACGGGATGGGATTCTACGTCGAGGACACCGGTCCCGGGATCCCGGAAGCGGTCCGGGAGCGCGTCTTCGAGAGCGGCTACTCCACGTCCGACGAGGGGACGGGCTTCGGGCTGTCGATCGTCGGGGAGATCGCCGACGCCCACGGCTGGACCGTGACCGTCGCGGACGGGACCGACGGCGGTGCTCGCTTCGAAATTTCTGACGTGGTGTTCGAGGAGTAGGCGGGCGGGCGTACGGAGCGACGGTTCGTCACCGATCGACCGACTCGAGCGACTGCTCGCGCCAGGTCGTCCAGTCGTACAGCCGCTCGAGTTCGCCGCCCTGTTGGCGGATGGCGACGGCCGTGTTGAACAGGAACGCGGCGACGAGCGGCGTGCCGACGAGCCAGGCGGCGTCGGCGAGCGAGGCGTAGCCGGCGAAGCCCGCGAGGAGGTCGACGAAGACGACCGCGGTCAGGCAGACGATCGCCGGGAGCAGGTGGCGCGTCAGCGCGGCGAGGGTCGTCCCCTCGTGGACGCGGACGGTCTGGACGCCGTACCATATCGCCCACAGGGAGGTGACGATCCAGCCGGCGGCGACGACCGGTCCGGTGGCGGTCGTCTCGGTGAGGAAGGCGCCCCACCAGGCCGCGACGAAGACGCCGATCACGAGATAATCGACCCACGTAGGGAGCAATCGCGACGGCTCGCCGCGGCCGCCTTCCGCGTGGTACATCCCGCGGATCCCCAGCGCGAGAAAGAGGATGAAAAACAGCACCGCGCCGTCTGCGAAGCGGGCGAGCGGGTCGATCTCGAGGAGCAACCAGCCGATCCTCGAGAGGGCGTAGACGATCGCCGCGCCGATGCCGACGAGCAGGTAGGCGTGCTCGGTGCCGGCGTCGACGGCGATCACCTCGCGAACGTAGACGATCGCGTAGTACCCGAGGACGACCGCGGCGACGAGCATCGTCAGGGAGGCCAGCAGGCGACCGAGGGCGACCGTCGTCGCCGGATCGGTGGCGTCGAACGTGATCGAGGACGTGGAGCCGATCGACGTTAGCAGGGCGAACACCATCGGGTGAACGTGACGCGTCGATCGACATAAGCGCACCTCCGGTTCCTCCCCGCCGGGAAGACGCCGACCGGTCGACGCGACGCCTCCGACGCAGCGTCGATCAACGGCGTCACAGCGGCCGCGTCGATCACGCGACGTCACCGACGCAGCTCGATCACTCGCCGTCGGACCGCCGCGCCTCGAGGGCGGCCTCGAGCACCGTCTCCTCCTCGAAGTACGCCGGTGCGTCGGCGTCCGCTTCGAACTCGAGGACGCGCGTCAGCGCGTCGTGGCCGTCGTCGACCCGCTCGGCCAGCTCCTCGGCGAGGTCGGTGTATCGCGACGCCAGGTCCTGGAACGCGCGCATTCGAGCCTGCGTGGCGTCGACGAGCGCCTGCTTCCGCTCGAGGTCGCGCTCGAGGTCCTCGATCGCCTCGAGGGCCGCCTCGTCGGGGTTCGGCCCCGTCGCCGTCGGAGGGCCGTCGGTGCGTTCGAGGCCCTTCGCGTGGTCCTCGAGTCGGCTGCGGACCTCGGCCATCTCCTCGTCGATCTCGTCCAGCAGGTCGTCCGCCTCGGCCCCCATCGTCTCGACGTGTCCGGAGAGGAGTCCAGCCCGCGTCCGGCAGTACTCCACGAACTCCTCGACCGTCAGCGCGGGTCCGGAGGTGTCCGTCATAGTCTCCAGTTGGTGGTCCGAAAGGAAGTGTTTTGGTGTCTCTCGGGTTCGCGTGGACGTCGGACGGGGAGCGATTCGCGGCGTTCCGTGGCCGTCGCGTAACGGCTCGACGCCCGTCGGCGCCCGTTGCGACTCCGTCAGCGCGCGTGGGTAGCACGGTCGGGCGTCCTCCTGCGAACGAAGGCCACCCTCGACCGACGCGTGAAAACGAATGCTAGCACGAACCACTCTGTGGCGCATTCAGACGGGTTAAGTTCCTCCGGCCACTGTCTCTCTCACAATGGATCGACCACGGAACAGCGCGATCGATCGATCTCCCGTCACCGCCAACACATGAGTCAGGACCACATCGAGGTGCGAGGGGCACAGGAACACAACCTCAAGGACCTCGACGTCACCGTCCCCCGCGAGTCGTTCACCGTCGTCACCGGCCTCTCGGGGTCGGGCAAGTCGTCGCTCGCCTTCGAGACCATCTACGCGGAAGGTCAGCGCAGGTACATCGAGAGCCTCTCCGCCTACGCGCGGAACTTCCTCGGCCAGATGGACAAGCCGCAGGTCGAGACCGTCGAGGGCCTCTCGCCCGCCATCTCCATCGACCAGAAGAACGGCGCGAACAACCCCCGCTCCACGGTGGGGACCGTCACCGAACTCCACGACTACCTCCGCCTCCTCTACGCCCGCGTCGGGACACCCCACTGTCCCGAGTGCGGCCGCGAAGTCGGCGAGCAGAGCGCCCAGAACATGGTCGAGCGCATCCTCGAGCTCCCCGAGGGGACGAAGGCGAAACTCGCCGCCCCGGTCGTCCGCGACCAGAAGGGCGCCTTCGAGGACCTCTTCGACGAACTCGTCTCGGAGGGCTACGCCCGCGTCGAGGTCGACGGCGAGGAACACGACCTCACGCTCTCGAAACCCGACCTGGACGAGAACTTCGTCCACACCATCGACGTGATCGTCGACCGCGTGAAGGTCGGCCCCGAGGACCGCCCGCGAATCGTCGACAGCGTCGAGACGGCGCTCGAGGAGGCCGACGGCGTGCTCAAGGTCATCCTCCCCGACCCGCCGGCCGAGGCCGCCGAGGAGCTGGGCGAAGAGGCCCGACGAACCGGCGCGCTCGGCGACGAGACGGAGGAGGACGACCGTTTCGTCGTTGAGTTCTCGAAAGAGCTCGCCTGCACCCACTGCGGGATCGACGTCCCCGAGATCGAGACCCGGAGCTTCTCGTTCAACAGCCCGCACGGGGCCTGTCCGGAGTGTGAGGGACTCGGCGAGACGAAGGAGGTCGACGAGGACCTCGTCGTCCAGGACCCCTCGAAGCCGGTCAAGCACGTCTTCGAGCCGTGGAGCTACAACCGGTCGTACTACAAGACCCGGCTGGACGCCGTGGCGGACCACTTCGGCGTCTCCCTGTCGACGCCGTTCGAGGAGCTCGACGAGGACGTGCGGCGGGCGTTCCTCTACGGGACGAGCGAGCGGGTGACGTTCGAGCGACACACGCGTAACGGCACCCGACGGAAGCGCAAGCGCTTCGAGGGCGTGATCCCGAACCTCGATCGGCGCTACCTCGAGACGGACTCGGACTCGACCCGCGAGCACATCGAGAAGTACATGTCCGTGACGGAGTGTCCGGCCTGCGACGGCACCCGCCTGAAGCCCGCCAGTCGGGCCGTGCTCGTCGACGGCACGTCGATCACCGAAATCAACTCGATGAGCATCGGCGACGCGCTCGCGCACTTCGAGTCGCTCGAGGCGAACTTCACCGAGCGCGAGAAGATCATCGCCGAGGAGATCCTGAAGGAGATTCGGGCCCGCCTCGGGTTCATGGTCGAGGTGGGGCTCGAGTACCTCACGCTCGACCGGGAGGCGTCGACGCTGTCGGGCGGCGAGAGCCAGCGCATCCGGCTGGCGACCCAGATCGGATCGGGCCTGGTCGGCGTCCTCTACGTGCTGGACGAGCCCTCGATCGGGCTCCACCAGCGGGACAACGACCGCCTGCTCGACACGCTCTGTGAACTGCGCGACCTCGGGAACACCCTGATCGTCGTCGAGCACGACGAGGAGACGATGCGCCGGGCGGACAACATCATCGACATGGGACCCGGTCCGGGCAAGCGCGGCGGCGAGGTCGTCGTCAACGGATCGTTCGACGAGGTCGTCGACTGCGATGACTCGCTGACGGGCGACTACCTCTCCGGCCGCAAGGGGATCCCGGTCCCCGAGGAGCGTCGCGAACCCGAGGGCGCGCTGACGATCCGCGGCGCCCGCCAGCACAACCTGAAGGACGTCGACGTGGACGTTCCGCTCGGCTGTTTCACGGCGATCACGGGCGTCTCGGGCTCCGGCAAGTCCACGCTCATGCACGAGGTGCTGTACAAGGGCCTGGCCCGGGAGATGAACGACAACACGAGCGTTATCCCGGGCGATCACGACGCCATCGAGGGGATCGACCGGATCGAGACCGTCCGGCTGATCGATCAGTCGCCCATCGGCCGGACACCCCGATCCAACCCCGCGACGTACACCGGCGTCTTCGACCACGTCCGCGAACTGTTCGCCCAGACGAAGCTCGCGAAGCAGCGCGGGTACGAGAAGGGGCGGTTCTCGTTCAACGTCAAGGGCGGCCGCTGCGAGGAGTGCGGCGGCCAGGGGACCGTCAAGATCGAGATGAACTTCCTCTCCGACGTCTACGTCCCCTGCGACGAGTGCGACGGCAAGCGGTACAACGACGCCACCCTCGACGTCACCTACAAGGGCAAGACGATCGCCGACGTCCTCGAGATGGAGGTCGAGGAGGCCTACGAGTTCTTCGAGTCGAACTCCCAGATCCGCCGCCGGCTCAAACTCCTCAAGGACGTCGGGCTGGACTACATGACCCTCGGCCAGCCCTCCACCACGCTCTCCGGCGGCGAGGCCCAGCGGATCAAGCTTGCCGAGGAGCTGGGGAAGAAGGACACCGGAGACACGCTCTACCTGCTCGACGAGCCGACGACCGGCCTCCACAGCGAGGACGAGCGAAAACTCATCGAGGTCCTCCACCGACTGACCGACAACGGGAACACCGTCGCCGTCATCGAACACGAACTCGACCTCGTGAAGAACGCCGACTACGTCATCGACCTCGGCCCCGAGGGCGGCGAGGACGGCGGCGAGGTCGTCGCCACCGGTACCCCCGAGGACGTGGCCCGACTCGAGGAATCCCACACCGGACGGTACCTGCGCGACCTCCTGCCCGCCGTCGACCTCGAGGGACCGCGCGGCGAACGCGTCGAGCCGATGACCGCTTCGCCCGGCGACTGAACCCTCGTCACAACCCCGTCCGGGTTTCGTCGGTTTCCGCCAGACGAACTCGCTTCGCACCCGTCACTCTCCGGACATCTCCAATGAAAATTATCAGCCATATAATTATAACTGTCCTATACCAATAACATAATAATTATTTACGCCCGAGTTCTATGTAGTCTCATGCGATTTGTAACATACGTTCTCACCCCCGATGTCGGGCACTTCAGCCCGGGTGAGCGCATGTTACACGAGAACGGGGTCAGGATCGAGGCGATCCGCGACATCGATCTGCTCGGCGACGGAACGGTCGTCGCCCAACTCGCGCTCGAGGGATCGCGATCCGCCCTCCGACGGTGTCTGGAGGGCGCCGGACCGCAACTCCTCGACTACCAGCTTACGACCGCCGGCGATCGGCTGGTTCTGCAGACCCACTACCGGCCGCCGGACGCGACCCGACGGCTGCTCGAGGTACACCGTCGTCACGCCGTGGTGTTCGACTACCCGCACGAGTACGTCAATTCGAAGAACCGCCGCCTGCGCATCTCCGCGATCGGATGCGAGGACGAGTTGCGGTCGCTGGTCGCCGACGTGCGGGAACTCGCCGGCGTCGAAATCGAGGGGCTCGGCACGTACGATCCCACCCAGCGACAGCCGTTCACCGACCTCACCCCCAGGCAGCGGGAGGTGTTGCGTATCGCCGTCGAGCGGGGCTACTACGACGAGCCGAGGCGGGTCACCTACGAGGACATCGCCGCGCAACTGGGCTGTTCGGCCGGCGCCGTCGGACAGCACCTCCGCCGGGCCGAGAGCCGACTCGTCTCCTCGCTCGTCTCGAGCGGAGACCCCGACGGGGAGGATCCGGCGCCGGCCCCCGGGACGGGGTGAGCGGAGTTCTCGGTCGAGTACCGCCCCGAGGAGCGACGGCTCGCTCGAGTCGGTCGCATCGTCGGCTGTCGCGGCGGAGCGAACCACTTCCAGTCGAGTTCAGGTGACGATCGAATCCCTGCGATCGGCCCGTCGCTCGCGATCGCAGGGGAACGAGAGCGTGACGATCGTTCCGCCGCCCGGGCGGTCGGCGAATCGGAGGTCGCCGTCGGCGTTCTGGACGATCCAGTTGACCAGCCACAGCCCGAGTCCGGAGCCGTGGTCGAGGGGCGTCTCCTCGCCCTCGAGGACCGCCCGGCGTTCCGCCTCGGGGATTCCCCGGCCGTCGTCGGCCACGGAGAACTCGAGGCGACGGCCGCCGTCGTACGCGACCGTCCGGGCCGTGAGGTCGACGGTCAGGCCGGTACCGCTCCCGTCGGTGTACGGCGCGTTTCCGAAATCGGCGTCGAGACCGGTTTCGGGATCGATTCCGTGATCGGGGGTCGGCTCACCGCCGTCCGGGTTCCGATCCGCCCCGCCGTGTTCGACCGCGTTGTCGACGAGTTCGTTCAGCGCGTCCACGACGCTCCCGTCGACGATCAACGCGTCCGACTCCTCGACCCACGTGTTGATCTGTACGTCCGGGTACGCCGCCTTCGCCCGATCGACGACCGTTCGGATGACCTCCGAGGCCTCGAGCGTCTCCGCGGTCTCGCGGCGTTCCAGCGTCCGTTCGACGCCGCGGGCCTTGTCGGCGGTCGCGAGCAGGTCGTCGATCTCCTCGAGGATGGGGTCGACGTGGGCCTCTCGGAGCTCCTCGTCCCGGTCGCCGATCAGGTTCGCGTGGCCGCTGATGACCGTGAACGTGTTCCGGAGGTTGTGGCGGAGGACGCGGTTCAACACCTGGATCTGCTGTTCGCGGTCGCGCTGGCGGGAGACGTCGCGGACGACCACGACGTAGCCGTCCTCGAGGCCGGTCACCGTCACGTCCTGGGGGAACGTCGTCCCGTCGAGTCGCTTCCCCGTCAGCGTCCCGCGCCAGTAGTTCGACTCCTCGAGCGCCGGAATCACCTCGCGCTCGATCCGGGACCGAGCGGCGTTGGTGTAGAGCCGCTTCCAGTCGTACCCCTCGAGGGTCGAACGCTCCGGTGCGCCGTAGAGGGAGGCGTAGGCGTCGTTGACGTAGGCGTGGCGAGTGTCGATCTCGGCGTCGTCGGCGCGTTCGCCCTCGGCGGCCGCACCGACGCCACCGTCGGCGGGGATCGGTCCGTCTTCGGCGTCGATGATCGCGATGCCGTCCATCGAGGCGTCGACGGCGTACGAGAGTCGCTCGTTCTCGCGGTGGTGCCTCGTGAGGTCGACGTAAATGTGCCCGACGCCGGCGCCGAAGATCCCCCCGACGCTCATCGCGTTCAACACGGCCAGCGTGATGCCGGTCGGGCTTCCCGTCCTGAGCACGTGCAGGTAGACGATCCAGAAGCTGAGCGTCGCGATTACCGCGGAGTTCGCCACCGAACAGACGGCTACGATCGCCCCCCGTTCGACGCCGGTCTCGCCGCGACAGACGACCCGCCCGTACGCGATCAACGACGCGCCCACCAGCACCGGCAGGACCGCCTCGAGGGCGACCTGCGCGAAGGTTCCCTCCGATACCGACCCGTACGTTCCCGCGTACGCGGCAGCGAGGGCGAGAAATCCGACCCCGACGATCGTCACGGCGCGCTCGCGAACCCATCGATAGATCCGGGTTCCGAACGACGCCCCTCCCATAAGTACGGGAGACTATGAAGACGGCCGGTATAAAGCGTCCGGCCGTTCCGACTGTCGCGTCGCTCGATCGGTTCCCGAGACCGTTTCCGTGCGCCCCCCGTACCGCACGATATGACGCCGACGACCGTCGCGACCGCCGCGGACGACCGCTTACTCGTCTGCACCGGCACCCCCGACGATCCGGCCGACTGGACGGCGAGGACGGCGCTCGAGGGGGCAGCGAGTGGAACCGATGGGGGAGGAACCGCGGCGGATCGGTTCCGGCGTCTCGCCGCCTCGCCCGACGCACCCGATCGGCTCTTCGCCGGCACGTTCGGGGAGGGGCTCGTCCGGAGCGAATCCGGGGGTGATCCGGGCTCCTGGGAGCGCCTCGAGACCCCGTTCGTGAGCGACGACGTGATGTCGCTCACCGTCAGCCCGCACGATCCGGACGTCGTCTACGCCGGGACCGAACCCAGCCGCGTCTACCGGTCGACCGACGGGGGCGACTCGTGGGCGCACCTCGAGGGTCTCACCGACCTCCCCTCGGCCGACGAGTGGTACTTCCCGCCACGGCCCGACACCCACCACGTCCGCTGGCTCGAGGTCGACCCGTTCGATCCCGAGCGCCTCTACGTCGGCATCGAGGCCGGCGCGTTCGTTCTCTCGGCGGACGGCGGCGCGACGTGGCGCGACCGCCCCGAGGGCTCGCGGCTGGACAACCACAGCCTGGCCACCCACCCCGACCGGGAGGGGCGCGTCTACGCCGCGGCCGGCGACGGCTACGCCGAGAGCGACGACGGCGGCGAGACCTGGCGCCGGCCCCAGGCGGGCCTCGAGCACACTTACTGCTGGTCCGTCGTCCCCGACCCGGGCGATCCGGACGCGATCATCGTCTCGAGCGCGCGCGGCGCCTCGAGCGCCCACCGACCCGCCCGCGCGGAGTCGTACGTCTACCGGCGCGTCGGCGCTCCCGACGCGTCGTGGGACCGACTCGACGGGAACGGGTTCCCGACGGGCGAGGGCGTCGTCCGGGCCACGTTCGCGACGACCGGCGAACCGGGCGTCGTCTACGGCGTCACGAACCGCGGGCTCTTCGTCACGACCGACTTCGGGGACTCGTGGGCGCGCCTCGAACTCGAGGGAGTTGCGGACGACGCGCTCGAGTCGGCGGTTCCCCACGGACTCGTGGCGGTCCGACGGCGGTGAACCGATACGCTCAGCCGACGATCGCCGGCAGCTCGCGGAGGGAGGTCACCCGGTAGGTCGCCGCACGCACCTCCTCGCACCCCTCCCGCTCGAGGAAGGCCGAGTCGATACCCGCGTTGTCGGCCGCCCGCACGTCGACGGCGCGGTCGCCGACGTAGAGCGCCGACTCGGCGTCGAGGTCGGCCATCGCCGCCTCGATGTTCGCGGGGCTCGGCTTGCGCCGCTCGAGTCCCTCCGGGGTGAGCGGACAGCCGTAGACGGTCTCGAACAGCGAGTCGACGCCGAACCGGCCGAGCAGCGAGGTGACGACCGCCGGGTGATTGTCGCTGACGATTCCGCGAGCCGCCTCGAGCGAGCGGATCGCCGAGACGTCGTCGTACGCCGAGCGCAGTCCGCGCTCGACCTCCTCGAGTTGCGTCCGGACCATCTCGCGGGCGGCCGCGGCGCAGAAGTCGTCGGTATCGACGCCGAGGCGCCGACAGCGCGCGGCGATGCCGTCGAAGTCGCCGGCGATCACGGCGCGCACCGTCTCCCCCGTCGGCGCCGCCCCGCCGAACGCGTCGCAGGCGCGCGAGAGGGCCTCGTACAGCGCGCTGGGCGACGGCGTCTCGACGATCACGCCGTCGAAGTCGAACAGGACCGCGTCGTACGTCATCGGATCGGATATTACCGTCCGGTCACATATGGTTTTCCGTCCGCTCGCGCCTCGAGTCGTCCGTCGAGGCCGTCGCGTTCCCGATCGATCCCGCGTCGGTCTCCCGGACCGGTTTCGACGGGGTTCCGCGGGTGAGGGGGTGCTTCGAAATCCTTTTAGGCGCTACACGGGGATAGTAGTGTAACTGAGTGATATCATGGACGTCGACATCATCTCCGAAGAGGAGAACCCCATGTTGCACAGGACGGACGTCACCTTCGAGTTGACCCACGACGAGGCGACCCCCTCTCGCCTGCAGGTTCGCGACAGCCTCGCGGCGAAGCTGAACAAGGACGCCGACGAGGTCGTCATCCGCAAGCTCGACACGAAGTTCGGGATGCGCAAGACCGTCGGTCACGCGAAGGTCTACGAAACGGCCGACGACGCTCGGGACGTCGAGCAGGACCACATGCTCGAGCGAAACAAGATCGTCGCGGACGCCGAGGAAGGCGGCGACGCGGAAGCGGAGGAGGCCTGATCCCATGGCGCGCTACGAGCTCTACGACGACGACGGCACGACCGACCACGACCTGTGTCCCCGCTGCGGCGACGCCTACCTCGCCGAGCACAGCGACCGCAAGCACTGCGGGAAGTGCGGGTACACCGAGTGGGACTGACCGGGGAATGCGACCCCCGACGTCCCCGAATCGTTCTGCCGACCGACGCGGTTTTTCACCCCGGTAGATCCCGTGACCGAGAGCGACGAAACCGACGCAGGTGAGCGGCCCCGACGCGAGGACAGCGGGGGCGCCGGGATCGAGGAGGGTGCGGACGACGTTCGAATCCTCGGCATCGAGGGGACCGCCTGGGCTGCAAGCGCCGCGGTGTACGACTCGGCGCTCGAGGCGGCGTCCGGCGCCCCCGGTGACGCGGAGGCGGTCTTCATCGAGACCGACGCCTACCAGCCGGACAGCGGCGGCATCCACCCCCGCGAGGCCGCCGAGCACATGCACGACGCGATCCCCCGCGTCGTCGGAACCGCCCTCGAGGTCGCCCGTGAACGCCACCGCGAAGCGGGTGGGAGTCCGGACGAACCGCCGGTCGACGCCGTCGCCTTCTCCCGCGGTCCCGGACTGGGCCCGTGCCTGCGCGTCGTCGGAACGGCAGCCCGGGCGCTGAGCCAGTCGCTCGAGGTGCCCCTCGTCGGCGTGAACCACATGGTGGCCCACCTCGAGATCGGCCGGCACACCTCCGGCTTTTCGAACCCCGTCTGTCTGAACGCCAGCGGCGCGAACGCCCACCTGCTGGCGTTCCGCAACGGCCGCTACCGCGTGCTGGGCGAGACGATGGACACCGGCGTCGGGAACGCCATCGACAAGTTCACCCGCCACGTCGGCTGGTCCCACCCCGGCGGGCCGAAGGTGGAGGAGGCCGCGAAAGACGGCGAGTACGTCGACCTCCCCTACGTCGTCAAGGGGATGGACTTCTCCTTCTCGGGGATCATGTCCGCGGCGAAGCAGGCCTACGACGACGGCGTGCCCGTCGAGGACGTCTGTTACTCCCTCCAGGAGAACGTCTTCGGGATGCTCACCGAGGTGTCCGAGCGGGCCCTTTCGCTGACCGGCAGCGACGAACTCGTCCTCGGCGGCGGCGTCGGCCAGAACGCCCGCCTGCGCGAGATGCTGGCGGAGATGTGCGAGGCTCGAGGGGCGCAGTTCCACGCGCCGGACCCCCGCTTCCTGCGGGACAACGCCGGCATGATCGCCGTCCTCGGCGCGAAGATGTACCGCACGGGCGACACGCTCGCGCTCGAGGAGTCGCGGGTGAACCCGGACTTCAGGCCGGATCAGGTCCCCGTTTCGTGGAGGGCGAGGCGCGTCGCGCCTCGGAACGGCGAGCGGGGAGGGAACCGACCCGCGAGCGGCGACGACCCGAAGATCGCTCGAGCCGACGAGGACGAGATCCGCGGCGCGGAAGCGCTGGTCGACCTCGAGCCCGAACGCGGCCGCGTCACCAAGCGCCGCCAACCGAAGCGCTACCGGCACCCCGAACTGGACGAGCGACTTCGCCGGGAGCGGACGACGCTCGAGGCGCGCCTGACGAGCCTCGCCCGGCGCGAGGGCGTTCCGACGCCGGTGCTCTCGGACGTGGACTCGACGGAAGCGCGCCTCGAACTCGAGTACGTCGGCGAGTCCGAACTTCGGGGGGCGCTGACTCCGGATCGGGTTCGGGACGTGGGGCGCCACCTCGCGCGGCTCCACCGAGCGGGGTTCGTCCACGGGGACCCGACGACGCGGAACGTGCGGGTCGAGTGTGCGGGACGCGTTGCGTCCCGGAACGAGCGAGCGGACGACGTCCGCGAGCGGGACCCGGAGCGCACCTACCTCATCGACTTCGGCCTCGGCTACCACACCGACCACGTCGAGGACTACGCGGTGGACCTGCACGTCTTCGACCAGAGCCTCGTCGGGACGGCCGCGGATCCCGACCCGCTGCGCGAGGCGTTCCGCGAGGGGTACCGCGAGGTCGGCGAGGAGCGCGTCCTGCGACGGCTCGAGGACGTGGAGGGGCGAGGTCGGTACGTTACCGACGAGGCCTGATCGCCGCGAGTCGCTGGCCGCAGTCCGCTTCCCCGCGCACCCGACCTCTCGCTACTCGACGCGACAGGAGTCCGAGTCAGGCCCGCCGTCGGTCGTGTCGATCCCGAGCAGCAGGTTCCCGCCACAAAAGCGGAATATCGCGTTGAACAGGAGTCCGGACCCGGCGATCACGCCGACGGCCGCCCGCTCGCGCTGTCCGTCCAGGTACGCCGCGATTCCGACGGCGAGGAGCCAGGTGCCCGCCACGCCGCGAACGATTCGATCGTAACCGCCGACGTTTCGCCGCATGCGTGGTTCCACGGGGGAGCGAGAGGAACCGTTTCCGGCGAATATTTCGCCCCGGTTTATAATATCCGGTCGACCGTACGCACCGCACGCGACCGATGAAGCGCGTCCGCATCACCCTCGCCCCCGCCGGCGACTACGCCCCGCCGATCTACAGGCTGCTCGCCGGCGGCGCGTCGTACCTCGAGCGAGTGCACATTCTGAACTGGAACGTCGCTACCCCGCCGACGGCGTTCCTGCTGCGGATCCGTGGGGACTACCGGCGGTTCGAGGGCGAACTCGAGGGGCGCGAGAACGTCCGCGCCTCCGAGTTCCTCCCGATCACCGACCGGGAGTGTCACTGCTTTTTCGAGGGGACCGTCTCCGCGGCCGCCAGGTCGCTGTTCGAGAACTTCACGCGGGGCAGTCTGATGACCGTCCCGCCGATCGAGTGCAACGCCGACGGCACGAACACCTTCACCATCGTCGGGACCGACGCGGACATCCAGGCCGCCGTCGGCGGCGTCCCAGAAGGCGTCGGGGTGACGATCGAGGCGGTCGGGGGAGAGGCGGTCGCCACCGAGGGCGCGATCGGACGACTCACCGAGCGCCAGCGGGAGGCGATCGAGACGGCGCTCGCGCTCGGCTACTACGACGTGCCGCGGGCGGCGACGACCGAGGACGTCGCCCGCGAACTCGAGTGCGCTACGGCGACCGCGGCGGAACACATCCAGCGGGGCCAGGCGAAACTGGTCGACGCGCTGTTCGACGGCTGATCGCGTCCCCGGTGCCGGCCGGCGTTCGGACCGCCGGTGAACGGCTAGTCGCCCGTCGGCCGGCGGAATCGACGGAGGGCCCCTCCCGGGCCGAGGACTCGAGGCGGCCGATCGACAACGAAGCGAGCACTCTCTGCGAGCGACTCGAGCACACAATACTCTTAGTACGGGGGACCGTACGGTCACGCATGGCAGAAAAGCCGACATCCGGAGAGATTCTCGGAGTGCCGTACAACTTCGAACGACCGAGTCTGGGCCGAATGCTCTCGGCGTACTGGCAGCCGGGCGAGGGCATGCTCGTCGAGAAACCCTTCGGCGTCGGCTACACGTTGAACCTCGCCAACTGGCGCTCGTGGATCGTCGTCGCAGTCGCCGGCGGCCTGCTCTGGCAGCAGGAGCGGAGCAAGGCCGACCAGGCGGAGCGGTCCGACGACGAACCGGTCGAGGTCATCGTCGACGACGACGGCGACGACTGACTGCGATCCGCTTCTCACGACTCGAGCTGGGGCGAGCCGCCGCGCCGGTCTCCGAACCGCCGCTAGCCGACCGAATCCGAGTCGCCGGCCGGTTCACCGCCGCGCTCGAGGCGCTCGTAGAGGTAGTAGGAGTAGGCGAGCGTGACGACGGCGGTCGCCAGAACGGGGACGAGGACGAAATAGACGGCGTAGTCGGGTACGAAGAGTCCGAGCGCCGCGAGCAGGGCGGTGAGTTTGAACAGTCGAGCGCCGAGTCGGTGGGTTCGGTTCCAGACCGCCTCGTCGCTGAGCGTCCACGGGGTCCGAATGCCGACGAACCAGTTCGGTTCCGCCCGCTCGAGCAGGATTCCGAGAGAGTAGAACAGGACGGCGAGCGAGCCGACGACGAGGAGGGTGACGTCGACCTCGTAGCCGAGGTTGAACGCGACGATGCCGCCGTGGAGGAGCGCGAAGAACGCGGCGACGATCACGACGAACCAGTCGTAGGACGGGCGAAACGCCGCGACGTTCTCCCCGAGGGGATCGATTCGCGGGAGAACGGCGAAGAGCGCCAGCGACAGGGCCGAGAGACCGGGCAACAGGACGAGCGCCGGCCCCTTCGCCATGGTCCCGTCTGGCTCGCCAGCGGCGTTCCAGTGCGTGACGATCCGATCGGGCAGTTCCGGTGCAGCGAGGGCGCTCACGACGGCGGAGAGGACGACGAACCCGCCCGCGATCGCAAATCGGTGGCCCGTTTTCACGGGACGAGATACGTCCTCCTCGAGTATGAAATCGGGGGTCAGATGGGTCGAGAACCGGTCGTTCGGCGGTATCGGGTGGCGGCTCCGTCGGCATTGGTAGACGGCTCCGTCGGCATCAATCGGCGGCGCCGTTAGTATCGGTCGACGGCTCCGTCGTACTCATCGACGAAGCGCTCGAGCGCCTCGTGGCTCGTCGGTCGGTAGGGCGCCTCGAGCGGCGAGAGGCTGATCCGGCCCTCCTTGATCGCCCGGCGGTCGGTGCCCGGTTCGTCGGGGATCGAGTCGCCCGCCATCTGCTCCCAGAGGCGGTTGTGGAGGCTGAACGCGCCGTTCTCGAAGTTGGCGTCCATCTCGTAGACCTCGGAGGGGCGCGTGAGCTCGAGCCCCTCGGCCGCAACGTCCGGACGGGGTGCGTTGACGTTCAGATAATCGACGCTCGAGAAGACGTCGCGATCGATCGCGTACTCGAGGAGGTCGGCGGCGAGCGTCGCGGGTTCCTCGAACGAGTCGACGGTGAGCTCCCCCCGGTAGCCCAGTTTGTCCATCGAGACGGCCACGGCGGGGGTGCCGAGGAAGGCGGCTTCCATCGCGGCGCTCGCGGTGCCGGATCGGGAGAGGACGTACGCGCCGAGGTTCGCGCCCGGATTGCAGCCCGAGACGACGACGTCCGGCGCGGGGTCGAAGGCGTGGAGGCCGACGATGACGCAGTCGCATGGGGTGCCGTCGATGGCGTAGCCCAGTTCGTGCTCCTCGTGGGGCACGGGCACGGCGAACGCCTCGTCCGCGAACCCGAGCGAGATGTCACCCCGGTCGTTGGCCGTCCGCCCGTAGGTGAGCGAGCGCCCCACCGCGCTCTGGTTCTCCGCGGGGGCCAGCACGCGCACCTCCCCGATCTCGGAGAGGCTGTCGTACAGCGCGCGGATCCCGGGGGCGTCGATGCCGTCGTCGTTGGTGAGGAGGATGCGGGGCCGGTCGCTCATCTGCTATCTATCCACCCTCTCGAGTGCCGGCGGATAAAGCGTATCCGTTCCGGAAGTGGCGCTCGGACGCGGTTCATCGTTGCGGCTGGATTCGAGCAACACAGGTTCACGCCCGGAACTGGTCGAATACGGTCTCGAGTTCGCTTACCGAACGAGTATCACCACGAAAGCCCCTGGCGGCATCCAGTCGAGAGGCTCGCTGCGCGCGTTCCCTAACGGTCACGTGCTTACTTCGCCCATCTTCCCGGATGCCGCCAGCCCCTTTCATTCCCACCCGCGGTGGCCGTACGGACAGCCGACACGGGTGGAAATGAAAGGGGCTGGTGCGCTCGGCCGTTCCGGCGAAGCAAGCACCACAGCGAGCAGAGCGAGCGAGGAGCGTGGTTCGAAAGACGCTACGCGTCTTTCGTCATCACGAGAGAGCGAAGCTCTCTCGAACGACAGCGAGCCAGAACAGCCGAGCGCGCCAGGGGCTTTCGTGGTGTTATCGTCTGGTGGGATGCCGAATGGAGGTATCTTCTACGCCGCTCAAGGCAACACCGACGGGAATTTACCGCCGCCGGACGCCCCCTCGAACGAGAACGAGCCATGGCCATCCAGTTCGTGACGAGCAACGAGGGCAAAGTCAGGGAGGCGCGGGCCTCGCTAGAGGGGATCGAACCGGTCGAGCAGGTGACCTACGATTACACCGAAATCCAGAGCGACTCGCTCGAGGAGATCGCCGCCGTGGGCGCGCGCGAGGCGTTCGAGGGGCTGGGCGGGGACGAACCGGTCCTCGTGGACGACGCGGGGCTGTTCGTGGACGCGCTCGGGGGCTTCCCGGGGCCGTACTCGGCCTACGTCGAGGACACGGTCGGCGTCGAGCGCCTCTGGCGGCTTGCCAGCGGGGAGGAGAACCGCCGGGCGCACTTCCGGACGGTGCTCGCCTACGCCGACGAGGAGGGGACCGAGACGTTCGAGGGATCGGTCGCCGGGACGCTCGTCGCGCCGCGGGGCGAGGGCGGGTTCGGCTACGACCCGATCTTCGAGTACAACGGGACGACGATGGCCGAGATGAGCACCGAGGAGAAAAACGCCATCTCACACCGCGGCCGGGCGCTCGCGAAGTTCGCGGAGTGGTACGCCGAGCAGAACGATTGAGATCGAGCGGTTACGATACGGGTTGCGTTCACGCTCGAGGGTCCCGATCGGGTCCGGGGTACGCCCCGCCCTCGCCTCCGTTCTCCGCGTCCGCCGCGAGCGCCTCGTAGAGGCTCTCGGGATCGAACAGCCGGGCGAAGGCGTCCGGCGGGCGGACGCTCACCGAGACGCGGGCCTGCAGCGACAGTCCCGCCTGGGCAGACCCGAGCGCCTCGTCGTACGTGAGCAGGTGCGCCGCGTTCCCCCGATAGGCCGACGCCAGCGCGGGGTGGTCCCCCTCGGGGTGTTCGACGCGGACGCGCTCGTCCTCGAGTCGCTCGCAGTGGTCGGCCGCGAGGTCGGGATCGGCGAGCCTCGCGACGAGGGTTTCGGTTCGCTCGAGCAGCGGATCGCTCGCGACGAGGTCGACCCACGAGTGGCGCCGGACGTGGTCGAGCGCCTCGCGGGCGTCGCCACCGACGAGCAGGTCCGCGACGAGGACGTCGGCGTCGGCGACCACGTGAGCCGGGTTCGGGCGGTCGCGTTCACCCCGTCGCTGAGAGCGGTCGGGCTCAGACACCGTCGACACCCCCGGTCTCGGTACCCCCGGACTCGTCACCCCCGGACTCGTCACCTCCGGACTCGTCGTCCCCTCGAGCGTCGTCGCCCGCGACGGTCTCGAGTTCCCGACGGATCGTCTCGAGCGACACGTCGTACGCCTCGGCCCGGTCGAACAGTTCGCCCCAGCGTGCGGTCATCGTCCCGCGTTGGGCGGGCGCGGTGAAAAAGCCCACTCGTCGCGGGCACCTCGCCCGGTTCGAGCACGCCGTTCCCGGCATAACTCGTTCACCCGTACAGGCCGAACGCTTTCCGGAATCGGTGCGACCCGCTCCTACGGAATGCCCTCCTCCAGCCGCTCCGAACCGCAGTCGATCCCCACGCAACTCTCGTACGACTCCGCCGTCGAAACGCTCTCGATCGTCCTCGACGTCTCCCCCGTCGGGGCCGACGACGTGACGGTCTCGGTCGGCCCGAACGTCGTGCGCATCTCCTTCGACCACGACGACGACGTCTTCGAACGGGTCGTCTCACCGCCCACCGACACCCACGTCTTCGACGGCGAGCGCGAGGCGATCTACAACAACGGCGTGCTCACCGTCACGGTCGAGACCGCTCCGAAGCCGACCCAGCAGTCGGCCTGATCGCGCCTCGGGCTCCGTCTTCGGTTTCGATCTGCGTCGCGAGCAGGACGCCCGTTCCGTGGGTCGGCGTCGGCGACCCGGTGCGTGCCACCTCGTTCTCGAGCGGGAAACTGAGGGGCGAGAACAGGCTCGCCCGGAACGAATCAGTACGCTGAAGGTCTCCGCGGGACCGATGACTGCTACCCGTGAGTCACCTCGGAAAGATCGATCCGACCACGTTCGACCGGCACGTCGCGTCGAACCTCGGCGCGGACCGCGACGACGTCCGTCTCGGCCCCCGCGCCGGCGTCGACTTCGGCGTCTTCGAGGTCGGCGACCGCACCGTCGTGACGGCGACCGATCCGCTCTCGATCCTCCCGCCGCTGGGCCTCGAGCGCGCCGCCAGGTTCGCCCTCGACCTCGTGCTCGCCGACGTCGCCGTCAGCGGGATTCCCCCGTCGCACCTCTCGCTCTGTTTCACCCTCCCCCCGGAGGTGACCGACGAGGCGTTCGCGACGATCCAGTCGACGATGCACGAGGAGTGTCTCGACCTCGGCGTCGCCATCGTGACGGGCCACACCGCCCGCTACTCCGATTCCGCCTATCCCTGGGTCGGCGCGGCGACCGCCATTGGCGTCGGCGATCCCGACGACCTCGTCCGCCCCGACGGCGCCCGCGTCGGCGACCGACTCCTGCTGACCGAGGGCCCCGCCGTCGAGTCCGTCGGCCTCCTAAGCACTCTCTTCCCCGATCGACTCGCCGACGATCTCGGCGTTTCGGAGGGCGACCTCGAGCGCGCCCAGGATCGCCTCGAGGACGTCTTCTGCGTGCGCGACGCGCTCGCGGCGGCGGCCGCCGGGCCGGTGACCGCGATGCACGACGTGACCGAGGGCGGGCTCGCCGGCGCGCTCAACGAGATGGCCGCCGGCGCGGGCGTCCGGTTCGAGGTCGACCGCGACGCCGTCCCGATGCGCCCCGGCGTCCGCGAAATCTGTGCCGCCCTCGAGATCGACCCCTGGGCGGCGACCAGTTGTGGTTCGCTCGTGATCGCCGTCGACCCCGACGGCGTCGACGACGTCCTGGAGGCCCTCGAGGACCGCGGGACCGCCGCCGCGGAAATCGGCCGCGTCGAGTCCGGGTCGGGCGTGTACGCGGAGGGGGAGCGACTCGAGCACCCCCGCGTCGACCCCTCGTGGGAGGCGTACGCGAGGCTCTCGGACGCGAGCTAGGAATCCCCCCGGCGGGGGCGATCGAGGCTCCGCGGGCGGAGACAATCGAGGTTCAGTCGACGGGTTCCGCCGGAACGCTGCGGATACGCCGGCGCGCGCTCGTCGTGCCTTCGAACCCGACGGTCGTCCCTCCCGGACCGTCTCCCCATCGGGTACGAGACCATCACCGATTTGTACAACAGCGGTATACGTGAGCGTATGAGAACCCCAGCACCCGACGAGCGGCCGGTCGCGCTCACGATCGCCGGCAGCGACTCCGGCGGCGGGGCCGGTATCCAGGCCGACCTGGCGACGATGGGCGCCCACGGCGTCTTCGGGACGTCGGTGATCTCGGCCGTGACGGCCCAGAACACCCGCGGCGTCTCCGGCTCGCACGTCCTCCCGAGAGACGACGTTGAGGCCCAGCTCGAGGCGGTGACCGACGACTTCGAGGTCGGCGCGGCGAAGACGGGGATGCTCGCAACCGCGGAGCTCGTCCGACTGGTGGCCGATCGAGCGCCCGCGTTCGACTTCCCGCTCGTGGTCGACCCCGTCATGGTCGCCACCTCCGGCGATCGACTGCTCGAGCCGGAGGCCGAGCGAGCCTACGAGGACCTGATCGCGGAGGCGACTGTCGTGACGCCCAACGCCGACGAGGCCGAGGTGCTGACGGGGATCGCCGTCGAGGACGACGAGAGCGCCGAGGAGGCCGGCGAGGCCCTGCTCGATTTCGGCGCCGAGGCGGCGCTGGTCAAGGGCGGGCACGTCCCCGGCGAGCGGGTGTCGGACGCGCTCGTGACCGCCGACGGGGTGACGACGTTCGAGCACCCGCGGGTCGACACCGACGCGACCCACGGTTCTGGCTGTGCGCTCGCGGCCGCCATCGCCGCTCGCCTCGCCCGCGGGGACGACCTCGGGTCCGCCGTCGAGGGCGCGACGGGTTTCCTCGAGCGCGCGGTTCGGTACCACTACGACGTCGGGGAGGGGCCCGGGGCGGTCAATCACGACGTCGACGCGCGGAACCGCGAGGCTCGAGCGGCGACGGCCGAAGCGGTCCAGTCGGTCGTCGACCGGTTCGTCGCCGAGGATATCTCGGCGCTGGTCCCCGAGGTCGGCACGAACGTCGCCGGCGCGACGCCGTTCGCCGAGCGCGTCGACGACGTCGCGGCCGTCGACGGGCGGATCACCCGGACGCTCTCGGGCGTCCACCCGAACCGCGGCGTCCGATTCGGCGCGTCGAGCCACATGGCCCGCTTCCTGCTCGCGGCGCGCGAGTACGACCCCGACCTGCGCTTCGCGGTCAACTGCCGGTTCGACGGCGACGTCGAGTCGGCCCTCTCCGACCTCGAGTGGCCGGTGGCCGAGTACGACCGCGAGGCCGAACCTGACGACGTCGCGAGCGAAGAAGGTCGGACGATGGGGTGGGGCGCCCGGCAGGCGTTCGAGGGCGCCGATCCGACACCCGTCGCGGTGATCGACCGGGGCGCCGTGGGCAAGGAACCGCTGACGAAGATCGTCGCCGCGAACGCGGAGACGCTCGCCGAGCGCGTCCTGACGCTCGAGGAGGTCCTCGAGTCGCGGCGGTGAGGGAACGCGCGGTTCCGGGACGACTGGATTTTTGTATTCGTCCTCCGTCACCGCCTCCATGGTCGACAGTCCGTTCGACGTCGAGATTCGCGTCGGAGAGGTCCTCGAAGCCGAAGCGTTTCCGGAGACGGACAAGCCGAAGATGGTCAAACTGTGGATCGACCTCGGCGAGGAAGGCGAGGTCCAGTCGGCGGCGCAACTGGGGTACGCCCACGACCCCGAGGAGTTACCCGGGAAACAGGTACTATGTGCGACGAACCTCGGGTCGGTCCGGATCGCCGGGTTCAAATCGGAGGCGCTGACCGTCGGCGTCCCGGACGAGGACGGCCACCCCGTGCTGGTGGAGCCGTCCCGGGAGGTGCCCCTCGGGGGCGTGCTGTTCTAACTCGAGAAAACGAAGTCGCGGTTCCGGGCTATCGCGATCGGTTCCGACCGAGCGCGGCGGTCCGACTCAGCGCGTTCCGGCCCGTGCCGGGGCGGCCTCGGGCGCGTCCGCCTTGCTGTTCGCGTAGGCGGCGTACCCCGAGAGCGCGGCGACGGCCAGGCCCGAGAGGGCGGTGCCCGTCGCGAGTTCGTCGCTTCCCATCTCGATTACGGCCGGCGAGATGAGCAACCACAGCCCGAGCAGGACGGCGAGCGAGGCCACGCCGACGCTCGCGAGCTTATCCTTCGACATCCGGTAGAAGTTGTACCCCGCGAGCAGGAAGATTCCCGTCCCCACGAGCGTGTCGTTCCAGGTCGCCTGATCCGTCGCCTCGAAGAGGAACGGCGAGGCGACGACGTAGAGCCCGATCAGGGCGGCGAGCCCGCTCACCCACTGCATCGCGTCCGTGTTGAGCGTGTTCAGATCGCGATCGGTTCCGGTCGCGCGGTTCGTCTCCGTGTCAGTTGGCGTGTCGCTCATGATTATCCTCACCGGGCCGTAGCCGTCTCGCCGAGATAGCGACAGTGCCTGCGTTCGTCGGGATGCTCGAGTAGCATCGCGTGTACTTCCATCAACACGCGGTTACTACCGTCGGTAGCGGTCCACGACGCGTCACATTCGGATCGACGCGCCGCCGCCCGTCGAACGTCACCGCGACGGCGCGGGTCCTCGAGCGGAGAACCCCCGTCCGGCGAGGGTTCACTCGAGTCCCAGGTCGTGCGACTGGGAGTTGCCCGGCCGTGGGACGCCCTTGACGGTCACCGTCTCGCCGGTCAGGAACGCCGCGGCGGGGCTGGCGAGGAACTGGACGACGTCGGCGATGTCCTCGCCGTGGCCGATCCGGCGGTTCACCTCCTCGCGCGGAGGCATGTCCTCGGCCTCGATGCCGAGCGTCTCGGCGACGCCGGGAGTCTGGATCAGCCCCGGCGCGACGCAGTTCACCCGAATGCCGTACTCGGCCCACTCGACCGCCAGCGTCTCGGTCAGGCGGATGATCGCCGCCTTCGCGGCGCCGTAGTGGCTCTCGCCGGGCGCGGCGTGCTGGCCGTTCACGCTCGAGAGGTTGACGATACAGCCGCCGTCGCCCTCGCGCATGACCTCGCCGGTGAGCTGGGTGCAGTGGACCGTGCCGTTCAGGTTCAAATCGATGATGGCGTTCCAGCCGTTCTCGGAGATCTCCTCGAACGGCGCGACGAACTCGCCGCCGGCGTTGTTCACGAGGACGTCGATACCGCCGAACTCTTCGACCGTCGCGTCGACGAACTCCCGGACGGCCTCGCGGTCGCGGACGTTGCACTCGAGGGCGAACGCCTTCCCCTCGGCGTCGCTCTCGTTGATCGCCTCGGCGACGGGGTCGACTCGCTCCTGGGCGCGCGAGCAGATGGCGACGTTCGCGCCGGAAGCGGCGAGCGTCTCCGCGATGGAGCGTCCGATCCCCTGACTCGCGCCGGTGACGATGGCGGTCTTCCCCGCCACGCCGTAGTCTGGTACGTGCATCGTGCTATCAGGTGACGCGAAATTTCATAACGATTCCGATGACCGGGCGGGTTCCCCTCGAGCGTCGTCGCCCGCGAACCGCCGATCACTCCGCCGGCGTTTCGCGGACGATCGTCACCCAGAACTCCTCGAGCGACTGGACGAAGGAGACGAACTGGTCGACGTCGACCGGTTTCCGGATGTAGCAGTCGGCCTCCGGTCCCCGCGACTTCACGATCTCCTCGCCGACGTCGGAACTCGTGAGTACGACCACGGGGATCTCCCGCAGCGCCGGCTCGTCCTCGAGGTCCTCGAGCAGGTCCATCCCGCTCGATCCGGGGAGCTTCGGCTCGAGCAGGATCAGGTCCGGTCGCGACGCGTCCTCGTACTCGCCGCGGCGGTGCAGGACGTCGAGGGCCGTCTGGGCGTCCGCCACGGCGCGGACCGAGTTCAGGAGTTTGCCCTCCTTGAGCCCCTCCGTGAAGAGGCGGGTGTCCCCCGGGCTCGGCTCGACCAGCAGGATGTCGATCGGGGTCGTCTCCACATCATCTGCGTTCATCGCGGATAGTTTCGCGGGAGCGGAGAAGACGGTAACGTACGCCCGTCTGATACGTCCGGGATCGTCGCCGACCAGTTTCACCGCGGAACCCGCAGGATTTTTGCGGTGGGGGGCCACTCACCGCGTATGACCGAGGCGACGGGTATCGTCGGGGAGTTTCTCTCGCTGAAAGCCGAGACGGACGCCGACGTGCTGGCGATGCAGTGTGGCGACTTCTACGAGTTCTTCGGCGACGACGCCGAACTCGTCGGCGAGGAGCTCGACCTGAAGGTGACCTCCAAGTCGTCGCAGGGCCAGGCCTACCCGATGGCCGGCGTCCCCCTGAACGAACTCACCCCGTACCTCAAGGCGCTCGTCGAGCGCGGCTACCGGGTCGCCGTCGCCGACCAGTACGAGACCGACGACGGCCACGCCCGCGAAATCGTCCGCGTCGTCACGCCCGGCACCCTCCTCGAGACGACCGACGCCGACGCCCAGTACCTCGCGGCGATCGTCGCCGCCTCGACGTCGGGTCGCCGCCGGCTTTCGGGGTCGACGAGCGACGCCGGCTACGGCCTCGCGTTCGCCGACGTGACCACCGGTCGGTTCCTCGTGACCGACGCCGAGGACGCCGACGAGGCCCTCTCCGAACTCTACCGGTTCGACCCCGTCGAGGTGCTCCCCGGCCCCGACGTGCGCAACGACGACGAACTCGTGAGCCGCGTCCGCGAGCGCGTCGACGCCACCGTGTCGCTGTTCGACGCCGAGGCGTTCGCCCCCAAGCGGGCCGAACACGTCGTCCGCGAGCAGTACGGCCGAGAAATCGTCGACCGCCTCGAGGTCTCGGCCCAGGCCGTCTCGGCCGCGGGTGCGATCCTCGCCTACGTCGCGGAGACGGGCGCGGGCGTCCTCGCCTCGATGACCCGGATTCAGACCCACCACGGGGACGACCACGTCACCCTCGACGCGACCACTCAGCGCAACCTCGAGCTCACGGAGACGATGCACGGCGACCGGAAGGGGTCGCTGTTCGAGACGATCGACCACACGAAGACGAGCGCCGGCGCGCGCCTCCTGAAGGAGTGGCTCCAGCGACCCCGCCGCTCCCTCTCGGCGCTCGAAGAGCGCCAGCGCAGCGTCGAAGCCCTCGCGTCGGCCGCTCTCGCCCGGGACGAGATCCAGGACCTGCTGGGGGACGCCTACGACCTCGAGCGACTCGCCTCGAAGGCGACCTCGGGGAGCGCGGACGCCCGGGACTTGCTGGCGGTGCGGGACACCCTCGGACTCCTCCCGTCCCTCGCGGAAGCGATCGACGCGGATCAGGAACTGGCCGACTCGCCGCTATCGGAGATCGTCGACCGACCTGACCGGACCGCGGCGGCCGACCTCCGGGAGACGCTCGCGGAGGCGCTGGCCGAGGAGCCGCCCTCGACGGTGCGACGGGGCGGCCTCCTGCAGCGCGGCTTTCACGAGGAACTCGACGAGGTAATCGAGCGCCACGAGGAGGTGAAGCGGTGGCTCGAGACGCTCGCCGACCGGGAGAAGCGCCAGCACGGACTCTCCCACGTCAGCGTCGACCGGAACAAGACCGACGGCTACTACGTCCAGGTGGGACGGTCGGCCGCCGACGGCGTCCCCGACCACTACGAGGAGATCAAGACGCTGAAGAACTCCAAGCGCTTCACGACGCCCGAACTCGAGGAGAAAGAACGGGAGATCCTCAGGCTCGAGGAACAGCGCGGCGAACTCGAGTACGAACTCTTCTCCGAACTGCGCGAGGAGGTGGCGGGACGCGCGGAACTGTTGCAAGACGTCGGCCGGACGCTCGCGACGGTCGACGCGCTCGCCAGCCTCGCGACTCACGCGGCGGAGAACCGGTGGGTGAAACCGGAGTTGCACCGGGGAGCTCGCCTCGAGATCGATCAGGGGCGCCACCCCGTCGTGGAGCAGACGACGGAGTTCGTCCCGAACGACGTCCGCCTCGACGACGACCGGACGTTCCTCGTCGTCACGGGCCCCAACATGTCCGGGAAGTCGACGTACATGCGCCAGGTCGCCTGCATCGTCCTGCTGGCCCAGGTCGGCAGCTTCGTCCCCGCCCGCGAGGCCGAGATCGGCCTCGTCGACGGCATCTTCACCCGCGTCGGCGCGCTCGACGAACTCGCCCAGGGGCGCTCGACGTTCATGGTCGAGATGAGCGAACTCTCCAACATCCTCCACGCCGCGACCGAGGAGTCGCTGGTGATTCTGGACGAGGTGGGCCGCGGCACCGCGACCTACGACGGCATCTCCATCGCCTGGGCCGCCACGGAGTATCTGCACAACGAGATCCGCGCGAAGACGCTCTTCGCCACACACTACCACGAACTGACGGGGCTGGCCGACCACCTCCCCCGCGTGGCGAACGTCCACGTCGCGGCCGACGAGCGCGACGGCGACGTCACCTTCCTCCGCACCGTGCGCGAGGGGGCGACCGACCGCAGCTACGGCATTCACGTCGCCGACCTCGCGGGCGTCCCCGACCCGGTCGTCGACCGCGCCCGGGACGTCCTCGACCGCCTGCGCGAGGAGAAGGCGATCGAGGCCAAGGGCGGGACCTCGAGCGAACCCGTCCAGACGGTGTTCGACCTCTCGAGCGGCCAGTTCCGCGGGCCGGCGAACGCCGACGGCGGGACGGCGAACGCGGCGGAGGCGAACCCCGAGGAGGCGCTCGACCCCGAGACGGAGGCGGTGCTCGATGATCTCGGGTCCGTGGACGTCAACACGACGCCGCCGATCGAACTGATCGCGAAGGTCCAGCAGTGGCAGCGCCGACTCGAGGGCGACGGCGAGGAGGAAGCCGAACGCTGATTCGACCGGCTCGACCGCGTTCTCGAGTGCTCGACCTGGTCCGCGATCCGCCCGCCGATCGGGAGGCTTCGGACGAGGGAATACCGATGTACCATCGCTCGTCCGCCACTCTCGAACCGCGACCGACGGATAGAAAGGCCCGGTGCTCGAGAGTGGTCGGTAGATGACGAAATCGCGGAGAATCGGGTCAGCGAGGCGACGATGGGGGCGACTGGAGGCCGGTTCGACCGGTCGGCCTCCGGGCCGGCGATGACGCGCTCGATTCGACCCGTCGGACGGAGCGATACGAAATTCGTCCTGGGGATGGTCTCCGGGGGCCACTTCGTCTCCCACGTTTACCTGCTGGCGTTTCCGCCGCTGTTCCCCCTGCTCGGCGCCGAGTTCGACCTCTCGACGTCGCAGCTCGGACTCCTGGTGACCGCGATCTACGTGCCCCAACTGGTCCTGCAACTCCCCCTCGGCGATCTCGTCGACCGCGTCGGAGCGAAGCGGGTGCTCGTCGCCGGGATCGCCGTCACGGCCCTCGGCATCGCGCTCGCCGGGCTGGCGACGTCCTACCCGCTCCTCCTGGCGTGCGCGTTCGTCTCGGGAATCGGCCAGTCGGTCTTTCACCCCGCGGACTACGCGCTGTTGGACACCGTCGCCGGCGACGACGCCGAGGGGCTCGCCTTCGGCGTCCACACCTTCGGCGGATTCGCCGGCTCCGCGGCCGCGCCCGTCGTGATCGGCGGTGCGGGACTCAGATTCGGCTGGGAGATCGCCCTCCTCGCCGTCGGCGCGTTCGGGTTCGTCTACGCCGCCGCGTTGCACCTGACGACGGCGCCGGTCCACGCCCGTCGCATCGCGTCCGACGCCGCCGAGGACGGCGAGAAGGGGGTCGACGACGGATCCGACGAAGACTCGAGCGGCGCCTCGCCGTTCGGCGCGCTCTCGCTCGTCCGCCGACCGGACATGTTGCTCGTGTTCGCGTTCTACTTCGCCAGCATGACGGCGATCGTGGGAGTGCAGTCGTTCGCGACCGTGTTCGCCATCGAGTCCTACGGCTTCGCCGAGTCGACGGCCAACACGGTCCTGACGGCGTACCTCGTCTGCACGGCCGTCGGCGTCCTCGTCGGCGGGGTCCTCGCCGACCGCGTGCGGTTCGAGCCGATCATCGTCGGCGCGTTCTGCCTCTCCGCCGCCTGCCTCTGGTTCGCGACTGCCGCAGTCTCCGGCGCCTCGCTCGCCGTCGCCCTCGCGGTGTTCTCGATCGTCGGCCTGGCGATGGGGACCGCGCTGCCGGCCCGCGACACGTTCGCCAACTCCTTCGTCGATCCGGGGACGGCCGGCAAGCGCTTCGGCTTCTTCTTCACCGGCCTCTCGCTGGGCGCGGTGGTCAGCCCGGCGGTCCTCGGCGCGGTGATCGACGCGCGGTCGACCGCCGTCGCGTTCGCCCTCGTCGGCGTCGTGCTGGTGCTCGCCGCGTCCATCGTCGTCGTCGCCCGGTTCGAGCTCCGGAGCCGAGCGACGACGGTCGCGGAGTAGGAACTAGAGGTTCGACGCCCCCGATCCGCCGTCGATCGGAATCGCCGCGCCGTTGACGTACCCCGACAGCGGCGAACTGAGGAACGCCACCGTGTTCCCGAGTTCCATCGGGTCGCCGATGCGCTCGAGGGGCACACCCGCGCCCCAGTCGTCGAGGCCCTCCTCGTAGGAGTCGTAGTCGCCGCGGTCGACGGCCTGGTCGACGAGTTCGCGGATCCGCGCGGTCTCGTGGGCGCCCGGGAGGACGGCGTTCGCGCGCACCTCCGGGGCGAACTCCTTCGAGAGGGTCTTCTCGAGGCCGATGACGCTCATGCGGACCGAGTTCGACAGGACGAGGCTGTCGATGGCCTCTTTGACGCTCCGGGAGGTGATGGTGACGATCGTGCCGCCGTCGCCCTCGCGGAGGTGGGGCGCCGCCTCGCGCGCGAGCCGAACGACGCTCATCACGAGGAGGTCGTAGGCGTGGTACCAGTCCTCGTCGTCGGTCTCGAGGAACGGGCCGGACGGCGGGCCGCCCGCGCTCGTCACGAGGTGGTCGATCCCGCCGAATTCGTCGACGGTCGTCTCGACGAGCGCTTCGATATCGTCGGCGTTCGTGAGGTCACCGGGTTGGGTGACGACCTCGCCCGTCGCGACGGCCTCGATCTCGGCTCTCGCGTCCTCGAGTCGGTCCTCGTCGCGACCGTTGATCACGACGTTCGCGCCCTCGCGGGCGAGCGCCTTCGCGGAGGCCTTCCCGAGGCCGCTCGACGATGCCGTTACCAGGGCCGCGTTGCCGTCTATCTGTAGGTCCATATGGTCTCGCGCGAACGTTCATCCTCGAGCGTATTACGACCTCCCGTTCGGATGGTCCGCGTCCGTCCGGGTGGAACGCCAGCATCCCGTCGGACGGATCGCCCGCATCCCCTCGGCGGCTCGAGCGCCCGCGATGTACTCGCACTCGAGCCGACGGCGGCCGACGAGCGAACGAGCGAACGAATTTTGGGTCCGCTCGGAAACTACCCCGTATGGACCTGCAGGAGGCACTCCGCGGAATCACCTGTCCGATCGTCACGCCGTTCGACCCCGACTCGAGCGCGAACCCGAACGAGCGCGAAATCGACGAAGCGGCGTACGGCGACCTCGTCGACTTCCTCCTCGAAGGCGGCATCGACGGGCTCTTCCCGTGCGGAACGACCGGCGAGTTCGCTAGCCTCGCGCCCGAGGAGCGGATTCGCCTGGTCGAACTGACCGTCGACCGCGTCGAGCGCGGCGACCGCGACGTGCCGGTGCTCGCCGGCGCGGCCGCCACGAGCGTCGCCGAGGCGGTCTCGTACGCCGAGGAGGCCGCCGACGCGGGCGCCGACGCCGCGGTCGTCACGCCGCCGTACTTCCACGCCGCGAACGACCCCGACGGGAATCGGGCGTTCTTCGAGTGGGTCGCCGATCGATCTCCGCTGCCGCTCCTGCTCTACAACATCCCGGTCTACACCGGCCGGCGGATCGAACCAGAGACCCTCGAGGCGGTCGCCGCCTGCGAGAACGTGATCGGGCTGAAGGACTCGAGCGGCGACCTCGAGTATTTCCTGTCGGCGATGCGGCGAACCCCCGACGACTTCCTGATGCTGCAGGGCTACGACGCGCTGCTCGTCCCCGCGCTCCGGATGGGCGCCGACGGCGGGGTAAACGCCCTGTCGAACGCGGTTCCGGAGGCGTACGGCGAACTGTACGAGACGGCCGGCGACGACCGGGGAGCCCAGTTGCAGGACGCCGTGTCCCGGCTGTTCGAGTCCTGCGCGACCTACGGGTTCGCACCGGCGACCAAGACGGCGCTCGCACACCGCGACGTCATCCCCTCGGACGCCGTCCGTCCGCCGCTGGTCGAGGTGCCCGACGACGGACGCGCGGCGATCGAGGAGGCGGTCGACGGACTGCTCGAGCGCTGACTCGTCCGGGCGAACGAGGGTGGTCCGCGAACGAGCCGCCGACGGCGGCTCGCCAGGCGTCGGTCGGCGGGTCGACTCCCGAAGGCGGAACGACGTAACTTCTTTCACGGTCCCCGCGACCTAGGGTGACAGTGAACGAGACTCGAGCGCGCGGAACGACCGGCCGGATCGAATCGGCTCCGTGGAGGGAGACCCCGCGATGACGGACGACGCGCAGACTGACGGGACGACGATTCACCGACTGGACGAGGACACCGTCGCCCGGATCGCCGCCGGCGAGGTGGTCGAACGGCCCGCGAGCGCCGTCAAGGAACTCGTCGAGAACAGCCTCGACGCCGACGCGACGCGGATCGACGTCACCGTCGAGAACGGCGGGATCGATCGCCTGTGCGTCGCCGACGACGGGCGCGGGATGACCGAGGCGGACCTCCGGGCGGCCGTCCGCCAGCACACGACGAGCAAGATCCGCGACCTCGAGGACCTCGAGTCGGGCGTGGCGACGCTGGGCTTCCGGGGGGAGGCGCTGCACACGATCGGATCGGTCTCGAGGATGACGATCCGATCCCGGCCCCGAAGCGACGCGGAGGGCGGCTCGAGCGGCGCGGACGGGGGTGCGGGTACGGAACTCGTCTACGAAGGCGGCGAGGCCGTCTCCGTCCAACCCGCGGGCTGCCCGGCGGGGACGACGGTGGACGTGACGGACCTCTTCTACAACACGCCCGCCCGCAGGAAGTTCTTGAAGACGACGGCGACGGAGTTCGCCCACGTCAACCGCGTCGTGACCCGCTACGCGCTCGCGAACCCCGACGTGGCCGTCTCGCTCACCCACGACGGCCGCGAGGTGTTCGCCACGACCGGGCAGGGCGACCTGCAGGCGGCGGTGCTGTCGGTCTACGGCCGCCAGGTCGCTCGAGCGATGATCCCGGTCGAGGTCGACGGCGACGACCTCCCGCCGGGCCCCCTCGAGTCGGTTTCGGGCCTCGTCTCCCACCCCGAGACCAACCGCTCGAGCCGGGAGTACCTCGCGACGTACGTCAACGGCCGAGCGGTCACCGCCGGCGCGATCCGCGAGGGGATCATGGGCGCCTACGGGACGCAACTGGGCGGCGACCGCTACCCGTTCGTGGTGCTCTTCCTCGACGTTCCGGGCGACGCCGTGGACGTGAACGTCCACCCCCGGAAGCGCGAGGTGCGGTTCGACGACGACGATTCGGTCCGTCGGCAGGTCGACGCCGCCGTCGAGGCGGCCCTGCTCGAGCACGGGCTGCTCCGCTCGCGCGCCCCCAGGGGGCGGTCGGCCCCTGACGAAGCGCGGGTTGATCCCGAACGAAGTTCCGAATCCCGCTCGAGCGGCTCCGAAGGCGACGGCTCCGCGTCGAGCCGAACCGGCGCAGACGACTCGAGCGTACCGAACGACGGGCCGACCGCCGACGCAGGATCCGCAGGCGCAGATCCGACCCCCGGTCGGTCGACGGCGACTCGAGACGGCGCCGCGTCCGAATCGGAATCTGAGGCCGCTACGGTGGCCGACGACGCTGCGGACGCGGGAGGCGTCGACTCGGGTCCCGACGGAGTCCGTGAGACCGCGTCCGGTTCGGCCTCACCGACTGAATCGACCGGATCGATCGGCCCGGAATCCGACGCGAACGCGAGCGCGGAGCGGAGCGACCCCCTCGCCCGTGGCGCGTCGAACGCCTCGAGCGCACCGGACGAATCGAGCGCACCGGACGAATCGAGCGGTCCTGACGACTCGAGTACGCCGACGGATCGGGGTCGGCGATCGTCGACCGACGAACGCGGAGAATCCGCCGAACGCGAGCGGGCGCGTAAGTTCGCGGGCCGGACCGAGCAGCGAACGCTCGAGGGGGAGGCGGCCGCGGGCGACCGCGAGACCGAGTTCGATTCGCTACCGCCGCTGCGGGTGCTCGGACAGCTCCACGACACCTACCTCGTCTGCGAGACGCCCGACGGCCTCGCGCTGGTCGACCAGCACGCCGCGGACGAGCGGGTGAACTACGAGCGCCTCCGGGAGGCGTTCGCCGACGACGCGACCGCGCAGGCGCTCGCCTCGCCCGTCGAACTCGAGTTGACCGCCGTCGAGGCCGAGACGTTCACCCACTACCGCGAGGCGCTCTCACGGCTGGGCTTTTACGCCGACCGGGTCGACGACCGCACCGTGGCCGTGACGACCGTGCCGGCCGTGCTCGCGGAGACGCTCGAGCCAGACGCGCTCCGGGACGTCCTCGCGTCGTTCGTCGAGGGCGACCGCGACTCGGGCGCGGAAACGGTCGACGCGCTCGCGGACGAGTTCCTCGGCGACCTCGCCTGCTACCCGTCGATCACCGGAAACACGTCGCTGACGGAGGGGTCGGTGGTCGACCTGCTCCGCGCGCTCGACGACTGCGAGAGCCCCTACGCCTGCCCGCACGGGCGGCCGGTGATCGTCCACCTGGACGAGGGGGAGATCGAAGACCGGTTCGAGCGGGATTACCCCGGCCACGGCGGCTAGTTCGGCGACCGTCCCGGTTCGGCGTCGACGTCGGATTCGGGTTCGCCCTCGGTGTCTCCCCCACCCTCGCCGTGAGCGTAGAGCCAGAGCGCACAGCACAGCGCGATGGCGCCCGCTGCCGTCGCGATGGCGAACGCCAGCCGGTAGCCCATCGGCTCGTAGACGCGGACGCCGCCGACGACCTCGCCGGTCCAGTACCGGTCGATGGCCCGACCCATGAGCGTCGGGAGGAAGGCGGCCCCGAAGAAGGCCGCGCCGTTGATCGTGCCCGTCGAGATGCCGCTCGCGTCGGTCGGGTGGCGCTCCTGGACGACGGCGTAGCTCAGGACGAACGCGCCGATGAGGACGCCCGCCACGAAGAAGACGACCCCGACGACCGGGAGCGGCGGGTCGCCGAAGACGGCGACGGTCCCGAGCGCGAGGACGTAACAGACGCCGCCGACGACCATCGGCAGAGTTCGCTGGCCGAGTCGGTCGGAGAGCCGGCCCAGCGCCGGCGGGCCGATCATCACGCCGATGCTCCCCAGCAGCGTGTAGGTGGAGGCGTGGGTGACCGAGACGTCGTACGTCTGGGCCACGTAGGGGACGCCCCAGAGGCCGAAGAGGGTGAGGTTGGTCCCGGTCGTGCAAAACAGCATGAGCCCGACGACCCACGTCAACCGGTCGCGCAGGATCGTCCCCAGGTACCCCCGGAGGTCGGCGACCGTCACCGGCGAATCCTCGGGAACGCCCTCGAGCGGTTCGAAACCGGCCCGTTCCGGCGAGTCCCGGACGAAGGCGTAGACCGCGACGGTGGCGACGAGTCCGAACGCGCCCAGGGCGCCGATCGTCCGCTGCCAGCCGAGGCCCTCGGCCGCGACGGCCAGCGGCGTCGTCGCGAGCACGCCGCCCAGCCCCGAGACGGCGAACGTGAGCCCGCTCGTGAAGCCGAACTCGTCGGCCCGGAACCAGCTCGCGCAAAAGCGCAGGATGCAGACGAAGATCACGCTCGCGCCGAGGCCGACCAGCCCCCGCCCGACCAGCGCCCCCGCGTACGAACTCGAGTACGCGAAGAGGACGGCGCCGACGTTCATCGTCAGCCCGCCTGCGGTCGCCGTCCGTCGGGGGCCGAAGCGGTCGGCGAGGACCCCCGTGGGGATCTGCATCACCGCGTACACCCAGAAGAAGACCGCGTGGAGGGTCCCGAGTTGCGTCGCCGTCGTCCCGAACGACGCCATCAGATCCTCCGAGAGGACGGCCGTCGATAGTCGGTTGAGGTTCACGAGGACGTACAGCACGCCGAGGGCCCCCCAGAGCACCCACCGCCGGACCAGCACGTCGGATCGAACGCGCGCGAACACACCCCCCGAATCGCCGACGAACCACCGAAAAGGTTCACGAACCGGTAAGGGGGGCGTCTCGCTTTCGTGCGTCCTCGAGCGTGCCGGACGGCCCGTTCGTGGCTCGAGTTCGAACGGGCCGAAGGACCGGATCGCGGTCCGCGCCCGAGGGGCCGAACGGGACCGAACAGCCCTTTCGTGGTCCGCGCGATACCGTCGAACATGCACACGCTCGACGGCTCGAGCGCCGGCGGACAGTACCTCCGGACGGCCCTCGCCCTCTCGGTCCTCGAGGGGGAGCCGATCCGGGTCGAGAACGTCCGGGGCGACCGCTCGACGCCGGGGCTGCGCCCCCAGCACCTTGCCGCCCTCGAGACGATGGCCGCGGTCGCGGACGCCGATGTGTCCGGCGCGGCGGTCGGCGCCGAGACGATCGAGTTCGATCCGACCGCCGACGCGACGGCTTCCGATCCCGGGGCGATCCCCGGCGGCTCCTACGCCGTCGACATCGGGACCGCCGGGAGCGTCACGCTGCTGTTCGAGGCCCTGCTCCCGCTCGCGACCGCCCTCGAGTCGCCGTTGTCGGTGACGGCCACCGGAGGGACCGACGTGGCCTGGTCGCCGCCGATGGACTACTTCCGGCGAGTCAAACTCCCGCTCGTCCGTCGGTTCGGACTCGTGGCGACCTGCGAGGTCCACCGGCGCGGCTTCCACCCCGAAGGCGGCGGCCGGGCCACGCTCCGCCTCGCGCCGTCGACCCTCGAGCCGGTCGCCCTCGACGCTCGAGGCCCGATCGACGGCCTGCGGATCTACTCCGTCCAGTCGTCCGGCCTCGCCGGCAACGACGTCGCGAGACGGCAGGTCGAAGGGGCGCTCGAGCGACTCTCGGACGGCGGACTCGACCGATCGGCGCTCTCCTCGTCGGAGCCGACGCTCCGAATCGAACGAGGGGACCGGCGGACCGACCTCGAACTCCGCGAACGGCGCGAGACGACGGTCGCGAGCCCCTGTCCCGGCACGGCCGTGGTGATCCGACTCGAGGGGACGACCGCCAGCGAGGGCGGTGAGAGCGTCGCCGACGACGCCTCGAACGTCGACGCCGACGACGCCTCGAGCGACGGCGAGGGCGGTTCGAGCGCCGGAGGCGATTCCCATCCGTCCGTCATCGCCGGATGTTCCGCCCTCGGTGAGCCCGGAAAGCGAGCGGAGCGAGTTGGCGAGGAGGCTGCCGACGCCGCGCTCCGGTTCCTCGAGGGCGACGCGTCCGTCGACCGACACGCGGCCGATCAGTTCCTCGTCCTGCTCGCGCTGGCCGGCGGCCGGGTTCGCATCCCCGCGGTCACCGAGCACGTCGAGGCGGGCCTCGCGCTGCTCGAGTCGATGGACGCGGGCCTCGAGTGCTCGCTCGAAGGTGGAGCGAACGGGACGACGCTCGTTGCCGACGGCCGGTGATCGTCGGGGACGCCGGAATCGATGGAGGGGCGTCGACCGAACGGTTTCGGTCGATCAGGGCGCGTCAATCCGCGTTCGAGCGGAAACACGCTCTTGTGATCGGTAATAGAGGATTTCACGGGAGCGTCGATCCAAAATCGGGGACGGGCGACAGGTGCGGAATTCGGCGGTCGGGACACCTAACCGACGATTGGTCCGACAGACATCCCTCGTCCACGTAAGCGAGTCCTACTCGACCCTCCCGAACGCCGCTGAAGCGTCGGTTAGCGCGCGGCCGCCGGACGCGTCTGCGAGTTAAACGCACGGACGTCACCGGTGTATCATTGCCATAACAATGCGCGTGTGGGGTCGAGTTCCCGAACATGACAGCCCAAACGACCCACCCCCGGCGATTACCCGGCGACTTGCAATCACCGCGGTCGAAACTCGTCTACCTCTACCTCGACGCCGCCGACGGCGCGACGCTCGGGGAACTCGAACGCGACCTCGATATGCCGAAGATCTCGCTACTGAGCGTCCTCAACAAGCTCTCCTCGCTCGATCACGTCGACGGCGCCGGGCCCGAGTACACCTACCGGTGCGCGTGATCGAATGACCGTCCCATCGCCGCCGATGACGGACCAGCCGCACCTTCAGGCCGAACTCGTCGTCCGCGACCCGCTGCCGACCGCGGCGGTCGACCGGGTCGAGGAGGTCGCCGACCGGCTCGAGCGACTGCGCGCGGGCGACGATCTGGCGGCGGTCGACGTCGAGCAGTGGCCGCTCGAGTGCGGGCACGTCTTCGACGCGCGCTCCCGCCGCGACCTCGTCGACGACCTCCGGTCGTGGGCCGACGGGTACGGCTACTCGCTCGAGCCCGCGTTCCGTACGCACACCGTCACCCAGTCGATGGTCGGCGAACCCCGAACGGAGGAGCGCCTCCGGGTCCCGCTCGTGACGCTGCTCGTCTCCGACGACGACGGCCTCGCCTGGGTCGCCCCCTGCACCGAGGGCGACGAGGTCCACACCGTCGAGGAGTGCGTCCGGACGCTCGAGGAGAACGGCGAACTTCCCGTCGACCGCGACCGCTCGAGCGCCGGCGATCGTCCGACCTCCACGTGGGCGGGCGCGGCGGACCGGTGATCGCCGACCGCGTCGACGAGGCGTAAGTGACCCGCACGCGGGAGAACGGCACACTTTATTGCAACTCAGTTCCATTTCGTCGGTATGGCTAACCCAGTCCGCGAACGCGACGCGGGGTCGCTCGCACGGCGATCCGGGGGTGACCCGCGTGAGTGATCTCGTCGCGTTCGGCGAGACGATGCTCCGCCTCTCGCCGCCGGGGAACGACCGCCTCGAGTCGGCCGACCGCTTCGAGGTGCAAGCCGGGGGCGCGGAGAGCAACGTGGCCGTCGCCGCCCAGCGCACGGGGATCGACGCCACCTGGATCTCGAAGGTGCCGGAGACGCCGCTCGGCCGGCGCGTCGTCAACGAACTCCGCAGCTACGGCATCGAGACCGACGTCGTCTGGAGCCACCGCGGCCGCCAGGGGACCTACTACCTCGAACACGGCGGCGATCCCCGCGGGACGAACGCCATCTACGACCGTGAAAACACGGCCGTCGCGACCGCCGAGGCCCGCGAGTTCGACGTCGAACCGATCAGGGAGGCCCGCGTCTTCTTCACGAGCGGGATCACGCCCGCGCTCTCCCCGACGCTCCGGGAGACAACCGCGAACCTGCTCAAAGCCGCGCGGCAGGGCGACACGACCACCGCGTTCGACGTCAACTACCGGCGCAAGCTCTGGTCGCCCGATGAGGCGCAGAACACGCTGACGAAACTCTTCCCGGGCATCGACGTCCTCGTCATCGCCGCTCGAGACGCTCGAGACGTGCTCGGCTTCGAGGGCGACCCGCGACAGCTCGCCCACCAGCTCGGTTCGCAGTTCGACTTCACGACCGTCGTCGTCACCCGCGGCGAGCGGGGGGCGATCGCCTGGCACGACGGCGTCGTCCACGACCAGGAGGCCTACGAGACCGACACCGCCGATCCCATCGGCACCGGCGACGCCTTCACCGGCGCGTTCATCGCCCGTCGACTCGAGGGGGCAGACGTGCCGACGGCGCTCGAGTACGCGGCCGCGGCGGCCGCGCTCAAGCGGACGATTCCGGGCGACGTCGCGCTCGTCACCCGCGAGGAGATCGACGCCGTCGTGAAGGAAGGCGGCCAGGAGATTTCGCGGTAAGCGACCCGCCAATCGACTTCTCGCTCCGATCATCGGAACGACGGCGGGCCGACGCCGCTCGGCGAGTCGGGGCGCGCCGTCGCCGTCAGGTGCTCGGCTTCGGCAGTCGACGCCCGTCGCCGTCTCCGCGCTCGGCCGCGGTCGTTCGATCGTCGCTCACCGTGAACGCGTCGAGCGCCTCGGAGAGGTCCGTCGCCATCTCCGCGAGCGTTCCGGTCGCGGTCGCGATCTCGCCGACCGAGGCCGTCTGTTCCTCGGCGGCGGCCGCGACGCTCTCGGCCTCGCGCTCGATCCGCTCGCCCTCGTCGGTCATCTCGTCGACCCGACGGGCGACCTCCTGGCTGGTCTCCGCCTGATCGTCGGTCGCCTCCGCGATCGACTGCACGTTCGCGTTCGTCTCCCCCACCCGTTCGGCGATCTCCTCGAGCGCGCCGAGGCTCTCCTCGACGGTCGCGGTTCCCGAGACGACGTCCGCTCTGATCCGGCGGACCTCCTCGACGACCTCGGTGGTCGATTCCCGCACGCGAGTGATCATCTCGTCGACCTCGCGGGTCGCGTCGGCCGTCCCCTCCGCGAGGGTCTTGACCTCGTTCGCGACGACGGCGAACCCGTCGCCCGCCGCGCCGGCGGTCGCCGCCTCGATCGAGGCGTTGAGCGCGAGCAGGTTCGTCTGCTCGGCGATCTCGTCGATCACTTCGACCACCGCTCCGATCTCGTCCATCTCCTCGTCGAGGCGCTCGATCTCGTCGACGATCACCTCGGTTCGCGCCTCGAGGCGCTCCATCTCCTCGATGGTGTCGCTCGCGGCGTCGCTGCCGGCCTCGGCCCGTCGGGCCGCCTCCGCCGAGACGTCGGCGACCGTGTCCGTCGTGGACGCGATCTCCTCGATCGTCGCCGAGAGGTCGCCGATCTCCGCGAGCACCTCGCGCGAGCGGTCGCTCTGTTCTGCCGTCGCCGCCGATATTTCGGTCGCCGCGCGGCTCACCTCCTCGCTCGCCCCGTCGATCTCCTCGATCCCCGTTCGGACCTCCGCGCCGGTTCGATCGACCGCCTCGGCGATCGTCCGGATCGAGGCGAGCGTCTCCTCCAGATCGTCGAGCGTCGCGTTGAGCGCCTCGCCGATCTCCACCATCGCCTCGTGCCCGCTTCGGACCTCGACGCGCCCGGTGACGTCGCCGTCGGCGCACCGCGCGAGCACCGCCCGGATCCGCTCGGCGTCCGCCTCGAGCGCCTCGTTCCGAGCCTCCGTCTCGCGGCGCCGGGCGTCGATCTCCTCGCGCCGTTCCTCGAGCCGGGAGATCCGGGTCCGGATCGCCGTCTCCATCTCGTCCAGACTCTCGCCCAGTTCGCCCGGGACGTCCGCCTCGAGCGCGTCGGCGTCGAACTCCTCGTTGCGCAGGGCGTCGGCTTTCGCCGCGACCGTCAGGAAGTAGTCGTGCATCCGCCCGAACGAGCGCTGGAGGTCGCCGACCTCGTCGTCCTCCGTCGGCGCGGGCGGCCGCTCGTCGAGTCTGCCGTCGGCGATCGCCTCGGCGACGTCACTGAGTTGGACGACGGGCGAGAGGATGTCCCGCCGGACGATCAGGATCGTGTTCGCGAACGCGACGAGCGCGCCCAGCACCACGAGCGCGGTCAGAACGATCTGTGCGGTCGGAAACGTCTCGAGGGCGGTCCGCGGACCGAGAAAGACGAGCGGCAGCGCGAGCAGGATCATCGCCGAGCAAAACTGGATGACGATCGCCGCCAGAAACTTATCCTCGATGCTGTCGCGGATTCCGATCGCCCCCATGGTGGTCCAGAGGATCCGCTTGTACCGGTCGGCCGGGCCCGAACCCCCGGCGTCGAACGACTGAGCCATAGGGGCCTTTCAGACCACCGTATAGTATGAATTGTGGCTGTTCCCACGTGCCTGCACGTTTCGGCCGCAAAAAACCCCGCCGAGAACGAATCCCGGCACGTCCGAATCGCCGCTCGAGGTCGATCGCTCGGTCCACGGAGTCCGCACCGTCGCTCGATTTCCCGGCGTCGATTGGACGGATTTGCCACAAGGAACTATATAACGAAGCATGAACGTCCCCCCGTATGAACCGTCTGACGACGATCCTCGTTACCGCGGTGTTGGTGACGGGTCTGTTCGCGACAGTCGCAGGAACCGCCGCAGCGACGGACGCGACCGAATCGAACGCGACCGCACAGAGCGAAGCGTACGCCGGGACGAACGTCTCGTTCGAAGCCGACGGGAGCCAGCTCACGGACGTCGAACTCGGCGGCGAGGAGGCGTTCTCCTCGGTCGCGGTGAACTCCCAGAGCGAGGCGGAAACCGGCGCCGACGTCGGCGCGGACGTCTCCCTGGAAACGCTGGTCGACCTCGAGGGGGCGGGCCTCTCGCTCGCCGCGGAGACCAGCGCGAGCGCGGAGGTCGAGTCCGAAAGCGGCGCGACGATGTCGGCGCTCGACGGGAGCTCGTCGGTCGTCTCCGTGGACGCCGGGAACGAGTCGCAGTTCGTCGAGGCCGAACTCGGCTCCGACGCGGAGGCGAGCGAGGAAGGCGACCGCGTGGTCGTCGAGACCGGCGACCGCGACGGAACCTTCGTCGTGGTGGGCGACGGCGAGGTGACCGTCAACGAGGAGGGCGACGTGGCCGCCGACCTCGAGGAGAACTCGTCGCTCGTCTTCCGTTCGTCGGGCGACGGCGGCGAAGATGACGAAGACGACGGCGACGACGGCGACGGTGACGACGACGGCGAGGGCGAGGGCGACGAGAACGCCGAGTACGAGGAGTCGCTGATCGCCGACGGAAACGCGGTCGCCGACGTCTACGTCGGCGATCGGGACGGCGAGACGGTCGCTGAGGCCGTCGACTACGGCGGCGAGACCAGCGCCGAAGCCGCTCACGATGCCGAAGGGCGGGTCGAACTGACCGTCGACCGCACCGTCCACGAGGGCGCCATCGCGATCGCAACCGTCTCCGAGGAAGCCGTCGGGAACCTCGAGGACGCCGAGGTAACCGTCGACGGGGAGGCGGCCGCGGAAGCCTCCTCGCACTCGGAACTCGAGGGCGCCTTCGGCGAGGAACCGCGCTACATGGTGGTTCAGGACGCCGAGGCGCAGGGTGAAGCGACCGTCTACGTCGCGTTCGACCACTTCTCGACCCGATCGGCGACGATCGACGGCGGTGACGATGGCGGGTCGGACGACTCGACGGCGGACGACGGTGACGACACCGACGAGTCCGACGACGGCGATGACGGCGACGCCGACGACGGAGACGACACCGGCGACGAGGACGGAACCGACGCCGACGGGAACGACGACGGAGGCGAGTCCGACGGCACGGACGACGAGATGCCCGGATTCGGCGTCGGCGTCGCGGTGATCGCGATCTCGGTCGCCGCCGCCCTCGCTCGAGTCCGGACCTGATCCGGGTGAGGCGGTCGGTCACCGCCCGATTCGGACGATTGAACACATTCACGCTTTTTATACTCGCCGCGGTTTTTCGGACGCTTCACCCCCCGTTCGAACGCTCGTTCCCCCGTCCCCCCGCCCGCTCGGCCCTCCCCCTTCCCCTCGCTCGGTCGGCCCGCCCGTTCGTTCCACCCGCTCTTCCGCTCGGCGCTCGGCCACCCCGCGCGCCGACCGCGCTCGAGGGTGACGCGCACGATTGGACGACCCTGTCAGAAAGGACTTTACGACCGGTTGCCTCCGGCCGGGTGCAATGTCCCGAATACCTTCGGTCGTCCTCGCGGTCCTGTTGACGACGGCGACGCTCTCCGTCGCCGCCGTCGGCGGGGTCGCGGGCGCGGCCGCGCCCTCCCAGAACGCCTCTCAGACGCAGTCTCACTCCGCCGACGCGGCGGCCTACCAGGGAACGCACGTCGCGTTCAACACCTCGAGCGACGCCGTCACCGACTACCGCGTCGGCGGCGCGACGCTGTTCGACGACGTGTCGGTCGCCTCCCAGAGCGACCACGACAGCCGCGCCGGCCTCGGCGCCGATGCCGCCCTCTCGAGCGTCGTGAACCTCTCCGGACTCGGCCTCGAACTCGGCGTCGAGACCGAGACGCGGGCCGACCTCTCGCTCGAGGGGTCGTCCTCGGGCGGAATCAGCGCCCACGACAGCGAGCGCGGCATCCTCACCGTCGCGGCCGGCGACGACGACCGCTACGTGGAGGCCGACCTCGCCAGCGGCGTCACGGCCGAGTCCGACGGCGACGGCCGCGTTGCGATCGACGGCGGCGAGCGCGACGGCGCCTTCGTCGTCGTCGGAGACGGCGAGGTGGCCGTCAACGAGGACGGGAACGTCGTCGCCGACCTCGAGGGCGACTCGACGCTCGTCTTCCGCTCCTACGGGGACGGCGAGCGCGACGACGAAGCGCGCGCCCAGGAGGACCTGATCGCGGACGGCGAGGCGACGGCCGAGGTCTACGCCGAGGTCCGCGAGGACGGCGAACGCGTCGCCGACGTCGCGACCTACGGCCAGGATATCGCCGTCGAGGCGAGCGCGGACGCCGAGGACCGCCTCGAGGTGACCGCCGAGCGCGCCGCGGATGAGGGGACGATCGTCATCGTCGGCGCCTCCGACGCGGTCCTCGAGACCGTCGGTTCGGCCGAGGACCTCGCGGTGACCGTCGACGGTGACGTCGCGACCGAGGCGTCCTCGTACTCGGAACTCGAGGGCGCCATCGGCGAGGAGCCCCGGTACATGGTCGTCCAGGAGAGCGACGCGGCCGCGAGCGCCGACGTGCTCGTCGCCGTGGACCACTTCTCCGAGCGCGAGATCGCCGTGCAGAACGCGGACGACGTCGAGGACGCGGACGACGGCATGTCCGGTTTCGGCCCCGTCGTCGCGCTCGCCGCGCTCGCGCTGTCGGCCGCGGCCCGAGTCCGCAGCTAACCGCGATTCCGACCCCCGTCACCCCGTTTTTCCGTTCCGAACTGCGGCCGACGCCGAAGAGCGGATCGCCGCCCTCGAGGACCGGAGCGCCGCGACGGGTGCGACGATATCGGGGTCGAGAGGGCCTGACGGTCGAGAATCCTTATATCCGCTCCCGACCTATAGGTCCCCGATTATCGATGAAGTCGTTCGAAGACGTGAACCGACTGTTCAGAGAGATGGACCGCCAGTTCGACCAGCTCCGCCGGGCGATGTTCGACGCCCCCGCCTTCGGGTTCGACGCGCGGTATCCCGCGCTCGAGGGGTCGAGCGGGTTCGAGGCGACGACCCCGTACGGGAGACCCGGGACGTCCCTCGAGGACGAGGGCGACGCCTTCGTCTTCGTGATGGACCTCCCCGGCTTCGAGAAGGACGACATCGAACTCACGTTCGAGGACGGGACGCTCTCGATCTCGGCCAGCGCCGAGCGCGAGGAGGGCGACGATGCCTTCCGGACGATGCGCTCGCGCCACGTCGCGGAGCGCGTCCGAGTCCCGCGCGAGGTGATCGTCGAGGAGATCGAGGCGAACTACCGCAACGGCGTCCTCGAGGTTCGCCTCCCGACCGTCGACGTCGTCGACGACGACTCGGTCCACCGCATCGACGTCGAGTGAGACGGTCGTCGACGGGCGACCGCGAGTAGCGCGGCGTTCGATACCGTATTTTGTACCCGTTCGACGTTCCCAGCGCGGGTGTTCCACCGGAGTTTCGTTTCGGGGGTCTCGAGCAACGCTCTTTGTCGCCGACGCCGCACGTTCCCACATGCCATCATTTCGCACGGCCAGGCGGGAGGACGCCCTCGCGATCCGTCGCATCGCTCGAGCGGGGTGGCACGCCGCCTACGGAGAGTTTCTCGGCCACGACAGGATCGACGCCATCGTCGATCGGTGGTACGAACCCAGCCGACTCGAGGGCCAGGTCGTGGACGCGGCGGCGCGCGACGATACGGTCTTTCTGATAGCCCAGGAGGATGAGTTCGCGACTGGTGACGATGACCGCGACGGAGTCCGGGGCGAGGGATCGGCGGTCGGCTTCGCCTACGCCGGTCCGTGGCAAAAGGACGACTCGATCGCGTTCCTCTACCGCATCTACGTCCACCCGGGTCGGTGGGGCGACGGTATCGGGACGGCGCTGCTCGAGCGCGTCGTCGACGACCTCGAGGACCACTTCGACCGACTGCGGCTGACCGTCCTCGCGGACAACGAGGTCGGCGTCTCGTTCTACGAATCGCGGGGGTTCGACCGACTCGAGAGACGGGACGCACGACTGGGTGACGACGAGAGTGACGACCTCGAGGAGTACGTCTACGAGCGACCGTTGCGGTGACGGACCCTCCGGAAAGGCAAAGGAGGTTACCATTGTACCGCGACACCATGACGAACGGTGAGTCGTTCGCCGCCGCGGACGTCCGCATCACCTACGACGACCTCGTCCCCGACCGAGAGGCGTCCGGCGTCGGATCCGATCCCGCCCCGGTCGTCCTGCTCCACGGCTTCGCCTCGAGTCGCCGGGAGAACTGGCGCGAGCGCGGGTGGTACGAGACCCTGCTCGCGGAGGGCCGCCGCGTGATCGCCCTCGACTGTCGTGGACACGGCGAGAGCGGGAAGCCCCGCGACCCCGAGGCGTACGAGACGGCGACCATGGCCGACGACGTCGTCGCGCTGCTCGACCACCTCGAGGTCGAGGAAGCCGACTTGCTGGGCTACTCGATGGGCGGACGGCTCTCGCTCGAGTTGCTCGCCGCCCACCCGGAGCGGTTCAACGCGGGCGTCCTGGCCGGCATCGGCTCGGCGTCGCTGTCGGACACCGGCGGGAGCGACGCCATCGCCGACGCGCTGGCGGCCGACGATCTCGAGTCGGTCTCGAACCCGATCGGCAGGCGGTTCCGCCGTTTCGCCGAAACGACCGATAACGACCTCGAGGCCCTCTCCGCGTGCGCCCGCCAGCGGACGCCGCCGGCCGACTGGGAGACGGTCGCCGGGATCGATACCCCGGTGTCGGTGGTCGCGGGCGAGCGCGACGGCCTCGTGGGCGATCCGCGGAAACTCGCCGACGGCTTCCCGAACGGCGAAGCGGTCGTCGTCCCCGACGCGGATCACCTCACGACGGTCCCCGACGACGCGTTCGAGGAGGCGGTGGTGGACTTCCTCGAGCGCGAGGGGTTGTGACAGTCGTCGAGAGGGCGGTCTCGTTATTCAGGTGCGAATCGATTCGGACCGGGAAGGAGGCGGAGGGCACGCCGCTCGATCCTCCCGAGTCCCTCAGCGGAGAGTCGCCTGTCTCTCCCCACGAAACGCTAAGCTCCTCGACCTCCTACGGTGCGTATGACTGCGGGAATCGACAACATCCGGTTCCTGGCCACGTCGGCCCACCGCGTCGGTGTCCTCGAAACGTTGCGCGACGGACCGACCGACCGTCGAGAGCTGTGTGAGGCCACCGGCGCTTCCTCGCCGACCGTCGGACGGGTGCTCGCCGCCTTCGATGAGCGGAAGTGGCTCGTCAGGGACGGTCCCACGTACGGGCTGACCCCCCTCGGCGAGTACGTCGCCGATCGGTTTCTGGCTCTCCGGGACGCGATGGAGATCGAGGGGATGCTCCGCGACGTCTGGCAGTGGCTGCCGGTCGAGATGCCGGGCTTCTCCGTCGACCTCTTCGCCGACGCGGTGGTCTCCTACCCCGGGCCAGGGTACCCCTACGAGCCCGTCGAGCGTCTCAGTCGACTCATCGCGTCGACCTCGTCGTTGCGCGGGTTCGACAACATCGTGTACAAGTCGAGCAACCTCGAGACGGCCTGCGGTGCGGCTCTCGAGGGAATGACGTTCGAGTACGTGTTCACGCCCGAGGCCCTGGAGGGGGTGTTCGCCTGGAACCCGGATCGGATCGTGGAGGTCACCGCCTGCGAGAACGCGACCGTCCTCGTCCACGACCACCTCCCGGACGGCGACCGCTGCGGCCTCGGCATCGTTGACGACCGGGCCGGCATCTGCTGCCACGACGCCGGGACCGGGGCGCTCGTGGCGGTCATCGACACGGACGCCCCGGAGGCCCGCGACTGGGCCATCTCGGTCTTCGAGCGGGTTCGCGCGGAGGCGACCCCGGTCGACCCCACCGCCTTCGAGTCCCGCGCACCGTCGTAACGCCACCGGCGACGATCACCGTCATCGGACTGGCAAACCGGTCAGTCGAGCGCCTGTGACGTCGCAGATCCACGGCCTATCCGAAATTTCAGGGCGTGAAATCCTGCACGCGGCATCATCACTTCCCTCCGCCGCGTACGCTTACCACGGAACAAAGCCATGATCGAACGACACGACACCGTCGTTATCGGCGGCGGCCAGGCCGGACTGGCGACCGGGTACCACCTGCGGCAACACGACCGGGACTTCGTCATCCTCGACGCGAGCGACCGCGTCGGCGACGCGTGGCGGGCCCGCTGGGACTCCCTCCGGGTGTTCACGCCCGCCCGTTACTCGAGCCTACCGGGGATGGATTACCCGGGCTCACCGTACGCCTTCCCCACGAAGGACGAAGTGGCCGACTATCTGGAGACCTACGCCCAGCGATTCGACCTGCCCGTCGAACTCGGCGTCCGCGTGGACGGGCTGGAACGGATCGACGATCGCTTCCTCGTCACCGCGGGCGACCGGCGTATCGAGGCGGACAACGTCGTGGTGGCGATGGCGAGCTACCAGGTCCCGACGGTCCCGGATTTCGCGGCTGAACTCTCCGACGACGTCGTCCAGCTACACGCGAGTGAATACCGCAACCCCGATCAGCTCCAGGACGGGGACGTGCTCGTCGTCGGGGCGGGCAACTCCGGTGCCGAGATCGCTCTCGACGTCGCCGGCGCGAAGCGCCCGCTGCAAGCGAGACGCGGAGCATCTCGTCCCGTCGCCTCCGAGCACGAAACGTGGCTGTCGGGTCGAGACGTCGGCCACGTGCCGTTCCACATCGACTCGTGGGTCGGCCGTCACCTCGGGGTCCCGTTCGTGATGCGCGTGCTCTTCCACCGGATCTTCACGACGGGGACGCCGATCGGGCGCCGAATCCGCCCGAAAGTGCTCTCACAGGGCGGCCCGCTGGTGCGAACGAAACCCAGTGACCTGGCCGCGGCCGGCGTCGAACGGGTGCCTCGCACGACCGGCGTCCGCGACGGCCGTCCCGTCGTCGGGGATGACGTTCTCGACGTCGAGAACGTCATCTGGTGCACTGGCTTCCGTCCCGACTTTTCGTGGATAGACGTGCCGATCTTCGACGGGAAGGAACAACCCAAGGAACCCGTCCACGTGCGCGGCGTCGTCCCGAGCGAGCCGGGACTGTACTTCGTCGGCCTGTTCTTCCTGTACGCGATGACGTCGGGGCTGTTCACCGGCGTCGGCAGGGATGCAGAGTACGTCGTCGACCACCTGACGGCGACGGCGCGCCAGCAGCAGCCTCGGCCGAGCAACACCGGATCGGTGGACGGACTCCTACAGCAGGCGTAGTTGCGTTCGGTGTCGGCTTCGAGTCCGAGGAGTGGCAGCCTCGCGAGGAAGAGGCCGGCAGAACTCGCTGTTTATCACTCACGATACGCGCTTACCGGTTGATCGAGCGCACGGTCAACTTCTCACCTTCGAACCAAATTCGATAGTGGCCAAATGTAAAGGAGACGACGACCCGTTCGGTTTTCTGCTCACGTACGAGCGCATCGAGGGCATCCGGGTTAACGTGGTCGTACAAGCAGGTTTCGAGTTCGAGTGAAAGCTCGGCTGGAGCGATACCAGTGACGGTAGCGAGCGCGTCGGCTGTGGCGATACTCGGTGGTGTGGCCGACCAATCGTACGAGTCCTGGAAACGAATAGTGACTGAATGAGGCTCGTACCCGTCATCCGCTCGGGTGCCTCCGTGCATGGACTACCTTTGCTAACGAGGAGTATGAACGTAGTGTGAGTTTCCGAGTGAACGCCCGAGACTAGTCACGCCGCACGCCCTCCGTGGAGTCGTCACGTGAAGATCGCTCGGAGGGCGACGACGAGACTATTTCGATCGCCTGTACCCCAGTTCGCCGTTTCTTCGCTCTTGCCACCAGTTCGTGTAGCCGGTTCTTCGGATACGCGGGTGCGAGGCACACCGTTGACGCGGGTAATGTCCCGCGTTGTTCCCGTCCCGAGGCGAACGAGGTTGAGCGGTGTCTGTGCTTCGTACTGAGATAACCCGAGATCCTGTAACCGGTCGAGAGCCCCGCCTTCAGCCCGTTCTTCGTCGAATGGTACCACCTGTGCTGCCACGGTACAGGACCGAATAAAGCCCGTTAGAGACCAGGAACGCTATGGTATGGGTCAGTCGGGCGGACGTTACCGAACAGTAGCCTATACTGAGCGATGGATGCCCCGCTTGTACGCACCGGCCGTTTCACCCGTGGACGTGGACGCCGAAACGAAGTGCGCCCACGGAAAACGGTAGAGGTGGCCGTAAATCGGGGTCTACAGCGTCTCGTCCGCCTCGTCCTCCTCGACGACCTCGATCCCGCGGTTGTTGACCGCCATCGGATCCAGGCCGACCTCCTGGAGGAACTGCTTGTACTCGCGCTCGCACTGCTCCGCGTCCTTCTGCTTGTCGCTGGCGCGGTCGCAGAGGGCCACGAGGGTCTCGGGGACGTCGTTCTGGTAGACGATCCAGTGGTTGATCAGGTCGGAGAGCCGCCGGATGGGGCTCGTGAAGTGGCCGTAGATCTCGAAGTTCAGCGCGTGGTGACCGCCGAAGGGGTCGCTCATGTACCGGGCACGGGGCATCACCTTCATCACCGCCCACTGGATCTTGTCGAGCTGTCGGCCGGGGGCGGTCTCGAGCGTCGCGTTGACGGCCTTCCGCGGGTCGTCCCACGTGTCGCCGGGGATGGAGACGCCGTCCAGGTCCTGGATCTCCTGGAGCGCCTTCGACCACTCGTCGGGGGTGGGCTGGGGGTGGACGCGGTACATCGCCTCGACGCCGCGGTTCCACATGAGTTCGTGCGTGACGGCCTTGTTCGCCTTCAGCATGCACTCCTCGATGATCGTGTGGGCGCGATCCCGACTCGGGTTGAGCACGAGCGAGCCGTCATCCTTTCGAATCTCGTGCATTCGGTCCGCGACCTCGTGGACCAGGACGTTCACCTCGTGGAGCGGCGCGTCGGGGTCGTCGAGGCGCTTTTCGGCCTCGGCGTAGGTGAGCCGCTCGTCCGATTCGATGACCGACTTGTAGATGTCGATGGTCTCGTAGGAGAGCGTCTCCTTGTTCAGGTGCATCTCGACGGTGTGGGCGAAGCGCTCCTCGTTCGGCACGAGCGAGCAGACCGACTCCGCCAGGACCGGCGGCAGCATGTGGATGGTGTAGCCGGGGAGATAGACGGTGTTGCCCCGCTCGACCGCCTCGTTCCACATCTCGGACTCGGGGTGGACGTAGTGGGTCACGTCGGCGATGTGCACCCAGAGGACGTACTCCTCGTCGCGCTCTTCGATCGAGAGCGCGTCGTCGAAGTCCTGGGCGTCGATCGGGTCCGTCGTCCACGTCGTCAGGTCCCGGAGGTCCTCCCGGTCGCCGTCCTCGAGTTCCGCGTCGATCTCGGCCTGAACGTCCTCGGTCCGCTCCTCGGCCTCGTCGATCACCGCCTCGGGGAACTCGTCGCGGATCTCGAACTTCTCGAACAGCTCCTCGCGCTTGTTCTCGAGGTGTCGTGCGAGGTCGTCCGAGATCAAAACGGGGCCCTGCCCTTCGGCCGTGCCGGCTGCGGCCTGTGCGTCGGCGTCGTCGCTCATATCGGCGCCTACGGGCGTGTGGGTGAAAGACGTGTCGGGACGGCGATCACCGACGGTCGTCGTGATCGGTCCGACGGGCGGTCACTGCTCCTCGAACGGTCCGTACCGCTCCTCGACGGACCTGACGTACGCCGCGAGGAACGCGTCCCGACTCCGCTCGCCGGCGCCGATCTCGACGAGGAGGTCCTCGAGTTCGTCCCTGGGGTACTGACAGAGGTCGTCGTAACAGGATCGACAGAGGTGTTCGAACTCCTTCCCCTCGCGATCCCACCGGTCGCCGTGCTTGTCGTACTCGCGGGCGCGTTCGCGGTCGATCGTCGCGCCGCACGCGGGACAGGACACCGTCTCGGGTCGACGGGCGGGCCACATGGGTAGGGGAAGTTCGCGGGATCACTTAGCGGTTTGCGCGGACATCGCCGGCGTCCGTCGACGGCCGTCGGATCGTCCTCGGGCCCGTCCGGTTTCGATTTCGTCGCACCGTCACGACGCACCCTCTCGGTCGGACCCCTCCTCTCGGCCTCGATCTCCGTCCCCGCCCGACCGCTCGAGCCCATCACCGTCGGGTGACGTGGGCCGCCGAACTCGCGATGAGGTGCGCTCGACGAGCGCCTCGGGAACCTCGAGCGGGTCGTCGGGGTCGACCACCGTCCGCGCCGGGATGGGGTGCTCCGGGGGCGGGCGGCGCGCGACCAGGCGCTGGAACCGGCCGAGTTTCGGCGGTTCGACGCTCTCGACCTCCTCGCACTCGACGACGACTCGGTCCCCTTCGGCGAAGATTCGGACGTGATTCAGCCGGAACGAGGGGTGGTAGACGCCCGGGAGCCGCGAGAACCGAGCCTCGACGTGCCGGAGCTTCTTGAGCCAGGTGCCCGTGTTGACGACGACCCGACCGCCCCACCGCGTGACCGACGCCCGGTGGGTGTGCCCGTAGACGAAGACGGCGACGTCGTCGTTCGCCTCGAACACCGCCCTGGCAGCGCGCAAGAACGGCTCGTCCCCCTGCCCGACGCGAACGCCCGACAGCACGACGCCGAAGCGCTCGAGGGTCCGCCCCAGGTCGCGTCTGAACAGCCACAGCGGGAGCGCGAGCAACAGCAGGACCGCCACGATCACGACGTTGATCGCGACGATGAGTTCGAGGACGAACGCGGCGACCCCGAGCGCGTGGATCACGGGGTTGTCGGTGAACAATCGGGGCGGAAGAATGCCGAGCACCTCGAGGGCGGTTCCGAACAGGTAGAGGAGCGTGAGGTTGAAAAACAGCAACAGCGGGACGACGATCGCCCGGAGGATCGGACTCATCTCCCGGTAGAAGTAGTTCGAGAGGAGCCAGCGCGGGATCTCCTCCATCGGGGCGACCGACTGGATGTCCCGCAGCCAGTCACCCCTCGCCCGTCCGGAGTACTGTCCGGCGGCGGCGACGATTCGCTGGACGACGAAATAGCCGACCGGGAGAGCGTCGGGGTTCCCCCAGTCGGGCATCCGATTGTTCGGGTCGTGTTGCTGGCCGTGTTCGATCCAGATCCGCGCGTCGCCCACCTCGCGGGTGATCGCGATCTCGGGCTCGAGCGAGACGTTGTACTCGGCGAGCCGATCGACGTTGGACGGGTAGCAGGCCAGGTCGTGGTTGCCCGGAATCACGGTGACGTCGATCTCCTCGCCGGTCGCGCGGAGCTGTTCGAACACCCGCGGGTGGTCCTCGATCACCCGCTCGAGTCTCGCCGGTCCGGTCACCTCCGCGTACTCCCACAGCCCGAAGGCGTCGCCGTTGACGATCAGTTCGACGTCGCCGCCGCGCCCCTCGAGGGCCGCGAGAAACGAGAGGAGTTCCTCCTCGAAGTCCACCACCGTGAGCTGTTCGTCGCCGCCGATGTGTAAGTCGCTGATGAAGACGTACTCGCTGGCCATCGAACGCGGTCCGAATCCCTACCAGCCGCGGGGGGATAGTGGTATCCCACCGCAGAGTCGGAACGGCGACCCCTACTGCGCGCCCCGGTCGTCGCTCGAGGCGCACAGGGGACGACCGACGACCCCAAACCTGTTCTGTTAAATGGCTCTGGCGGGAAGGACGGGTATGCAGGTCAAGTCCCGACACCACCTCCGGAGCGACGTCGTCTCGGAGATCGAGTCGATGCTCTCGGACACGCTGGGCGTGACGCCCGAGGGAGACACCTACGAGCGCGTCGAGTTCGAGGCGACCGACTGGGAGGTCGTCCTCGTCGACGGCGAGCCCCAGATCGCCTACTTCGACGACGAGCCGTTCCTGACGGTCCGCGGGGCGAACGCGTACGAACCCGACCGCCGCCGGGTGACCGTCGACACCGGCGCCATCTCCTTCGTCAGCGACGGCGCGGACGTGATGCGCCCGGGGATCACGGAGGCCACGGACGACATCGACGCCGGCGACCTCGTCGTGATCGCAGAGGAGTCCCACGACAAGGTGCTCGCCATCGGCCGCGCTCGCGTGCCGGGCGGCGACATGACCGGCGACGAGGGCAAAGTCATCGACTCGCTCCACCACGTCGGCGACGAACTCTACGAGTTCTCCGGGTGACATCCCCCCCGCCGTAAACGGCGGGATTCTCTCCTCGCAAAAATAGAGCCGGGTTCTTCGCCGTGTTCCGACCCTTCCGTCGATCACCGGTCCGCTCGAACTTTGCGGCTCATCTTCCATGTCTTTTGATCCGATAGTATCCGCCTACGGATGGATGTCCGACATTTCGAAGAACGGAAACCGTTCGAAAACCCTCCACGCACCCGCAGCCGCTCAGGCTGCACGCGTCCGAACGACGTCCATCATGAACTTTAGTTTTGGACGTCCTCGTCAATTTCACAACAGCTTCGAAATCAAACGATTAATACCCACCTGCCAGAAACCACCGGAAAATGCCTTCACAACGCACGAAACGAATGTGGGCGCACCTGTGGGCGCTGAGCGCACAGACGAAAGCGTACGTCCGACTCGACGGCACGCGCATGCTCGAGGACCTCGACGCGGTGACCGAGGAGGAAAAGCGGGTCGCCGAAGAGGCCCTCGCGACCGACGGCGGCGGGGACCGCGCCGGAGCCAGCGGGGACCGCACCGCAGCCGGCGGGGACGGGCCCGACGGAGACGGATCCGGCGACGATCGATCGCCGTTCGACGTCGATACCAGCTACGGACTCCGGCAGAAGGTGGGGTTCGTCCTCGGCCCGCTCCTGTTCGCGCTCATCCTGCTCGGCCCGACGCCCGGCGAACCGGCCGGCTATCAGGGGCAGGCGGTCGGCGCCGTGACGGCGTGGGTCGCGCTCTGGTGGATCACCGAGGCGATTCCGATCCCGGCGGCCTCGCTGCTCCCGATTCCGCTCTTCGCCCTGACCGGTGCGCTACCGGTCGCCGACACGACGCCGTCGTACGGCCACCCGCTGATCTTCCTGTTCATGGGCGGCTTCTTCCTCGCGATGGCGATGCAGCGGTGGGACCTCCACCGGCGGATCGCCCTGCGGACGATCAAAGCCGTCGGCACGACCCCCTCGAGGCTCATCCTCGGGTTCATGATCGCGACGGCGTTCCTCTCGATGTGGGTCTCGAACAGCGCGACCGTGATGATGATGACGCCCATCGGCCTGGCGGTCATCTACCAGACGCGCGACCTGATCGAGGAGACCGGACTCGACGTCGACACCAGCGAGGGGAACTTCACGTTCGGGACCGCGCTGATGCTCTGTATGGCCTACGGCGCCTCCGTCGGCGGCGTCGCGACGCTCATCGGCACGCCGCCGAACATCCTGTTCGCCGGCCAGGCCGAGGAACTGTTCGGCGAGAGCGTCTCGTTCTTCGAGTGGATGATCTACGGGCTTCCGATTTCGCTCATCGGCCTCGTGGCGGTCTACATCTGGGTCACGCGATTCGCCCTCTCCCCGAAGTTCGACGAGTTGCCCGTCGGCGCACAGACGATCGACGCGGAACTCGAGAAACTCGGCGCGATGTCCAAACAGGAGAAACTCGTCCTCGTCGTCTTCGTCGGCATGGCCGTCGCCTGGATCGGCGGAAGCTTGATCGGCCAGTTCGAACTCGCGACGGTTCCCGATGACGTCGACACCATCGTCGCGATCGGCGGTGCGATGGTTCTGTTCATGCTCCCCACGAAGACCGAAGCGGGCGAGCACACCTTCCTGCTCGACTGGACGAACGCCGTGAAGATTCCCTGGGGGGTCATCCTCCTGTTCGGCGGCGGGCTCGCGATCGCCGCCGGCTTCGACCAGTCGGGCCTCGCCGAGTGGCTCGGCGGCCAGCTCGAGTTGCTCTCAGGTGTCCCGATGGTCGCGGTGTTGCTCGCGGTCGTCACGCTGGCGATCTTCATGACCGAGATCACCTCGAACACGGGGATGACGGCGATGCTCATGCCGATCCTCGCGGCCGTCGGCGTCGGCATCGGCGTCCACCCGTTCGGGCTGATGATCGCCGGCGCGACCGCGGCGTCGTTCGCGTTCATGCTCCCGGTGGCCACGCCGCCGAACGCGATCGTCTTCGGCAGCGGCTACATCTCGCTCCCCCAGATGGCTCGGACCGGGTTCGGGCTCAACGTCATCGGGATCGTGTTGATCACGCTCGTCGCGCTCGTGTGGCTCCCGATCGCGTGGGGGATCGACCTCGGGACGCTCCCGGAGGCCTTCGAGTCCGCCTACAGTAGCTTCCTCATGCCCGCGCTGACGGGCTGAGTTCGGTCGTCGATCGCCAGTCCGGGCGAGGCGGTCGAACTCGAGGGCGCGAGTGCGTCTGACGTAAGAACTATACCGGCGGCGGCGGTGGGTCTCGTCAATGGGTCTAATGGACAAGCTCCTCGGCGGGAATCAGGCTCGGACCGCCGATGACTACGTCGAACTGAACATCGACGACGTCGCGGGTACGTCGGCCGAGGCGTCGATGCAGGTTCACGTCGCGGAGGTCGGCGGCCAGGCGGCGGCGATCGACATCAAAGACGCCGTCTACGACGGCGACGTCGTCATCGCCGACATCACCCGCCTGCGCACGAAGGACAAGACGGTCGAACACATCGTCGACGAACTCCGCCAGGTCGCGAAGGAGGTCGACGGCGACATCGTTCGCAAGGGCGACGACCAGATCATCATCACCCCCACCGGCGTCCGCATCGGCCGCGAGAAACTCGGCCGGTAACGGAAACGGATCGCGTCGCCGACCCCCTCGTGCCGACTTCGCGAGGTCGGCGACGCTCCGGCGTCTCGTCGGGGACGTTCGTCACGCGGCGCTCGTCAACTCCCCGAGTCGATCGGCACCGGTTCGGGTACCCTTCGCCAGAATCACGTCTCCGCCCTCGAGTTTCGACGCCGCGCCGGGCTGGATCTCCCACTCGTCGTCGTACGGGCCGTCCGATCCCCGCGGGCGACGGACGGCGATGACGCGCATCCCCGTCTCCGTCCGGACCATGTGCTCGCCGAGTGTCGCGCCTGCCAGCTGGCTCCCCCCGTCGACGGTCTGGCGGACGATCACCTCGTCGCTCTCGTAGACGGCCTCCGCGACGACGGGGTGGGTGCCGAGGCCCCGCAGGACGCCCTCGCTGAGCTCCAGCGCGGCGTCGCTGATCACTTCGGTCGCGCTCGCGAGGTGGACCAGCCCCCGGAGGGAAACGGGGTCCTCGACGTCCGCCGCGGCCCGGAGCGTCCAGGCCTCGAAGCGCGACTCGAGGGCGTCCACCTCGGCCTCGAGGGCGGACACCTCCTCGGCGAGTTCGGTGCTGTTGAACAGGACGGCGCCGTAGGCGAGGTCGATCGCCAGTTCGCTCATGTTCTTCATCAGGACGATGGCGTCGACCGCCCGCTCCAGGTCGTCGATGCGCGGTTCGGACGGGGTCGGCGTCTCGTAGGGGTCGCCCGTCATGGTCTCGTAGACCGCGCCGACGTCCTTCTCGGCCCCGCGCAGGAGGACGACGTCGCCGGCCTCGAGGGTCGTTTCGAAGGTGGGATTGAGCAGCCACTCGCCCTGCCGACGGATGGCGATCACCCGGACGCCGGTCTCGGTCTCGAGGTTGATATCGCCGAGGGTGCGCCCGGCGAACCGGGAGTCGGCGTCGACGCTCGCGCGGAGCACCGTCTCGACCGCTTCGGGAAGGGCGGATCGGATGGCGTCCGGGAGGCCGACCTGCTCCAGAACGATCTTGGCGATGTCGCCTGACGCGTCGGCGACCTTCTCCGCGGCGCCCACCACGCCCAGGACGGGCGCCAACTGCTCCGCGTCGTCCGGACTGCGCGCCGCCATCAGCACGCTCATTCGGGCCTGCAGCTGAAGGACGTCCATGCGTTCCTCGAGGACGAGCACCTCCTCGGCGACCGCGTCGCTGCCGAACAGGACGGCCGAGTACGAGAGGTCGATCAGCAGTTCGGCCGTGTCCTTCATCTCCGCGAGCACCTCCTTCACGCTGACGGGGCGGTACTCGACCTCGCGGGAAACGTCCATGCGATGCTATTGCGCGGCGCTCGAGAAAAGGGTTGCTGGCGCGGCTGACGGGGTCGACGATCGCCCCGAGACGACGGATCGGCGACGCTCGAACCGATCGCCGCCCGGGACGCGCCGGGGTCGACGGCGCGACCGATCTCGTTTCGTCGCCGACGCCAGTTCGTCTCCGCGAGCCGACCCGTTTTAAATGACTATATCATAAATCGTTTTTGGGAAACGGACGGCCGCCCCACCAGCGTACGCGTTAGAACGCGATCGTCGACCCGCTCGTTCGGGCGGTGATTCACCACCTATTGCCCTTCCGGTGGTATTCCAGCAAGCTGTGCCGATCTTAGTTCTTGTGGCCTACCAGTATGGGCCCCATCCTCGTTTGCAACAACGGTTATACGTGGCTGTTAGTACGGAGCTACTGATGCAAGTGAGCGACGGTGCCGCGATCGGCGTGGGAGCGGAGTACGAGGACGTGGCTCGAGAGTACGAGGTGGATCGCGCGGAGATCGAACGGGTGAAAACCGCCGTCGGATTCGACGAGCGGGACGAGCGGCTGCTCGCGTCTCAGTCGACCGTCTTCGAGGGCGTCAGCGGACCGCTCGCCGCCCGGTACGCCGACGGGTTGCGAACGAGCGACGCCGTCCGGCGATCCCTCGAGGATCACGGAACGTCCCTCGAGGGGGTCGAACGTGCCCAGCGCGAGTACGTGCGGTCCTTCGGCCGCGGTCCGTACGACGCCCAGTTCTTCGAAGAGCGCGTGCGGACGCCCGGGTTTCCGGCGCTACTCGAGGCGGGCCCGGACGCGTTCCTCGGCTCGTTCGCCGCGTACTACGAAGGAGTCCTCGAGGCGCTCGCCGACGACGTGAAATCGGAGTTCGTCGAGGAGGACGGTTCGGAGCCCACGGACCCCGCCGTCGAGGGCGGCGTGGCCGAAGAGCGCGCGCCGGACGGCTACGTCCCGATCGAGGCCGTCGACGCGGTCGCCGAACGCGCGCTAGCGTTCCTGCGCGTCGCGACGATCGACCAGCAACTCGCGGTCCGGCTGAACGCGCGGGCCTACCGCGAGCGCGTTCGGGACGAACTCGAACAACAGGAGACCGTCCGGAAGAACGTCGGGGACTCCCTCGAGGAGCTGTCGGTCTCGGCCGAGGAGGTTTCGGACAGCTCCCAGGACATCAGCGAACTGGCCGACGAGCAGTCGGAGACGGTATCGAACGTGGCGGGCGAGATCTCCAATCTGAGCGCGACCGTCGAGGAGATCGCCTCGAACGCCGAGGAGGTGAGCTCGACGAGCGAGCACGCCCAGGAGATCGCGACCGAATCGGCCGACACCGCCGAGCACGCGATCGCGAAGATGGAGCGCGTCGAGCGGGCCTCGACCGACGTCACTCGGGACGTCGAGGCGCTGCGCGAGGGCGTCCGGAAGATCGACGACATCATCGAGGTGATCAACACGATCGCCGACCAGACCAACTTGCTCGCGCTCAACGCCTCCATCGAAGCGGCCACGGCGGGAGAAGCGGGCGACGGCTTCGCGGTCGTCGCGAAGGAGGTGAAGTCGCTGGCCGAGGAGTCCCAGGAGGAGTCGAAGCGCATCGAGCGCCTGGTCGACGAGATACGCCGGAGCACGCGCGAGACCGTCGAGAGCCTCGAGACGGCCAACGAGGAGGTCGCCGACGGCGTCGACCTCGTCGAGGAGACGGTGGACGACCTGGAGCGGATCCGGGAGGCGGTGACCGAGTCCGTCCAGGGGATCCGCGAGGTCGCGGCCGCGACGGACGATCAGGCGGCGACCACCGAAGAGGTCGCGAGCACGACCGACGCCGTGATGGAGGGGGTGCGCGAGTTGTCCGACGAGGTCCGGGAGATCGTCGCCGCCAACGAACAGCAGACGGCGATGATCGAGGAAATCACCGACGAGGTGCGGCGGCTCTCGGACGAGGACGACCTCGAACTACGGTAGGTCGAACGCGGCCTCGAGCGGATCACCGTTCGAGGGAGTTCTCGACTACCGTGCCCGCGATTACCGCGGGGGATGCTGACGTGATCGGTGCGAATTACGAGGTCAAATTTGCCGCATACGGTGACGAGCGCCGGGGCTCGAGTCCGGCGCGGGCGGGCCACCCCCGGTGGCACGTTCCCGCGCGTGCGGCGCCATAAAGACGCGACGTACGAAGGGTAACGAATCCGTCACGAGTCGCGACGATTCCCTGCCGTCGTCCCGGAGCCGCGGTACGGTTTACCCGTAGGGGCAGGTGAAAGGGGTGGTGGCGTCAACCGACGGGTACGGCATGTATATCCGAGATATTCGACGGTTCGCACCGACGCCTTCGTCCGCGCTCGAGCCGCGATCCGAGCGCGATCGGACGAGCGCGTCGAGCGGCGACCCACTATTTCAGGGCGGTGATACGAGATGACCGGCGGCCCGTCGGTCGTCACCCCCGAGTGGCTCGACGGCCACCTCGAGTCGGTGACGGTGGTCGACGTCCGCTCGGCCAGGGACTACGAGGACCTGCCCCGAATCCCGGGGGCGGTGAACGTCCCTGTCGAGCGATTCAGGGATCCCTCGAGCGTGGCCGCCGGGAAGCTCCCCGCGCCCGAGGACTTCGCCGAGGCGCTGCGCGAGGCGGGGATCGCTCGCGACGATCCGATCGTCGCGTACGACGACGAGAACGGAGTTCTCGCGGCGCGGTTCCTGCTCACCGCGGAGGTCTACGGCCACGACGGATCGCTGTCCCTGCTCGAGGGCGGCCTCGGGGCGTGGCGGGAGGATCGGCCGACAACGACGACCGAGCTTTCCGACCCGGAGCCGAGCGAGTACGAGGCCGCCCTGGCCGACGACGCGCCGCTGGTCGACCGCGAAGGGGTCGAGGCGGCCGTCGAGGGCGACGCGGTCGTCGTCGACACCCGGACGCCCGCCGAGTACGCCGAGTCCCACATCCCCGGCGCGGTCCAGCTCGGGTGGGAGGACCTGCTGGCCGACGACGCGGGTCGGCTGAAGCCCGACGACGAACTCGAGGCGCTGCTCGCCGAGAAGGGGATCCGACCCGAAAACGAGATCGTCCTCTACTGCAACACGGCGCGACGGCTCAGCCACACCTACGTCGTGCTCCGGGACCTCGGCTACGAGGACGTCCGGTTCTACGAGGGGAGCCTCACCGACTGGGTGCGCGCCCGCGCCCCCGAGTGGGACCCGGTCGACCTCCAGGAGCGGGTTCGCTCCTTCTCGGGCCACGGCGGGTTCGAGGCGATGATCGAGGAACTGGGCGAGGACGTCATCAACCGGTTGAAACTGGTCGGGCTCTACCACCAGAAGCAGGAGGGGTACTTCATGCTCCGGACGCGGGCGCCCGGCGGGATCCTGACCGCCGAGCAGGCCCGCGTCATCGGCGAGGTGTCCGACGAGTTCGCCCGCGCGCCCGAGGAGTACGGCGGACCGGACCAGAACCCCGTCTTCGGCGACGGCTACCTCGACGTGACGACCCGCCAGGACGTCCAGATGCACTGGATCACGATCGACGATATCGACGAGATCTGGGACCGCTACGAGGCGGTCGGCCTCTCGACGCTGCAGGCCTGCGGCAACTCCGTGCGCAACGTCGTCGGCTGCCCGGCCGCCGGCGTCGACGCGAACGAGACGATCGACGTCCGGCCGATCGTCGAGCGCGTCAGCGAGCGCTTCCTCGGCGATCACCACTACGCGAACCTCCCGCGGAAGTTCAAGATCTCGATCACTGGCTGCTGCGAGAACTGCGCCCGCGCCCAGATCCAGGACCTCGCCTTCACCCCCGCGATCAAGGACGGTCGGGACGGCTTCGCGGTCCGCGTCGGCGGCGGCCTCTCGGACGGCCCCCGGATCGCGAGCGACCTGGACCTGTTCGTCGAGGGCGACCAGATCGTCGACCTCGTGGCCGCCCTGGCGGACCTCTTCATGGACCGCGGCAGCTACCTCGACACCGCCGTCAACCGCCTGCGCTACCTCGTCGAGGAGTTCGGCGTCGAGCGCTTCCGCGAGGAACTCGAGCGATACGCCCCCTTCGCGTTCGAGGCGCCCGACGAGGTGCTGACGACGGGCTACCGCAACGACCACGTCGGCGTCCACGCCCAGGACGACGGCGCCAACTACGTCGGCCTCAACGTCCCCGTCGGCCGGATGGGCGGCGACGAGTTCGTCGAACTCGCGCGGCTGGCCGAGACCTACGGCGACGGCGAGGTTCGGCTGGGACCGAACCAGAACGTCCTCGTCCCCCACGTCGCGGACGACGACCTCGAGGGTCTGCTCGCGGAACCCCTTCTCGAGCGCTACAGTCCGGATCCCGGCCCGTTCACGCGGGGAATCGTCACCTGCACCGGGCGTGAGTTCTGCACCTACGGGATCATCGAGACGAAGAATCGGGCGATCAAGTGGGCTCGGGCGCTCGACGAGTGGGCCGAGGCGGTCGGCTTCGCCGACGAGCACGACGTCGTGCGCGTCCACATGTCGGGCTGTTCGGCCTCCTGCGCCCAGCCCCAGGTCGCCGACATCGGCCTGCGCGGCGAGGTCTACCGCGACGACTACGAGTCCGGGCGGGCCGCGGACGTCGGCCTCGGCGGCGACCTCGGCAACGACGAGTTCATCGACTGGCTGGTCGGGAGCGTCCCGATCGACGAGATCCCGTCGGTGGTCCGCCGAACGCTGCTCGCCTACGACGAGGATCGGGAGGGCGACGAGTCGTTCGCCGACTGGGTCCGCCGGACCCCGGAGTCGACGCTGCAGGGGGTCATCACCGGACGGGACGGCGCGACCGCTCCGACCGTCGGCGCGGGCACGGAGGTGAGCTAGATGTCCGGCGCAGACCGACCCGCGCCGTCGGTTCCCACGCGGGGGATCAAGGGCGTCGGCGGCGACCCGCGCGAGCGCACGAGCGACGTCGCCGAGGCGCCGGGGAAGATCTGGTTCCGCGACCTCGACGAGGCCGTCATCGAGGCCGACCGCTGCATTCAGTGCGCCTCGTGCGTCGCGGCCTGCCCGTCCGACTCGATCGGCATCGACGCCGAGGAGGGCCGCCCCACCCTCGTCCGAATGTGCACCGGTTGCTCGCGCTGCTGGGACTACTGTCCGCGCAGCGGACTGCGCTACGAGCGGGTGATCGAACTCGCCCGCGAGGAGCGCGGCCTCGAGGAGCCGAAGACGTACGCCGCTCGAGCGGCGGGCGCGCCGGCCGCCTCGGACGCCGCCGACGCACCGCGCGCCCCTCGAGCCGACGCGAGCGCCGTCGAGTCCGGGCAGGACGGTGGCGTCGTCACCGCGCTGCTCGCCGACCTGATCGAGGCTGGCGACCTCGACGGCGCCATCGTCGCCCGCGAGAGCGACGAGGAGCCGTTGAAGGGCGAAGCGACGCTCGCCACCTCCCGCGAGGATCTGCTCGAGGCCGCCGGCAGCGTCTACAACCAGACGATGGCCCTCGGTCAGATCGACGACCTGCTCGCCGAGGCGGACCTCGAGACGGACGACCCCCGCCTCGCGTTCGTCGGGACGCCGTGTATGATCCAGGGCGCGTCGGCGCTCGAGCGCTACGGCCACGAGTCGGCGGATCCGATCGCGCTGACGGTCGCGCTCATGTGCACGCGCACGTTCGAGCACGAGCGGCTGCTGTCGACCGTCTCGGACTTCGGCGTCGACCCCGCGGACGTGGCCAAACTGGACGTCACCGGCGGCGTCCTCACCGCGACCGACGAGGACGGCGAGACGCTCCTCGAGGCTGACGTCGACGCGTTCTCGGCGGCCGGCTTGCGCGGCTGCGACGAGTGTTCGGACTTCGTCGGCGGAGCCGCGGACGTCAGCGCGGGGAGCGTCGGCACCGACGAGGGGTGGACGACGGTCGTCGTCCGAACCGAACGCGGTCGGGAGGCCTGGGAGCGCGCCGACGGCCTCGAGTCGACCGAGATCGACGTTCCCGAGGCGATGGACCGCCTGGCCGACTGGAACCGCCGGCGCGCGAGATCGATCGTGCCGCGGGAGTACGACCCCGAGAGCCCGGTCGGCATCACCTACGAGGAACACCGCGCGGCCTACGACGGCACGGATCGGGAGCCTGAGCCGTTGAACCCGGCCCGCGTCCACCAGTACGAGGAGTGGTGCTGAGGCCCTGACTCGTCCGCCCAGTGGAACCCACCCGGAATTCCCACGCCGTGGCAATTACTGACCCGGGTTAAATCCGTCCCGAACCAAGGGGTTCCTATGACGGGCTTTCGTGCAACAGTCGCGGTTCGCAACCCCCCGGGGTGTCCGGTCGCGAGCGTCTCGACGCGCACCGACGCGCCGGTCTCTTCCGTCGTCAGGTCCGGCGGACCGACCGGCGAGGGAACGGCGGTCGAGGAGTTCAGCGTCGACTCGGGCGTCGGACGGGAGGCGCAGACCGAACTGAGCGGCGACCTCGCGGTCGAGTTGACTCCGGTCCACGAGTCTGAGACGGAGAACGTTTACCGGTTCGAGCGCGACCCCGGCGGCGCCTGCGCCTGCGAGATCGTCGAGCAGTCGGGCGTCCCCCTCACGTCCATCCGGGCGCGGGACGGCACGCTCTTGCTCTCGTTCCGAACGCTCGAACTCGAGGCGATCGCGGAGATCGTCGATAACCTGCGCGAGTACGCCGACGGGGTCGTCGTCGAAGAGCTCACCCAGACCGGCGACGAGTCGACCGCCGACCCCGTCCTCGTCGACCGCAGCGAACTGACCGACCGGCAACGCGAGATCCTCGAGACGGCCCACGAGATGGGGTACTTCAGCTATCCGAAGGGCGCGAACGCGACGGACGTGGCCGAGGAACTCGGCGTCGCCAGGTCGACGTTCACCGAGCACCTCGCCGCCGCGCAGACGAAGCTCATGGACGCGATCCTCGAGGGGTGATCCGGCGGCGGCCCTCGAACGCGACATCGGTCGTCGACCGCTCGAAAATGCTCGGATTCACGTGCGCACGTTCACCACGGGTCTAATGCGAATCGATCGGTAGCATCGTCCGACCGCACCGAGGCACCCGGTCTAAATTCGTCCGAGGTGAGCGCGTCGGTCATGCTCCCGATGCGGCCGGATCGTCTATCGTCGACGGCGTTCGAACGACCCGTACGAGGAGGACGGCCGCGACGGCCGCGATCAGGGCGAGAAACAGCCACGAGGACCGGTAGCCGACGACGTCCGCGAGGTAGCCGAACGCCGGCGGAGCGACGAGCGCGCCGCTCGTGAGCGCGAGCTGTCCGCCGGCGGTGGCGCCACCCATCTCGTCGGCCCGAACGAGCGTCGCCATCACCGAATAATAGACTCCCGTGTATCCGAGGACGAAGAATCCGAGCGCGGAGAACGCGACGACTGCGCCGAGTTTGGAGGTCGTCGACGCGACGACCACGAACATGATCGCGCTCGCGACGGTCTGGACGAGGAGGATCGATCCGATGCGGATCCGCGGTTCGCCGGGGAGGGCGTCGCACAGCCACCCGGTGGTGATCCGACCGACGCTTCCGAACAGTTGGACGAGCGCGAGGACGACCCCGCTGAACGCGACCGACGCGCCGATGGACTCCTCGACGTACAGGACCGTGTATCCGGTCGTCGTGAACAGGCCGGCGCCCAGAAAGAGACCTGCGACCGTCAGGACGACGTACGGCCGGTTGGTGAGCAGCGCCCGAAAGTCGGGATAGGCCGCTCGTTCGCCGTCGCTCCCGCCGGCGTAGACGCGGTAAAACGCGACCGCGACGATCACCCCCAGCGCCGTCGCGACGAGGAACCCCGCCTGCCAGAACAGCGCGCCCGCCAGACCGGTTACCAGCAGCGCGCTGAGGCCGCTTCCTCCCGTCACGCCGACCTGCTTGATCCCCATCGCGAGGTTCTGCGTCCCCGGTTCGACGTTGTCGAACACCGCCTTGTTCGTCCCCGGCATCGCTGTCCCGTACAGCGATCCGAGGAGGAAGACGGCCGCGAGCAACGCCGCGTACGTCGACGCGCCGGCGACGGTCGCCGTCCCGGCCGAGAGTCCGACCAGGCCCAGCGAGAGCGTCACTCGTTCGCCGTACCGATCCGTGAGCGCACCTAACGGAAGCAGGAAGGCCGCGTAGCCGAGGGTGAGCGTCGTCACGACGATGCCGACCGAAAAGCGGGAGAGACCGAAGACGTCCCGGAAGAACGGCGTCGCGGCGAACACGCTGTAGTAGCAGATGCTCGCCGATATCTGCCAGAGCGTGATCAGCGAGATCGTTCGCAGATTCGACCTGTCCATCGACCGGCGTCAGTTCGAAGATCAGTAAAATAATTGTGCCGTTATCGAACCGTCGTTTGTATTACGAGCATGACAGGTAATATTGATTACTAATAGGGGGTGAACTATATATTTTCATACGTGTGGTGAATACACCAGGCCTAGTACGAAAGCTAATGGTGTTTTCCGCCATACGGCGGTATTATTTATACTTTTAACCCGTGGATTTATTATCGACATAATCTTTAACAATATATTTTTATAGAACCAGTCGAATCTGTGTCCTACATGTCTGAGAAGAGTTCTCAAACGAGACGAGACGTGTTGAAGGCTGGCGCCGGACTCGGCGTGGTCGGCGTCGCCGGCTGTCTGGGCAGCGACGACAAGGTGACCGTTACGATCGGCGGAACATCCTCCGGAAGTTCGACGCAGGCGGCGGGTCAAGCGCTCTCCCGCGCGGTTAACGAACACGGCGACGGCTCGTTCAACGTTTCGGTCCAAGAGACCGAAGGGTGGACGGCGAACCTCTACGAGTACGACGACGACCAGCTCAACGCGATGGGCGTCGACAACAACTCCATCGCGAAGGCGATGGAGGACGAGGATCCGTTCGACGAGGATCCCGTCGACAAACTCCCCCACCAGGGATTCATGTTCACCGCCCTCCAGATCCACTGGGTCGGCCTCGAGGGTAGCGGCCTCGAGTCCACCGCAGACCTCCAGGACGGCGGCTACACGATCTACCCGATTCAGCCCGGGTTCGGTACCCGACTGCTGACGGAAGAGATCATCAAGAACGCCGGCCTCTGGGAGGACAACGAGATCAACAACTCCGACACCGGCGACATTCCCGGTCAGGTCGAGGAGGGGAACGTCGACGCCCTCTGCCTCTACGGTTCGAACGGCATGGAACTCTCCGGATGGTGTCAGGAGGTCGACGTGCGCAGTAACGACGGACTCCACCTGCTCGAAGTCGACGATAACTTCCGAGGGGCGATCGAGGATCACCCCGGCGCGATTCTCGAGGAGTTCGAGCCCTACGGCTACGAGCAGGACGTCACGAAGGTGACCGATACGGTCGTCTCCTGGACGCTCGCTGCCCAGTGGGCCTTCAGTCCCGAAATCCCCGCCAAGGTGACCAAGGAACTCGCTCGAATCTCCCTCGAGCACCACGACACGCTCCGCGAGTCGGACAACGCGACCCCCGAGTTCGACCTCGACTTCATGACGTCGACCGTCATCGAGGGGCTCGAGGTCCACGAGGGAGTCGCCGACTTCTTCGAAGAGAACGACGCCTGGGACGACGCCTGGGAGCGCGGCGAAGCGGAGTAACCGAGTTCGAACGACACCCACCACCTACTTACAACAATCTGATCAATGGGACTGAACAAAGATAGTGAAGACAAAACCGACGAACGGGGGACCGACGACGAATTCGGGGACGAACAGAACTCCATGCTCGAGGAGGCGGCGCCGCTCTCGGTCGCCGATGGACTTCGTGGAAACTTCGAACTCGCGGTCATCGTCGGTTCGATTCCGTTCTGGCTGATCGTCTTCTGGTACTCGCGGACGCAGATGATGGCCCGCGGGCGGTTCGGAACGATCTTCCTCGGCGGCGTCCTCCTGCTGTACCTCCTGCTCGAATTTCCCGACCCGCTCGAGGAGCGAAACTGGGTCGAAACGGCGATACTGTGCGTTTCGGGGATCGTCATCCTCGTAGCGACGGTGTACCTCTCGGTTAACTACCAGTCGGTCGTCATCGACCGAGCCGGCCACGCCTACGACTACGAGATAGCGCTCGCGCTCGCGTTCTCGGCCGTGATGATCTACATGACGTGGCGAGCGTTCGGGATGACCTTCCTCGGCGTCGTGATCGTCGGCATCCTGTACGGACTCTTCGGCCAGTACGTTCCCGGTACGCTCACCCACGGGGGGCTGTCGCCCGAGCGGACGCTCCGAATCATGGTGCTCAGCGGAGACGGGTTCTACGGCTCGCTGACCCAGCTCGTGGCCGCCTGGATCGCGCTCTTCCTCCTGTACGCGGGGATGTTGAAGGGCTACGGTGCGTTCGACCTGATCCTTCGACTCGCGGTGCGGTCGGCGAAGTACCTCGACTCCGGCGTCGCCCAGACCGCGGTGGTCTCGAGCGCCGTCATCGGGTCGGTCAACGGAAGTCAGACCGCGAACGCGGGCATGACGGGGTCGTTCACGATCCCGCTCATGAAGAAAAACGGCGTCAAACCAGAGACGGCGGGCGGTATCGAAGCGGTCGCGTCGACCTCCGGGCAGGTGTTACCCCCGGTTATGGGCGCGGGCGCGTTCATCATGGCGTCGCTCATCACCGGCGTGACCTACGGCGACGTCATCATCGCGGGACTGATCCCCGCGGTGATCCTCGTCGTTTCGATCTTCATCGCCGTCCACTACGTGTCGGTCCCGCAGATCGACGATCCGTCGATGAGCGGCGTCTTCGACGAGAGGTTGACCCGCCTCGAAATAACGCTCGAGGCGATTAAGTTCGGCATCCCGATGCTGATCCTCATCTACCTGCTCGGCTACGTCCAGGTCACGGTGATGACCGCCGCGCTGTGGACGGTCATCTCTATGATGGCCTTCGGCGTCGCCATCCCGCTCCTCCAGGCGGGGGTCGAGGGTGGAAGCCTCGGTGCCACGGCGGTCGAGGTTTCGAAGCAGACGATCGAGGGATTCCGCCAGGGCGTCATCGTTCTCGCGCCGGTCACGATCATCCTGGCGTCGATCAACGGCGTCGTCGACATCCTGATGGCGACCGGCGTTCCGGGAAGCCTCTCGCTAACGCTCATGAACCTCTCCGGCGGCGTTCCGATCATCGCGTTCATCCTCGCGATGGGGATCTGCATCATCCTCGGGATGGGGATGCCCACCACGGCGGCGTACACCGTGGTCGCGCTGCTGATCCAGCCGACGCTCGAGAGCCAGTTCTTCGTCCCGGAGCTTGCCTCCCACTTCTTCGTCTTCTACGCGGCGATCCTCGCGGGCCTCACGCCGCCGATCGCCACATGCGTCGCGGTCACCGTCGGTATCGCCGGCTCCGAATTCTGGCGAACCTGCCTCGAGGCGATCAAGATTTCGGCGCCGCTGTTCATCCTTCCGTTCGCGTTCCTCTACCACCCCGAACTCGTCGAGGGCGAGTTTACGATGACAGCGCTTCGATCCGGCGGATTTGCGCTACTCGCGGCCGTGGCGATCATCCACGGCATCAACTTCCAGTCGAGGTACGACCGCGGACTGACCTGGCTCCTCAGGATCGTCTTCAGCTGCGCCGGCGTCGTCGCGATGGTTCACCCCGCGACGCTCGTCCAGGCCGGCGCGCTGGGTCTCGTCGTCGTCCTCTACGCGATCCAGACGAACCTCGGGCGACCCGAACCGATCGCGGCCGGAGCCGGCAAAGAGCTGTAACCGGGATCGCTGCAGCCGCTGCCAGGGACTCGATTTCGACCGATCCGATTTTCGCGGCGAACGACCGCGCCGAGCGGTCGCGTCGGCGGCTCGAATACCGCTACATCCTCGTCGGTGCCTCGAGGTAGGTCGTCTCGAGCCCCCACCCCTCGGCGAGTTCCTGCAGCGCCCGCACGCCGAAGGTCTCGGTCGCGTAGTGGCCGGCGAGGAGGACGTGGATCCCGGCCTCCTTGGCCTCGTGGTAGGCCTGGTGTTTCCCCTCACCCGTTACGAGGGCGTCCGCGCCGACCGCCTCGGCCTCCTCGAGCCAGTCGACGCCGCTGCCGGTGACGATCGCCACCTCCTCGATCTCGTCGGGGCCGAACTCGAGGACGGGGATCGGTCGCCCGCCGGTCTCGAGTTCCGACGCGAGACGCTCCCGGAGGTCGTCGACGGTGTAGGGCTCCGGCGCCGTGCCGCGCTGTCCGATGTGCTCTGGTCCGTACTCGCCGAACGGTTTCCGGTTCTCGAGGTCGAGAACGTCCGCGACGCCCGCGGCGTTCCCGAGTTCCTGGTGGCCGTCGAGCGGGAGGTGGGAGACGTACAGCGCGAGGTCGTTCGAGAGCAGCGCCTCGAGGCGGTCGTGGGTTCGGCCGGTCACGCGCTCGAAGCCGCCCCAGGAGATGCCGTGGTGGACGACGAGGACGTCCGCGTCGGCCTCGATCGCGCGCTCGAACGTCTCGCGGACGCCGTCGACGGCGACGGCGACGCGCTCGACCGTCCCGTCGTCGGGGCCGACCTGGAGGCCGTTCGCGCTGGCGTCGAGGTCGGCGAAGTCGGCCGTTCGAAGCTCCTCGTCGAGTCGGTCGACGAACTCGGAGAGTTCCAGTGCCATGGGTGGCGATTGTGCGCCCGGGGGCTTGAACGCTCGGCGTTCGCCTCCGGTTCGAGGGTGGCCCGCGTCGCGACTCGCGTTCCGCTTCGCGTCGAATCCGTTCGAACCGCCTCGTTTTCCCGTCGAACCCGATCTCCGTGCGATCAGCCCTCGCTCTCGAGGGTCGTCGCGCCGACCGCGTCCTGCCGACTGTCGCCGTCGAGTTCCCACATTCGCGCCACGAAGTGGGCCTTGCAGTAGTACTCGACCGACTCGAGCCCGGTCACCTCGTTTCGCAACGTGAGCTGACAGGTTGCCTCGTTCGAGCACCCCGACGGATGGTCACACATGGCTGTCTACCGTTCGTACTCGGTTGACGGTGATATCCTTGTCGGCGATCCGGTTCGTTCCGGCCGGGGCGGTCACCGGCCGTCGAGCACCGCTCGCGGGTCGAGCGACCGCGAGGGGGCGGCGAGCCACTCGACGCCGTCGCCGTCCGGCCGCCGCAGGAGCAGGTCGGCGAGCCGAATCCGCGGCGCGCCGGCCTCGGCGCCCACGGCGACCTCGAGACGCACGATCGAGCCGTCGCCGATCGTCTCGCGCGACCGGCGGGGCCGTTCGCGCGCTTCGAGGCCGACCCCCGAAACGCGGGCCTGGACGCCGCTCTCGTCGCCGAAGCCGAACGACCGGACCTCCGCCTCGAGGTCGCCCTCCACGGCCGCGACCGACTGCTCGTCCGCGGTGAGCATCGCGCCCGCCGAACGGAACGACTGGGTCAGCGCCACGTGGGCGCGGCGCTCCGGTCCGCCCTCGGGGTCCACGACCAGCGTGCGGACGAGTCCGCCGTGGTACCCTCCGGCGGTTCGCGGCGCGACCGCGACGACGATCGGATCGCCCGGCCGGAGCGGTTCGCTCCCGCGGGCCGCGGTGCGGTCGCATCCCCCGTCGGACGCGACGATCGTCCGGACCTCGGTGTTGCCCGCCGGAAACGCGCCGCTCGCGGCGACGGTCTCGTCGACGGCGATCCGGAGGCGGTCGCTCGTCACCGGGTCGCCGTCGCGTTCGAGCGCGCCACCCTCCCCGACGGTCGCGTCGGCGAGCACCCGCGCGGCGGCCTCGATCCCGGCGCTCGCGGCGCGCTGGGCCGCTTCGATCGCCGCCCGTTCGTCCTCGGTCTTGGTCGCGCGCGCCCGCTCCACGACGTCGGTCGAGGCGAGCGAGAGCCCCGCGTTCTCGAGGTGGAGGGCGGCGTCGTGCGGAACGTGCGCCGGCGTCAGCACCCGGCCCGAGACGCCGCGCTCGGCGAGTCGGTCCGCGAGGTCGGCGGCCGGGTGCGTATCCGGCGTTCCGTTCGCTCCGCCGACCAGCCACTCGTCGCCGTCGTACGCGACGGCGCGGAGGGCACCCGATCGGCGGCGGTCGACGTCGGACTCGGGATCTGAACCGGCGCCGACCGCGTCGAGGCAGTACCGAATCGACGGGTCGCGCTCGAACCCGGCGTGGACGAACGCCTCGGCGTCCCTCGAGTCGAGTTCGTCGTCGAGTCGGTCGGTCAGGGAGCCGCGGGTCGTCACGGCTTCGCGCCCGGCGCTCACGGCGCTTCCGCTTCGGCCTCGACGGGGTCGCCGCCGTCCTCACCCTCTTCGGGCAGCTGCGCCCGTTCGATGAGCTCCTCGAGGCTGAAGTCGGTGAGACGGTTGTACAGCAGGACGTCGACCGGGAGCGTGGGTGCGCCGTCGACGAGGTTCTCGAGGATGACGAGCCGCTCGCGGGCGCGGGACATGCCGACGTAGAAGACCCGCCGCTCGTTGTCGGTGAGGACGGGGACGGGCGAGGTGGTCTTGGTGAACTCCTCGCCCTCGGGCAGCCCCTCGACCTGGGGGCCGTCGCCGTCGGTGGGGTCGTCCTCGATGGTCGCGACCATCTGCTCGACGACCTTCTCGGTGAGGTCGGTGGCGACGAAGACGTGGTCGGCTTCGCGCCCCTTCGCGGAGTGGATGGTGCCGACGCGGACGCGGTCGGTGTCCATCCCGCGGTAGGTGCCGATGGCGAAGTACGCCTGGATGGACTTCTTCTGGAAGTTGGTGACCTTCCGGACCATGTCCGAGGCGGAGGTGGGGCCGGGCATGAACGGCACGTGCTCCTCGATGACCTCCCTCGGGACGGTCAGGTCGGTGAGGTCGTCGACGTCGGCCTCCTCTTTCAGCTCGTCGATGGCGTCGAACAGCTCGTCGCGCTCGTTCGTCCCGAACGCCGAGTCCATCAGCATGTCCGCGAGCCGGCGGGCCTGCAGTCCGTCGACGTCCTCGCCGTCCTCGATGGCCTCGACCGCGCGGACGTACTGGGTCAGCCGGTCGGTCCACATCCGCTGGTCGGTGAGCGAGGAGAAGGGGACGCCCTCGGTGATGAACTCGTCGATGAACTGGAACATCTGGTAGCGCGCCCGGAAGAGGATCATGATGGTGCCGTCGCCCTCGACGAGCGTCTGGCGGACCATGCGGACGAGGTCGAGCATCGACTTGTTCTGGTAGCCCTCGACCGATCCGCCCTCCTTTCTGGGCTTCAGGTCCTTGTCCTGGCGCTTCTCGATGTGGCGGATCTCCTGGTTGACCGCGTTCAGGACGTTCGAGGGGAGTCGGTAGGAGTTCGGGAGGATGACGTCCTCGTCGACCTCCTCGTCGAGCAAGAGCGCGGGATCGGCGCCCTGCCACGAGTAGACGACCTGGTCGTCGTCGCCCGCGATCAGGACCTCCTTCACGTGGGGCTTCCACTCCTGGTAGACGGCGTACTGGAGGGTCGTGATGTCCTGGAACTCGTCGATCACGAGGTAGTCGACGTTCGGGACCAGCGAGCGCTGCTTGACGCGCTCGAGCATGTCCGCGAAGCCGATCTTGCCCTGCTCGCCCTTGTAAGTACGCCAGGCGCGGATCGCCTCGGGGACGTCGATCCGGTCGTCGTCGGAGGGCCAGGTCGGGGTGTACTTGTTGCCCTCCTGGGCGTTGGGGTCGATCTCGGGCGGGAGGCGGACCTCCTCGACGTCCCACTGGAACGGGACGTCGTACCAGTCGGCGACCTCGCGGCGGGTCCGCTGGAGCCACTGGCTCGTGGCGATGATCTTGTTGCCGATCGTCGTCGACCGGGCCGTACGTCGCCCGGCGCCGGAGTACTCGTCCTCGAACTCGAGGCCGTAGTCGTCGCAGAACTCCTCTTTGTCCTTCTCGCCGATGACGTCGCCCCTCGAGAGGTCGAGGAGGTCGTACGCCTTCGCGTGCATCGTACAGACGTTGCCCTGCAGCGCGCGGGGGCTCTCGCCGAGGCGCTCGGCGAGCCGCTCTCTGACCTCCTGTGCGGCCGCTCGCGTGTACGAGACGACGAGGATGTCCCGGAACGTGACCCCCTCCTGCTCGAGGATTTCTTCGACGTGATCGAGAAGGGCGGTCGTCTTACCGCTGCCCGGCCCACCGAACAGCCGGGTCACCTTCGTCTCCGTGGTAGCCATTGTAGCTGTTCAGGCGCGCGATACCCATAAGTCACGTGGGTTTCGCGCGACGAAAATTACTCGAGGAGGGCGCGCCGTCGCCCCGTCGCAGTCGGCGGTCGACCGTCGGCTCAGGCGTTGCGCGTCGATCGGGCGGTTCGAACGTCGGCCCCGTCGCGGATCTTGTCCGGACACTCCGGGCAGACGCGGGGGTCGTCCTCGTCGCGGGGGGTGAACACTCGTGCGTACGCGCTCGTCACGAACGCGCCGCAGTTCTGACAGGTCGGCATTTATCTCACCATCGTGTGGTACGGTATTTATGTATTATAACACTATCGAACGTTCACGACGACCCGCGAAGCGCCGACTCGAGGGGGCGACGGGTTGCGGACGACAAAATCGGAAAATCGGCCGCCGGAAGACGCCTTCGGCGGCGACGATGGTACTCAGTCCTGCGGCTCCCACCCACAAACGGTACAGGATCGCGCCGACGTGTCGTGGAGTCCCCCGCACTCGGGGCACTGCTTCTTGTTATAGTCGCGCTCCCAACCTACTCGCTCGACGGAGTGGCCGCGGTCCGCCAGGAATTGGTCGAAAACGTCGTCACCGGCACCGTTGGGTGATGATGCCATAGACACTGATTAGCACACTACGGTATTAAATCATTGGTTCAGGAGAGAACCTGCCTCATTCGGTCTCGAGAACCGATCGATTCACCGATCAGTCCCGTCGATTGATCCGTCTCGCCGGGCGACCCCGTCGGGCGCACCGTCCCGGCCTCCGACCTTGCGACCCGGGAGCCACCCGCGTACTTTTCTCGCTCTCCCCCGTAGGTCGACCCATGAGCGACCTGCGCCTCGACGCGACCCAGCTCGACCGGTACTCGAGACACGTGATCATGGACGAGGTCGGCCCCGAGGGACAGAAGCGCCTGCTCGACGGCTCGGTGCTCGTCGTGGGGGCGGGCGGCCTCGGCTCGCCGGCGATCCAGTACCTCGCCGCGGCGGGCGTCGGCCGCCTGGGGATCGTCGACGACGACGTCGTCGAACGCTCGAATCTCCAGCGCCAGATCGTCCACGGCGACGACGACGTCGGCCGCCCGAAGGTCGAGAGCGCCGCCGACTACGTCGCCCAGCTGAACCCCGACGTCGAGGTCGAGACCCGCGAGGCCCGTCTCACCACCGAGACGGTCGAGGGGCTGCTCGAGGGGTACGACGTCGTCCTCGACGCCAGCGACAACTTCGCCACCCGGTACCTGCTCAACGACCACTGCGTGCTCACCGGGACGCCGCTGTCCCACGGCGCGATCTACCGCTTCGAGGGGCAGGTAACGACGTTCACGAACGACCGCGGCGACGAGGGCGACGGTGACGAGTCCGGTGCGGCTGCCGACGGCGAACGCCCGCCGTGTTACCGCTGCGTCTTCCCCGAGGCGCCCGAACCGGGCACCGTCCCCGACTGCGCGACGACCGGCGTCCTCGGCGTCCTCCCCGGCACCGTCGGCTGCATCCAGGCCACGGAGGTCGTCAAGTTCTTACTCGGGAAGGGCGACCTGCTCGAGGGCCGCCTCCTCATGTACGACGCGATGGGGATGACCTTCGAGGAGGTGCCGGTCCGCCAGAACCCGGCGTGTCCCGTCTGCGGCGAGGATCCCGAGATCGAGTCGATCCACGACGCCGCCTACGAGGGGACCTGTTCGCTGACGGCGGACTGATGCCGTCGGTTCGCTCCGCTTTCCTCCCGCCTCGCACTCCCCGTTCTTCCCCGGTTCTCACCCCCCGTTCGACCGGACCGATCCCAGTCCCGGGTAGTCGGCGACGATCCCGTCGACGCCCGCGTCCGCGAGCGCGTCGAACTGGTTCCAGTTCTCGACCGTCCAGACGTTAACCGCCCGGCCCTCGTCGTGGGCGACCTCGAGCGCGTCCACTTCCGGTTCCTCGCACTCCGGTCCGTTCCCCGACAATCCGGCGTAGGCCTCCCCCGCCATCGGTACCCCCCGGATCGCGTTCCGCGGCGGGTGGATCGCCTCGCAGTCGTACCGGCGGGCGATCTCGAGGCCGCCCTCGAGGTCGCCCCAGACCAGCGGCGCGGCGGCGTAGGCGGGCCCGACCTCGCGGACGGCGGCGATCGCACCCTCGTAGAACGACGAGAAGAGGATCTCGCCGCCGAACGCGTCGCAGTCGGCCACCACGCGCTCGACGAACGGCTCCCAGACCGCGCGGCGCTCGTCCACGTCGTCCGCCGCGAGCGCTTCGCCGAACCGAAGGTCCAGATCGGGGACGTCGGTCCCCTTCAGTTCGACGTTGACGCCGACGGTTTCGGGGACCGCCTCGAGCAACTCCGCCAGCGGCGGGACGGTCTCGCCGGTTCCGAGCACCCGCGCGGCGCGCAGATCCTCGAGGGCGGTCTCCCGAACCGGCCCCTCGGCGTCGGTGATCGGCCGGCCGTCGCGGGGCCCCTCGAGGCGCTCGTCGTGGAAGACGACGGGCGTGCCGCAGGCCGCGGGCCGGACGTCGATCTCGAGCATCGCCGTCTCGTCGTACTCGGCGGCCGCGACCGCCGCCGCGATCGTGTTCTCGGGGGAGACTCCGGCGTAGCCCCGGTGGGCGATCACGCCCGGTGCGGACGGGGAATCGGACTCGCTCATGGCTCCCCGGACGCGGGCGATCCTGAAGAACGTGGAGGTCGGAGCTCGCCTCGTCGCCTCGTCCGTTCCTCGCCGGGCGCTCGTCCTGTGCCTGCCGGAGGTTGATCACCCCGCCCGTGGTACGGCCCCTATGACGAACGGCGACGCCGGCGGCGGTCCGAACGACTCGCCCCAGTCCGATCTCGATCCAGAGGACGCACTCGAGCGGGCAGAGGACGGCCTCGACCGCGCCGCCGACCTCGAGAAACCCGAGGCGATCGAGGTCCTGCGGGGCGCGCTCCGCGACGTGCGCGCCCTCGAGGGCGACGCCGACGAGGTGCACCGCGACCGCCTCGAGACGCTCGAGACGCGCCTCGAACAGCGGATCGCGGAGGTTCGCGAACGCGACGCCTACGACAGCGGGCTGGGGGCGGCGATGAACCCGGAGGAGGACGACGCGCCGTAGGCGCCCTCGCGCACCCGCCCGGTAACTCGGATTTCATCGGCCGCCGTTGGGCGGAAACGCGGGGTTTTGGGACGCAACGATTCGGCCGATTTTTCCGCCCGGTTGTCGGCTACCCGACGGTATGCGGGGAACGAACCTCACGCGAAGACGGGTGCTTCGGGGGGTAACGGCGGGTGGAATCGGGCTCTCGGCGGGTCGGGCGGGGGTCCGCGAGGCCCGGCGAATCGGCTCGACGGCGGACGCGAGGGCGCAGGCGGGCGACCTCGAGGTGACGATCGTCGACGCGGGCGCGCCGGTCGGGGCGGGCGACTACCTCGACGTGACCGCGGAGATTACGAACGCCGGGTCGACGGACGTCCGGGTCGACGTCGACCTCGTCGTCGGGCACGACCCCGAGCGGATGGGCGGCGTGCGGACGACGGTCGACGCCGGCGAAACGTACGAGTACAACGGCGGGTTCCAGACCTATCCGGTCCCCTCCGACGACGAGTTTCCGGTTCGGGTCGAGGTCGACGGCGGGGTCGCGGCGGACGAGCGCACCGTCGGCGTTCGCGGCGCCGCGGATCTGCCGGACGCGAGCCCGGACGGTGACCTTTCGGTGGCACCCGGGACGGAGGTGCTGTTCGAAGCGGGTGCCGCCGCGCAGGGGGGCTCCCAGCAGACGATCTGGTGGGTCGACGGCGAGCGAGCGTCCGACTCGCTGGACGCCTGGCCGGGGGAGTACATGGCCGAGCAGGGCGCCCACTACCACGTCGAATCGTTCGACTCGAGCGGGAGCCACAACGTCGCGGCCGCTGTGATCCCCGACGGCGAGGAGCGCACGTACGCGGCCCGCTGGTCGGTCGACGCGACGAGCGGCGGTCACTCGTCGCCGGTGGTCGAAGCCGCGCGTCCGAGCGACGATCCGGTTTCCGTGGCGGAGGGCGAGACGGTCCCCTTCGGACTCACCGCGAGCGACCCCGACGGCGACCTCGACCGGGTCGTCTGGTGGCTCACGCAGGCCGACGTAATTCTCGACGTCACCGACCTCGAGGGCGCTCGAGATACCGCGACCATCTCCTACGAAGGGACCTGTCACACCTGCGTCGTCAACCCGTGGGTGATCGCCGCCGACGGGACCGTCACCACCGACGGTCCGAACTGGGAGATTCGACGCGCCGAGGACGGAGGCGGTGGCGGCCAGGAGGGCGAACTCCTGGTCTCCATCCGGTCGACGGACTCGCCCGTCGACGCCGGCGAGTACCTCGAGGTGATCGTCGACGTCGAGAACACGGGCGATGCGCCCCTCTCGCAGGAACTGGAACTCGTCGTCGGCCACGACCCCAAACTGCTCGACACCCAGGAGGTGATCGTCGACCCGGGCGAGACGGGCGCGGCCACCCTCGGCTTCGAGACTTACCCGACTCGCCAGCACGAACGCTTCCCCGTCCGCGTCGTCGGCGAAGACGACGACGATCGGGTGACGGTCGAGGTGTACCCTCGAGGGTAATCGGCATTACGGCTCAGTGGCGCGCGCTGGCGAGCGCTCGAGCGACTGCGAGAGCGTGAGCCGATGATGCGCGAGGGGCGAGTGAGCGAGCGCAGCGAGCGGACGAGTCGGCTGGGGAGGGTGAGGCTGTGGGTGGGAATGAAAGGGGCCGGCTGGGTCGGGGAGGCTGACGGCCGATAGCACCGCAGGCGAACGGAGTGAGCCGAGGAGCGAACGCCGTCAGCCGACTCGAGCCAGCCGGGGGCTTTCATCGTGTTCATGTCGGTCGATTTAGGGCCAGTTGTAGATCCGAGAGATCGAGTATCGACTGACCGTAATGCCGGCGAGATCGGCCGAACTCCCACCAATTTATCCGGGTGCCATCCCGAGAGGCGAGTATGCGAATCGCACTACTCGGAGGCACCGGCGACATCGGTCAGGGACTCGCGCTTCGGTTCGCCCACGACACGGACCACGAGGTACTCATCGGCTCTCGAGACCCCGAAAAGGCCCGCGACGCGGTCGCGGAGTACGAGGCGGAACTCGAGTCACGCGGCGTCGAGGCGTCGATCAAGGGCTTCGCCAACGAGATGGCCGCGGATCGAGCGGACGTGGTCGTCCTCGCGGTCCCGCCGTACTACGCGGGCGACACGGTGGAGGCGATCGAGGAGAAACTCGACGGGGACCAGATCCTCGTCACCCCCGCCGTCGGGATGCAGGGCGACGAGGACGGCCTCCACTACCACCCGCCGAAGGCGGGCAGCGTCACCCAGCTCGTCGCGAACCGCGCCCCCGACGAGGTGCCGGTCGTCGGCGCGTTCCACAACCTCGCGGCCGACGCGCTCTCGAACCTCGACGACGACCTCGACCTCGACACGCTCGTGGTCGCCGACGACGCCGACGCGAAGTCGACCGTCCGCGCGCTCGCCGACGAGATCGAAGGGCTGCGTTCGCTCGACGCCGGCCCGCTGGCCAACGCGGCGGAAGTCGAGAGCGTCACGCCCCTCGTGATCAACGTCGCGAAGTACAACGACGGGATGCACGACGTCGGCGTGACGTTCCGCTGATCGGCTCCCGACCTGCCCACCGCTCCGTACGTTGTCTCGAGCGCTCGAGTGCCGATCGCCGCGTCGCGATCGCTCGAGGGGCTGATCGAACGCGTAACAGTCGGATAAATCGGTTCTGCCTCGGTCTCGGTCGAGTCGATTCGGAACGCGTCGGACGGCGGCGGTCCCGTTACGCTCCGGCCGACTCGAGCGCCTCGGCGATGTCCTCGCGCTGGGTGACGCCGACGAACCGCTCGACGACGCCGTCGTCGTTCTCGATGATGAGCGTCGGGAGCGAGCGCACCTGGTACTCGTTGGCCACGTCCTGCTGTTCGTCGACGTTGATCTTTTCCACTTCGAAGCGCCCCTCCCAGTCCTCCTCGAGTTCCTCGAGGATCGGGTCCTGGGTCTTGCAGGGGCCACACCAGTCCGCGTAGAAGTCCTTGAGTGTGACAGTCATGCCGTTCATCGGTAGTTTCCGCGCGGAGCGGATAAGGGTTTCCCACCGGGGGTGACTTGCCGCGAATCGCGACGACGGGCGAGGTGCGGCCGGCCGCGTTCGAGGGGGTGAGACGGTCGATCCGCCGTTTCGGTTCGCGCGGACGACGGCGGGGGACCGGTCGAAGGAGACGAAGGGGGACCCGGTCGAAAGATTTAGTTCCGGGGGAGCGTTAGGCCCGCACATGGACAAAGGACAGAACACCGGCGGGCTGATGTCCAGTGCCGGGCTCGTCCGGTACTTCGACTCCGAGGACACGAACGCGATCAAGATCGACCCGAAGACGGTCGTCGCGTCCGGCATCATGCTGGGCGTGCTGGTTCAGCTGTTGACGTTCGTCTCCTGACCCGACCGCCGTCGCTCCCACTCCCGACCTTCGTATCGCAGCGCAGCACCGTCCGACGAGCGGTCGTGCCGCGTTTTCCGCCCTCGAATCGATCGTTTTCGATCGCCGCGTGACGTGCGTCCCCTCGAGCGTCGCGTCGATCGCCTCGCACCTCGACCCACCCCATCCCACCCTCGAACTCACGCCGGCCAGCGCTCCGCGGCCAACCGATAGGTCCGCCGGCACCGCTCGAGGACGGCGATCGAGACGCTCTCGTCGCTCGTGTGGGCCTCGCCGGGCTCCGAAGCGCCGTAGATCACGCACTCGGTCCCCGCCTCGGAGAGCCAGCCTGCGTCCGTCGCGTGGGGTTTCGTCACGAGGTCCGGATCCCCCGATTGACTCTCGCGGGCGGACTCGAGGACGGCCTCGGCGAACCCCTCGTCCGAACACCGCATCGGCGGCAGGTCCTGATCGACGGTCCACTCGATCCCCGGGAGCTCCTCGAGTCCCTCGAGCGGAACACGCTCGCCGGGGACGGTCCGCTCGTCGATCGTCGCGCGACACCGCTCGGGGACGACGTTCATGGCCGACCCGCCCTCGATCTCGGTGACGACGAGGCTGCCCGCGAGCGTCTCGCCGGCGACCTCGACCGCGGGCGGCTCGAGGTCGCGAATCCGGTCGACGGCGTCGGTCGCCCGATAAATGGCGTTTTCGCCGGCCTCGGGCTCGCTGGCGTGGGATGCGGCGCCGCGGGCGGTGATCGTGCTCCCGCGGCGTCCCTTGTGGGCGACGACGACGTCGGTGACGCCGGGCCCGGAGTAGTTCGTCGACCCTTCGCCGACGATGGCGGAGTCGGGCGCGAACCCGCGCTCGATGGCGTGACGGGCGCCGACGCCGCCGACCTCCTCGCCGACGAAGCTCGCGAAGACGAGCTCGCCCGCGGGGTCGGCGTCACGGAACGCGAGGGTCATCGCCGCGAGCGAGCCCTTCATGTCGGCCGTCCCGCGCCCGTAGAGGCGGCCGTCGCGTTCTTCGACGACGTACTCGCCGGCACTCCCCCCGCTCGCAGCTTCCACCTGCGACTCGTCGGGGGGAACCACGTCGTGGTGGCCCACGAGCGCGAGCGATTCGTCCCCCTCGCCGCGTCGGGCGATCACGTTCCCCGCCTCGTCTCTCGTCACCGCGGCGTCGGTCTCACGGCGCAGCCACGACTCGAGGAACTCCCCGGCTTCCGTCTCGTCCTCGTGGCTGGGGATCGAGACGAGGTCGCGCGCGAGTTCGACGACGGACTCCGTCATGCGTACCCTCGAGTTCGACGGCGCGGGTGTTGATTGCTCCGGACGCGGACCGTCCGGCTCGCCCCCTCCACGGTCTCGACGTCGTCGACCCCGTTTACGATACGTCGAGTCGCTCGTACACCGGTTTCTCCGCCGCCGGATCGTCCTCCCCGTCGGTCAGCCGAGCGACGGCATCGCCGACCTCGCGGAGGTTCGCCGTCTGCTCCTCGCTCGCGGCCGCGACCGACTCGGCGGCCGCCGCGACGCGGTCGGCCGACCGCGACAGGTCGTCGACCGAGCGGGCGATCTCCTCGACGCTGCGGGCCTGCTGGTCCGTCGCCGCGGCGACGTCGTCCATCCCCGCGGCCGTCGTCCGCGCCGCCTCGTGAATCGCCCCGAGCGAGTCGCTCACCGCGCGGACCCGGTCCGTGCCGGCGTCGACTCGATCGATCGTCCGCTCGGTCGTCTCCACCGTCGCCGCCGCGTCCGCGCGGACGCCCTCGAGGGCCGTCTCGATCGCGTCGAGATCGGCCTTCGTCCGCTCGGCGAACGATCGGACCTCGGTCGCGATCACGCCCATGGCGTCACCCCCGCTCGAGCCCCGCGAGGACTCGATCTTCGCGTTCGTCGCCAGGACCGTCGTTCGCCGGGCGAGTTCGTCGAGTCGGTCGACCACCTCGTCGATCTCGTCGATTCGCCCCTCGAGGGCGGCGACCGTCTCGGCGGCGCGGGCCGTGGCCGTCTCGATCGCCTCCAGTTCTCCGAGCGCCTCGTCGGCCGACTCGACGCCGTCGGCGGCGAGCCGTTCGGTTCGGCGGCTCTCCGTCCGAACCTCGTCGGCGACGCTCGCGACCTCCTCGACGGCGGCGCTCACCTCGTCCAGATCCCCGGCGACGTCCTCGACCGTCTCGGCCTGACGCGCCGTGTGGCCGCCGATCGACTGGGCGCGTTGCGCCACGACGCCGCTCGTCTCGTGGAGTTCCTCGAGGGGCGCCTTGACGTCGGTCTCGACCTCGCGGGCGAGCCGCTCGCGCCGGTCGATCGCCCGCTTCAGCCGGCGGGCGTACGAGTCGACGTATGTGTCCGCCGCGACCTGCATGTCGAGGTTGATGATCCGCAACAGGGCGAGGACGTCCATCATCCCGTCGTCGATCGCCGCGCGAATCGTCCCCTCGAACGATTCGTCGAGGTCGTCGTCCCCGTCCGCCCGGCCGCGACCGCCGACTCCGAGCGCGCCGACGAGGCGCTCGAGTCCGCCGCCGCGCTCGTCGCGCTCCGCGGCCCACTCCTCGATCGCCTCGACGACCCGGTCCTGGACGCGCTCGCTCAACCGCTCCAACACGAGGTCGTAGTAGACTCCGTACTGGCCGATATAGTGTTTTAGCGGCATGTCGAGTAGCTCGTGGAGCTTCCCGATTCGGGCGCGGTTTCGGAAGTAGGCCTGGCCGTACCCGCCTTCCGCCCCCGTCGCCAGCGAGACGAGGTAGGCTCGCTGGGTCTGCTTGAGCTGGTCGACGGTCTTCGGCGAGCGCTCGAGGATCTCCCTGGTCTGGTCGTACTCGAGCAGGTTGTCGTAGAAGTCGTCGGCGATCGCCTCCCGGTTCTCCCGGAGCATCGGCTCGAGGGCCGCGAGCCGTCGCTCGTCCCCCTCGTCGAAGCCGACGAACGCCTTCCGCCACGCGATCTCCCGCTCGTCGAGGCCGATCTCTGCGGTGAGCCGTTCCGCGTCGACGAACCGGTTCAGTCCTCCCCTTCCGAACGTCGCGTTCGGGTCCATGTGCGAACCTGTTCGATCCGCGGATTAAGTGCTCGAGGGAATTCTCACGCCGTAGGAACGTCACGCGAGTCGATCGGTTCCGTCGTCGACCGTACTCGTCCCGGAGACGACGAACGCGAACCACGGTGCCGCCTCGAGTCCGCGATTCCGCGCAGTTCCGCACGCTTTTACGCCCGCGAACCGAACCCGAACGCATGAAAGTCGTGCCGGACACGAGCGTGGTCATCGACGGCCGCGTCTCGGCGACGATCGAGGACGGGCAGTTCGAAGGTGCGACGATCTCGGTTCCGGAGGCGGTCGTCGCCGAACTCGAGGCGCAGGCGAACGACGGCTACGAGACGGGCTGGGACGGCCTCGGCGAACTCAAGCGCCTGGCCGAACTGGCCGACGAGGGCGTGATCGACCTCGAGTACGTCGGCGACCGGCCGAGCGCGATCGAGCGCGGGCACGCCTCCGAGGGCGAGATCGACGCGCTGATCCGCGACATCGCGGAGGACCTGGGCGCCACCTTCGTCACGAGCGACATCGTCCAGGCCGAGGTCGCGGAGGCGAAGGGACTCGACGTCGAGTACGTCTCCCCCGAGGTGCGGGAGGTCGGCACGCTGAAAATCGAGGGGTTCTTCGACGACCGGACGATGAGCGTCCACCTCAAGACGGACGCCGTGCCGATGGCCAAGCGGGGCGCCTTAGGCGAGATGCGCTACGAACCCATCGCCGACGAACCGATCGACGAGGAGACGATGGACGAGTACGCCCGCGAGGTCGTCGACGGCGCGAAGGAGTCCTCCGGCGGGTTCATCGAGCTCTCCGAGCCGGGGATGAAGATCGTCCAGTTCCGGGACTACCGGATCGCCATCGCCCGCCCCCCGTTCTCGGACGGCATCGAGGTCACCGCCGTCCGGCCCATCGCCCAGACCGACATCGAGGACTACGAGCACGCCGACGAGCTGAAGGAGCGGCTGCTCGAGCACCAGCGCGGCGTCCTGATCTCCGGCTCGCCCGGCGCGGGGAAGTCGACGTTCGCCCAGGCGGTCGCCCGCTACATCTCCGACAACGACTACTCGGTGAAGACGATGGAGAAACCCCGGGACCTGCAGGTCGGCCCGGAGATCACCCAGTACACCGAACTCGGCGGGGAGATGGCCAAGACCGCCGACGCCCTGCTCATGGTCCGCCCGGACTACACGATCTACGACGAGGTTCGCAAGACCGACGACTTCGAGGTGTTCGCGGACATGCGCCTGGCCGGCGTCGGCATGATCGGCGTCGTCCACGCGACGCGGGCCATCGACGCCCTCCAGCGCCTCGTGGGCCGGGTCGAACTCGGGATGATTCCCCAGGTGGTGGACACCGTCGTCTACATCGAGGCCGGCGAGGTGGCCAAGGTGTACGACGTCAAGACCGAGGTCAAGGTCCCCGCGGGGCTCACCGAGGAGGACCTCGCCCGTCCGGTCATCCTCGTCACCGACTTCCACACCGGCGAGCCGGAGTACGAGATCTACACGTTCAACCGCCAGGTCGTCACCGTCCCGCTGGTCGACGAGGAGGGCGGCCCCGCGAACGAGTCCGGCGTCGACCGCATCGCCAAGCAGGAGATCGAACGCGAGATCCGCTCGATCGCCCGCGGCTACGTCGACGTCCAGCTCAAGAGCCAGGATCGGGCCGTCGTCTACGTCGACGAGGACGATATCTCGAGCGTGATCGGCAAGGGCGGCGGCCGCATTACCGACGTCGAGAACCGATTGGGGATCGACATCGACGTCCGCACCCACGACGAGAACCCCCACTACGGGACGTCAGCCTCGAGCGCCAACGGCGGCACCGCGGCCGGGTCGGGCGGAGGCGGGGGCGGCGGCCAGCCCGAGGGCCAACTCGTCCAGCCCGAGATCACCTCGCGCCACATCGTGATCCCCGTCGACGGCCACCACGGCGAGACCGTCGAGGTGCAAGCCGGCGGCGAGTACCTCTTTACGGCGACGGTGAGCCGCGGGGGCGAAATTCAGGTCTCGAGGGGGAGCGCGATCGCGGACGAGTTGGAGCGAGCGATCGATCAGAAGCGACCGATCACCGTGGTCCCGTCGTGACGACTGCCCGCGAACGAGCGTAGCGAGTGAGCGGCCTTTTACGTCGAAGATGGATCGTACGCGAGATCCAGGTGTTTCTAGCGAGCGCGATCACGGACGAGTTGGAGCAGGCGAGCGACCAGAAGCGGCCGGTCACGGTCGTCCCGTCGTACGAATGTCTCCTCGCGCGCCTCTCGAGGGGGGTGAGTCGCCGATCCGGCTGACGTTCCTTCTCGACCCTGTCGACTGTCACTCACTCTCCCCCTACCTCTACTAGGTATTTAATCAAAATTCCTAAATACAGTACGCTTGACCAGGTATGTGTAGAATGGGTTCCAATACTGTCGACTATGGCGACGAATTGCGAACATTCCGGTACTCCGGACGGGGCGGAATGAACGACGAATTTCTCGCGGGTCGGGCTCTCGAGGCGGCCCGGGAGGGGATCGTCTCGGCCATCCGCGGGGCCGTCGCGGAGGCGAACGCCGAGGGCGTCGTCGTCGCGATGAGCGGCGGAATCGACTCGACGGTGACGGCCGCCCTCGCCGTCGAGGCGCTCGAGGGCGAGCACGTCCTCGGACTCGGCCTGCCGAGCCACAAGACGGACGCCACGGACGTCAGCGACGCCCGGACGATCGCCGAGGGCCTCGGCATCGAGTTCCGCGACGTCCACCTCCACCCGCTGGTATCGACGTTCGAGGAGACGGTCACGCCGGACGTGGACGACGCCGTGGGCGACGGCGAGAGACCACACCAGCGCAACCTCGCGCTCGGGAACCTCACCGCCCGCTTTCGGATGGCTACCGCTTATTACGCGGCGAACCGGCGCGATCGCATCGTCCTCGGGACCGCGAACAGGACCGAGTTGCTGCTCGGCTACTTCACGAAGCACGGCGACGGCGGCGCCGACCAGTACCCGATCGGCGACCTCTACAAGACGGAGGTCCGGGCGCTCGCGGGCGAACTCGGCGTTCCGCGCCGGATCGTCACCAAGGATCCCACCGCCGGATTCTGGGCCGGCCAGACCGACGAGGGCGACCTCGGCGCCCCGTACGAGGTCATCGACCCCCTCCTCCGCCGCGTCGTCGACGAGGGACGCTCGCTCGAGGAGGCCGCCGATCCGCTCCCGATCGACCGGGAGGCGGCCCGCGCGATCCTCGAGTTGTGCCTCGAGTCGGCGCACAAGCGGCGCCTCCCGCCGACGGCCGGCGTCACCGATCGGCCGCTCGAGGACGCGTCGGCCGCCCTGGATCTCGAGGCGCGCTCGGAGTCCTGACGGGGACCGGTGTGTCTACCGCTCGCGGTCGCCGTCGAGACGGTACAGTTCGGGATTGCGCCACCAGAAGAGCCCCCACGAGAGCAGGAATCCCGCCCCCATGGCGATCACGTCCTTCACGGCCTGGGGGAGGCCGCTGTCGACGACGGCGACGAGAGCCATCGACGAGCCGAGGGCCGCACCCGAGAGGACGAACGCGACGTCGCCGGCGATCCACGCGCGCGAGCGGTCCCAGTACTCCCGACGACCCTCGTCGTACCAGATGCCGACGTAGATGAGCAACGGCGACATGAGGGTGATGACCGTGATGACGCGGTAGGCCTCGGGCAAGCCGATCGGTCCGAGGACGAACGCGTTGAGCAGTTGTGCGGCCGTGGCCGCCACGAACAGGCCGACCAGCAGCCATCCCCACCGTGGAAGCGTCTCCTTGTCCATGTCCGGGGTCTCGGTCCCCGAAAAATAATGCTGCCGTTCCGTCTCCGCGCGCGACGGTCGACCGCGCGATCGATCGCGGTCGGGGGACGATGCGGTCGGCTGGACGAGGTCGCGTATCGAACGTGCGAGCGGAATCAACGGTGAGAATCGACCGCGGCGGAATCGAGAGAGACTGCGATCGGTTACTCGGCGCAGCAGGCGTCCTTCTTGGGGGACTCTTCGACGCCGTTTCCGTCCGCTGCCACCGGTTCGACGAGCCGGTAGAGGCTCTGGCGGGCGTCCGCGAAGTAGATATCCTCGTCGACGATGCCGATCTCCTCGAGGCGCTCGAGGGCGTAGCGAACCGTCCGAGCCGAGAGCATCGACTCCTCGACGATCTGCTTCTGGGTCAGTGGCCCGTCGTACTCGAGAACCTTGTAGACAAGTTTGGCACTCGGTGGCAGGTCTTCGATCGCCTCCCCATCGGTCTCTACCATATTACGAATCGAAAACTCCCAGCAGTATAAAAGTTGAGCCTTACAGGTCGACCTGACGTCGACTCCGTCCACACTATTCCGTGAAGAAATTAAGCGATAGCGGGCCGCTACCGGGTCCGGACGGGACTATTTGACCGGTCAGTCAGTTCTGTTTGCTCCGTGGTACATCCGCGTCGTTTCGGGTTGAGTTCCCGAGTCGAGATGCCGGACAAAAATCGCGCGCGGTCACCGATATCGATGCCCGTCACTCCCGGCCGGTCACCCGCTCGAGGATGGCCGATACCCCCCGTCGGTCGGCCACTCGAGGACGGCTGTCACCTCCGGGTGGTCGGCCACTCGAGGATGGCGATCAGCCCTGGCCGATCATCTGCTCTTCGTCCTCCCACTCCTCCTGGCGCAACTCGTACTTCTGGATCTTTCCGGTGGCCGTCTTCGGTAACTCCTCGACGAACTCGACCCGGCGGACGGTCTTGTAACTCGCCAGGCGCTCGCGGGTGAACTCGGTGAGTTCCTCGGCGGCGACCGGCGGATCGTCCGGATCGCCGTTCGCCGGCACGACGAACGCTTTCGGCGTCTCGCCCCACTCCTCGCTGGGCGCGGGAATCACCGCCACGTCCCCCACGTCGGGGTGATCGAACAGCACGTCCTCGAGTTCGATGCTCGAGATATTTTCGCCGCCGGAGATGATGATGTCCTTCTTGCGGTCCCGGAGGGCGATCATGCCGTTCTCGTCGACCGTGGCGAGGTCGCCCATGTGGTAGTAGCCCTCGAGGCGGTCGTTGAACGCCTCCTCGGTCTCCTCGGGTTTGTTCCAGTACTTCTCCATCACCTGGTTGCCCCGGACGACCACCTCGCCGATGGTCGAATCGTCCCTGGGCACGTCTTCGCCGTCCTCGTCGACGACGCGGACGTCGGTTCCGAGGACGCCCATTCCCTGGCGTTTCTTGACGTCGAAGCGCGTCTCTTCGTCGATCAGCCGCTTCGTGTCGGAGATGGTGATCAGTGGCCCGGTCTCGGTCGCGCCGTAGAGGTGTTTCAGGTACCAGCCGAACTCGTCCTCGACGGCGCGGATGGTCGCCTCCGGCGGGGCGCTGCCCGCCGTGGTCACCCGAACGTCACGCGCGCCGGTCATCTCGGGGTGGCCTTCCGACTCGTAGTAGTCGATCAGCTGGTTGAGCACCGTCGGCGCCGCACAGAGGAACGAGACGTCCTCCTCGCGGATCGTCTCGACGACGGTCTCGGCGTCGACGCCGCGGGTGCAGACGTGCTTCGCACCCATCCCCGTCACCGCGTAGATGTGGCCCCACCCGTTGACGTGGAACATCGGCAGCGTCCAGAGGTAGACGTCGTCGTCGGTGATCTCGTGGTAGATCGACATCAGGTAGGCGTGGATCGTCTCCGTGCGGTGGGTGCGACACACGCCCTTCGGGTCGCCCGTCGTCCCCGAGGTGTAGTTGATCGTGATGATCTCGTCCTCGCTCATCTCGGGGCGGTCGAACTCGGTCCCAGCCTCCTCGAGGGCCTCGTCGAACGACTCCCAATCGCCGGCGTCGGCGCCCGCCGCTTCGACGGCCCCGACGTCGTTCGTGACGAACGTCTCCGTCGGCACCGAGTCGCGGACCGCGTCGACCTTCTCGGCGTACTCGTGGTCGGCGTAGATCGCCGTCACGCCCGCGTCGTTCAGAATGTACTCGTAGTCGTCGGGCGTCAGCCGGTAGTTCAGCGGCGTGAAGATCGCGCCGATCTGCATCGCGCCGTAGGCGGCCTCGAGGTGGTAGTGCGTGTTCGGATCGAGGACGGCCACCCGGTCGCCCTTCTCGACGCCCCGTTCCTGCAGCGCCGCCGAGAATCGATCGACGCGCTCGCCGAACTCCGCGTACGTGAACCGGTCGCCCGCGGCGCCGACGATCGCCTCCTCGTCGGCGAAGTGCGTTCGCGCCTGCTCGAGGAAGTCCGTGACGATGAGCGGTGTTTCCATGCGGCCGTCGATTGAGTACCATTAATCATACACATTTCGATTTCGGGACACCGACCGCCGAACCCGTATACATCGGCACACCGATCATGTTCGGACCTCCTCCAAACTGAGTTAGTATAATAATTTAGACATGAAGTCGACGCCGGTCCGGGTCCGGCCGAGCCGACGCACCGATTCACTCGTCGTCTGCCGAGAACCCGTGTATCTCCGGCTCGTCGCCGTCGTCGGTCCCGAACCGATCCTCGAGAGTCTGCTCGCCGCCGGCCGATCGGTTCGCGTCCGACTCCGCGTCGACGTCGCCCGCTCCCGCCGACGTTCCCGCTCCCTCGAGGGTCATGTCGGGCCAGGCCGTCTCCTCCCATCGACCCCGGTCGCTGTAGTAGTAGACGACGCCGTCGGTGACCACGGCGAACAGGCCGCGCTGGCGGTCGTGAACGACCCGCTCGTTCGTGTCGATCGCGACGTCGACGACGTCCTCGAGGGTGTCGAGCGAGACGTGGTGATCGCCGATCCACATCGGGATCGACCCCCGCGAGATCCACTCGTCGTACCGGCGCTCGTGGACGGCCCGGCGGGCCCGCTCGACGTCGATCGACGACCGGGAGTTGACGAACGCCGCGCCCGCGAGCGCGAGCGTGCCTAGCAGCGAGAGGCCGCCGACCACCAGCGGGTTCGGCGACTCCGTCACCTCCCGTTCGACCGTCTGCGGGTACGTATCGTCGTCGGAGAGCGATTCCTCGAGCCAGTACGCGTCGCCGGTGAGTTCGAGCGCCGTCGAGTCCGTCAGATCCCCCGAGTACGTTCCGTCGTCGTACGAGACCGAGAACGCGAGCGAGACGTCGACCGATCCGACGCCGTCGAGCCGGGACTCGAGTTCGCCCGTCCGATTCCGTACCTCCGCGACGTCGACCGTCGCCTCGGATCGGGCGACGCCGTCCTCGACGGACGCGTCCTCCTCCAGGACGGTATCCGTGTCGTTCCAGAACACCCGGCCGTCGCGCGAGGCCTCGTACTCCACCTCGAGTTCGTGCGTCACCTCCCCCTCGTCGCCCGGAACGGTCGTTCGGGGTTCGAACGTGAGCTCCGGCGTCGCGTCGTACATGTAGACCGCGCTGTCCTCGAGTCTCGTTCCCTCCTCCCAGAGGCCGTCCTCGACGACGACCGCGCTGGTCGAGACGTCGGACGTCACCCCCTCCTCGCCGACCGCTTCGGTGGTCGTGGTCGTCTCCGGCGTCGCGAGCACCCAGCCCGTGGCGGCGAACGAGAGCACGCCGACGGCCACCAGCGCGAACACGAGCGTACGACCGTGCTTCGCGATCAGGAGGTCGAGACGGGGACTGTCGATCACCAGTCGGTCACCCCGCTTCGCGGACGCGCCCCCCTGGCCCGCGTCGGCCCGGCGTCCGCCGGTCGGCCGTCGGGACGATCCATACGAATAGTCACAAATCGAATCATAATAATCGTACTGTTTTGATACATTTCACGTCCGCTACAACCACTTTCGTAATTTCCGTTGGAGTCGCGTCGCCAGGGGGATGTGACCGCCCGGTCGACGAACGCGGATATCGGCGGTTCCGAAGAGGGCGACCACGACCGCAACGGTCGCGGCCACGATCACCGCGTTGACCGCGGCGATGGCCGCGAGCGGGTGCAGCTCGTGGAGCCCCACCAGCGCAGCCGGTGGGAGGACCGCGAGATACCGGTGCTCGCCGACGTGGCGGACGTACTCGCCGCTCGAGTCCGGCGCCTCCATCTCGACGGTCGTCTCTCCGCGATCCCGGATTCCGACCGTCTGCCACTCGGGATCGGTCCGAACGTCGTCCCCGTCGGCGTCGTGAACCACCACGATCGGTACGTACCCCGCGTTCTCGATCGATCGAGTCACGGTCGCCCGCTCGCCCGGGGCGACGACCTGCGGATCGTCCGTGGGCGAGTCGGTGCTGACGAGGCCGTACTCGTAGACGCCCGACGGGACGACCATCGCGGCCGTGCCGAACGTCGTGAAGACGAGCAACACGAGCGCGATCGCCGTCCAGATTCCGATCACGTTCTCCCGGTTCCGCGACCGCTTCGTCTCCCGCCTCGCCCCCGTCCCCTCGAACAGGATGCCGAACCCGAGCAGCGCGACGCCGACCGCGACCAGCAGCGCGCCCGCGTCGTCGGCGTCGAACGCCGTCGACGCGCCGAGGGCGGAAGCGCCGGCCTCGTAGCCCGTTTCGACCGCATCGTTGGCGCCCATCACCGCCGTTCCGAGGTGGGGGATCGTCACCACCTCGCCGTTCACCTGCCAGGCGGTGGCGACGATCTGGTCGTCGGTGACCGGCGGTTCGTCGGCGTCTTGATCGGTGAACGGGTTACCGTCCCCCTTCGTGACGTACCCCTCGTCGGTCTCGTCGACGATTCGGTGGGTCGTCAGCCCCCCGCCGTGTAACTCCCGGGCCTGGAAGACGACGACGTCCCCCTCCTCGGGCGACCCGGAGACGGCGTCGGGGATCGCGACGAAGCCGTCGCCGGCGTCCATCGTCGGCTCCATGCTCTCCGTCGCCACGTATCCGAGCAGTATCGGCTGTCCGAGCAGGTGTCCCAAGAGCAGCAGCACCACTACGAGTCCGACGACGACCGTAGCCGCGCGCGTTGCGATCCCCCTCATTCTGTTCCCCTCGAGCGGCGTCGACCGACCGCGGTCGCCCGCTCGCCCTCCAACCGCGACGTTGCAGTTTTCGATCACTTCGTCCGAGAGGAGTTATAGCTTCCGACGACCGTACGCGAATTCGACGAGTACGATCGTCCCCAGGGCGGCCGGCGGAACCACCGCCACCGCGGCCGACGAGGCGAACACCCGGTTCGCGACGCTCGGGATCGCCGCCTCGCGGACCGTCACCGTCCCCCCGTCTGCCCCGCTGACGCTCACGTCGTACGTCCCAGCGTCGCTAAACCGCCGGTCGAACGTCACCACCCGTTCCTCGCCGGGCTCGAGTTCGACGGTTCGATCGTCGACGACGACGCCGTCGATCGCCAGTTCGGACGTCAGCCGACCCGACGCGTTCCCCTCGTTTTCGACCGTGGTCGCGATCGACGTCGATCCGCCGGCCGTGAACTCGTCGTCCTCGATTTCGACGTTCGTTACGTTCATCACCGGCCCTTCGCCGGCCGAGACGGCGATCGATTGGGGTTTCCGGTCGTCCACGGCGACTTCGAACGTGCCCGACCGCTCCATCGTTCGGGTGAACGTCACCTCCTTCGTCTCCCCGGCGCCGATAGTCACCTCCTTTTCGTCGACGACGACGCCGTCGACGAGCAGTTCGGCTATCTTCCGCCCGGCCGTCTCGCCGTGGTTATGGTATGTCGCGGTGACCGTGAGATCCTCGCCCGCCTCGAGGTCGGTCGTCGAGTAGGTGACGTCCTCGAGGTCGACGTCCGCGGAAGGCTGATCGGGCCCGTCGTCTTCGTCATCGTTCTCGTATTCGGCGTGAACCGTGAACGTCTCGTTCTCACTACGGGCTGTGTGCGTGTCGACCGCCACGCCGACGTCGAGCGATTGGCCCTCCTCGAGTGTTGCGGAGCTCGACTCGTCGACCGTCGCTCGCCGATCGTCGCCGAGGTAGAACTCGACCCCCTCGGGCGCGTCTGCGATCCAGACGGCCTCGAGATCCCGGTCGGCCGTGATCGTGAACACGTCGTCGAACTCGGAGTTCGCGTCGTCGTTGAGGCGCTCGAGGTTGAGTTGAAGTTCATCCGAATCGTCCGAGACGGTCGCGTACTCGCTCGAGGATGCCAGGAGGAGTCCGTCGGCCGAATCGCCCCCGGCTGGAAGCGCGGTAGTCGGCATCGTAAGAGCGAGTAAAACGAGTACGAGGACGACGACGAACCTGTTATTCATTGAGGAGTCGAGCTCGTGTAACGATGTGATCGGGCACGAGACAGCGGATCGCGCTCAACGACGTTACACTTCTTTCGCTTCGATGGTCACGTCGATTTCGAACGGCTCGCTCTCGTCGGTGCTCGCATCGCGGACATCGACGACGAGGTCGTAGACGGCTGTTTCACCGTTACTGACCCCGTTGTCGTCGTTTACTCCCGTGTCTGCCGCCGTCGGGTCACTCCCGAAGTTTCCGTCGTTGGTCACGTCGAAGTCCTCGTTGAGTTCGAACCAGGCTTCGATGTCGGCCTCCTCGTCGTCGCTCGTATCGGGGAGCGTGAAGTCGACGTCCTCCTCGTGTTGGTTCGTCACGGCGAGCATCCCATCGAACGTCGTCGTTCCGTTTCGGTTCAGACCGTCCGCGTCTTCCCTTAGATTGTCGGAGCTCAGATTAATTTCGACTTGCCCATTCCCATCCACGTTCCCATAGTCCTGGTTCACTTCGAGCGCGACCAGCGCGCTTGCGTCTCCTGCGACATCCACCGAGACGGTCCTCGTCGCTTCGACGCTGCTGAACGCGCCCGTTCCGAGCGCGGTGCCCCCGCCAATGACCATCGTGCCCATACCGATCAACGCGTTTCGTCTGTTCAGTCTCATTTGTGATCTCCGTCGGTCCACGGCGGCAACCGGGGTCGTAGGCACCGATTACCGCTGTGGCTTGCTCCTCTCGAGACGTGGACATCCCTTTGTATTAATTAGCCAGAACGGCCGAACGGTGAGCCAGAACATCCTTCAAGCCGGGCTTGAATTGGGTTTGAAACCGTCCTCGTCACACTGGTGGCGTAACCAATATGTTGGATCAGGGGATTGATTACGAAGGTCGCCTCGAACTCGTGACGGCCTCGGCATCGGACCGGTCGGCACCGAGGCCTGCCGAACGCTGAGCCGGGAGCAACGACGTATGATACACACCTGGGTCGCAAAGATCGGGATCGCTCTCGTCGGGATCGGCGGAGTCCTCCTGATAGTCTCTGCCGCCGGATTCGAGTCGATGACCACCGATCGAGGAGTCGACGGATCGACTGCCGACCCGGAGGATGCGCTGCTCGGTTTCGACGACTCGGCGTATGGCGACGCGGAAATTACCTTTCTGCTCTCGCCCACCGCGTCGGTCGTCGATCAGCACGACAACACCGGTGACGGATACGACAGCGTCGACGTCTCCGTCGTCAGTCCGTCCGGCGTCCTCGAGGTCGCCAATGACGACGAACTCGCCGCGGGAATCGAACCGAACGGCGACGCACCCGTGGAACTGACGTGCAGCGGTGAGTACTCGGGGAGCGGCGACGGAGCGACGCTCACCGTCGACGCGATCGGTGACTCGATTTCGGTGGAGGAGGCCACGTTCGAGGTATCCGAGGTCGAATACTCCTGCTACGGAGACGACGAGGCGACGCCGATCGAGGACGTGCCGTGGCTCTCCCTCGAGTCCTGGAGCGCCGACGGGAACGACGTGACGGCAGCGCTCTCCGTCAGCAACCGGTCCGCGACGGTTTCGGCGATCACGATCTCCGACGCGACCGGTGACGGGGTCTTGATCGACGATGTGAGGGCGAGTTACCTCGACGACGGTTCATCGCCGGAAATCGCCCTCGAGACCGACGGCGACACGGCGACGGTCAACGAACCGGACGGTGAGGTCGACGTCGGAGATCAGCACCAGTTCGATCGGGAGCTCCGGTTCGACGAGGGCGAGTCCGCGTCGCTGACGTTCGCCGGGTTTTACAGTTTCTTCGACACGGAACTCGAGATGAGCGACGGATCAGTAACCCTCATCCTGTTCTTCGAGGACGCCGATCCCGTCGAACTCACGCTCGAGTGACCGTCTTGGCGGTTCGACTTAACCACGAGCGTACATGAACATTTATATCCATAGAATCGCTGATATATGGGCAACGCTGACTGTATGGCGATCAAGGGGGATCACCGGTCCGAGCGGGGGAAGATATTCGATCTGCTCAGTAACCACCGCAGGCGGTACGCGATCCACTACTGCAAGCGCGAGGACGGCCCCGTCACGCTGGGTGACCTCGCTGAACACGTCGCCGCCTGGGAACTCGACAAGGAGGTCCAGGAACTGACCTCCGCCGAGCGAAAGCGCGTCTACACCTCTCTTCAGCAAACGCACCTCCCTACACTCGAGCGCGCGGACATGATCGAGTTCGACAACCGGACCGTCGAACTCACCGAGAACGCGAAGGACCTCGAGGTCTACCTCGACGTCGTTCCCGCGGACTCGATCCCGTGGGGATCGTACTACCTCGGCTTGACGGCCCTCGGCTTCGTCGTCCTTGCGGGGGTCTGGCTCGAGGTCGTTCCGACAGATACGGTGCCAGCACTCGGGTGGGCGGCGCTCGTGCTGGGTCTGGTCGGTGTGTCGGCGATTGTGCACGTGGTCTCGAGTCGACGGATGCGGCTGGGGGAGGTTGAACGACCACCGTAACGATGAGTGCACTCACCAGATTCGCGATCGGTTGCCTCCTCGTGGGAGCGATGTTACTCGCGGGACCGGCGTTCGGGTTCAGTACGATTGCGGCTGACCGAGGGATATCAGTCGAGGCTGTCGAGAACGAAAACGCGCTATTAGGGCTCGTTGAAACGGATTCTCCGGATATTGAGCAGCACGAAACGGAAACCGAGATCGTAACCTTGGAGAACAACTTCGGGAGCACGATTACCGCGCTCGACGTGACGGTCGACATCGACACCGATGATCTCTCGTGGCAGGGAGACAGCTTTCCAAGCGAACTTTCGGAAGACGAATCCGCGTCGATAATCGTCGAGTGTACTAAAGAAAGCCGTAACGCTTACGGAACTGCGTTGGTCGACGTAACGGTCGATCGGGCCGTGGCAGATAATAACATTATCGTTGAAGGACCAACCGTATCCGATATCCAGGTCCAGTACGACTGTCGACCCGGCGGAGGAAACAACAAGGAAGGTGAGGGGTTCAACACCGTCTTTGCAAGTAACGTTTCCGACGGGGGAACCCAGACGTTTACTTTCGAAACGAACGGCAGAGAGAAAGATGGCGTACGAATCGACCTGAGTGACACCGGCGATAGCGTTCGCTATCCACAAGACGACGATGCCGTTTCGATCGTCGAAGGATCTCATAAAAACGACGAGGCGTACTTCGAGGACGAAAACACGCTCGTATTCCATCCGAAAAGCAATTTGGAATCCGGCGAACAGATCAGTATCCAGGTCGCCGACGTATCAGTTTCCGGTACTTCCGGGGAGACGTTCGACGCTACGTTCGAACGGATCGAGACGAACGATCGTGACTCCGATCGATTCCAGATCGACTAATTCGGCTGATTTACCGCTCGGAGGTGGCCGTCGACCAATGCGAACGCCTTTTTAGCTCCGCCCCCCGACTCCAAGCCATGGCGACCGAATCGATGACCGACCGACGCGAGCACCTCCGCTCGGTCGGCGTCACGGCGTTTTCCTCCTTGCTCGGCGTCGGCGCGGGGCTCGCCTCGGCGGCGTTCGTGGGCCTCGAGACGGCCGCGGCGGGCGACTCCCTCGCGCTGGCGATCGTCCTCGGGGCGATCGTGATCCAGCTGCCGATCCTCAGGGTGGGGGGCGTCTACGACGAGGAGGAGTTCGGCTTCAAACACTACGTGTTCATCTCCCTGATGACCTTCGCGTTCTGGTTCATCACGTGGGGGATCCTGCTGAACACGGGGGCAACGGCGTAACATGGCCGAAGACAGTATCGCCGTCGTAGATCTGGACCGGTGCCAGCCCGACCGGTGCAACTACGAGTGTAAGAACTACTGCCCGCCCAACCGGACCGGCAAGGAGTGTATCACCCTCCGCGGCGAGGACGCGGAGGAGGGTCAGCCCGAGCAGGTCCGCATCTCCGAGGAGATCTGTCTGGGCGAGACCTGCGGCATCTGCGTCGAGAAGTGCCCGTTCGACGCCATCGAGATCATCAACCTCCCGCAGGAACTCCAGGACGATCCCGCCCACCGCTACGGCGAGAACGCGTTCTCGCTGTACGGTCTCCCCGCGCCCAACGAGGGCCAGGTGACGGGGATTCTCGGCCCGAACGGCATCGGGAAGACCACCGCCGTTCGCATCCTCGCGGGCGAACTCGAGCCCAACCTCGGCCGGTACGAGGATCCGCCGGGGTGGGACGACGTGCTCGAGGCCTACCGCGGGACCGAACTCCAGGACTACATCGCCGACGTGCGCGACGGGGACGTCACGGTCGCCAGGAAGCCCCAGTACGTCGATCAGATCCCGACCCAGTTCGACGGGAACACCCGAGAGCTCCTCGAGCGGACGGACGAGCGCGGCGCGCTCGACTCGCTCGTCGAGCGCCTCTCGATCGGGCCGGTCATGGAGCAGTCGATCGACGACCTCTCCGGCGGGGAGCTCCAGCGCGTGGCCCTGGCCGCGACGCTCGCCCGCGATACGGACTTCTACTTCCTGGACGAGATCACGCCGTACCTGGACATCGGTCAGCGGGTCACCGCGGCGCGGCTCATCCGCGAACTCGCCGAGGAGAAGGGCAAATCGATGCTCGTCGTCGAGCACGACCTCGCGATCCTGGACCTGCTCGCCGACACGCTCCACGTCGCCTACGGTGAGCCCGGCGCGTACGGCGTCATCACCACGCCGAAATCGGTCCGCAACGGGATCAACGAGTACCTCGCGGGCTACCTCGAGAACGAGAACATGCGGATCCGGCCGAACCCGATCGAGTTCGAGGAGCACGCCCCGCGGACGGTCACCGAGCGCGACGTGCTCGTCGAGTACCCGGACATGCGCAAGTCCTACGGAGACGGCGAGTTCTCCCTCGCGGTCGAGGGCGGCGAGATCCGGCGCAACGAAGTGCTCGGAATCGTCGGCCCGAACGGGATCGGGAAGTCGACGTTCGCGAACCTCCTGACGGGGAAACTCGAGCCCGACGAGGGCGACGCCGATCTGGACTTCGAGATCTCCTACAAGCCCCAGTACGTGACGATCGATCAGCACATGCGGGTCGACGTCTTCCTCTCGTCGATCACGGACCAGTTCGGCTCTTCCTACTGGAACACCGAGATCGCCCAGCCGCTGCAACTCGAGCGGATCATAGAGCAGAACCTCTCCGATCTATCGGGAGGTGAGCGCCAGCGGGTGGCCATCGCGGCCTGCCTCTCCGAGACCGCGGACCTCTACCTGCTCGACGAACCCTCCGCGCACCTGGACGTCGAACAGCGCGTGCAGGCGACCAGCGCGATCCGCCGGTACGCCGAACAGCAGGACGCGACGGTGCTCGTCATCGACCACGACATCTACATGATCGACCTGCTCGCGGATCGGCTGATGGTCTTCGACGGCGAACCCGCGGTCCACGGGCACGCCGGCACCCCCCAGCCGATGCGCGACGGCATGAACGAGTTCCTCGCGAACCTCGAGGTGACGTTCCGCCGCGACGAGCGCACCTCGAGGCCGCGGATCAACAAGCCCGATTCGCAACTCGACAAGGAGCAGAAGCGACAGGGCGAGTACTACTACGCGCCGTAATCGGTATCCGTAAACTCCAATTCCCAGTAACGTATTCAGATCAGTATTCCGTTCACGAACTTTCGAGTGGCCGATCACAATTCGACGACTTCTCTCGTCCCTGTTTCAAAACACGGTCGGTAATTCTCTGATCGATAAACATCTCTATGCAGTGATTGCACGTGTTCCTTCCGCACTCATTAATACGACATCAGGGCTCTTACTGTGTTCGTTGAACAAGGTAGAGCCCTATTGTTGCTCCTATTCCGGTTGCTATACCCAGTATAATTGCTGATACTGTCTGTCGTCCTAGGTAGTATCCAAGCCCTGTACTGACAGCTGAGCTGATTAACAACGCTAACAGATACTGTCTTATTTGTATCGTCATCGTTTGTAGTTTTCACCCCCTCTGCTGGTAATTCCTTCTCTAGGTTCTCAGAACTACGTCGGCAGTACTACGTCGGGTCAGTACAGTTTCCTGCGTAATAGTGTGCTACTTCTATGCCGAACCCTCCAGAACATAACACATACTCGAGTCGGGCGGTGGGATGGCGGCGCTGTCGGACTGCCGAGAGTGTTGCGCGTTCCTGACCGACGGGAATCCGCCAGATCGAGTTCGGTTGAGCGTGCTTCGGTGACGAGGAACACGTACTGACCGTCGCCGCCAGTAACCGTTTCAGCCGATCAGCCGCTGACAGCTCCCGCAGAGGTTCTCCTCTTTGATGTCGACTTCGCGGACGGTCGGCGAGAAGTTCATGACGCAGCGGTTGTTGTCGCAGTGCTCGAGTCCGTAGGTGTGGCCGATCTCGTGGACGATCTCCTTGCGGACGCGGTCCTCGAAGATCTCGCTCGCGCTCTTGTTCGAGAAGCCGCCGTCGCTCGAGGTCTGGAGCCGGTAGGTCGAGACGACGCTGCCGCTGCCGTCGAGGTAGGCGAGTCCGAAGACGTAGTTTCGCCGGCGGTAGAAGAGGTCGTGGGGGGTGATCGCGATGTTCTTGTCGCCGCGGCCGACGCGCTCGGCCAGCTGGATGAACGTCTCGGCGCTGTACTGGTTCCGGCTGGAGTCGTACGCGCCGTTGGGGACCGACTGGGCGTCGTTGATCGTGACGTCACAGTCGTAGACCGATCGCAACGCAGAAGAGGCCTCCCGCTTCACGGTGGCGGGAACGTTGCCGACCGGCACGATGTCGACGAGCATGCCAACTCCTAAGGCGGCACCCGTCATAAACGTCCCGCCGTGGGACATTCACCCGCCGATCGGACCCTCGAGGCCCTCCTCGAGCACCTCGCTGAGTACGACCGCGTCGTCGAGGTGGGCGTCGGCCGCCGGACGGATCTCGCGGGCGAACTCGCCGCGCGGGGGGTGGCGGTCACCGCGACCGACGTTCACCGGCGCGAGGTGCCGGAGGGCGTCGCGTTCGAACTGGACGACATTTTCGATCCCGATATCGACGTTTACGAGGGCGCCGACGCGATCTACGCCCTGAACCTCCCGCCGGAACTCCACCGGCCGGCGTTCGCGGTCGCTCGAGCGGTCGACGCGGACTTCCTCTTCACGACGCTCGGCGGCGACCAGCCGACGGTACCCGTGCGCCGAGAGCCGGTTCCGGGCGATACGGTGTTCGTGGCCCGGTCGATCGCTCGGGACGGGCACCGGTGAGCGACACGAGCACCGACCTTGGGCGTCCCGTTCCCGTCGCGAAACCGCTAGAACGTGCGTGCTCGAGGAGGTGGAGCGCGAGAGGGACGATGCGGGCGACGGAATAAACGGGTCTCGTGCAGACGGGTGCCCGTCGCGGGCCGAATTCGGCGGCCTTTATTCCCCGCGCTTCGTTTTCTCGCCCATGACCGACTCCGCTTCCCCCTCGCTGTGCGCCGACGCCGTCGTCCTCGACGTCGACGGCGTGCTCGTCGACGTCGCAGACTCCTACCGCCGGGCGATCGTCGAGTCCGTCGAGTACGTCTACGACCGGACGATCCGTAAGGACGACATTCAGGCGTTCAAGGACGCCGGCGGCTTCAACAACGACTGGGAACTCACCTACGCGGCCGCCCTCTACGTTCTGGCGACCGCCGAGGGCTACGACGAGTCGATCGACGAGTTCACCGCCGAAATCGCCGAACGAGGCGGCGGCCTCGAGGCCGCCGAATCCGTCGTCGCGGACCGACTCGGCGCGCGGGCGACCCAGCGCGTCCGCGAGCGCTGGGACCGCGAGCGCCTGCGAGACGTCTTCCAGCAGCTCTACCTCGGGGCCGACCTCTACCGCGGCCTCGAGGACGGCGACCCCGACCCGGACCTCGAGGCGCGCGGGTTCATCCACGACGAGCCCGTGCTCCTCGAGTCGGAGACCGTCGACTATCTGACCGAGAACTACGACGTCGGTATCCTGACGGGCCGGCCGGCGACGGAGGCGGAAATCGCCCTCGAGCGAGTCGGCCTCGACGACCGCGTTCCCTCCGAGCACCGGTTCACGATGGACGACTGGGAGGAGGGCAAACCCCACCCGAGGGCGCTGGTGACGCTCGCCGAGCGGTTCGACGCCGACGCGGTCGCCTTCGTCGGGGACACGCTCGACGATATCCGCACTGCGAACAACGCCCGCGAGGCCGACCCCGACCGGGAGTACCACGGCGTCGGCGTCCTGACCGGCGGGCTCACCGGCGAGGAGGGCCGCCGGAAGTACGAGGCCGAGGGAGCGACGGCGGTCCTCGAGTCGGTGAACGCGCTCCCCGACGCGCTCGCCGACGGGGAGTGACCGCTCGGGATTCGTGACCGTCGAGGGACCTCCGAGCCTTGCGACGGACCCCCCAACCGACTTTTCCGTGTTCGTGCTACGACCGGTATGGTTCGACGAGGCGGAGCCGACGGACGGGCGGGAGCGAATCCGAATCAGCGCGGCGCGAGCGGCGACACCGGCGGCGGACTCCTGCGGACGATACTCGTCGCGGGGCTCGTCGCCGCCGTCGCCTACGTCGTCTCGAGGCGGCTGCGACGGCGCGAGGGGGTGCCGAACCTGGAGTCGGTCCGCGAGACGGCGCGCGAGCACGCCCCGATCGACGGACAGCCGATTCCGATCGGCGAACCGTCGGGGGCGGACGAGACGAGCGGGGACGAGAGGGGCGCGGACGGCGGAGCGGCCGGGCCGAGCGGCGAGACGCTCGGCGACGAACCCTCCGACGAGGAGATCAGTGAACTCGGGGAGGAGAACGTCCAGGATGAACCCGCGGAGCCGGGGACGATGACGGTCGACGAGGACGTGGTCGACGAACTCGTCGACGACGGCGAGGCGTCGGCCGACGAAGACGAGGCCCCGTCGACCGACGGCGAGGGATCGGCGGACGAAGATGCGGAGTGATCGAACGACGCCGATCGGTGAGGCGAGCGATCGACGCGGCCCTCCGCAATCGCCCTCAGTCGACGATCGCCGTGAGCGTCGCGGTCGACAGCCAGAACCGCTCGAGCGCGCGGATCGCCTCGATGAACTCGAGCGGGTCGGTCGGCTTCCAGATGAAGGCGTTGGCGCGGTTTTCGTAGGCGTCGACGACGTCGGCGTCGACGTTCGAGCTCGTCCAGACGATGACGGGGATTCGTCGGAGCAGCGGATCGGCTTTCAGCTCGGCGAGGACGGCCTGCCCGCCCGTTCGGGGCAGGTTCAGGTCGAGGAGGACGATCGTCGGCCGCGGGGCGTCCGCGTGGTCGCCCCGCCGGAAGCAGAACTCGAGGGCGCCTGCGCCGTTGGAGACGACGTGCAGTTCGTGCTCGGCTCCGTCCCCGTTCAAGCCGCCGTGGTCGTGGTCGCGTCCGGGACCGCTCTCGGAGAGGGCCTCGCGGACGAGCCGGACGTCCCCGGGGTTGTCCTCGACCAGCAGGATGATCGCCTCATCCATCGAGACCACCGTCGGCAGCGTTCGCGTCGACGGGCAGGGTGAACGAGAACGTCGAGCCCTCGCCCGGTTCCGAGTCGACCCAGATTCGCCCGCCGACAGACTCGCTCTGCGAGCCTGCCGAGCTCGAGTTCGCTTCGCTCGCTCGAACGCCGTGGCGCTCGACGATCCGCTGGCAGAGCGCGAGACCGATGCCCGTCCCCTCGTACTCGCTCCGGCTGTGGAGCCGCTGGAACACCCGGAAGACGCGCTCGGATTCGCTCGGATCGATGCCGATCCCCTCGTCGCTGACCGACACGACGTACTCGCATCCCTCTCGCTCGACCGTGACGCGGATCCGCGGCGGCTCGTCGCCGCTGTACTCGATCGCGTTGCTCAGCAGGTTCTGGAACAGCTGGCGGAGCTGACTCTCGTCGCCGAACACCCGCGGCAGCGACTCCACCTCGATCTCGGCCTCGCTCTCGGTGATCGCCACCTCGAGGTCGCGACGGACGTCCGCGACGACCTCGTCCAGGTCGACCGGCTCGAACGGCTCTCCCTGGGAGTCGATCCGGGAGTACTCGAGCAACCCGTCGATCATCTCGCGCATGCGGTCGGCGCCGTCGACGGTGAAGGCGATGAACTCCGCCGCGTCCTCGTCGAGCTGGTCGGCGTATCGGCGCTCGAGCAACTGGAGGTAGCTCGAGATCATCCGCAGGGGTTCCTGGAGGTCGTGGCTCGCGGCGTAGGCGAACTGCTCGAGGCGCTCGTTCGACTCCTCGAGGAACTCGACCGTCTCGTTCAGCCGCCGCTCGTACCGGCGGTGTTCGATCGCCGTCGCGAGGATCGTGGCGACGCTCTCGAGGAAGTCGACGTCGTGATCGGCGAATTCGCGGCGGTCGGTGTCGTGAACGCCCAGAATCCCCCAGGGATCGCTCGTCGGGCCGATCGTGACGCTCATGCCGCTTTTGACGTCGTGGTCGGTCAGCAGCGCCGGGCCGCCGAATCGCGGCTCCGTCGTCAGGTCCTCGACCACCACCGGTTCCTCGGAGGAGAGCGTGTAGCCGGCCTGGGAGTCGGACTCCGTCGCGGAGACGGTCGCCTCACCGACGATCCCCTCGTCCCAGCCGACCCCCTCACGGAGCAGTAGCTCATCGCCGGCCGGACCCAGGTCGAGGACCTTGCAGTAATCGGCGTCCAGCGAGGCCGCGACGAGCTCGACCGCCTTCGCGAACAGGTCGTCGACGTCGCTCGTTTCGAGGGCCCGACGCCCGAGGTAGGCGACCGATTCCAGTTGCACGACCTTCGCGGTGAGCGTCCGCTCGGCGGTCTTCCGGGAGGAGACGTCCCGGAAGAGGCCGACGAAGTACCGCTCCCCCTCGTAGGTGAAGTCGTTCAGCGAGATGCCGAGGGGCACCTCGTGGCCGTCTGCGTGCTGGCCGGGGAGTTCGACGTACGTCCAGTCGATGTGGCGCTCGCCGGTCTCGAGGTATCGCTGCAGGGCGTTCAGGTGGGTCTCCCGGAGGCGAGGCGGGATGATGTTGACCTTGCTGCTCCCCTCGAGTTCCTCGGGCGGGTGGCCCAGGATGCGTTCGACGGCCGGGTTGGCGTACTGGACGTCGCTGGTTCTGTCGAGAACGATGATCCCGTCGGGGAGGGCGTCGGCGAGGGCCTCGAAGGTCCGGCCGTAGGTGAGCTCCGACGACGCGCTCGTCTCCGGCTCGGACTCCGACGGCGGTTCCGCGTCCGGTTCGTCCGTCGAGCCCGTTCCTCCCGCGGGCTGTTGTGACGGGGTGAGGAGCCCCTCGTATCCGTCGGCCGTCTCGACCAGGGCGCAGGGGCGGTTCGCACCCGATCGAGTTCGGATCGACACCGTCACGGGTTCGTTCGGGTTCGCATCGGCGGTGGACCGTCCGTCCGCGAGGATCGTCGCGAACGGCCGCCCCTCGAGTTCGTCGCGCGCGTAGCCGGTCGACTCCGCGAAGGCGGCGTCGACCGTCGCGATCAGCTTCTCGTCGGTCAGGCGGAGCCGTCCGATTCCGGCTTCGTCGAGGAGGGACGCCAGGTGATCCGTCCGCGGTCGGTCCGTACCGTCGCCCGCTCCTGGTGCGGGCGACTCGGGGGGACCGGATACCATCATCCGTGTTGGGCGACCGTCGGAGATAAGGTCTGTGGTCGAACCGCCGCTCGAGTACTTCCCCGTCGTTTTTGCCCGCCCGCTCCGTACTTCTCGGGAGAATCGTGTCCCAGGAGTTCTCCTCCCCCCGCGCTGACCTTCCCGGCCGACCGGAGTCGCACTGGCTCGCGACGACGGACGCGGACGACCTCACGATCGGGCCGTCGGCGACCGTGGTCGACCTCGAGTCGGATCGACCGGTCGACGTCGCGGTCGTCGGCGGCGGCATCGCGGGCCTCTCGACGGCGATCCACTGTCGAGAGCGCGACCTGTCGGTCGTCCTCCTCGAGCGCGACCGGATCGGGTCGGGGACGACGGGGCGGTCGACGGGGAAGCTGACGAGTCAACACGGCCTCGTCTACGACCACCTCCGCCGAGAGTTCGGCCTCGAGGCGGCGCGACGGTACGCCGCTGCGAACGAGTCGGCGATCGAGGAGGTCGAGCGGCGAATCGAGGCCCTGGGGGTCGACTGCGGCTTCGAACGGGGTCCCTCGTACCTCTACGGAGACGACCGGGACGCGCTCGAGCGCGAGGCCGAGGCGGCGCGTGCGGCCGGCCTCGACGTCTCGCTCGTGACGTCCGCGCCGCCGTTCGAGCGGGCGGAAGCCGCCGTCAGACTCGAGGGACAGGCCTGGTTTCACCCGCGGCGGTACCTGCTCGCCCTCGCCGAGCGCCTCAGGGAGGACGACGGAGCGGCGGTCGTCGCGGGCGCGCGGGTGACGGACGTCGAGGGCGGGACGGCGGTCGATCGCGGGTCGCCTCGCGTTCGTACGGCGAACGGACCGACGGTTGCGGCCGACCACGTCGTCGTCGCGACCGGCTTTCCGATCCTCGACCGGGCGGGATACGTCGCGCGCACGCACCCCAGGCGATCGTACGTCCTCGCTCTCCGCCTCCGCCGAGCGCCGCCGTCGGCGATCTACTACCGGATCGGCGATCCCTACCGCTCTGTGCGCCCGGTCGCCGAGGCTTCCGGCGTCGGCGACGGTGCGAACGACGGCCACCTCCTGCTCGTCGCCGGCGAGAACCACAAGACCGGCCAGGGCGGCTCCGCCGCCGATCGGTACCGCCGACTCGAGCGCTGGGCCCGCGAGCGGTTCCCCGTCGAGTCTGTCGTCCGCCGCTGGTCGGCCCAGGATTACGTCCCCGCCGACCGGGTACCGCTGATCGGACGGGCCGGCCCGGGTCTCGAAAACGTCTCCGTCGCGACGGGCTTTCGCGGCTGGGGGCTCACCGGCGGAACGGTCGCGGGACGGCTCCTGGCGGCGCGCATCGACGGTGAGTCGCCGCCCGAACGCGACCTGTTCGACCCGCTGCGGTTCACGCCGAAGCCCTCGTTTACTGCCACCGTCATCGAAAACGCCGACGCCGCGAGCCAGTTCGCCACCGACTGGTTGCGCACCCTCGTGACGCCGACCGGGACCGCCACGGCGGCGGACCTCGCCCCCGGCGAGGGAACCGTCGTGAGAACAGCGGGACTCGGCGATCCGGTCGCCTGCGCTCGAGACGCCGACGGAGCGCTCCACGCCGTCTCGGCGGTCTGCCCTCGCGACCGCTGCATTCTGGCGTGGAACGACGCCGAGCACACCTGGGACTGTCCCTGTCACGGCTCGCGCTTTTCCCCGACGGGCGAGGTCCTCGAGGGGCCCGCGACCGGGGATCTTCCGCCGCGCCCGGCGCCTCGAGGGTGACCGGATCGTCGTCACCGCGATCCGGGCGAACGGCGAGGACGAGGACGACTGGGGCGAGGCGGTCGTCCACCGTGGGAACTACGAGCCGTAGGGGGCGAACCCGGCCGCCGGTGCCGACCGGTTCTCGAGCGACCGTTTCACTCCTGCTCCCGGTGACGGACGCGGACGACCCCGTCTGAGGTCACGCCGATCACCAGCGGGGGCGCGATCCGCCGGCCGGTGACCGCGTTGCCCGCGGCGTCGCTGACGACCTTCATCAGGTCGGGCGCGGTGTGATCGACCTTGACGCCCGCCTCGTCGCAGGCCTCGTAGACGAGTTCTGGCACGTCGTAGAGGTCCGTCCCCGCCGGGATGCGCACCCGGACGGGCGCTCGCAGCGCCTCCGCGAACGCGACCGTCTCCCGGGCCTTCGACAGGTTCTCCCGGGCGCTCGCCTCGACCGAGGAGATGTTCGCCCGCGAGGTTCCGAGCGCCTCGGCGATCTCCGCCTGCGAGATCTCCCGCTCGCGCAGCGCGAGCACCTGCGCCTGGCGCTGGGTGAGCACGCTCGAGTCCGGGTCGAAGCCGATGTCCTCGAGCAGTTCGTCGATCTCGTCGATCACGGCGACCGCCCCCGGTCGCGGACTCGGCCCGCGTTCCGACCCCCGTCTCGGTCCGGACCTCGAGCCCGCTGATTCACTCGCCTGCACATGTTCGTCACTTGTGACGGCTGGCTCAAAGCTTCCACGGTCCCGCCGAGCGCCGGTCGGGGAGACGATGCCTCGTAGGGTCGCGGTGATCGTCGTTGGTTCGGGGCGAGGTGACGGGTCCCTCGTCGGTTCGAGGCGAGGTGGCGGGGTCCCGAACGCGTCCCGTCGGCTCGGCCGTTCGGAGTTCGAGGCCGAACCGTATTTGTCGGTCGCGTGATTGGCACCGAGCATGAACGCCACGGAGGCCGCCGCGACCTGCGCCGACGTCTTCGCGGAGATCGAGACCGCGGTCATCGGGGAGCGCCGGCTGTTCGAGACGATCCTGACGGCCGTGGTCGGCCGGGGGCACGTCCTGCTCGAGGACGTCCCCGGCACCGGGAAGACGCTCACGGCGAGCGCGCTCGCCACGGCGCTCGACCTCGAGTTCACCCGGATCCAGTTCACCCCCGACCTGCTGCCGGCGGACATCACGGGTACCCACGTCTACGACGAGCACGCCGGCGAGTTCGAGTTCGAGCCGGGGCCGATCTTCGCCAACGTCGTGCTCGCCGACGAGATCAACCGCGCGCCGCCGAAGACCCAGGCCGCCCTCCTCGAAGCGATGGGCGAGAAGCAGGTTTCGGTGGGCGGCGAGACGCTCCCCCTCCCCGAGCCGTTCTTCGTCGTCGCGACCCAGAACCCCGTGGAACAGGAGGGGACCTTCCCGCTGCCGGAGGCCCAGGTCGACCGGTTCATGATCAAGACGACGATGGGCTACCCCGACCGGGACGGCGAACTCGAGTTGCTCGACCGGCGGGCCGACAGGAACTCCCGAACGCCCGCGGTCGAGAGCGTGGTCGATCGGGAGTCGGTCCTCGCGTTGCAGGAGGTGCCCGAAACCGTGCTCGTCGAGCCCGAGATCAGGGAGTACCTCGTCGACGTCTGCCGGGCGACCCGGGAGGACGAGCGCGTCGCCGTGGGCGTCTCGCCGCGCGGGCTTCAGCGGCTGTTCGAGGCGAGTCGGGCCCGCGCGGTTATCGCCGGGCGCGACTACGTCGCCCCCGAGGACGTCCGCGCGGTCGTCCACTCGGTGTTGAGCCACCGACTGGTTCTCACGACCGAGGCGGACGTGCGCGGGGTCGACCCGCGGGGGGTGATCGACGCCGTCCTCGACGGGATCCCGGTGCCCTCGATGGCCGACTGAGCGCGGAGTCTGCCACTCGTTCGTAACCGTTGACGGTTATCTGAGGCAGCACATTCAAATACCCGTGATAGAAACACCGCCACGATGCATCGACGGACCGTTCTCGCTGGCGTTGGAAGTATCGGGCTCGCGGGCGTCGCAGGCTGTCTGGGCGCCGCCGGACTCGACGAACACGAAGCGACCCCCGCCGGCGTCGATCCGGACGTTCGCGAGGAGACCGGCTACGAGCAGATCGGCGTCGAAGAACTCGCCGTCGATGAGGAGGTCGGCCCCTCGTTTTACTCCGAGGAGGTCACCGCCATCAACTACCTGACCGAACACGAGAAAACCGTCGACATGGGCCCGCTCGGCGAGCAGCGGGGGGCGGTGTTCGTGGTGTTGACGACGCCGCAGGTGTCGATCGCCGGCGAGGAGTTCAACCCGGTCGAGGAGATGTCCACGGAGGAACTCGTCGAACTGGTCGAGAGCAACTACGACGAGATCGGAAACATCGAGCACGAGGAAGACGGCGACGTGACGATCCTCGAGCAGGAGACGACCCAGTCGCGGTTCACCGCCGACGCCGAGTTCGACGGGCAGGACGTCGAGGTGTACCTCCACGTCACGGAAGCCGTCGAGACCGACGAGGACCTGCTGGTGACGATCGGCGTCTACCCGACCCAGGCCCGCTCCGAGGAGGAGGAGAACGTCATCGCGCTCATGGAGGGCGTCGTCGAGGAGGCCGACGAATCCGAATCGACCGATTCCGACGGCGACGGGAACGAATCGGACGATAGCACCGAAAGCGACGGGGACGACGGCGACGAAAACGACTCCGAAGACGATACCGACTCCGACGACTCCAACCCGTTAAACTCGGTCGACTGACGGACGCTCCGACGGGTCATCACTCGCCGTTCGTTCTTCTCTTGTGCGTTTTCCCCGGGTCGCGAACCGCGGAACTCGAGGGGCTGACACCGCCTGAGAGACGAGTATCGGACTTCTCTCCCGTAAATGGCGCGAGACGGAATTGCGCGGGGTGCGGTGGCGACGAGAGACCGTCCTACCCTCGGAGCCCCCACGCCACGAGGACGACCGCGAGCAGGCCGGCCATCACCGCCACGGCCGCCAACGCCGGATCGACGACGGGCACGTCCGCCCCGGCGAGGAGCCGGCGGTAGAGAACGATCGTCCCGCCGGCGACGACCCCGCCGGTGAGCAGCGAACCCCCGACGTGCACCAGTTCGGCCCGGATCGTCCCGGCGCCGCGACCGAGTTCCCGCCGGACGCCGTCGCCGTACTCCCCGACGTCCCAGCAGACGAGCGCCGCGGCCCCGGTCCAGACGGCCGTCTCGAGGCGGCCCACGATCACGAGCCCGATCGCCAGGCAGAAGATCGATCCCGACGCGAGCGCCGCCCCCGCGGCGCGGCCGGGAAGGATCCGGACGACTCGCAGGGCGGTGATCGAGTACAGTAGCGACGACAGCGAACCGAGCGCGGCCACGAGGACGAAGGCGGCCAGCACGAACGGCGGCACCGTCGCGAGCAACTCGGCGAGCGGGCCCGGGAGCGATTCCGCCACCGACGGCTCGAGGACGGCGTCGACCGCGGGCTCGGCGAGCGCCGCGGCGACGACGACGGCCGCGAGGCCGGCGCCGACGGCGGGTGCGACGATCCCCGCGACGACGGCCGCGAAGTCCGTCCCGAGCAGCCGGCGGAGCCGCTCGAGGCCCGCGAGCGCTAACGAGACGGCGACGAGTCCGAGCGCGAGCAGGCGGAGCGTCGGCGACGTCGCGACGGCGGCGAGGAGGTCGCCGAGGGGTTCCGGAGCCTCCGTTCGCAGTTCCGACGGCGGCAGCGGTGTCCCCTCGAACGGTTCCAGCGCGGCGGGGGCGGCGAACGCGGCGACGAGCGTCGCGATCGCCACGCGGAGCGCGATCGAACACGCGCGGCGGATCCGAGCGACGACGGCCGAAACCGTCCGCCGGCGGTCCGGCGGGACGAGCCGCTCGAGTGGGAGGTAGCCGACCGCCCACCTCGCGGTGAGCGCCGCGAGGGCGAGGAGAACCCCGAAACTGACCAGCGCCCAGTCGCCGGCCTCGTAGACGAGGACGTCGGCGCCGGACCCGGTCGCGGCGACCGTGGTCTCGGCGAGCTGGTCGCGGGCGTCCGCTTCCGGCGCGATCCGGACGAGCGCGACGGCGGCGACGCCGACCCCGGCGAGGAACGTCCCCCTCGAGGCGCGGTGGACGCCGCCGCGGCCGAGGCGGTCCCACGAGACGAGTCCGGCCGCGAGTCCGGCGATCACGAGGACCCAGACGGTCACCCCGGCGACGGTCGGTACCCCCGCGGACGCGAGGACGAGCGCCCACGCGAGCGCGACCGGCGCCACGGCGAGGACGGCCACGGGGACGACGAGCGCGCCGCCGACGCCGCGGACGATCGGTCGTCCGCTGGCCAGCAGCACCGTCGCGAGCGCGGTCGCGAGGCCCGCGACGACCGCGGGGACGGTCACCTCCGGGCGAAGCAGCGTCGTTCCGATCGCGAAACCGACGGCGAGGGTGAGCCCCGCGACCGTCACCTCGCTGGCCGTGGGCCGCGGGAGCGCTCGCCGGATCGCGCCGCCGGTCGAGGCGAGTCCGCCGCGTATCGCCCTCCGAACCGCGTCGGCGCTCGAGTTCGGACCGGAGGCTCGACCGGCGTCGGTGCCGGCGTCGGTATCGGTACCGATCACGCAGACCGCCTCCCGACGCGGAGCGCTCGAGCGAGGGCGACCGACAACTGATCGCCGAGGTCCCAGTCGACGACCGCCGCGCCGAGCCCCCGGAGGTCGTCGATCCGGTTGGCCCGCTCGAGGCGGGCGATGCGGGCCCCCGGCGGGACGTCAGCGGGCGAGACGCCGGTCGTGATATCGGGCGAGACGACCGTGACCGCCCTGCCGCGAGTCCGGAGTGCACGGACGAACGCGACCGCTCCGTCCTCGGTCAGCGGCGAGCAGAAGACGACCTGCGCGCGGCGCGGGAGTCGGCGCTCGAGGTCGGTCACCAGCGCGCCCACCGCATTAGCGCCGGACCCGAAGTCGGCGCCCGCACCGCCGTCGGCGACCGGTCGACCTCGAGCGGACGGGCCGTTCCGTCCGGAGTCGAACCGTCGGTCCGGGTCCGAGGCGTCGCCGATCGCGTCGTCCACCCGCTTGCGGACGTTCCGCCCGCCGCCGGGGTCGACCCAGACGTCGTCGGTGAGCGTCGCGAGTCCGGTTCGGTTCCCGTCCTCGAGGGAGGCCACGACGCCCCGGGAGGCGGCGTACAGCGTCAGGTCGTACGAGTCGGGGCCGCCGGTCGGGGTGTCGCGGTGGACGCCCGACCGGTCGTCGATCACGAAGACGATGGTGACCGCGCGCTCCTCGCGGTACTCGACGGTCGCGAGGTCGCCGGTTCGGGCGTACCGGTACCAGTCGATGCGGTTGATCGGATCGCCGCGGCGGTACTCCCGGGTCGAGAAGAACTCGATGCCGCTGCCGCCGTCGTCGGTCGGCGTCCGGCCGACGAACTGGATCGTCCGGTCGTGCAGCGGGAGCGAGTCGAGCAGCGTTTCGCAGGTCACGCGCGCGTCGCCCGCCGGTTCGCGCTCGAGCGTGGCGACGGCCGTCCCCGACAGCGAGCGGGCCCGAACCGTCGCCGGCCCGAACGCGTACTCCCCGCGCGGGGGCACGAGGTCGTACTCGTAGCTGACCGTCTCCCCCGGCCTGACGGCGGTGGCGAACGCCGGCGATCCCCTCGTCACCGGGACCCCGTCGGGCGGGGCGTCCGCCACCCGGAGGTCCGGAACGACGCGATCGCCGGCGTTCGTCACCGACACCGTCACCGTCACCGCCCGTCCCGGACGCGGTCGCGACTCGTCGAGCTTCCGCTCGAGGCGCAGTTCGGGTTCTGGGCTCGCGCTCACCTGTCCCACGAGGACGAACCCCAGCGGGACGATCGCGAGCAGGAAGAGCGACGGGAGCCCGAGTGCCACCGCGAGCAGGCTCACCGCGAGCGCCGCCACGAGCGCACCCTGCCACCGGGCCTGGCGATCGACGGTCGCTCGCTCGTCGCTCCCCTGTTCGAATTCGGCCTCGGGTTCGGTACCGAGTTCGCCCTTCGGTTTCGGCGTCGGTTCCGCTTCGGTCGACGAGGGTTCCGCTTCCGCTTCTGCCCACCCCGATTCCGTTTCCGTACTCGCTTCCGCTTTCGCCCACTCCGAACCCGTTTCCGACTCGGAGTCCGGATCGGCGCTCGCTCCGGTCACCCCACCACCTCCGACGCCGGCGACTGGAGCGCGTCGATCTCGTCGATCGTGCGCTCGAGCGCCCGCGCGTACGGATCGCCGGCCGTCACCAGGTCGACGAGCCAGACCCACAGCGGCGTCGACGGCCCGTCCTCGTCGGCGAGGAAGGCCGCCGCCCGCACGTCGTCGGTCCACGACCCGTCGACGATCGAGGCCGCCGCTTCCTCGCGGGGCAGCCCCGTCCAGTTCGCGTACGCCGTCGCCGCGATCTCCCGGAGCGACTCGACCAGCCGCTCGCCCGCCTCGTCGCGGGTCTCCCGCGATTCGTCGTCGTAGGCCGTCGCCAGGTCGACGTACCGATCGTACCGATCGCCGACGACCCGCCGCGACGGTGCTGCGGCGTACCTCGAGCGGTCGTCTGGTCCGTCCGACCCGTGGCCGTACAGCGGTTCCGGCGACGCCGCCCGGAGGCGTCCGGTGATGCCGAGCGTCGGGGCGAGCACCGCGAGCGACAGTCCGACGAGGAGGACCACGACGCGCGGTTCGACGCGGGTCGCGAGGTCCCCGAGTGCTGGCGCCGCCTCGAGGATCGCCTCGGGTCGGTAGACGACCGCCCCGCCCACGGCGAGGAGCGTCGCCGAGAGGGCGGTCACGACGGCCAGGCCGCGGCTCGAGGGGACGCGACTCATTCGTCGCCCCCCGACTCGTTCGCCGCTTCAAAGCCGGAACCACCGTTCGCACCGGCGTCCGCCTCCGCCCGAGCCTCGAGCGACGACCGCAACCGCTCGTGGGCGTCCGTCGTGGGCTCGAGGTACGGATCGGGGTCGCGATCGCCGTACTCGACGTCGCGGAAGGAGTCCGTGATCGTCCGCACCGGCCCCTCGGGGGCGCCGGCGTGCGCGGCGCGTCGGGCGACGTCCGACGGCGTCGCGGTCTCGACGTTGCGAACGCCGGAGACGTCGACCACGCTTCGGAACGCCCCCCGGATCCGCTCGCGGGCGGAGACTCGGCGGTCGGCCGCCGCGTCTTCGGGAGTCGAATCGTCGCCGCGGCCGAACGGCGTCAGCGACGCGCGGACGTCCCTAGCTTTCGTTCGGGCGGCGGCGACGGCGTTCGACAGCGCCTCGAGGACGAGCCCCGGGAGTTCGGCGATCGAGGAGAGTCCGCGGAGGGCGTCGACGGCCCGTTCGAGTCGGTTGGCGAGGCCGACCACGGCGACGAGCGCGAGCGAGACGATTCGACCGGGGATCGAGCGCAGGGTCGCGATCGGGTTCTCGCGGGTCGCGAAGACGTACGCGAGGAAGACGACGACGAGCGCGAGCGACGCGAGCGGCCCGAACTCCTCGAGGAAGCCGAGCGGCGACGAGGTGGCGCCATCGCCTTCGTCCTCGTCGCCTTCACCGTCCGCTTCGTCCCCGTTGCCGTCGGGGTCGTCGGCACCCCCCTCGTCGGTACCGCCGTCGGTCGGGTCGGCATCGGACGCCCGCGGATCGTCGTCGCCGGTTCCGTCCTCGGCGGTCTCCATCCGTTCCTCGTCGCTCGAGTCACCCGACGTCGAGTCCCCCGACGCGGCGGTGTCGTCGCCATCGCCGGCTTCGGAGCCCGTCCCGTTGCCGTCGTCACCGTCATCGTCGCTCGCCGCTCCGTCACCGCCTTCGCCGGTTCCGTTCCATTCGCTACCGTTCCCGTCGCCGCCTTCGCCGGTTTCGTCCCATTCGCTACCGTTCCCGATGCCCCCGTCACCGGTTCCGTTCCACTCGCTGTCGTCACCGCCACCGTCTTCGCTCCACTCGCCGTCGGCATCGCCGCCGTCACCGTCGGGGTCACCGACGTCGCTCCCGTCCCCGCCGGAATCGGTCTCGTTCGACTCGAGTTCCGCTTCGTCCGTTGACTCCCCGTTCGCACCGGCACCGGCGTCGTCGCCGTCCGCACCGTCGCCGCCCGCGCTCGCGTCACCGCCGATCGACGCGCCGTACTCCCCGCCGAGCCGCTCGAGGCCGCCGACCGAGCCCTCACCTGCGGCGTCGTCGAACTCGCCGCCCGTCCCGTCGTCACCCGCGTCGCCGAACGGATACAGCGTCGAGAGCCCCTCGACGATCGCGCCGGCGGCCACCTCGCCGACGCCGCCCGGTTCGGAGCCGGTGGTCGACCCGTCGGTGCCGCCCGACTCGCGCTCGCGTTCGCCGTCGTCAGCCGCGTCGCCCCCCTGGGGATCGTCTCCGTCGCCACCGTCCCCCGATTCGTCGGTCTCCCCTTCGGACGAGCCCCCCTTCGCGTCGCCGTTTCGGTCGTCACCGCCTCCGTCGCCTCCCGTCTTTTCGGGGGCTTCCTGGCCCGCTCCGAACGCCGCCGCGTCCGCTCGTTCGGTTTCGTCGCCTTCGAAAAAGCCGTTTCCCGGGGCCTCCGAGGCGACCATCGGCATCGCGCTCGTCGCGAGAAACAGTCCGGCGATGGCGCAGCCGACCGCGACGATCGAGAGGAGTCGTCGTCCGCTCATCGCTACCCCCATTTGCTACGTTATACTCGCCCGAAGACGTACTTACGTCTTGTTGCAAAATCGACGGGCCGGACCGTAGCGACCGCTCGCTCGATGACTGTCCACTGGGAGCGGCCGGTTCAGGAGCCGCCCCAGAAGTTCTCGCGGCTGCCGAGCCGTTCCCTGTGTTTCCTCGACCGCCGACGTCCCTCGTCGCCCTCGTCGTCGTTTTCGGCGTCGGCTCCGTCCGCGTCCTCGTCGTCCCCGTCTTCCTCGTCCATCGGGAGGACTTCGACTTCCTCCGCACGCGCGTGGTTGCTGTGGACGCGGGTGATCTCGACGCGCGCTCGAGCCTCGGGAAGGAGACCGTCGACCATGACGATGAACCCGTCCTCGGTTCGTCCGACGCCAGCACCGCTCTCGTGCATGTCGACGACGTCGACGACGACCTCCTCGCCCGGCTTGACCGGCTGGGTCTTCAGATCTTGGATCGGCTGATTGTAGTGTTGGCACCACTCCTTGCCGCCGCGATCGCCGTAGTGTTGACACCCCATGCCCGCGATCCGCTCTGAGAAACTCGGGCATTCGTCGGCAAGTGGACAGTCTGCCATACTCGTACTACCCGCGGTGTCGTTAAACCGTTTCCGTCTCGGTAGCGACCGTCCTCGAGGCCCTCCGTCCCGAATTCCCGACGTACTTTCTTGGTGACCCACTGGGTGTAATCGAAAACGTGGGGCGCGCTTATCATCGGAAGAGAACGGGGAATCAACACTTTACGCGCGTACGACGTTTCGAAAAGATTTACGGGTGGGACGGTAAACAGACCCACGATGAAGATTCTCGTTACGGTCAAAGAAGTCGCGACCGTCGAAGACGAGTTCGAAATCGAGGGGACCGAGATCGCGGATCGGTACCTCGGCGCCGACCTCAACGAGTGGGACGACTACGCCATCGAGGAGGCCGTCCAGCTCCAGGAGGAGGGCGTCGCCGACGAAGTCGTCACGGTCACGATCGGCCCCGAAGATTGCGAACAGACCATCCGCCAGGCCCTCGCGAAGGGCGCAGACCGCGCCGTCCGCGTCTGGGACGACGCCCTCGAGGACGTCGACCTGCTCGACGTGGGCGCCAAAACGGCGATCCTCCGGGAGGTCGTCGCGGAGGAAGAGCCGGACCTCGTCCTCACGGGCGTCCAGTCCGGCGACGACAGCTGGGGCGGCACCGGCGTCGCCCTCGCCGAGGCGGTCGGCTACGAGTGGGCCGCCGTCGTCAACAGCCTCGACCACGACCTCGAGTCCGGCACCGCCTCGGTCCGGCGCGAACTCGAGGGCGGCGTCGAGGAGCTGACCGACGTCGAGCTGCCGGCGGTGCTGACGATCCAGACGGGGATCAACGAGCCCCGGTACGCCAGCCTGCGCGGCATCCGACAGGCCCAGCGGAAACCGCTCGACGTCCAGAGCCTCGGCGACATCGGCGTCGACGCGGGCGCCGTCGAGGGCCGGGTCGAACTGACGGACATGTACGAACCGGAGAGCGAAAGCGACGTGACGGTCTTCGACGGCAGCGCCGAAGACACCGCCGGACAACTCGCTGACCTGCTCCGCGACAAGGGGGTGGCACAATGAGCGACGTTCTTGCGATCACGGACCACCGACAGGGCGAACTGCGCGACGTGAGCTACGAGATCATCACCGCCGGCAGCGAACTCGCGGCCGAAACCGGCGGCGACCTCCACCTGGCCGTCATCAACGGCGACGTGGCGGACTTCGCCGACGACCTCGACCGCGAGGGCGTCGACGTCGTCCACACCGTCGACGCGGGCGAGGAGTTCAACCACGACGTCTACAAACAGGCGATCACCCAGCTGTACGACGAGCTCGCCCCGCAGTACGTGCTCGCGCCGAACAGCGTCAACGGGCTCGACTACGCGCCGGCCGTCTCCGTGGCGCTCGACGTCCCGATCGTCACCGACTGCGTCGCCCTCGAGGTCGACGGTGACACGCTGATCGCCAACCGGGAGATGTACGGCGGCAAGGTCGAGACGACCACCGAAGTCGACGCCGGGAACGTCCTCGCGACGATTCGCGAGGGCGAGTGGGAGGCGGCCGAGGGCGACGGCAGCGCCTCGATCGAGGCGTTCGACGCCGACATCGACGAGTCGCAGGTCGGTTCGACCGTCACCGCGTTCGAGGAGGTCGCCGGCGGCGACGTCGACATCAGCGAGGCGGACTTCCTCGTCTCGGTCGGCCGCGGCATCGAGGAGGAGGAGAACCTCAGCATGATCGAGGACCTGGCGGAGGCGACCGGCGCGACGGTCTCCTCCTCGCGTCCGATCGTCGACAACGGCTGGCTGCCCAAGAACCGGCAGGTCGGCCAGTCCGGGAAGGTCGTCACGCCCGACGTCTACCTCGCGATCGGCATCTCCGGCGCCGTCCAGCACGTCGCCGGCATGAAGGGCTCGGACACGATCGTCGCGATCAACACGGACCCGAACGCGCCGATCATGGACATCGCCGACTACGCGATCCACGACGACCTCTTCGACGTCGTGCCGGCGCTGACCGAGGAGTTCCAGTAAGCGCGGTTCTCGGCCTTCGGCCTCTGAACCGCGGCACGGCGAACGGAGAACGGTGTGACCCGTGACCCGCGAGCGGACGACGGTGTCGACTCGCGCGATTCCTCGGTGTTAGTAAAATATCTGCCATTTACTTACTTGTGAATTAAATACTCGATAAGGTTATGCGATACCGGTGAGATTGTCCGAGAGATGTCGTTTCGACTCAGACGACGGGACTATCTCTCCGGTATCGGCGCCGTCGGTGTCGGAGGGCTCGCGGGGTGCGTGGACGATCTCCCGGGGGTCGGTACCGTCCGAACGGACGAGGGAACGAGCTGGGAGGACCGCACGATCAAACTCGGCGTGATTCAACCGCTGAGCGGCGACCTCGAGCCGTTCGGGGAGCCGCTCTCGAACGCGGCGACGCTCCCGATCGAACAGCTGGAGGCCAAGGAGCTACCGATCGACTTCGAGCACGAGGTCAAGGACTCGGAGACCGACCCCGAAACGGGGGTTACGGCCGGGGCGGCGCTCGTCGACGAGGGGTATCCGATGATCAACGGCGCGGCGAACTCCGACGTCACGATCCAACTCGCGAAGCAGGCGCTGATCCCGTACCGGACGGTGTGTTGTTCGCCGGCGAGCACGTCGCCGACGATCACGTCGCTGAACGACGGCGGGTTCGTGTTCCGAACCGTGGCGTCCGACGCGCTCCAGGGCGTCGCGCTGGCCAAGCAAGCCGTCGAGGACCTCGGCCACTCGAGCGCGGCGACGCTGTACGTCAACAACGATTACGGCTGGCAGTTGAGCCAGGCGTTCACGAGGACCTTCGAGAACGAGTACGACGGGACGGTGACGGCGGAGGTGCCGATCGAGGAAGAACGCGACGGGTACGTCGACGAACTCGAGGCGGCCAGGGAGGGAGGTCCCGAACTGCTGGTCGTGATCGCCTACCCCGAGACGGGCATTCCGCTGTTCCAGGACTTCTACGAGACGGGCGGCGACGAGGACGTGCTCGTTCCCGACGGGCTTCGAGACCCCGACGTCGCCACCGCCGTCGGGGAGTCGATGGACGAGGTGCGCGGAACGGCCCCGCGTTCCGACGGGCCGGGCCTCTCGTTCTTCGAGGAGCAGTACGAGGCCGCCTACGACGAGTCGCCGGGCATCTACACCGCGAACAGCTACGACGCGAGCGCCGTGCTCCTGCTCGCGAACGCGTACGCGGGCCAGAACGACGGGCCGGCGATCGCGAACGCGGTGCGTCAGGTGACCGACGACTCGGGCGAGGAGGTCGGTCCCGAAACCCTGGCCGAGGGACTCGAGCGCGCGGCGCGGGGCGAGGAGGTCTCCTACCGCGGCGCCTCGAGCGACGTCGTCTTCGACGAGAACGGCGACATCGTCGACGCGACCTACGAGTACTGGCGGTTCGACGAGAGCGACGACGGCTTCGAAACGCTCGACGACGAGGTGACCGTCTGATATGTCGATCCGTTCGAAACTCGTCCCGTCGTTCGTCAGGCGGCGGTACCTCGTGAAGTTCGTCGTCTCGATCCTCGCGGTCACCCTCGTCATCGCCGCCGTCGGGGCGGTCGGGTACGCACAGATCGACGCGACGGTGACGAACGACGCGAACGGCGACGTGCGATCGACCTCGGAGGGACAGGCGGAGTCGATCGGCGACTGGGTCGACACGATGCGGGTCCAGACGAGGACGGTGTCGGCCTCCGAGCAACTCAGCGACGGCGACGTCCAGACGGTGCAGGGCCGCCTCGTCGAGGAACAGGCCCGCCTCTCGGTCGACGTCCGTTCGATCCACTACGTCGACACCGACTCCGACGAGGTCGTCACGAGCACGGACGCCGGCCTCCGCGGCTCGTCGCTCGAGTCGGTCGACGAACCGTGGGCGGAGGCGAACTTCCAGGAGGAACTCTTCTTCGACGACGACGTGTGGAACTCGGAGACCGCCTACCGCTCCGAGGTGCTCGACGACCAGGTGATGGCCTTCGCGAGCCCGGTGAGCGAGCGCGACGACCGCGTCGTCGTCGTCATCGGGACGCTCGAGTACCGCGTGAGCCAGCTCCACGAGTCGGACGACGCGACGTCGACGATCATCGTCGACGAGGAGCAAAACGCCGTCTTACGGCCCGAGGAGGCCTCCTTCGACGAGTCGAACCTCGACGAAGATGCCGTCCAGACCGCCCTCGGCGGCCGGATCACCGTCAGCGAAGCCGACGGCGCCGTTCGGGCGTACGCCCCGGTCGGCGACACGCAGTGGGTCGCGATCACCAGCGTGCCGACCGACACCGCCTACGCCGTGGCGAACGAGGTCGGCCAGACGGTGCTGGCGATCGTCGGGGTGAGCCTCCTCACCCTTGGCCTCGTCGGCGTCGTCCTCGGGAGGCAGACGGTCGGCCCGCTCGTCCGCCTGCGCGACCGCGCGGCCGAGATGGAGGAGGGGAACCTCCACGTCGACCTCGGGACGAACCGGGTCGACGAGATCGGACGGCTGTACGACGGCTTCGACAGCATGCGCACCTCGCTGCGCGACCAGATCGAGGAGGCGGAATCCGCCCGCGAGGAGGCGGAGACGGCGCGCGAGGCGTCGGAACGCATGAACCGCCACCTCGAGGCGAAAGCCGACGAGTACCGGACGGTGATGGAAGACTGCGCGGCCGGCGACCTCACGCGTCGACTCGATCCCGAGAGCGAGAACGAGGCGATGACCGACATCGCGCTGGCGTTCAACGCGATGGTCGAGGAACTCGAGGCGACGACGGCGGCGCTCAAGCGGTTCGCGACCGACGTCGCCACCTCGAGCGAGGAGGTCACCGCCTCGAGCGAGGAGGTCCTCTCGGCTTCCGAGCAGGTGTCGCGCTCGGTACAGGAGATCTCGGACGGCGCCGAGCGCCAGAACGAGAACCTGCGGGCGGTCTCGAGCGAGATGGGCGGCCTCTCGACGACGACCGAGCAGATCGCCGCCTCGTCGAACCAGGTCGCCGACATCGCGGCCAGGACCGCGGAGGCCGGTCGACGCGGCCGCGAGTCCGCCCGGGACGCGATCGAGGGAATGCACGAGATCGAGTCGGAGTCGACCGAGGCCGTCGAGGCGATCGAAGCGCTCGAGGCCGAGATGGAGCAGATCGACGACCTGGTGGAGTTCATCTCCGAGGTCGCCCACCAGACGAACATGCTCGCGCTGAACGCCAACATCGAGGCCTCCCGCGGCGCCAACGCGGACGCCGGCGAGGGATTCTCCGTCGTCGCGTCGCAGGTCAAGGAACTCGCGGCGGACACGAAGGAGACGGCGGCCGACATCGAGGCCCGCCTCGAACGGATCGACGAACGGACCGAGCACACGGCCGCCGAGGTCCAGCGGACGGCGGAGAAGATCTCCGCGCACGTCGAGTCGGTCGAGAACGCCCTGGCGGCGCTCGACGAGATCGCGGAGTACGCCGCCCAGACGAACGACGGCGTCCAGGAAATCTCCGCCGCGAGCGAGGAGCAGGCGGCCTCGACGCAGGAGGTCGTGGCCATGGTGTCGACGGCGACCGACATCTCCGACAAGACGGCCGCCGAGGCCCAGCAGGTCGCCGCCGCCGCCGAGGAGCAAACGTCGTCGATGACCGAAGTCTCCGACAGCGCGAGTTCGCTGGCCGATCGCTCGATGCAACTGCAAGAGGCGCTCGATCGGTTCGAGACGGCCCCCGAACCGGACCCGGAGTTCGCCGCGCTCGAGACGGTCGACGCGTCGGACGACGCGCCGAACGAGGGAGACGGGCCCGAGGAATCGGTTCGATTCGACGAGTCGCACGTCGCAGGGGGTGACGACGCCGGGAACGGGGACGGCACCGATACCGATGCCGAACCCGACGCCGAGGCGGAGACGACCGACGCCGAAACCGAATCCGGATCGGCGTCGACCGACGTCGACGGCGATGGGCCGTTCACCTTCGACGCCGTCGTCGACGAGGACGAGTGATCGCCGACGGGTCGGCGACCGCCGGCCCGCGCGTCATCTAACGGCGTTGACAGCGGTCCGGCGAACCGTCACCTACTTTTCACCCCCGTCCTAACTCCCCTCGATGGAACTTCTCGAGCGCCGACGGGCGCTGATCGAGGAGCGCCTCGTCGAGGTCGTCGACGACCTCGAGCCCGAGACGCTCAGCGCGGAAGTTCGACACGTCGCGCTCTCCGGGGGAAAGCGCGTCCGGCCGATGGTGACGCTGCTGGCCTGCGAGACCGTCGGCGGGACGGCCGAGGACGCCGTGGACTTCGGCGTCGGCATCGAACTCGTCCACGCCGCCTCGCTGGTGGTCGACGACATCATCGATCGCTCGGAGCTGCGACGGGGGACGACGAGCGCGTGGGCCGAGTTCGGCCACGGCCCCGCCATCGTCACGAGCGACGGCCTCCTGGGCGAGGCGTTCGCCCTCTTCTCGAGCGATCCGAACGCGACCCAGGTGGTCGCCGAGGCGATGGTCGAACTCGGCATCGGCGAGGCGACCGAACTCTCGGCGGAGCCGACGAACGAGGAGGAGTACATGACCCTCGCCCGGCGGAAGACGGGCGCGCTCTTCCGGGCCGCGGCTGAACTCGGCGCCATCGCCGCCGGCTCCGACCCGATCACCGTCGAGGCGCTGGGCGAGTACGCCGAGCGCGTCGGCGTCGCCTTCCAGATCCGGGACGACGTCCTCGACGCGATCGCCGATCCGACCGCCCTCGGGAAGCCCACCGGTCACGACGCCGCCCTGGAGCGCCCCTCGGTGGTCCAGGTGACCGACCTCACGCCCGAGGAGGCGAACGACCGTGCGCGCGCGGAGGCCGACCGGGCGATCGACGCCCTGGAGCGGGTCGAGGTCGTCGACGAGGGGGCACGGGAGTACCTCCTCGAGCTGGCGGAGTTCGTCGTCACGCGAGAGCGGTAACCGCGGCTCGAGCGCGAGTTCACGGTACCGCAGCGCACCCGCGCCGAAACCGCTGTACGGGAGTCACGGTGGAAGAGCTACGAGAACGGCCGGTGAGGACGGTACGGCGCCCGAGAGCGACGGAGAACGGCGTGAGAAACGAAGAACGACTCGAGTAGGCGAGCCCGCGTACGAGTGTGAAACCCGGGACGGTCTCGGGACGCCTCGAGCGGTCGGGATGTCTCCGAGCGGTCAGTACGCCGGTTCCTCGAGGCGGGCCCAGCCGATGGCGTCGAGGACGACGACGCGATCGTCGTACCTGACGTAGACGCCGTTGTACTCGCCGCCCTCGCCGTCGTAGTACGGGAGCGATCGCCGGAGTCGGTCGACGACCGACCACGCGCCGTCGCGGTCGAGCGTCACGTGCTCCCACTCGTCGCGGGCCTCGTTTCGGATGGCGCGGACGATGGCCCGTCGCGTACCGGGAATCTCGGAGAGCGCGTGCGAGGACGCGTCGACGACGGTCGCCCCGTCCGGAACGTCGTCGACGATCCGCGCGCCGATGTCCGCCTTCGAGCGGGCGCTCGCCTCCCGCGTTCGCTCGGCACGGAGCGCGTATCCGACCGCAGCGGCCGTGCCGACGACGAGAACCGAGAGCGCCACGTCTTTACCCCTGATCATTATGGAACTACCTAACAGCAACCCACCAAGTATCTTTCGGGAATTCGGGATATACTCCGTTTCCTAGACGTTTCCGACCGGGTTCGGGTGCGGCCCCCCGCTCGGTCAGAACCCCAGTTGGCCGGCGAGGTTCGTCGTGATCGCGCCGCCGACGACGAGCAGGGCGATCGCGACGACGGCCGCCGCGCGAAACGGCGGCAGCGCGTTCCGGGCCGGTTCGCGGAGCTTCTTCCCGTTGAGCCCCGACTCGAGGCGCTTCGCGCCGATTTCGACCAGGGCCGCGAGCGCGAACCAGAGGGCGACCATCGCGAGGACGAGCCGACCGTTGGTCGACCCGAAGAGGGTCTCCGCGGTGTACCCGCTTCCCGCGAGGTGACCGCCGCTGAGCAGCAAGACGAGGGCGCTCGTTCGAGAGATCGTCGTCAGCTTCCCGGAGCAGACCTCGAGCGGCCGGGTCGAGTTGAACGCCCCGTCCCTGGCGAGCGGCAGGAGAACGAACGCGACGTAGAAGACGCTGCCCGCCCAGACGGCCGCGAAGACGAGGTGGAGCGTCTCTGCGACGAAGATGTCGACCATACGGGCTACGTTGGCGACGGCGCCTATCAGCGTTCCGACTCACGCCCGAGTGACAGTCGGTCGAGCGCGACCGTCGAATCCGGCGTCACTCGAGCCGTTCCGGGAGCCACTCGACGAGCCGACGCCGAACCGCGGCGTAGCCGATCGACAGGGCGACGGCCCCCAGGACGATCCCTCGGACGAGGGGGTCGTCGAAGACGAGCAGCGGTGTAATTGCGAGCGCGACGGCGAGGACGGCGTCCTCGGGCGCGCCGTCGTACCTGATCCACCGTCTGGGACGGACCCACGTCCCGCGAGCGTGGTCGTAGACCGCCCGGTCCGACGGATTCGTCCAGGGGTCCATCTCCGGACCGCCGCCGCCGGCGTCGCTGACGGCGTGGACCCACGCCGCGACCGCGAACGCGCCGACCGCGGCGGTGAGGCTCGAGGGGAAGACGGTCGCGAACCCCGCGCCGGCGACCGCGACGGGGAGGCCGTAGACGGGGAAGTGAAGGGTTCGTCGGTGGACGAACAGGACGTCGACGTCGGGGAAGACGCCGCCCGCTATCGCACCGACCGCGAGCGGGAGGGCGTACTCCGGTGCGAGGAACGCGAAGGGGGCGACGAGCGTCAACCCCGCGAACGCGTGGGTGGTGGCCATCATGGCGAACGAGGTCGCCTCGAGCGGGACCCGGCAGGCTCGGCGCTCGAGGCTGGATTCCACCTACGTGCGGTCCGGCCAAAACGATACGCGAAGCGGACGAAACCGTCGGCGGTTTCGCAGCGCCGCCCGGGATCGGCGACGCCGCGTGCGACCATCGCTCGAGTCGATCCGGCCCCGCGGGCGGTCCCGACGGGTCCTACCGACCGGGTTCGTCCGCGCTCTTCTCGACGTGGAGTTCGACCTCGGTCGGATCGATTCCGATGCGGGCGAACTGAGTTCTAATGTGCTCTTTGGCCCGCTCGAGCGCCTGTTTCCGGGTGTCGAACCCCCGGGGCATCGGCGACTCGAACGCGAGGTTGACCTCGCGACCGTCGACCAGCTGGGTCGTACCGCCGCTGTCGACCTCGTAGAATTCGTCGCAGACCCAGACGTACGCGGCGTCTTCGTCGGGGGCGCCGCGGAACGACGGCGCCCGCTCGCCGCGTTCGTAGAGCGTCCCCGTGAGTTCGGTCCCGCCCGCGCGGCCGCGTACCAGTAACATGCCGTTCCGTAGTACTCGAGGATGCAAAAAGGCGGTGGCGAGCGGCGAGACGGAGTCGACCGCTCGGTTCGCCGCCCGTCGAGACGGATCGGCCGTCGTTCGTGTCACGGCACCGGGGCGGTCGTCGGCCGACGCCGACGCTCGCTGCCGGGGAGCTTCCGTCCCGGGATTCCCGCGATCCGGCGCCTCTCACGGAACGCTTTCGCTCCACCGCGATGGACGCGCTGCGTTCCCGAAACCGACGTACCGACCGCGCTGAGGGAGCGATATTAACACAACAGTAAGTAAATATCCCCGCAACGTACGGGTCTTGTTATAGGTTTCGGCCAAACTGTTTTGGAAACGTGCTTAAATCCTCTGCACGGGTTTATCGGAGCAATGAGTTCGGACGCTCACTTCGGCGGCGACGACGTCGGTTCGACGACAGAACTCCCGGCGGAGTGCTACGACATCCTGAGCCATCCCCGCCGCATCCGCCTCCTCGAGGTGCTCGCCGGTCGGCCCCGGTCTGCGACGGTTTCGGACCTGACCGAAGCGATCTACGAGCGCGAACGGGCCGCCGAGACGGACGACCCGACGCGACACGAGGTGCGGATCAGCCTCGTTCACAGCCACCTCCCCCGACTGGCCGACGCGAACGTCATCGCCTGGCAGGGCGAAACCGTCAGCCTCGTCGGCGACCTCCCGCTGCGTCCGGAGGCGTTCTCGAGCCTGCTCGAGCGCTCGGCGGCCGCCGGCGACGAGGACGTCCTCGAGACGCTCGTCCAGCCGACGCGGATGGCCGTCCTCGCGATCCTCTCCGATTTCGACCGCGCGTGCTCGCTCGAGGAACTCGCGACGGCGATCGCGGCCGCCGACCGGAGCCCGATCGACGATCCCGAACGGGCGACGATCGCGCTCCACCACAGCCACCTCCCGGCGATGGAGGACGTCGGCGTCCTCGCCTACGACGAGATCGCGAAGGAAGTGACCCGAACGAACCGGTCGGTGCCGGTTACCCAGTAACCGGAACGACCGCTCTCGCCCGTCGCCGGCCGACTCGAGCGTCCGACCGGTGCGGCCGGGGCGTCTCTCTGATCGTCCCTTGTTCTCTTCGAGCGACGCGTCCGGTCGCGGACGAATCGGTCCGCCTAATTTCGCGTCCGTGGCCCGGTAACGGCTTCTTACCGCAGTTCTCGACGTATTACCTCGAGCGGCGCGAGTCGACCCTCGGAGGGAAACGGGTTTGAGGGTCCGCTCGGATGACGTGAACATGACCGATCTGGGTGACTTCGGTGATTTCACCGCCGACCCCGACGAGCCCGGCGACGCCGACGACCCCGAGGAAGGCTCCGCGACCGCGCCTCCGTCCGCCTCCGCATCCGCCGACCCGTCCTCGGCGTCCGCCGACGGTACTGCGGACGCGCCGACGGACGCGTCCGACGGTGACGACGACTTCGAGACGATCGACCTCGACCCGCGCGGCGAGGACGTCGGCATCGGCGCCGTCTGCGTCTCCCGGGGGCTGCGCGTCGGCGAGGACGACGAGGACACGACCTTGCAGGCGTACGTCACGCAGGGGAACCGCGCGTCGATCCGGATCGGGACCTACCTGCTCGCGCCCTACCCCGACGGCGAGACGCTCTTCTGTCGCATCGCCGCCCTCGAGTACGCCCAGCAGTACCACGCCGACGACGCGACGGAGATCCACGCCCGCCGGGCGATGCGCACCGACGGGATCTCCGAGGCCGACTACAAGTTCCTCGCGTCGCTCGAGCCAGTCGCGGTGCTGTACGACGACGGGGGCGAACTCAAGCGGCGGATGACCGACCGCGTGCCGAAACCCCAGACGGTGATCCGGCAGGCGACCGACGTCGAGGAGATCAAGACCGGGCTGAAGATCCCCGACGACGGCGTCTTCCTCGGGCACCTCTCGGTGGGCGGCGAGAAGGTCCGGACCGCCGCGTCGCCGCCGACGATCGACTACCGGCTGAAAGACGACTACGAGTCGGGCGACCCGCTGGTCTTCCGCCACACACTCATCGCCGGCGGGACGGGGTCGGGCAAGACCCACGCCGCGAAGAACGTCCTCCGGCAATTCCTCGCCGACGAGCGGACCTACCCGATGGAGGACGGCCGCAGCGTCAAGCCCGCCATCGTCCAGTTCGACCCCCAGGACGAGTACGCCCAGATGCACGACGACAACCCCGACCTCGACGACGCGTTCGCCCGCCGACTCGAGCGCGAGGGGATCGCCCACGGCGGCCACGACGACACGACCGTCTTCGTCCCGAGCGTGGGCAGCGCGTCGTACGCGCCGAGCCACCACCGCGCCGAGTGCGTCGAGTTCACCATCCCCTTCTCGATGGTGTACGAGAACCCGTGGCTGGTCGCCGGCAGCGGGCTGAACGACAACCAGTACGGCGCGCTCGTGAGCGTCCTCCTGCCGCGGTTCCGCAGCCAGTACGGCGACGGCGGCACCTACGAGGAGTTCACGACGTTCCTCGACGACCCCGCCCTGCGGGAGGAACTCGACGAGTCCGGCCGCGTCCACGAGGCCACCTTCGACGCCGTCCGCCGGCGCGTGCTCGGATTCGGCCACGTCTTCGACCAGGACGCCCGGCCGATCACCGAGCTGATCCACGAGTTCGTCCGCCCCGGCGGCCTCTCGGTGGTCCCGACCTACCACGTCAACGACTCGAGGGCGACGGAGACGGTCGTCCTCGCGCTCTCGAGCCTGCTCATCGACGAGAAGCTCTCGAACGACCCGTTCTACGACCGGATCAAGGAGACGCCCCTCGTTTTGGGAATGGACGAGGCCCACAACTTCCTCACCGACGCCGACAGCGTGCAGGCGGGGAAGGTGATCCGAAAGTTCACGGAGGCCGCGAAGCAGGGCCGCAAGGAGCGCCTCGGCCTCTTCCTCATCACCCAGGATCCCCAGGACATCGACGACGCCGTGTTCAAGCAGATCAACACCACCGTCGTCCTCAACCTCGGCGACGAGGACGCCATCAAGAGCGTCAACATCCCCTCCAGCCTCGAGTCGAAGGTTCCCTACATGGAGAAGGGCCAGATGGTCGTCTACTCGCCGGACAACTCCGAGCCCGTGGAGTTGATCGGCCTCTCGAAGTGTCTGACCCGTCACGGGCGGGACTGATCGCTCGAGTCGTTCGCGTGACCGAACCGTCCGGGCTCGATTCGGACCAATCGTTTTCCCTCGAGCCGTCGTACCAATCGACTCACCGATGCCGTACGTCTACGCCTGCCACCGGATCGACGACTACGAGCGCTGGGAACGGCACCACGAGGAGAACGGCGAGGCGCGGGCCGCCCACGGGTCGCTCGGGAGCGAGGCGTTTCGCGTCCGGAACGATCCGACGGAGGTCGTCGTCCTGATCGAGATCGCCGAGGGGCGCCTCGAGGAGACCCTCGACTACTACGACTCCGAGGCGTTCCGGGAGACGCTCGAGGCGGCGGGCGTGCGCGAGGTCGTCGAGGCCGAGGTGCTCGAGAAGGTGCACGAGCAGGACGCCTGACCGTCGCGGGTCGGCGTTCCCGACGCAGAGCCGCGAGTTTGCGGGACGTTCGAGGTCGCGGTCTCGGCGGGGAGCCGGGTTTCGAGGTACGAACCAGTGTGCCTTTCATCGTGCGCTCCCAACGCCCCGGTATGGAAAGGCGCACGTATCTTCGCTCGCTGGGGGTCGCGGGCGTTGCCGGGACCGCAGGCTGTCTCGACGATCTCCCCGCGATGGGCAGCGATGGCGAGGACCGGAAGGCCGAAGGGACCGTCCTCGGCCCGCCCGAGCAAAAGCGGGGTGAGCCGTCGCACCCGACGTACGGCGACGAGATTCCCTCGTTTTCGATCGAAGACCCCCTCACGGGCGAGGAAATTTCGCCGGAGGAGTTCGAGGGCGAGCGCGCGTTCTTGATGACGTTCATCTACACCAACTGCACCGACAACGTCTGCCCGATGTTGCTCTCGAAACTCCGCTACGCGCAGGAGAAAGCCACAGACGGAGACTACTCGGACGAGGTCGCGTTCCTCGCGATGACGTTCGATCCCGACCGCGACGATACGGACGCACTGCAAGAGGAGGGCGAAGAGCAGAGCGTCGACTTCGACGCGGGGAACTGGCACTTCCTCCGACCCGAGGACAACGACGAGGCCGAAGAGATCGTCAACGGCACGTTCGGCGTGCCGTACGAGCAGGAGGACCTCGAGGAGCACGACCACGGCGACGGAAACGAGAGCGGGAACGACCACGACGAGACCGAGAACGAAAGCGGGCACGACCACGGCGACGGAAACGAGAGCGAGACCGACCACGAAAGTGAGGGCGGCAACGAGAGCGACGACGGCGGCGACGTGGAGAGTATCGTCCACTACGATCTGATCTTGCTCGTCAACGACCGGGGGATCGTCGAACGCTCGTATCCACAGGCGACGGGCGTCGAGGGGACCCGCATCGCCGAGGACCTCGAGACCGTCGTGGAGGGATAGATGCGACGGCGCGATCTCATCGCCGGCGTCGGAAGCCTCGGACTCCTCGCGGGGGGCGGGGTCCTCGCGTCGAGCGGTCTGCCGTCGTTCGACGACGCTGACGACTCGAACGAGGACGACGGGTCGTCCGACGATCCGGTGACGATCGAGACGATCGACGCGCCGGGAAGCGAAGCGGGCGAGATTCGCGTTCCGTCGCGGGAACGGGCGACGTTCGTCGACTTCTTCGCGACGTGGTGCGATCCGTGTATCGAACAGATGCCCGCGCTCGCCGAGGCGAGCGACCGGATCGGCGACGAGGTGCTGTTCGTCTCGGTCACGAGCGAATCCGTCGGGGACTCGCTGACCGAGGACGAACTGGTCGACTGGTGGGATGAACACGACGGCGACTGGACGGTCGGCGTGGATCCGAAGGCGGAGTTGACCTCCCGATACATGTCGGGCGGATACCCGTTCGCCGCCGCGTTCGACGCGTCCGGTCGAGTCCGGTGGTCGGATTCGGGCGTAAAGAGCGCGGACGACCTCGTGGAGGGCATCGAGCGGGCGCTCGAGGCGGAGTCCGACGGCGGATCCGGATCGAACGCATGATCGACGTCGCCGGACTGTCGACGCTCGGGTTCGCGCTCACCGCCGGCGTGGCGACGTTCTTCAGCCCCTGCGCCTACCCCCTCCTTCCGGGGTACGTCGGGTTCTACGTGAGCCAGACCGACGGCGAGGGGGCGTCACTCGGCGGGGCGACCGTCCGCGGAATCGTCGCGGGGGCCGGCGTCCTGCTCACGTTCGCGGTCCTCATCGGGGCGACGTTCCTGGTCGGACGCTCGACGCTGTCCGGGCTCACGGTCTTCGAGTCGCTCGTCGGCGCGCTGCTCGTTGTCTTCGGCGCCCTGATCCTGTTCGACCGGGCACCGACGCTCTCCGTTCGACTGCCCAGGCGACGCTCGAGCGTCCTCGGGTTCGGAATCTTCGGGGCGGGCTACGCGCTCGCCGGTGCCGGCTGCGTTTCGCCCATCTTCCTCGCGGTCGTCGCCCGCTCGATCTCCATGCCGACGAACGAGGCGACGCTCCTCTTGACGACCTACGTCGGCAGCGTGATGGCGCTGATGATCGCGACGACGGTCGCGACCGGGATGGGGCTCCTCGCGAGCGCGGGTCGACTGGCCGCGTACTCGGGCCACCTGAAGAAACTCGCCGGAGCCGTGATGATCGTCGCAGGGATCGGCCAACTGTACCTCGCGCTCGTCGTCTACTGACTCGGGCGTCCGGCGGCGATCGCATCCGCCGGCACTGCCGTCTGATCCCGGCGTGTTCATTCTCGACCGAAACCGAACGACTCACTCGAGCACCCGGCCGCGCTCGTCGATCTCGCCGTTCACGATCCGGGTCGAGGAGATCCGCTCGCCGTCCTCGGCGAGGACGTACGGGGCGACGATACCCGTGATCGGCTCGAGGCCGCGCTCGCGTCGGCGATCGTTGATCTCGGCGAGTTCGGGCGCGGTCTCGGGCGAGACGACGAGCGCGTCGATCGTCGGGTCGTCGGAGGCGATGCCGTGTTCGTCGGTCAGTTCGACGATCTCGACGTCGCGTTCCCGCTCGTCGAGGTCGGCGACGGCGTCGGCGACCGCCCGGACGCGCTCGCCGAAGGACGGAATCGGACGGGGCTCGTGTCGCGTCTCGACCGCGAGTTCGTCGCTCGTGAGGGCGATCAGCACGCCGTCGTCACCGAACCGGAGCGCGTGCTCGAACAGCTTTCGGTGCCCGTCGTGCAGCGGTCCGAACGTGCCGGCGACTGCGACTCGCATACGAACACCCGACGACGACCAGCGGGAAAACGGTGAGCCGTTCGAGGTGGCCGTAACCGCGAGGGTCGTCGTCGGCGATCCGCGCGAGCTCAGTGGCCGCCGGGTTCGGCGTCGACCGTTACCTCCAGGTCGAAGGGTTCGTCGGCCGGCGCCGCGCCGGGCTCGAGGTAGCCGACGGCGAAGGCGGTGTAGACGCCGCCGGCCTCGGGCGCGACGTCGAACTCGGCGACGACGTCGCCGTCGTTGTTCTCGGTCGCCGGTCGCACCTCGAGCGCGTACTCGTCGGGCGGGACCTCGGCGCTCGCGGCGTCCCCGAACGCCGCGTCTTCGAACAGCACCTGCTCGCCGTCGCCGACCGTGACGTCGACGGCGGGCGCGTCGGGCGAGGCGTGGACCAGGCGGACCCGCGCCTCCTCGCCGGGATCGCTCATGTCGTCCTCGAGGACCGTCGGGGCGAACGGCTGGTTCTCCTCGGCCAGTTCGCCGATCGCCGCGACCGTGAACGCCCCCTCGGCGATCTCGAGGTCGTCCTCGAAGACCACCGTCTCCGGATCGTCGGCCGCGGCGATCGCGACCTCGTAGGTCCCCGGCTCGAGTTCGAGGTAGTCGCTCACGTCGCGGTAGGCGACGTCCTCGAGTACGGTGTCTCCGTCGACGGATACGTCGACGTTGGGGGCGTCCAGGGAGAGGTGCGCGACGCGAACCATGGCGCGCCCGTCGTCGCCGGCCCCGTCGCTCGTCTCCTCGCTGTCGGTTCCGTCGCTCGAGTCGTTCGTCTCCTCGTCGTCGGACGGCCCGCCGCCGTTCGCGTCGTCCATCTCGTCGTCCCCCGCCGCGTCGCCTTCTCCCGCACAGCCCGCGAGGGCGACGAGTCCCGTTCCGCCGACGATCGTCAGTGCGCGTCGTCGCGTGATGTTTCGAGTCATCGAGAGTCTAGGCCACACGGGGCGTGGAGTGCAGTTCCCCTAACAGTGTCAACTCCGGGTGGACGCGCTCGCAACCGGGCGGCTCACGGTCCCTCCCGGTCGACGGCTCGCTCGTCGCCGGTGGTTCGAGGCGAACGCAACTCGGCCGTCCCCACGACGGTCGCGGACTCCCTCCTCGAGATGGGTTGCGGTCTCCTCGGGACGGTGCTGACGCGGTGGCCCGTCGCGGTCCCCGCGAGCGCCCTCCCTCCCCTGAAGGCGATCCGCCTGCTGTCACTCGCGCGGCCAACCCTTACCCGCGAGGCCTTCCAACCCGAACCGTCGTGCTCGAACTCTACCAGGCCGAAGGCTGTCCGTACAGTTCGACGGTGCGCGAGAAGCTGACCGACCTCGGCGTCTCGTACGTCGCGCACAACCCGCGCCGCCCCGAGGGCGACGTCCGAAACGAACGGACGTACCGGGCCATGCAGGACGTCGGCGGCCGGGATTCGATCCCCTTCCTCGTCGACACCGACCGAGAGGAGACGATCTACGAGGGCGATGAGATCGTCGACTACCTCGAGGAGCACTACGCGTAGCCGGACCTCCCCCGTTCACCGATCCTCCGTTTTCGACCGCCGTCGACCCTCCAGGTTCGCGGGTGCGGCCCCCCGACCGCGGGTGACCCCCGGCGGTCGCTCAGACGCGCTCGGGCAACCAGCCGCCGTCGACCTCGAGGTTCTGGCCGCTCACGTACTCGTTCTCTGGGTCGAGGAAGAACAGCAGCGGGCGGACCAGGTCCTCGTAGCTCGCGGGGCGCCCGCGCGGGAGGTCCTCGGGGAACTCGTCGGAGTTCTCGACGACGTACGGCGAGACGGCGTTGACGGTGATCGGGTCGTCCTGCGTGTCGGCGGCGAGCATTCGGGTGAACATCAGGACGCCGGCCTTGGCGACGAAGTACGGGAAGTTCTTCGGGTGGACGAGCCCCTTCTCGCTCGAGGCGTAGCCGACGTTGACGATCCGGCCGTAGCCGTTCTCGCGCATCGCGGGCAGCGCGCGCTTCGAGCAGAGGTAGGTCCCGTTGAAATTCGTCTCGAGCACGCGGTTCCAGGTCTCGAAGTCGATCTCCGCCCAGTGGCTGGGCGCGAAGTCGCCGACGTTGTTCACGACGATCTCGACCGGCCCCAGGTCGGATTCGACCGCCGAGAAGAGGCCGTCGACGCTCTCGGGATCGGTGACGTCGCCCTGGACCGTCGTCGCGTCGGCCGCGCCGGCCTCGAGGGCCTCCGCAGCGACCTCGCGGGCGGCGTCTGCGCTCGTGTGGTAGTGGACCGCCGTCTTCGCCCCGCGGCGGGCCGTCGCGAGCAGGAGTTCGCGGCCGACGCCCGCGGCGCTCCCCGTAACCAGGACGGTGCGACTCGAGAGGTCGGGTCCGTTCGCGTCCGTCGTCATCGTCCCCCGATACCGGTCGGCGAGGGATAGCGTTACCGTCCCCGAAGGCGGCCGCACGAAGCGACGAGGCCGGCGTCGACGGCGATCGGCGCGAGCGCGTCCCGGCTTCGGCTCAGTCGGCCGTCGCCCCGTCGGGGTCCGCGTCCTCGAGCGTCGGCAGGTTCCACGGCTCGAACCCGTCGCGCCACACGTCCGCGCCGTCCGGATCGCACGCCTCCCGCCACTCCTCCGGCGTCAGTATCGTCACGTCGATCTCGCCCAGCTGGGCCGAGACGGGCGGATCCATCCGCACCCGGTGGACGAGCCGTCCGACGCCGGGCGCCTCCCGAATCCGGGCCAGCGCCGTCCGCGCCTCGTCGACGGTCAGGAACGAGAGCATACACTCCGTGACGAACAGGTCGATCTCGTCGATCCCGAAGGCGTCGCGCAGCGTCTCGAGGAGGGCCTCGTCGCGCAGGTCCGCCTCGACGAGGAACTCCCGCGTCGCCGGGTCGGCCGTCTCGAGGATCTCGGGCTCCGCGTCGAAGCCGTAGGCGTCGACGCCGCGCTCGCGCAACCCCGTCACCGTGGGCGCCGTGCCACAGCCGGCGATCACGACCACCGGCGCCCGGTCGTCCCCGGCGACGGCCGCCGCGAAGTCGGCCAGTTCCTCCGTGTCGTCGTAACTCTCGATCATATCCGATCCCCGGCCGCGGCGGCGAATAACCGTCCGGCTTCACTCGTTCACGTTACGAGTGCGCGGAGGCCGGACGACTGGTCGCTCCGGCTCGAGGTCGACCAGTTCCCGGGCGACGCCGTCGGGGATCGGGTCCATCCCCTCGACCGGTCCGGCCGGCGCGTCGTCGGAACGACCCGTTCCGATCCTCGGATTCGCCCGGCGACAGACATATACTCGAGAAAACCGTATCGAATCGTCCCGATGGTCACCGAGTCAGGGACCGAGGTGGAGTCCCTCGTCGACGCCGAACTCGACTCAGCACCCGCGTTCGACGCCGAGTACGACTTCTGGCTCCTCGACCTCGACGGGACGCTGATCGACGTCGAGTGGTCCTACACCCGGGAGGTGTTCGACCGGGTCGGCGACCGCCTCGGCCGGGAGTTCACCGACCGCGAGGCCGACATCGTCTGGAGCGGCCTCACCGGCTCGCGGGACCGCCAGCTCGAGGCCTGGGGGGTCGACCCCGAGGCGTTCTGGGCGGCGTTCCACGAGGAGGAGGATCCGCTGGTTCGAGCAGAGCAGACCTACCTCCACGGCGACGCCGCGTTCGTCGCCGACCTCGAGGATCCCGTGGGCCTGGTCACCCACTGCCAGCAGTACCTCTGCGAGCCGGTGCTCGACCACCTCGACATTCGCGACTGGTTCGATTCGACCCTCTGTTGCACCCACGAGACGGGCTGGAAGCCGGATCCCGGCCCCGTCGAGTGCGTCATGCGCGACCTGGGCGTCGCGCACAACGGTCACGAGGGGGTGCTCGCCGGCGACGGGCCGAACGACGTCGGCGCGGCCTGGAACGCCGGCCTCGACGCGATCCACGTCGAGCGCGTCGGCCACGAGCGCCGGGGACAGTGCGTCCTCGGCGATTATCGAATCTCCTCGTTCGACGAACTCGAGTAAGTGAGCGATCGAGCGACGTCCCGTACAACGCGCGAAGCGACCCACCGCGTACCCTGCCGAGCGACCCGGTCAGGCGACCCGATCGAGCGACGCCCGGGCGGACGCCGTCCGCCGGCGGCCGATCACCGCGACCGTTCGTTCTCGTCCGCCGTCTCCAGTTCCGCGTCGACGAGCGTCTCGTACGCCCGGCGCAGCCGCTCCGAGAGCGCCTGGTGGGAGATGTCGAGTTCGTCGGCCAGTTCCTCCATCGAGATCTTGCGCGGGATCTCGAAGTAGCCCCGCTCGAGGGCGGCCTCGAGCGCTTCCTGCTGTTCCGGGGTGAGCCGCGTCTCGGAGCCCGCCGCGTCCGTGATGTCGGAGACCCGGCGGAGGTCGGCGTTGATGCCGCGCTCGACGAACCGATCGTGGATCCGGGTCAGTTCGTCGCGGTTTTGCACGCGAATCCGAACCTGCCACCAGCCGTTCGAGCCCCACGCCGCCAGCAGCGAGCCCCCCTCGGTGAGCAGGTCGTCGTAGAGCCAGCGGGTGCCGTCGGCGAACGTCACGTCGTAGAGGAGGCGATCGCCGGCCTCGACGAGCGGTTCGTACGAATCGACGGAGGAGTCCTCCTCGAGCGCCGATTCGATCTCCTCGGGTTCGGCGCCGGATACCCAGAGGCTCGGTCTCGTCTTCGACACCGAGGACTCGAGTTCGAACGAGGCGTCGGAGATGTACTCGAACGCCTCTGCCAGCGTCGTGTCTTCGGCAGGAATCCGGAACTCGGCGATCGTCGACATCACGCGTCCTACATCACAGAGCGGTAAAACTGCTACTTCGGTCGGAGTGACTGTCTCTCGACGTTATACGCGAGACGACGACCGTCTCGCATCGGTGACAGTCTCCGCGTAGGGGGGCGTTTACGCTCGATGTGTCGACGACCGACGAATTCGGGCCCGCGAACGGTGACGGCAGTTCCCCAACGGTCCGGTGGGACGGGCTCACTCCTCCAGTCGCGTCGCGAGTTCACGAACCCCCGCCTTCTCGAGGCGGTCGGGGTTCGCGAGGATCCGAACCGGCTGGTCGCCCAGGGGAACGAACGCGAGGTCGAGGCGGTCGGCCGTCTCGCGGAGGCCGAGGCCGGCGTGGGCGTCGCCGGCGGCGACCGTCCGGGCGGGGCTCTCGTGGGCGCGGAGGCCGAGGTCGTAGCCCTCGATCGATTCGGCGAGGTCGCGGCGGGACGCGTCGCGGCCATCCGCGAGATCCTCGAGCGCCCGCTCGAGGCTCGTCCGGAGCCCCGAGTCGGTCGTCCGGTTGATGAAGCGGAGGTCGCGGTCGACGAGGTCGGCGACCCCCTCGATCCCGTCCGGGTTGCCGGGGCGAACGACGAGGCCCCACTCGCGCTCCCAGCCGCCGAATTCCTCGGCGTCGACCTCGCGCTCGAGCGGGCCGGCGACGACCGCGACGTCGGGCACGCCCTCGCGCAGGCGTCGCAGCGCGGGCCGGGAGCCGACCGAGAGGTACCGGGGGTTCTCGAGGTCGTCGAGCACCCGATTCAACCGGGGATCGTCCTCGCCGACGCCGAACAGCGTCGGCGGCCGGACGTCCGCCGAGAAGAGGCGGACGGTGACGTCTTCACCGGCCTCGAGGTAGTCCGTCTCGGGGGCCACCTCGACGACGCCGTCGGCCTCGGCGAGGCTGGTCGTCGCGCCGCTGCCCTTGTCGACGGGGTAGACGAGCGTCTCGCCCGCGCCGCCTTCCACGAGTCCCACGGGCATGAGGCGGAGGCGGCCCTCGCCGTAGCGCTCCTCCCTGGCCATCGTTCCCGAGACGGTCGCCGACTTCGGTTCGGGCAGGCCCGCGGCCTCGCGGATCGCCGGCGCGACGAACGTCCGGAAGACCATCATCGCGGAGACGGGGTAGCCCGGGAGGCCGACGTACGCCGAGTCCTCGAGGCGACCGACGAGCATCGGCTTCCCGGGTTTGACGCTCACGCCGTGGAGGAGGAGTTCGCCTCGCTCCTCGATCACGCGGTAGATGACGTCCACCGCGCTCGCGCTGGTCGACCCCGACGAGCAGACGAGGTCGCACTCCGCGGCGGCCTCCCGCAGGGTGCGCTCCATCTCGTCCTGATCGTCGCCGGCGTGGGGGTAGAGGACTGCTTCGCCGCCCGCATCCTCGACCCCCGCGGCGATCGTGTAGCTGTTGACGTCGTAAATCTCCCCGCGTCCGCTGTCGAGGTCCTCGCCGGGTCGGACCAGTTCGTCGCCCGTCGAGACGATGCCGACGGTCGGTCGGGAGCGAACGGGGACCTCCTCGACCCCGAGGGCCGAGAGCAGGCCGATCTCTCGAGGGGTGATCCGCGTGCCGGGGCCGAGGGCGCGCTCGCCGGCGGCGACGTCCGCGCCGGCGAACATGACGTTGTCCCCGGGGGCGACGCTCGTTCGGATCAGGACGTCTTCACCCTCCTGGCTCGCGGCGCTGCCGCTCGCCCGTTCCGTCGAACGTCGTTCGACGCGATCAGTCCTCTCCACCGGAACCATCGCGTCCGCCCCCGGCGGCATCACGGCCCCCGTCGAGATCTCGACGGCCTCCCCCTCGCCGACCTCGACGGCGGGTTCCTCGCCCGCGTGGACCTCGCCGACGATCTCGAGGCGGGCCGGATCCGCCTCGTCCGCGCCGAAGGTGTCCCGCGCCCGGAGCGCGTAGCCGTCGAGGCTCGCCCGGTCGAACCCCGGCACGTCGAGTTCGGCGTCGAGGCGGGCGACGAGCACCCGTCCCCGGGACTCCTCGAGCGGGACGCGGTCGATTCCTCCCTCGAGCGACAGCGAGCGGATCGCCTCGCGGGCCTCCGCGGGCGAGGCGAGGTCGCGAAACTCTTTGCGTTCCATACCGAGTGGTTGGCGGTCGTGGGGTAAAAACGTCGGTCGAACGCCGGTCGGTCCGGGCGGCGTCGGACGCTCCTTCCTCGAGGTGAAATATTACTTGCCCGGAGAGTAACGGATTGGGCATGGGACGCGTTAGCAACGCAGACCGGGAGCGCATCGCTGCCCACTTCGACCGGCACCTCGAGGTGGGGCTCCACCACGGGGCCCAACTGGCCGTCTACGTCGACGGGGAACCGGTCATCGACCTCGCGGGCGGAGTCGCCGACCCCGACGGACGGGACGAGACGCCGGAGACCCGTCACGTCGTGTTCTCCTGCACGAAGCCGTACGCGGCCGCGGCCCTGCACGCGCTGGTCGACGACGGTGACATCGACTACGACGATCGCGTGGTCGACCACTGGCCGGAGTTCGCCGAGGAGGGCACCGAGAAGGCGGAGATCACGGTTCGCCAGGTGCTCAGTCACACCTCGGGGCTCAATCGTGGCGAAATCGACGAGCGCCCCGACCTGTGGGGCGACTGGAACGCCGTGGTGACGAATCTCGAGGAGATGGACCCGACGTTCGCGCCCGGCGAGGTGCCGGCCTATCACACGCTCACCTTCGGGTGGCTCGTGGGCGAACTCGTCCGGCGGGTTTCGGGCACCCCGATCGAGCAGTTCGTCGCCGAGCGGATCTTCGAGCCGCTGGGGATGGACCACACGGGGATCGGCCTCCGGGAGGACGAGGATCACGCCGAGGTCGCGACGATCGTCGGCTTCGAAGAGTTCGACCGCTGTCGCGACCCCGGCGAGGGACTCGAGGGCGACCACGTCGCGCTCTCGGAGGCGTTCAACCGGGAGGCCCTGCAGCGAGCAGTCGTTCCCGCCGCCAGCGGCATCGGCACCGCCCGGGACATGGCCCGGTTCTACGCCTGCCTCGCTAACGGCGGCGAACTCGACGGAACGCGCATCCTCTCCGAGGAGGCCGTCGAGGCGATGACGGCGCTCGAAGCCGAGACGGACGACGACGGAACGCTCTCGCGACCGATGCGCTACGGCCTCGGCGTCTGGAAGGGCGGGACGACGAACGGCCTGTTCGGCACGCTCTGCCCCGAGCGCGTCTTCGGCCACGTCGGGCTCGGCAGCATCGTCGGTTGGGCAGATCCGGCGGAGGACGTCGCGTTCTCCTACGTCACTAACGGCGTTCGGGAGGAGTCCTACGAGCACGCGGCCCGGGTGAACGAACTCGCGAACGCCGTCAGGCTGGCGCTCCGATAGCCGACGCCCCACTGCGGCGTGTTCCCACACGCCAACGGTTAAGCGTCAGCCCGAAGAGTACCCGAACCATGCCACGGATCAGCGACGACGCTCGAGAACGCATCGCGGACCTCTTCGACCGCCACCTCGAGGCGGGGCTCCACCACGGGGCGCAACTGGCCGTCTACGTGGACGGCGAGCGCGTCATCGACCTCGCCGGGGGCGTGATGGACCCCGACAGTGGAGAGGAAGAGACCGCCGAGACGCGCCACCTGCTGTTCTCCTGTACGAAGCCGTACGCGGCCGTCTCGCTGCACGTGCTGGCCGACGAGGGCGAGGTCGACTACGACGACCGCGTGGTCGACCACTGGCCGGAGTTCGCCGAGGAGGGTACCGAGAAGGCGGAGATCACCGTTCGCCAGGTGCTCAGCCACGCGTCCGGGCTCCACCAGGGGGAGATCGACGAGCGGCCGGACCTCTGGACCGACTGGGACGCCTCGGTGGAGGCGATCGAGGGGATGGAGCCGATCACGACGCCCGGGGAGGTGCCGGCCTACCACGCGCTCACGTTCGGCTGGCTCGTGGGCGAACTCGTCCGCCGCGCCTCTGGCACGCCGGTCGAGGAGTTCGCGGCGGAACGGATCTTCGAGCCGCTGGGGATGGACCACACGGGAATCGGCCTGCGCGAGGACGAGGCGGACGACGTGGCCACCCTCGTCGGCTTCGAGGCGTTCGACCGCTGTCGCGACCCGGGCGAAGGGCTCGGGGACAACGCCGAGGTCGCCGCACCGTTCAACGAGGAGGCGATCCACCGGGCGGTCATCCCCGCCGCAAACGGCATCGGCACCGCCCGGGACATGGCCCGGTTCTACGCCTGTCTGGCCAACGGCGGCGAACTCGACGGGACGCGCATCCTCTCGGAGGAGACCGTCGAGACGATGGCACGCGTGCAGGCCGAGACGGACGCCGACGGGACGCTCTCCCGGCCTGCCCGGTTCGCCCTCGGCTTCTGGAAGGGCGGCACCCGCGTCGATCCCTACGGGTCGCTGACCCCCGAGCGCGTCTTCGGCCACGCCGGCCTCGGCAGCAGCGTCGGCTGGGCCGATCCCGAGGAGAACCTCGCGTTCTCGTACGTGACGAACGGCGTCAGAGACGGCACCTACGAGCACGTCGCCCGGGTGCGGAGCCCCGCCGACGCGGTTCGGCTGGCGCTCGAGTAGCGATCTCGAAACGCGAGCCTCTGCGTCGATCCTCGCTCAGGCGCAGATCTCGACCGGCTCCTCGTACTCGTACTCGATGCGGAGGTCGACCGTCGTCTCGACGGGGACTTCCTCGACGGCCTCGAGGGCGTACTCCCACTCGCCGCTCCGGAGCAACGCGGTGTTCTCGACGACGAAGCGGTACTCGCCGTCCGCGGACGCGACGAACTCGTCGTCGATCATCGACGAGACGTCGTGCTCCCGGGCGTCCTCGCCGTCCGGGTCTTCGATCCGAAGCTGCGGACGGGCGCCGTCGACGCGTTCCACGCGGTACTCGACGCGTTCACCCTCGACGAGGTCGGCCTCGAGTTCGACCTCGTCGCCGGCGCTCACGTCCGCCTCGTCGTCCCACAGCTCCTCGGTTTCCTCTTCGGTCCGATCGCCGTAGTTCGCGATGCGAATCCGGCCCGTGCCGCCCTGGTCGAACCCCTCGGTCGCGCTCACCGAGGCGCCCTCGTCCTCGAAGACGACGTCGCCGCCGGGCGATTCGATCTCGACGTGGACGTCCTGGCCGTCGGAGGCCGTCACGTCGAAGTGCAGCGTCTCGCCGTCTTCGACCTCGTAGCCGTGGGTCCACTCGAGGCCACCCCCGAGGTCGCGTTCGTTCTCGACGCGAAGCGCGGTCTCCGTCTCCGTCTCGGTCTCGCAGTCGTCCTCGTCCTCGTCGTCGTCCGCGCTCTCTCCGTCCCCCTGGCTCGTTCCGGGCCCGGCCTCGCCGCACCCCGCGAGGAGGGCCGAACTCGCCGCGCCGCCGACCGCCGCAACGAGCGTCCGCCGATTCAGGTTCATGGCTCTCCGAAACGCTTCTTCCCTACGGAATCAGTCGTGGTAAAGGCTCGCCCGTTAAGGCGCCGCTACAGCCCGTTAGCGACGCTCCGTCGCTCGGCGTCTCGAGAGAAACGATCCCGTTACCGTTACGATCCCGGCTCCCAGTCCTCGACGGCGACCGTCTCGCCGGCCGGAATCCCCTCCCGTTCCTCCTCGACGACGACCCAGCCGTCGGCGAGCGCGACGCTCGAGAGCACCCCCGAGCCGCTGGCACGCGTCGGGATCGCCGCGTAGTCGGGGCCCTCGCCCTCGCCGCCGTCCGACTCGTCATCGTCGCGCGCCTCGAGTCGAACCCGCGCGAACGTCCGCGTGCCGGGTTCGCTCGGGATCTTGCGCTCGAGGACGGCCTCGGTCGTCGGGTGCGGGTCGGGCTCGACGCCCTCGAGCCAGCGGAGGGTGGGCCGGAGGAACTGGACGGCGTTGACGATGCAGGCGACGGGGTAGCCCGGCAGCGCGAGGACGGGCGTGTCCTCGACGACGCCCAGACAGACCGGGTGGCCGGGTTTGAGCCCGACGCCGTGGACGAGCACCTTGCCCAGGTCGTCGATCACCTCGGGGAGGAGGTCGCGCTCGCCCACCGAGGAGCCGCCGGTGGTGACGACGACGTCCTTCGTGAGGTCGCGCTGGATCGCCACCCGCAGGGCCTCGGGGTCGTCGGTGACCACGTCCCGGTAGGTCGCCCGGCCGCCCCAGCGCTCGACGAGGTGGGAGACCGTGAGGCCGTTGGTCTCGATCACCTCGCCGGGGCCCGGGTCGGACTGGACGAGTTCCTCGCCCGTCGGGATCACGCCCGCGGTCGGCCGCGGGACGACCGCGACCTCGGAGCGGCCGACGGACTTCAGCAGGCCCAGATCCGACGGCCGGAGACGGTGGCCCGGCTCGTAGAGCGCGTCGCCCTCGGTCACGTCCTCGCCCACGGGCGCGACGTTCTCCCCCTCCGCGACGGCGTCTTCGACCTCGAGTTCGCCGGTCGCCTCGAGTTCCTCGACGTGCTCGATCATGACGACGGCGTCGGCGCCCGTCGGCAGGTCGCTGCCCGTGTGGACCCGAACGGCCGCGCCGGGGTCGACGGCCGTGTCGTCGCCTTCCCGTTCACGCTCTCGGGTTCGGAGGACGGCGGGCGATCGGGCGCTCGCGCCGAAGGTGTCCTCGGCCCGGACCGCGTAGCCGTCCATCGCCGCGCGCTCGTAGTGGGGGACGTTCCGCTTCGCGGTCACCCGCTCGGCGAGCACCCGGCCGTCGGCCTCCTCGATCGGCACGCGCTCGAGCGTCCGGTCGCGCTCGACTCCCTCGACGGCCTCCCCGAGGATTCGCCGCGCCTCCGCCACGGGCGTGCGCACCTTGAACCCGGATTCCGTCCGATCGCGATCGGCACCTTCCATACGCTGACAGGGGGGAGCGGGCGGCAAAAGCGTAGGGGGGACCGCCGCGTCGATCGACCGGTCGCGTCGGACGCGCGGGTTCCCGCCGGCGCGGTTTTATGCAGCCGTCGCCGCGAGAACCATACCGCGGGACCGGCCGCTACCGCGGCCTTTTTCGTATCCGCGTGCGAACGGACGGACATGTCTGCGCTCCGCGACGCGTTGCGGGACCTCTCCGGCGACGTCTTCTTCGATCTGCTCGAGAGCGACGACGCTTACCTGCTCGTCCTCGACGTCCCCGGAGCCACCGGGGAGACGACCGACGTCTCGGTGGAGAACGGCCGGATCGAGGTCGAGGCCCGCCGGGCGAAGGACGTCGGCGACTACCGCTACCTCGAGGAGAATCGATCGCTGTTCCTCGAGGTCGACCTCCCCCTCCCCTCGGACGCGAGCGAGACCGGCGTCGAGACGGCGGTCGAACGCGGCGTGCTCGAGGTGACCATGCCCAAGCGCGGCGACGGCGAGACGACCATCGACATCGTCGACGGGGGAAGCGAGGGCGGCGACGACGCGGGAACCGACGACGCCGGGGACGCCGAACCGAGGTGACGCAGTCTGGCTTCCCTCCGCGCGTACCGGCGATTCGTCGTCGTCGCGTGGCACTTCCTCCCGCTGCTGCTCGCCTACGCCCGCGACCGGCGGCGCTTCCTCCTCTTCGGCCGACCGCGCCGGGTCGAGCCCGAAACCCACCGCGAGCGTGCCGAGGTCCTCCTCGAGTCGTTGTTGACCCTCGGCCCGACGTTCATCAAGCTCGGCCAGCTGCTCTCGACCCGGCCGGACGTCCTCCCCCCCGAGTACATCGAGGTGCTCTCGGCGCTGCAGGACGAGGTGCCGCCGGCCGAGTGGGCGGGGGCGAAGGCGGTGCTCGAGGCCGAACTCGGCCCCGTCGACGAGCGGTTCGTCGAGTTCGAGACGGACGCGATAAGCGGGGCGAGCCTGGGACAGGTCTACCGGGCGCGCGTCGACGCCTCCGACGAGGACGACGGCGGTGACGTTGGCCTGGGCGGAGACGGCGGGGGGACGCTCGAGGTGGCCGTCAAGGTCCGTCGGCCGGGCATCGAGGATCTGGTCGAGGTCGACCTCCGGGTGATCCGGTGGTCGCTGCCGATCCTGATGCGTTTCGTCGACGAGTCGCGGGCGTTCTCGCTCGAGAACCTCGCCGACGAATTCGCGCGGACGATCCGCGAGGAGATGGACTACGAACGGGAGGCGGAGATGCTCGAGGAGATCCGGGCGAACTTCGCGGGCGACGACCGGTATCGGATCCCCGCCGTGGTCGAGAGCCACTCGGGGCCGCGCGTGCTCACGATGGAGTACGTTCGCGGGACGAAGATCACCGACCTTGAGACGCTCGACCGACGCGGGATCGACCGGGGGCGCGTCGCCGAGAACCTCGTTCGCGCGTACTTCCAGATGATCGTCGACGACGGGGTGTTCCACGCCGACCCCCACCCCGGAAACCTCGCGGTCACCGACGAGGGGCGGATCGTCTTCTACGACTTCGGAATGTCCGGCCGGGTCGACGAGTTCACCCGGTCGAAGATCGTCGACTTCTACATCGCGGTGGCGAACCAGGACATCGACGGCATCCTCGACGCGCTGGTCGAGATCGGCACCCTGAGCCCGGACGCCGACCGCGCGGTGATGGCCGAGGTGATGGAACTCGCCATCCGGGACGCCCGCGGCGAGGAGATCGAACAGTACCGGGTCAACCAGATCGTCGGCCAGATCGAGGATTCGATCTACGAGTTTCCGTTTCGGCTGCCGAAGAACCTCGCGCTCGTCCTCCGGGTCGCGACCGTCGTCGAGGGCGTCTGCGTCACCCTCGACCCGGAGTTCGACTTCATCGCCACCGCGACCGACTACCTGACCGAACAGGGCTACCGCGAGGAGTCGGTGCGCCAGTACCTCGAGGAGTCCGCGACGCAACTGCGCCGGACCGGCGAGTCGCTCACCCGGATCGCCCCGAAAGCCGAGCGGACGCTCGATCGGATCGACCGCGAGGACTTCTACGTCCGCATCGGGGTCGAGGACTCGGCGGACGTCTTCGAGACGCTCGCCAAGCGCATCGTCTACGGTATGTTGCTGACGATGTCGCTCTTCTCGACCGGCGTCCTCTACGCCCTCGAGGCGCCGGAGCTGTCGATCGTCGCCGGGATCTTCTCGCTCGTCGTCACGGTCCTGCTCTACCGGTCGTTCCGGGAGCGCCGCGGGCTTCGGGCGACCCCCCAGTTCACGCGACAGAACCTTCGACGCCGTCGGCGGAAGTGACGCGGGGTAGACCGGGCGTCGACCCGAGACGCCGGAAGTGACGGGGTTCGGCGGGCCGACTCGATCCGGCGAAGAGGTGACAAGTATCGTCCCGTGATAGTCAGCTCTCGATCGGTACGCGTTCCATAACAATGTCGAATATTCCCCTCGTCGGGAACGATGACGACAGCACTGGTCGCGAACCCGAACGCCGAGGTCGTCACCCGCGCCGGCCGGCGGTGGGTCCTGTTCGGGACGCACCGCCGGGAACTGCGAGCGGAGATCGACCGCGGCGCCGACTTCGAGGCGGTCAGAGCCCGTCACGCCTCGCTCCCCGGCGAGGGGACGATCGTCGTCCTCTCGGCGCGCGCGGACGAGCCGACGGTGCGCGCCCACCGCGGGATCACGTCGGCCTACGAGGCGTTTTACTGCCTCGACTCGAGCGGCGAGGCGGTCGTGACCGACCTGTTTCGCGACGCCCTCGCCCGGCTCGATCCCGACGACCGGACGGTTCCGGATCGGGCGAAGGCCGACCACCTGCTCTACCGGACGACGCCGATCGACTCCTACGTCGATCGGATCCACCGGCTCGGCCACGGCGAGACGCTCGCCTGGACACCCGGCGAGACGACGCCGCGGACGGAGTTGACCGAGACCCTGGCGCCCGAATCGGTCCTGAGCCCCGAGACCGCCCACGAGCGCCTCGACGAAGCGCTGTCGGCGGCCTGCGCCCCGATCGCGGGGGATTCCACGCTCATGCTCTCGGGCGGGGTCGACTCGACCGTTCTCGCGACCTATCTCGGGGAGGAAACCGAGAGCGTTACCGGCTCCTGGGACACGCCGGAACTCGAGTTCGAGCGGGAGTACGCCGACCGGGCGAACGAACTGCTCGAGACGGACCGCGAGCTCGTCGAGATGCGCGAGTCGGAGTACCGCGAGCGCCTCGAGGCGGCCGTCGACGCCCTGGGGATGCCGCCCCACCAGCTCCAGACGCCGACGTTCGACGGGATCTACCGCGCGCTGGACGACGAGACGCTGGTGAGCGGGCAGGTCGCCGACGCCGTCTTCGGCCTCGGCGGCTCGCTCGAGGTCGGTCGGACGGTCTGGAAGACGCGCCACCTGGGGTTCGTGCCGGCCGTCGCCGAGAAACTGCGGCGCCACCACGAGGTCCTCGAGACCCTCAGACGACACCCGTCCGACCCCGACGGGATGGGGCTCCAGTACGCCGTGTACACGGACGTTTCGGCGGTGATCGACGCGATCGGGCGGCGGGAGTACGAGCGCCGACAGCGCGAGCGCTACGAGTACGCGATGGACCGCGTCGGTCGCGCGACCGGCGACCCGTACGCCCAGCACGTGCACGTCGGCCAGTGGGTGGACTACTTCTGCGAGGACGCCGTGACCGTCTGGCGCCAGGCCGGTCTCGCCCGCGGCACGGAGATGTACACGCCGTTCGCCGGAAAGGCGATCGCCGAACTCGCCCTCGGCCTGCCCTCGCCCGAGCGCTACGTCCGCGACGGCGAGCCCAAACACGTCCCCAAGCGGCTGCTCGGGGAACACTACCCCGAGTACGACCGGAGCAAGCCGAAGGGCAACGGGAACTTCCCGGCCGAGCGCTTCCTCGCGACGGGGCCGCTCGAATCGATCTTCGACGAGTACGAGGTGCCCGCGTTCGCCCCGGACGTCGACGGCCCGATCGTCGACCGCTCGCCCGGCCTGGCGTGGAACCTCGCCGGCTACGCCGTCTGGCGCGACCGCGTGCTCCGATCGGACGACCTCGAGGTCGCGCCCCACACCCGGGCCGTGTCGATGCCGCCGGCTCCCGCGCGGGCCTCGTCGTCGACCGCCTCGCGGAACGACCGCGGCCTCCCGGACGAGGGCGCCTCCGGCTGAGGGTACCCCCTCGATCCCACCGGCCGCTGGCGACGCGTCCCCTCCGAGGCTCTTTGCGTTCGGAGACCGTACGGGCGGTATGGAGACGGAGTACGACCGGATCGCGGACCTCTCGCTGTCGATCGCGTCGATCTCGCCCGAGCGCCGCGAGCGCGAAACCTCGAGCGGCTTCACGCGAGTGACGACCGAGTTCGCCCTGTCGGGGCCGTCGGAGGGGGGAGAACCGGCGACGGGACGCGGTGAGGACGTCACCTACGAGGCCGACGACCACGACCGCCTGGCAGAGACGGGACTTCCCGATCTGGCCGGCGAGTACACCCTCGAGTCCTTCTCGAGCCGGCTCGAGGCGGTCGACCTGTTCCCCGGCGGGGCGCCCGACCGCGACGCGTTTCGAAACTACCGGCGGTGGGGCCTCGAGAGCGCCGCCCTCGACCTCGCGCTCCGGCAGGCCGGGACGGACCTCGCGAGCGCGCTCGACCGATCGTTCGACCCCGTTCGATTCGTCGCGAGCACCCGGTTGGGCGACCCGCCGACGACCGACCGCCTCGAGCGCCTGCGCGAGCGGGTGCCGGCCCTCGAGTTCAAACTGGACCCGACGCTCGAGTGGGACGAACCCCTGGTCGACGAGGTGGCGGCGACGGACGCGGTTCGCATCCTCGACCTGAAGGGGCGGTACGAGGGGACCGAGGTCGACTCGCCCGCCGATCCCGACCTGTACGAACTCGTGCTCGAGTCGTTTCCGGAGGCGATCATCGAGGACCCCGCGCTGACCGAGGAGACGGAGCCGCTGTTCGACGATTCCGAGGTCCGGGATCGGGTCTCGTGGGACGCGCCGATCCACGGCCTCGAGGACGTCGAGTCCCTGCCGTGGGAGCCCCGCTGGCTCAACGTCAAACCGTCGCGGTTCGGCTCGCTCGAGTCGCTGCTCAAGACGATCGCCCACTGCGAGGAGCGCGGCATCCGAACGTACGGCGGCGGCCAGTTCGAACTCGGCGTCGGCCGCGGACAGATCCAGGCCCTGGCCTCGCTGTTCTACCCGGACGGGCCGAACGACGCGGCGCCGGGCGTCTACAACGATCCCGACGTGGGCGAGGGGTTGCCCGAGAGCCCCCTCGAGCCGCCGGCCGAACCGACGGGATTTCGGTGGTGATCGCGGCGGGCTGGGGCGTCAACCGCGGCGCCGTCGAACGGGACGTCGCGGACGCCGGTGTCGGCTAGTACGACGAGCGCTCGAAAATCGCTCCGACCGACCGGCGACCTGCGGCCGGGTTCGAATTCGAGCTCCCGTTTCCGTTCTCTCGGCTTCCCTTTCCGTTCGGATCGCAGCGCCCTCGAGCGCTCGGCTCGCGGATTCCAATCAGTTTATGCCGTTCGATTGATTACGCCGGGGTATGGCGAAAGAACAGCGAGAAGTTCGCGACCTCCAGGAAGGTGGCTACGTCATGATCGACGACGCGGCGTGTAAGATCAACTCCTACTCGACGGCGAAGCCGGGCAAACACGGCAGCGCCAAGGCCCGCATCGAGGCCCGCGGCGTCTTCGACGACAAGAAGCGGTCGCTCTCACAGCCGGTCGACGCGAAGATCTGGGTCCCGATCATCGACCGCAAGCAGGGGCAGGTCGTCTCCACCGACGGCGACGACATGCAGGTCATGGACCTCGACACCTACGAGACGTTCACGATGCGCATCCCCGACGACGTCGACGCCTCCCCCGACGACAACATCGAGTACCTCGAGCTGGAAGGCCAACGGAAGATCGTCTGATCGAGATGTTCCCCGGGGCGACCGGTTACCGTGAGGAAGCGGCCACCGCGGACGGCCTCCCGCCCGAGGCCGAACGCGAGGACGCGAACTTCGTGGTCGTCGGTGCGCCCCTGGACGCCACGACGACCTTCGAGCCGGGGACGAGGTTCGGTCCCCGGCGCGTGCGACTTTTTGCGGAACCCTTCGACGATTACGACCGACGGACCGATCAGCGCTTCACGGACCTCGGCGTCCGCGACGCCGGCGACGTCCGCCCGTGGGACGACGTCGCGGCGTACCTCGAGTTCCTCGAGGGAACGATCAGGGACGTCGTCTGGGACGAGGCGGTCCCGCTGGTACTGGGCGGGGAGCACACCGTCTCGCTCGCGGGCGTCCGCGCGGTCGACCCCGAGGTGTTCGTCTGCCTCGACGCCCACCTCGACTGCTACGAGGCCTTCGACGGCAACCCGCTCAGCCACGCCTGCGTCACGCGGCGGGTCCTCGAGCGCGAGTCCGTCGAGGAGGCGATCCTCCTCGGCGTCAGGACCGGGAGCGAAGCGGAGTGGGAGCGGGCCGGGGCCGACGACGTGACCGTCGTCCCGCCCGAAGAGGTGGCCGACTTCGACGTCGCGGCCCGGGTCGGGGGTCGCGAGGCGTACCTGAGCGTCGACGTCGACGCGGCGGACCCGGCGTACGCGCCGGGGACCGGGACGATGGAGCCGTTCGGCCTCGAGCCCCGCGAGCTACGGGACGTCGTCCGCGCCGTCGCGCCGGCGGCGACGGGGTTCGACGCGGTCGAGGTGAACGACCGCGACGACGGGCAGACGGCCGCGCTCGCCGCCAAACTCGTCCGCGAGTTCGTCTTCTCCCGTGCCGCCGCGTCGGACGCCGACGCCTCCGCTCGAACGGAATAAGAAGGGCCTGCACTTGCACGGCCCACGTTCTTTGAAAATTCGGGCCAGAGAAACCTGTGACATGGGCCCCATCTCGGTCGTCGAAGCGCGCGCGCGAGCCGTCGGTGAGTCCCACCGGACGCCGCCGAGAGAACCCGACGCGAACCCGACGTTCGCGAAGGCAGGTCCGGGCCCCGCCGGCGCGACGATACCGGCGGCGGTGACGGAATCGGCTGACGCCGGAAGAGCGTCCGTGCGGGACGAATCGAAGGCGCTGGGGCGAATACCGACGAGCGCGAACGCGAACGCGGATCGCCGACGGCGGAGGGTCGACCGATGAGCGGGGACCTTCCGCCGCGCAGTTCAGTCAAGCGCTGGCTCGTCACGACGAACCACAAGGACGTCGGGATCCTTTACCTCGTCACCGCGGTCTTCTTCCTCATCCTGGGCGGCGTCCTCGCGGTGCTGTTCCGTGTCCACCTCTGGGAATCCGGCGGGACCGGATTGCTCGACGGGACTCAGTACAACCGGGCGGTAACGGTCCACGGCCTCCTGATGGTCTTCTGGTTCATCTCGCCGTTCGCCCTCGGCTTCGGCAACTACATCGTTCCGCTCCAGCTGGGGGCCAAGGATCTGGCGTTCCCCCGGCTGAACGCGCTGAGCTACTGGTTCTACCTCTTCTCCGGGCTCCTGGTGATCGCCTCGTTCTTCCTCGGCGGGGCGTGGGAGGGCGGCTGGTACATGTACGCTCCCCTGAACGTTCCGGAGTACAACCCGGCCATGCCGGCGACGAGAGGGGGCGACATGACCATCCTCGCGATCATGCTGTTCACGATGTCGGTCACGATCGGCTCCGTGAACTTCCTCACGACGATTCACCACTTCCGCGCCGAGGGGATGGGCCTGTGGAACATGCCGCTGTTCACGTGGTCGATCCTGCTGACCATCTGGATGATGCTGTTCGCCTTCGCGGCGCTGCTGGCCGCCCTCTTCCTGCTGGCGAGCGACCGAATCCTCCTCACGCAGTACTTCGCCTCCGAGGGCGGCTCGAGCCTGTTGTGGGGCCACCTCTTCTGGTTCTTCGGCCATCCGGAGGTGTACATCGTCTTCTTCCCCGCCCTGGGGGTCATGTTCGAGACGTTCCAGACGTTCTCCGGCCGCCGGCTGGTCGGCCGCAAGTGGGTCATCATCGCGATGGTCCTCGTGGCCATCCAGTCGTTCCTCGTCTGGATGCACCACATGTTCCTGACGACCATCAACCTCGAGGTGAAGACGCTGTTCATGGCGACGAGCATCGGCATCTCGCTGCCGTTCGACCTGATGGTCTTCGCGCTCATCTACACGCTGGTCAAGGGACACGTCCGCTTCACGACGCCGTTCCTGTTCTCGCTGGGCGCGCTCGTGCTGTTCATCATCGGCGGCATCACCGGGGTCTTCCTCGGCGCGGTCGTCCTCGACTACGAGTTCCGCGGCACCTACTGGGTCGTCGCCCACTTCCACTACGTGATGGTCGCCGGGGCGACCGCCCTGATCGGCGCGATCTACTACTGGTGGCCGAAGATCACCGGCAAGATGTACTCCGAGACGCTCGGTAAACTCCACTTCGCGGCGTACTTTATCGGGTTCAACCTGCTCTATTTCCCGATGTTCGTCGCCTGGGAGACGCCGCGGCGCGTCTTCGACTACGGGGAGTACCTCGAGCCCTGGCACAAGGTTGCGACCGTCGGCGGGATCATCCTCGCCGCGTCGTACTTCATCATGTTCTACGCGCTGGCGAAGAGCTACGTCTCGGGGCCCGACGCGCCCGACAACCCGTGGGCGTTCTCCAGGACGGCCGAGTGGGCGACGTCGTCGCCGCCGCCGCTCGACAACTGGACCGGCCGTCCGTCCTACGCCAGCGGCCGCCTCGAGTTCGTCGACGAGCGGGCCGCGGACGGCGGCGTCGAGACGGCGACCGACGGGGCCGGCGCGGGAGCGGCGGCGGAGGCCGAGACCGCTCGACAGGCGAACGCCCACGACGATCACGCGGATCACGCCAGCCCGTGGCCCGTCGCGATCGGCCTGGGGATGTTCGTGCTGTTCTTGGGGCTGTCGGAGATGGACTCGTACGTGGAGTCGATGCACCCCGAGATCGAGGGGTCGCCGGACGTCACGGCGCTCGTGATCACGCTGCTCGGCGTCGCCGTCCTCGGCGTCGCCCTGTTCGGCCTCGGCCGCGAGCGGTTCGAGGCGCCGACGATGCCGATCGCCGAGCGCTGGCCGTTCGAGGGCGTCGACACGACCAAACTCGGCGTCTGGTTCTTCATCGCCTCGGACGTCGTCGTCTTCGGCGCCATCATCGGGGCGTACCTCTTCATGCGGATCTACTTCGGCTGGGGCGAGTTCGAGACGGTCCCGCCGTCGGCGACGATCGGCCTGATCAACACGTACGTTCTGCTCACCTCGAGTTTCACGGTCATCCTGGCGCTCGTGATGGCCGAACGGGAGAACAAGCGAGGCCTGCTCGCGTCGATGGCGGCGACGCTGTTGCTGGGGCTCACCTTCCTCGGCATCAAGGCCTACGAGTGGGGCTACGAGTTCTCCCAGGGCATCTTCTGGTACGAGGAGCTACAGTACTCGATGTACTTCGTGACGACCGGCATGCACGCCCTGCACGTCACGCTGGGGCTGTTGATCGCCGGCTTCATGATCTACCGGATCGTCTCGATCGACGCCTACCTCGCCGATCACCGGCCGGTCGAGTACTTCGGGATCTACTGGCACTTCGTCGACATCGTGTGGGTCGTCCTCTTCCCGCTGTTCTACCTCATGTGAGCGGTCGGCCCGCGTCGGGCCGACCGCTCGCGGACCCGTTTCGGCCTCGAGCCGTCAGCCGCGAAGCGGATCCGAAAGGTACGCCTTCGGCACCGCGTTCCGGACCGTCACCAGCGGGTCGACCACCTGGCTGATCTCGAGTCCGCCGACGAGGCTCGAGAACAGGTAGGCGTCCGTCTCGTCGAAGCCGTGCTCGGCCGACAGCAGCCCCATCGCGTCCCGGTTGGCGAGTTCGCAGGCCTCCTCTAGCGTCTCGGCGCTGACGATCGGCTTCCAGGCGTCGGGGGTCTCGACGAGCGGGCGCTCGAGGTCGATCGCGGGGTCGTCGATCACCTCGAGGCTGACGTCGATCTCGGTGGCGATCTCGGACCCTGTGCCGCACATCTCGCCGTCGGCCATCGCGGCCTTGCAGTCGCCCATCGCGAGCATCGCGCCCTCCCGGAAGACGGGGAAGTAGGCGACGTTTCCGGCGGACATATCGGTGGTGTCGAGGTTGCCGCCGTGGTCGTGGGGGACGAGCGTGGTGTACGACTCCGGTTCGGGCGCGACCCCGATCGTGCCGATGACGGGGTCGATCGGCACCTCGAGGCCGTCGAAGCGGATCGTTTCGCCGTCGTCGTCGACCGGCGTCATCCGCGTTCGCGGGGCCTCCACGTCCTCGTGGCCGTCGAGCAACCCGAAGCCCTCGATGGTGATCACTCGGCCGCGGTCCTCCGCGACGCGGACGTCCTCGATTTCGACCCGGAGGACGTCGCCCGGTTCGGCCCCCTCGACCGCGATCGGGCCCGTCGCGGCGTTGACCTCCTCGGGGACCGCCTCGATCACGTCGGCCTCGGCTTGCACCGCACCGTCGAGGCTGTCCCGCGTCTCGACAGTCAGTTCGGCCCCGTCCGCGACCGTCGCGATCGGCTCGAGGTCGGGGTGGAACTCGTAGATCGCGCCGTCGTCGTGCGAGACGATCTCGCGAACCATACCGAAACGATCGGCGGTGGGCGCCATAAATCGACGCGATTGGAGGCGCGTCAGAAGGGGAACCGATCGCGCAGCCAGTCTCCGATCGACCGATCGTCGTCCTCGTCGACCGGTTCGTCCGGGACGACCCGATCGGCCGGCTTGATCACCGTCTCGCTGACGCCGGAGTCGACGATGATCAGGTCGTCCTCCTTCAGGGTCGCGAGCGCGTCCTCGAGGTCGTCGATCTCCACGGCGACGGCCGCGCGAAGTTCGAAGACCGTCATGCCGTCCTCGGCGCGGTTGACGAGCGCGTCGAGTACCGCAACTTCGGTCCGGCGCCGATCCCGGTACTCCGACTTCGCTCTCATCTACGTCCGTCTTCGACGACCTGGGATTTGACGTTTGTCGTTATCAGTCGAGCCCGCGGCGGCAGTCCCCGCGGCGGACCGCCGGCGCGGGCACGGGCAGTACGTTTTTTATGGTGTCGATCGGTACGGTGGGACAATGGTCCTGCGATGTTCGCTGCTCGGTCACGACTACGGGGAACCCGAGGTCGAACGCGAGCGCGAAGAACGGGGCAGTGAAGTCGTCATCGTCGAGCGCGAGTACGAGGAGTGTACCCGGTGTGGCGACAGGCACGTCATCACCGAGAACACCGAAGTGACGAGCATCAGCCAGCGAACGGCGTCTTCACCAACCCACGAACCCGAATCCGAGTCCGATCAGGAACCGTCCGCCTACGAACCCGAGGACGACGCCGAGTTCATCGACGCCGACGCGGCCGGCGCCGACCCCGCCGGCCCCGCGAGGGCGGAAGGCGGTGCCGACGCGGTCGAGGCCGACGCCGAGAGCGTCCCCACCGCCGACGACGGCGAGGCGATCGTCGACGACGGGGTGATCCTCGAGGACGACGAGGAGCCCGACGAGCGCCGACGCGACCGCGCGCGCGGCGAGTGGCCCGAGCCGGAGGAAGTCGGTCAGCCGACGGAAGCCCGGGCGGAACCGACCGCCTGGCCCGACGTCGACCCCGCCGACGACCGGGCGGGCGAACTCGAGTCGAACGGGGCCGTCCTCGAGTCGCAAGCCGAATCGGACGCGGACGGGGGACGAGGCGCGCCGGACACCGGCATGGCGCGGGCCGATCCCGCGCCGGTTCCGGGCGAAGCGGGCGCCTCAGACGGGGTTCCGACGGAGTTCTACTGCCCCGGCTGCGAGTTCGTCTCGCCCGGCGACCGGGGCTCGCTCCGACCCGGCGACATCTGCCCGGAGTGTCGCAAGGGCTACCTGAGCGAACGGCCGCGCTGAGTCCGGACGAGCGACTCGCGCCTCGAGTGCGACCCGTCGGGGCCGATCGCTGGGCGACCGACGACCCTCGGCGACCCCCGGATAACCTCGGTTATCCCGCCCCCGTCGGGGGGTTTCGGCCGCCAGCAGCGATGAAAAGAGGTAAACACTCCCCCGTGTATCTCCAATCCATGAAGGAGTACAAGATGCGTCGTGGCGAGCACCTCGAGGATCGCATTCCCGACATGGAAGCCACGGTCGAGGAGTACTTCGGACCGATCACCGGCACGGAAGAGCACAAGGGAAGCGACCTCTACGTCATCGGTGAACCCGACAACCCCGTATTCGAGCGCATCGTCGTCGGTGCCGTGAAGTACTCCGGCAAGAAGGACAAACTCGGCGTCGAGTTCCACGAGCGCGACCCGACCGAACTCGGACCGGACGAACTCGAGGCGGCCGCCGACGCCGTCAACGCCAAGAACGAGTTCCTCCTCGAGGCGACGGGCCGGAACGCCAAGGCGCGTCGCGACTCGCTCAAGCGATCGGTCGAGGACGATCCGGACCACGACGTCAACTGAAGAACCGCGGCCGTCCGACCGTCTGTTCTCTCGTTTCGCGGACTTCGACGGGCGCGAGAGAGACGTCGCCGCGCGCCGATCCGCGAATCGTCCGGCGGTACGGTACCGGTATCGAAACGCCTGATAGCCCCAGGCCCCTTCGGAGAGGTATGAGCGTCATCGAGTCGTTGCACGCGGACCACGGTGCAACCTTCGGCGAGCGGGCGGGTCGGACGGTCGTCGAACACTACGGTCGGCCCGAGCGGACCCACCTCGCCGTCCGCAACGGCGTCGGTCTGCTCGAGGCGGCCTACGGCGTGATCGTGATCGAGGGCGACGACCGCCTCGAGTACGTCGATAACGTCGTCTCGAACCGGGTGCCGGCCGAGGACGGTCTGGGGTGTTACGCGCTCGTGCTCGACCCGCAGGGCGGCATCGAGCGCGAACTGTACGTCTACAACGCCGGGGAGCGTCTGCTGTTGTTCACGCCGCCGGATCACGCCGAGGACCTGGCCGACGACTGGTCGGGGAAGGTGTTCATCCAGGACGTCGAGATCCGGGTGGCGACCGACGACTACGCGATCTTCGACGTCCACGGCCCGCAGGCGACCGAGAAGGTCGCGAGCGTGCTCGCCGGCCCAGGAACCCCGGACGAGCACTACTCGTTCGTCCGCGGATCGATCGCCGACGCCGGGGTGACCGTGATCCGCACCGACGCGCTCGCGGGCGAGGAGAGCTACGAGGTCGTCTGCGGGATCGACGACGCCGACGACGTCTTCGACGCCCTCCTCACGCAGGGGATGAACGCCGCCCCCTTCGGCTACCGGACGTGGGACACCCTGACCCTCGAGGCCGGCACGCCGCTGTTCGAGACCGAACTCGAGGGACGGATCCCGAACGTCCTCGGCCTCCGGAACGCGGTCGACTTCGAGAAGGGGTGTTTCGTCGGACAGGAGGTCGTCTCCCGCGTCGAGAACCGGGGCCAGCCGAGTTCGCGGCTGATCGGCCTGGCGCTCGCGGCGGATCTCGAGTGCGTCCCCTCCTCCGGCGCGGCCGTCTTCGACGGCGATGCGGCGGTCGGCGAGGTGACCCGGGGAGCCGAGAGTCCCTCCCTCGAGCGCCCCCTCGCGCTCGCGGCGGTCGACTACGGCCTCGAGGCCGACGAGGTGACGGTCCGCGTCGGCGGCGAGGAGGTGCCCGCGACGGTGACCGACCTCCCGTTCGTCGAGGGGTCGGACCGGTCGGATCGCCTGCCCGAGAACCGGTAGGGCCGGCGATGCGAGGGCCGGAAGGCGCCGGCCTCGCCCTCAAGGACGGCGGCGGCCCACGCCGGGTATGGGCTCGAGTACGAGCGGCGACGCGCCGATCGATTCTCGCACCGACTTCGAAGAACTCTCAGCGCGCCTGCGAACGCAGTCGAGCGAGGCGCCCGGGTCCGACACCGAGCGCGTGACGATCCGCTCGCTCGAGGACGTCAGCGTCGACTCGCTGACGAGCCTGCTCGAGGCCGAGATCGCCGAGGAGGGCGAGGGGACCGCGCCCGGCGACCTCGCGTTCGTCCTCTCGCGGACGAACGCCGAGTCGCTCACCGAACGGGAGGCGGACGTCGACGACGTGGCCGACCTCGAGGCGGTGCTGGGCCGGACGGTTCAGGTCGAGGAGGGCGTGCCGGACGACACGGTCCTGTTGCTCGATCCGGACGCGATCGAGGGCGAGGAGATCCGCGATCCCGCCGCCATCGCGTGCGGGGTCGTCGGGAGCGTCGACTGAGACCGATCGAGAGGACCGTCGCGACGGTCGGGTCGTCCAGCGACCCGTCCACTGCCGCCCCCGAACCTTTCCGGAGATCCGTCGTGGCCCCGGTATGCGCTACCTCGAGGTCGCGGTGCCGGAGGGGAAGCGACGGGCCGTCCTCGTCATCCTGGACGAGGAGGGAATCGACTACGTCGTCAGCGACGAGACCAGCGGCAGGGGGTACGCCGCGGTGGTCCGGTTTCCGGTCCCGACGCGGGCCGTCGAACCGCTCCTCGACCGCCTGAAGCGAGCGGGGATCGGCGACGAGTCCCGGGTCGTCGTGATCGACGCCGAGACGGTCGTCTCCGAGCGGTTCACCACGCTTCGAAACCAGAACAGTCGGGGCGGCCAGACGGGCTCTCGTACCTCGAGGCAGGTCCTGCGGACGAAAGCCGACGAACTCACGCCCCCGTTTTCGATCTACGCGATCATGCTGCTCATCAGCGCCGTGGTCGCCACGGCCGGACTGCTGACCGACTCGCCGGCGGTCGTCATCGGCGCGATGGTGATCGCGCCGCTGCTCGGCCCCGCCCTCGCCGCCAACGTCGGCATCGTCACCGGCGACGACCGGCTCAAGTCGACCGGCTTCACCTACCAGCTCGTCGGCGTCGCGACGGTCGTCGTCGCCTCGATCGGACTCGCCGTCCTCGCGCGCCTGGCCGGCCTCGAGCCCGCGGGCGTGGACATCGTCGTCGCGACGGAGCTCCAGGAGCGGGTCTCGCCCAACCTGTTCTCGCTCGCGGTGGCCCTGGGCGCGGGGATCGCCGGCATCCTGAGCCTCACTCGCGGCTTCTCGGAGGCCATCGTCGGCGTCATGATCGCCGCCGCGCTCATCCCGCCGTCGGCCGCGGTCGGAATTACGCTGGCCTGGGGGATGTACGGCGCGGCGGTCGGCGCCGCCGCCCTCGTGATCGTCAACCTCCTGTCGATCAACCTGGCCGCGCTGGCGACGCTGTGGACCGCCGGCTACCGCCCGCAGGGCCTCTTCGAGGTCTCCCCCACCCGACGGCCGACGTACGTCTACGCGTCGATCTTCGGCGTCGGACTGCTGGTGCTCGCCGCCCCGCTCGCCAGCGTCACGCTGGTCGACTTTCACACGACGGAACTCCAGTCCGAGACCGAAGCGGAGGTCGAGTCGGTGCTCGAGGAACCCCGCTACGACCGCCTCGAGGTCGAGGACGTCGAGGTCGAACTCGACGGCGACTACCCGATCCAGTCGGTCGAGCGGGTGGTCGTGACCGTCTCCGGATCGGAGCCGGGTCCGGATCCCGGACTCGCCGATCGGCTCCACGAAGCGATCGAACCCCACGGCGACGGGTCGCTGGTCGTGGAGGTCCAGTACGTCGTGTCCGAGGAGCGCGGCGTCGGTAGCGGGGAGGGGGAGAACCAGAACGAGGAGGAATGACGGGCGGCGCTCGACGATCGATATCGGCGCGCGACGGACCGCGCCTCGAACGAGATCGGTCCGCCACTCACGCCTACCGATCCAGCGCCGCGCCGATCCCGGCGCCGATCGCGACGCCCATCGGGAGCCACAGCGCCAGGTCGTCGGTCGCGACGCCGATCGCGGTTCCGATCGAGATTCCGATCGCGATTCCCACGCCGAGATCGGAGCCGTCGCTTCCGTCGTCCCGGTCGGGCGACGGCTCCGAACTGCGGTCGGTCATACGACTGTACGGACGCTCCACGCGGGTATAACGGTCGCCCAAACGACTGAGCGGCCGACGGACGCCCCCGTCGGTCTCGGTCCTACTCCGATCCGGCGGGCGTCGAGGGGCGGTATCGACGACTCACGACCTTCCACCGGCCCCTGCGGAACAGCCAGTAGTTGATCCCGCCCGGGACGGCCGTCTCGAGCAACAGCGCGAGGTAGAGGGCCCGGACGCCGAGCGGCGTCACCAGCCCGAGCGCGGCCGCGGGGAGGGCGAACCCCCACCGGCCGATCAGCGAGGCGACGAACGGCATGCGCGTGTCGCCCGCGCCGAGCAAGGCCCCCGTCGCCGCGCCGTCGACGCCGAACCCGATCGCGCTGACCGCGCCGACGGCGACGAACGCGGCCGCCTGCGCGACCTCGTCGGGGCCGACGAACGGACCGGCGATCGGTTCGGCGAAGACGATCACCAGCGCGGCCAGGACCGTGTAGCAGACGGTCGACAGCCGGATGATCGCCGCGCCGTAAGCGCCCGCGTCGTCCTCGTCGTTCGCGCCCAGGCGCTGGCCGACGAGCGAACTCGAGGCCAGCGAGAGCCCCCAGTTGACGGCGTTGATGAGGCTTCGGACGCGACGACCGGCCTCGAGGGCGGTGACGATGACGGGGCCGAACGAGGCGGCGATCCACAGCAGCGGGAAGACCGCGATCCCCTGGGCGAGTCGCCGACCGATCTCGGGCGCACAGATCTCCACCAGTTGCCGGAGCAGCGTCGGCTCGAACCACGGCCCCGAGCGCGAGATCGGAACCGGACTGGGTTCCATGCCGAGGACGCCGTAGGAGCGGCCGGTCATCCCCCACGCGAGGACGACCGTCACGAAGCCCGACGAGAGGGCGGTACCGAGCGCCGCGCCGGCGACACCCATGTCGAAACCGAAGATGAACGCGCCGTTGAGGGCGACGTTGAGCACCGCGCCGCCCGCGCGGGCGATCATCTCGGTGAACGTGTCGCCGACGCCCGTGTAGGTGCGGCTGGCGATCAGGTTCAGGAGTTCGAACAGGACGGCCGGCGCGACGAAGGTGAGGTAGGTGGCGCCGTGGGCCCTCGAGGCGGGTTTGGGGCCGAACAGGCCGATCAACGGGTCGGCGAACAGGACGAAGGCCGTCAGGATCGGCAGCGCGATCCCGACGGCGAGCAGGACGCTCCCGTTCACCGCGAGCGAGGCGCGCTCGGTCTCGGCGCCGCCGTAGTTCTGCGAGACGAGGCTGACGGTGCCGCCCGCGACGCCAAGCCCGAGCATCGTGACGATCTCCCAGTACGCGAGGGCGTAGGCCAGCCCTGCAGTCCCCGCCGTCCCGACGGCGACGCCGACCATCGCGAGGTCGGCCGTCTGCTTGGACATGATCGCGAACCCGGTCACGATCCGGGGCCACGCGAGGTCGACCGTCGGACCGAAGCGCTCGGCGTCGATGATCCCGAGGCGCTCGAGGACTCGCGCGAGGAGCGCGACGACCCCCGTCTGCCGGCCGGTCATTCACCGGTCGTTTCTCGAGCGGCGTCTTCGGTCTGTCGGCTACGGAAAACCGGACCCGATACCGAGCGGTCGATGGTTCGACGGGATCGCTCCAGTAGTAGCTATTTTCAGGGTGCGCGATGAACCCGAACTCGTCATGAGTGAGAGTGACTTGCGAGAAGAACAGGAACCGTTGAAGAAGGAGTACGAGGAAAACCCGGAGGCCGCACAGATCACCCTGTCCGCGACAGGGCAAGAGCAGGACGACGTCAGGGCGTGTAGCGTCGACATCGGCCGAGCGATATACGAGGCGGAGCTGCACGAAGGTGCGGGCGGCCCGGGGGCGGGAGCCTGCTCCGGTGACCTCCTCCTGGGCGCGCTGGCAGCGTGCGCTCAGTTGACCGGCCAGGCCGTCGCCGAGAACTTCGGTGTCGACGTCGACATCTCGGTCGAAGCGAGGGGGGATCTCGATCTTCGCGGAACGATGGGCGTCGACGACGGGGTGCCCGTGGGGTTCGAGGACGTTCGCCTCGACGTCTCGGTCGAGGGGGACCTCGACGCGGACACCCGCGCGGCCCTGGAGAAGTACACCGAACGGTACTGCGTCGTCTACCAGACGCTCGAGAACCCACCCACAGTCGAAACGAATTGGGAGTTCGAATAAGAACCGGGCAGCACGGCGAGTTAGGGACGCGCTCCGTTTCTCGCACGACTCGCTTCACCCTATCTAACGGCCGCGAAAAGGCGCGTGCGAGAGACAGAGGCTGAGTTGACTACGACGGTATCGATTGGTTCACACCACCTCCAGTGAACCAGCCGACGAGTAGCCATGCGTATCGAACGGCGTCGGCGGTCAGTCTATTTCCTCGTCTCGGATGACGGCGCTATCCGACTCCTCGACGACGTGGAACTCGTTCGACCCGCAATCGCAGCCTGTTCTCTTTCCAATCGGTTGAACCGTTCCGTCAGGCCACTTTTCGGCGGCGTAGACAGAACCACAGGACGAGCAAGAAACGACCGTACGTACGCTCTCCCCCTCGGGCATCGTTTCCACTGTTGACTCGCAGTCGCAATAACTGTATTGTGATGATTCGGGTGAATACCATCGACTGCGTGGTCTCTACCCTGTATCTTGCACGGCGCTACGAACACCATCTGTAACCGGGAAGAACCCCGGCGGTCGGCTAGCGGTTCCGTCGAACGGCTAACTCACCGAAGGCCCGCCGAACAACTCGGCGAGGTCGTACTGCGCACACTCGAGCGAGGACGGTCCACTACTCGACCTGAACGTGGGGTCCGAGGACGAGCGCGAGAACCTACCGAAGCCTCGAGAGCATCGCCTTCAGGTGGGCCGGCGAGACGAGCGACGTCGGCCGGTCCATGTGGACGCCGATCTCGCCCGAGAGCGCCCGGAGGCCGACGCGCTGGATCGGCTCGGGCAGCGAGTACGCCCGACGGAGCAGGTGGCCGAGCGTCTGCTCGCGCTCGAGGTCCTCGCGCCACGCGCGTTCGTAGGCCGCCAGGGTGGTGGGTCGGTCGGGGTCGACCTCGCACACGGCATGGTCGGCGCAGGTCATCCCGTAGAGGATGCCGCCGCCGGTGAAGGGTTTGGTCTGGGCGGCGGCGTCGCCGATCAGGAAGCCCCGACGGGTCGTGACGCGAGCGGGCGGGCCGACCGGGATCGCGCCCGAGCAGCGGTGGGAGACGTCGACCTCGTAGCCGTCGATCAGGTCCTCGAAGTGCTTGGTCACGTGCACGCCGGGCGGCGCGGCGAGGCCGTACTCGACGCCCGCCTCGCCCCTGGGGATGCGCCAGGCGAAGAACGTGGGCGCGGTGAGGTGGACGTCGACGAAGTCCTCGTCGTCGTCCTCGTCGGAGAAGGCCAGCACCCCGTGGAGCAGTTCGTCCGGTTCGGGCAGCGAGAGGGCGTCGCGCACCCTCGAGCGGGGGCCGTCGCAGCCGGCGACCATCTTCGCCTCGAAGCGCTCGACGCCGTCGGGGCCGTTCGCGACGACCTCGACCCGATCGCGCTCCTCGCGGACCTCGGTGACGGTGTAGCCCTCGCGCACGTCCGCGCCGGCCTCCCGAGCGAGGTCCGCGAGGTGGCGGTCCAGCCCGACGCGGTCGATGACGTTCGAGGCCACCTCGCGCTTGTAGAAGGGGTAGGAGGTGCTGTGCGGGCCGCCGACGTGGAAGCGCGCGCCGTAGATCTCGTTCTGGAAGAGCTCCTCGTGCGCGTCCGGACCGGTGAACTCCCAGATGTCGGTGCTCACGTGGCCCGAACAGGCCAGGGGTTCGCCGACCCGCCCCTTCTCGAGGGCGAGCACGTCGTACCCCTCCTCGGCGGCCCGGCGGGCGAACCGCGCCCCGGGCGGTCCGACGCCGACGACGACGAAATCGTACATGCTCGAGTCGTTCACCCTGGCGAATAAATAAGTTCTCGAGTTTCGCACGGCGAATCCCGCCGCTCGGGCGGTCGAGGGTCGACGGCCGCCGGGATACCCACGCTTATGCCCCCGTCGGGAATATGTCAACCCATGCTACGAGAACTGCTCACGTCCGACGGGGGAGAGCTGATCGACCTGAGCATCGGACTCGAGGACGGCGTCGCCAGCGAACCCGAACCGCCCTCGATCGGGCACTTCGACCACGAAGCGGGAGCCGAACGCCTCGCGGAGAACCTGCGGGCGATGGGCCACGACGTCGACGCCGAGGACTTTTCCGACGGGATGGGGCTCGCCTGGGAGGACCTCGAGGTGATCCCCCACGCCGGAACACACATGGACGCGCCCTGGCACTACGGACCCGAGGTGGACGGCGGACCGGCGAAGACGATCGACGAGGTGCCCCTCGAGTGGTGCGCCGGCGACGCGGTCGTCCTCGACTTCCGGGAGAAGGAACCTGGATACGAGATCACGGCGGCGGACGTCGAGGACGCCCTCGCCGACCTCGATCACGACCTCTCGCCGGGCGAGATCGTCCTGATCCAGACGGGCGCGGACGAGCTGTGGGGGACGCCCGAGTACCTGACGCAGTTCCCCGGAATGGGCGCCGAGGCCACGAAATATCTCGTCGAGCGGGGGATCAAAGTGATCGGGACGGACGCCTACGGCTTCGACAAGCCCTTCACGGCGATGGGCGAGCGCTACGCCGAAACGGGCGACGAAGGGGAACTGTGGCCCGCCCACTTCGCCGGCCGCGAGGTCGAGTACTGCCAGATCGAGAAGATGGCGAACTTCGACGCCCTCCCGCGGAAGACGGGAATTCCGATCGTCGCGTTCCCCGTCAAGATCGAGGACGCCAGCGGCGGCTGGGTGAGGCCCGTTGCGATCGTCGAAGACGAAGCAAGCGGTGAGACTGGGACCGAACACGGAGGTGCGGACCGATGAAACTCGCGACCGTCGAGGTCGAGACGGCCCTCGGCCCGGCGCGGCGGATCGGCGCCGTGGCCGAGGAGGCCGAAGGCGAGGGCGCTCCCGCGGGCGAGGCCACGCTGATCGACCTCACGACCGCCTACGCCGCCGCCCTCGAGGCCGAAGGCGAACCCGCGCCGACCCGACTCGCCGAGGCGCACGTCCCGCCGGAGATGGTGGCCTTCCTCGAGCGGGGCGACCGAGCCATCGAAGACGCCCGGGAAGCCCTCGAGTACGCCGCCGAGACGGACGCCGAGCGCGGCCCCGACGGCTCCCGCCTGCGGTACGAGGCGGGCGAGTACCGCCTGCTCGCGCCGCTTCCCCGGCCGAACTCGCTGCGCGACTTCATGGCCATCGAGGAGCACGTCCAGAACAGCATGGAGGGGGACGTCCCCGACGTCTGGTACGACCTCCCGGTCTACTACAAGGGGAACCCCGACAGCGTCGTCCACCCAGGGGAGACCGTCGAGTGGCCCGCGTACTCGAGTATCATGGACTACGAACTCGAGATCGCCGCCGTCATCGGAAAGCGGGGCCGGGACGTCCCCGCCGAGGAGGCCGAGAAGTACGTCGCGGGCTACACCGTCTTCAACGACTTCAGCGCCCGCGACATCCAGGGGAAGGAGATGGGCGGTCGGCTCGGCCCGGCGAAGGGCAAAGACTTCGCGAACGGCCTCGGTCCGTACGTCGTCCCCCGCGACGATATCGACGTCCTCGAGGCGCCCATGACCGCCCGGGTCGACGGCGAGGTCTGGTCCGAGGGGACGGTCGACGAGATGTACCACACGTTCCCCGAGATCATCGAGCACGTCTCCCAGTCCGAGACGCTCCACCCGGGCGACGTCATCGGCAGCGGCACCGTCGGCGGCGGCTGCGGGCTCGAGTTGGGGACGTGGCTCGAGGACGGGTCGACCGTCGAACTCGAGATCGAGGGGATCGGCGCGCTCGAGCACACGGTCGAACGCTGACGGCGTCGGCCGCTTCGCGCGTCGGGTCGGGGCCAAGGACTACCGGACTGGGCGGTGAATCGCCCCCATGTCGACGGTGAGCGTGTTCGGCGGTATCAGGTACGGGATCGGGTTGATCGTCTACTACGTCGCGCTGACGTTCATCACCGCCCTGTTGGTCGGAGGCGGTGCGTTCCTCGTCGAATCGGGGGGTGAGATGGCGGCGATCGGCGCGGTACTCTGGTTCGTCGGCGCCGTGGTCTTCTTCGCGGGACTCGTGGGCTTACTCTACAAGGTGATCGCGGACGGCGTCAAAACCGGCCTCGAGGCGGCGCGGTGATCGTCCGGTGGTCTAATCATCCCGACGTTCGGACGCGTCCTCGAGCAGCGCCCACAACCGCCCGACGTCGCCGTCGAACCGCTCGAGCAGCGCGCGCATCTCCGCGCGAACCTCTTCGTCGACGATCACGTGGACCATCCCCTCGTCGGGCTGGCCGTAGACGACGCTCGCGCCGTCCGGGGCTGCGACGATCGCCGGCAGCGCCACGAGGTCCTCCTCGCCGTCGACGAAAATGGTCGTCGGTTCGACGTCCTCGAGGCCCTCCAGGAGGGCCCCGATGACCGCTTCCGTGATGACGGCGGGCGGGTTCGTCACCTCGAGGGTCGACCCCCCGAGGGCGACCTCGCGGATTTCCTCGTCGACCGCTTCGCGCTTCGTTCTGCCGTCGACGAGGGCGACGTCGGGATCGAGACCGGCCCGGCGGAGGTGGTAGGTGACGACGTCGCCGACGGCGATGACGGGGCCGGAGACCCCCTCGAGCAAAATGGCGGCGTCGGTCTCGATCGGGCCGAGGGGATCTTTGAGTTCGCCTCGCAGATCGTCGGGGAGGGAAAGCAGCGGCTCGTCCGGAGAATCGGAACGCTCGCTCGCGTCGGTGGAGTCGTCGCGAGTCACGACTGGGTCGACCTCCGGTCCGTCACCGAACCTTCAGCGCGTACGCGCCGGGTTCGGTGACCTGCATCTCCGTGGCGATTTCGCTCTCCTCGGGGTGAGCGATGACCACGTAGCCGGCCCAGTCCTCGGTGAGCGAGGAGGAGGCGCAACTCTCGCAGGTCTCCGCGTCGGCCTCGTTCACCCGGTGACACTCGCGACAGACGAGGCGGTTCGTGGCCATGGTCACTCACCCGCGGCGGCTTCGCGCTTCTCTCGGTCTTCCTCGAGCCACCCGTGCTTGCCGAGACCGGGCTGTTTCGCGGTGAGCCCGATCTTGGAGTCGCGCGGGTTGCGCTCGTCGATGCTCTTGGTGACGATCCGCGCGCGGACGGCGTCGTCGACGCCGAGGGCGCGGTCGGACTCGTTCGAGGCGAGTCGCTGGTTCTCCCGGTCGAACGCGAGGTACTCGTCGGAGATCTGGGAGACGTGGAGCAGCCCGTCGACGGGGCCGATCCCGACGAAGGCGCCGAACTCGACGACCTCGACGACGGTGCCGTCGACGACCTCCTGCATCTGGGGGTCGTAGGTGACCGCGTCGAACTCGGCCTCGTAGTAGACCCCGGGGCGGTTCGGCAGGACCGTCCCCTGGCCGATGTCGTGCACCTCGGTGACGGAGACGACGCTGCCGACCTCCTCGTCCATTCGTCCCTCCAGTTTGTCCTGGAGCAGTCGCTTCACCAGTTCCGGCGAGATTTCGCCGAGTTCTTCCGGCGGTACCTCCACCGTATCCTTTAGTCTGACCCGTTTGTACATCTATGGTCGAGTGATTGCCAACTTGTTCCTCCCGCGTAATGCAAGTACCGGTATGCGTTCCTCGAGCACCCGGTCTCGCAGCGCGAGATCGTTCGTGACGACGTAGTCGACCGCGCCCTCGCGGGCGAGTTCGACCAGCGCGTCGTCAGCGTACGATGCCTCCGTGTCGACGACCAGACAGCGTTCGGTCGCCAGGTCGTGGCCGACGTTCGCGGCCGTTCCCTCCGTGCCGCCTTTCTCAGACAGCCGCCTGAGCTCCTCGATCACCGCCTGGGGCGTCGTGGGTTCGACGTCGTCGAGCAGCCGGTCGAGTTCGTCGAACAGCCGCACGTCGAGTTCGACCGGCATCATCAGCGCGCTCGTGTCGAGGGCGGCCCGTGTCGTCATCGATCTATCCCTGCAGCGTGCCGAGACCGATCAGCCGCCAGCGGGCGCCGATCCGCCGGTTGATCGCGATCTTCGCGCCGGGTTCGGCGCAGACGGGCCGCTTGAGGCGAACCTCGCACTCGCCCTCGCGGGCGCTCGTCACCGCGCCGACCGTGGTCGACGTGCCGACGGTCATCATCAGGGGTTCGCCCGTGCTGATCTCGTCGACCGTCTCGCCGGTTTCGGCGCCGACGACGCGGTCGAGCAGGTCGACGTCCATCGTGAACGACTGCCAGGTCGGCGGGAGGCTCCCCGGCGGGCCGGCGATCCGCCCCGCCAGGGCGTCGCCCTTCGTGAGCGAGGGGTCGAGGCCGGTGCCGACGCCGAGCAGCCCGCCCGGGGTGACGCTGTCGACGGACTCGCCGCCCGCCTGCAGCGAGCGGACCGTCGTCTGGATGGGCACGTACTCGGTCTGGCCGCCCTCCTCGACCTCCCGGCCGGGTCGGATCTCCAGGTCGTCGCCGACCTCGAGTTCGCCCCGGACGAGACTACCGCCGAGGACGCCGCCGGTGAGGTTCGCGGCGGTCGTTCCGGGCTTGTTGATGTCGAAGCTGCGGGCGACGTGCATCCGGGGGTCGGCGTCGGGATCGCGCTCGGGCGTCGGGATGTGCTCCTCGATCGCCTGGATGAGCATGTCGATGTTGACCTCCTGACCCGCCGAGATGGGGACGACGGGGGCGTCCTCGGCCACCGTCCCCTCGACGAACTCCGTGATCTGCTCGTAATTGTCCCGGGCGGTCTCGGCGTCGACGAGGTCGACCTTGTTCTGGGCGATGACGATGTTGTCGATGCCGATGATGTCGAGCGCCATCAGGTGCTCTTCGGTCTGGGGCTGCGGGACCGGTTCGCTCGCGCTGACGACCAGCACGGCGCCGTCCATCAGCGACGCTCCGGAGAGCATCGTCGCCATCAGGGTCTCGTGACCCGGGGCGTCGACGAACGACACGGTCCGCAGCGGCTCGCTCGCGGAGCCGTCCGGACACTCCTCCTCGACGGTGTACCGTTCGGGTTCGTCGAGCCCCTGACACTCGCGGAACGTGGCGTCCGCGTAGCCCAGCCTGATGGAGATCCCGCGTTTCATCTCCTCGGAGTGCTGGTCGGTCCACGAGCCGCTCAACGCTTGCACAAGCGTCGTCTTGCCGTGGTCGACGTGGCCGACGAGCCCGATGTTCACCTCCGGTTGTCGATTTCCTGCCATAAGACGATAGTAATCTTAGTAGAGCTTCCGCCGTGCGCTTGATAAACCTACTGTTCTGCGGGCGGCCGAGCGCGGTGGCGACGACTGCGGTTTCTCGCGCCGGCTGACCGATTCGATCCGGCCTTGTGGGCCGTCGATCAAGTCGCCGTTGCTTGCGACGGTCCGACCGTCGTTCCCGGCCCGGCCGCCCCCGGCGATCCGAGTCGGACCCGACGACTTTTCTCGTCGGCGGCCTACCCTCCGCTCGTGTCGCCGACCGTTTCCGAGTTCGCCTTCGAACTCGAGCTGTGCGCCCGCCTCGAGGCCCGCGGGGACGACGTCGTCGCCCGGCAACTCGGCGGGAGCGTCGCGAACCCCGGGGGGCGGATCCTCGATATCGTCTGCGTCGAGTCGGGACCCGAGTTCGAGGAACGTGCGGCGATCGCGAGCGAAGCGATCCCGGACGCCGCCATCGAGGCCGACGTCGGCACGGGACGGGCGCGCTACTGGAAGGACGCCTTCGACTGCCACCCCGATCGCGCCCGACGGGCGACCGAACGGGCGCTCGAGATCGGTTTCTTCGAATCCGAACTGCGGAACGGGCGGGAGTACGTCCGTCAGGTCGCCCGCTACCCCGACTGGTTCGGTCGGATCGTCGGGATCGAGAACAAGCCGGACCTCGGGACGCCGGGCGACCTCGAGGCCCAGCTTCGTCTCGACGCGAGCCTCGGACTCGTCGACGAGGCGATCCTGGCGACCGAGAGCTACGTGACGCGCGCCCACCTGAACCGGCTCCCCGAGGAGGTGGGCGTCTGGCGCGTGCACGGTCGAGGGGAGTCGAGACCGCTCGAGATCGACGTGATCCGCGACCCCGAACCGCTCGCGGTCGACGAACCGGGGATCGAACCGCTGCAGTACTCCCCGGGTCGCACCGACGTCGCGGTCGTCTCTCCGGACGACAAGGCTCGAACGCGGCGGCGAATCGCCGAGCGCGCCTACGGCAAGGGCTGGCGTACGTACGACTTCCCGGCGTGCGGGTCGTGCGTTCCCGACGACTCGAGCGGGGCGGCGCTGCCCCACTGCGCGTTCGAGGGCCGGCCGGTCCACGCCGATTCGGAGTGCGGGCCGTCGTGTCCGGGGTACGAACCCGCGTCGGCGCCCGAGGTTGACCTCGAGGACGAGCGCGACCGCCGGACGCCGTGGGTCGCCGTTCCGACCGGGAAGCGGCACCGGCAATCGGGGCTGGATCAATTCGGATAACCTCGTCTCGCCGGGACGAACGCACCGCTACGTCCGGTCGGGAGCGCCCCTCGAGCGATTCGGATCCGCCGAACAACCCGCCGTTCGGGAAAGACGAGCCGCCGGGGTGTGAACGCTGAACTGGTTCACGGGGACGGCTATGCGCCCGTCGTGAGACGCATCGAGCGATCCCTCCCTTCGCCCGATGAACCGCGAGACCACCCCGGATCGTCGACCGAAACCCGGATCCGACGAACGACCCGCCGATTCGCGTTCGAGCGGACGCACGCGGCGTCGGTCCGTCGAGGCGCTCCTCCCGAACGCGAGTCGGAGATCGCTCCTCGCGGCGATCGGTTCGGTCGGTCTGGCGGGTTCGCTCGGATTCGGATCGGACGCGATATCGGTGGCGGCGACCCGCCAGGCCGACCCACGAATCGAGCCGATTTTCAGTTACCCGTCGGAGTTCGGAGTGCCCGACGTGGTCCACGAACGAACGGTACAAGACCTGCTGCGCCGAGCCGCGTCCGGGACGGCGGTGCACCTCGCCACGTACACGTTCACGCTCACCAGCCTGGCGAGGGCGTGTATCGCGGCCGCCGATCGCGGGGTGGACGTCAACGTGCTGGTGGACGAGTGCAGCGCCGAGACGGACGCGACGCGGCTGCTCCTCGAGGGCGGGGGTGACCGCGCGTCGGTCACCGTCGGCGGCGCGACCGGCGACGGTATCGATCACAACAAGTTCCTCCTCGCGGAGGAGCTGCGAGACGGGACGTCGAAGGTCGTCCTCCAGTCCTCGTCGAACTTCACGATAGCCCAGCGCTACCGCCACAACACGTCGGTCGTGGTTCGCGACGACGGCGACCTGTACGACGCCTATCGGATGTACTGGGACGACATGGTCGCCGGCGAGACCGATCCGAACTACAATCGTACGGAAGAAACCGACGCGGCGACGGTGTACTTTTCGCCGCGCTCGGACGTCGACACCCACCTCGAGGCGCTGGAGCGCGTTACCCCGAGCCGCGACGCGACGATCAGGTTCGTGGTTTCGATCTGGACGCCGAGACGGTCCGCGGTCGTCGAACGGATCGCGGAACTCGTCGAGGGGGGCTGCACCGTCGAGGTGATCCTCGACGAGGAGAGCCGCGCCATCGTCCCGCACCTGCGACGGGCGGGCGCGGACGTGCTCGAGTATCCGTCGACCGCGTTGGGGGAACTGACGCCGGGGCAATCGCCGAACGTCCACTCGAAGACCATGCTCGTCGACGCCGACGTGGACGCGGACGGCGAAACGAAACGTCGACGCCTCGTCTACACCGGCTCGCAGAACCTGAGCGAAGCCGGGCTGTGCGATAACCACGAGGCGCTCCTCCGGATCGAGGACGACGACGTCTACGACCAGTTCGTCGGGGACTGGGAACGCGTCTACGAACAGGGGCGTCGCCTGGTCGGAGGCGAGATCTCCGCGCTCGTTCGACGTTCCGGGATCTAACGATCGGGACCGCCCAGTTCGGACGAGGGTGGACGGAGGATCGACGGACGTCACACCGGGTCGAAAACGTTTAGAACGGTTTTGAGGGGGCAAAACGAGCGGCAATCATATATCCTGATATGTCCTCCGACGAGGCGATGACTGACGAACGAACGATCGACGACCGCGGTGGAAGCGGCGGGCGACGCGTACTCGACGTGGGCCGCCGGACGTTCCTGGCGGTCGGCGGCGGCGTCGGTGCCGCGGTGCTCGCCGGCTGCGCGGCGGAGCGGTCGCCGGCGGAATCGAACGACGACGAGACGGACTCGGACGAGTCCGCGGACGAAAACGGCGGCGCCTTCCGACTGTTGATCAGCGACAGGCCGGCCGATATCGGCGACTTCGACCGACTCGAGGTCACCCTCGACGAAGCCCGCGTCTTCGACGGCGACGACGAAGACGAGGACGACGAGAACGACGGGGAACGCGACGACGAAGACGAGGGCGGCGCAGAAGGTGAAGACGAAGACGAGGAGGAACGCGAGGCCGATGGCGAACGCGAAGACGACGAAACGGACGGAGGTTCGACCGACGGAGACGGCGACGAATCGGCGTCGGACGGGGAAGACGCGGACGAAAACGAAACGGACGACGAAAGCGACGACGTCGAGCGAGGGTTCTCCGTCCTCGACCTCGAGGGCGCGACCGTCGACCTCACGGAGGTCGTCGGGGAGAAGGCCATCTCCGTCTTCGAGGGCGAACTGCCCGCCGGCACCTACCGAAAGATCGAACTCCACGTCTCGGACGTCGAGGGGATCGTCGACGGCGAGCCGGCGAACGTGAAGGTGCCCAGCGAGAAACTCCAGATCACGCAGCCGTTCGAGATCGATGCCGACGGCGGCGTCGACTTCGTGTTCGACATCAACGTGGTCGAGCGCGGCCGCGAAAACGGCTACATCCTGAAACCCGTGATCTCGGAGAGCGGCGTCGCGGGTAGGGACGTCGACGTCGAAGAGGTCGACGCGAAGGGGAACGAGAAAAACGAGAAGCCGGACGACGAGGAGGACGACCCCGACTCCGAGGCGGGCGAATCCAACGACGACGCGGACGACGACGAGAACGACGGGGACGGCGAGGACGGCGGGGACACCGGCGACGCGTAACGCCGCCGTGGGACTCGTCTCCCGGCTCCCCCAGTATCTCCGGCGACGGACTCGAGCGCGACCGCGGGCCGTCTACCGCTCGAGTCGTTCCCGTACCGGCGAGAACTCGATCGTCCCACCCTGAGACGGCCTCTCTCGACGCTCGAGGGCGCACTCCCGAAACGGGACGAAAAGCCGTCTGTCAACCCCTCAGGGGAGACCGAACTCGATCGCCACACCCTGACGCGACCAGCTTTTGTCTCGGTCGTCACTCCGTTCCTCCCTCGCAAAAGCTGGACCAAACGGCCGGAACGACCAATTCGACTCAGGGGAGACTGAACTCGATCGCCGCCCCCTGCCCGAAGCCGACGCACTCGGTCGCGATGCCGCGCTCGACGCCCCGGCGGCGCATCTCGTGGATCAGGGTGACGGGGAGTCGGGCGCCCGACGCGCCGAGGGGGTGGCCGATGGCGATGGCGCCGCCGTTGACGTTCAGGCGGTCGTCGGGGATGCCCAGTTCGCGCTGGGAGTAGATCGTCTGGCTCGCGAACGCCTCGTTGATCTCGACGAGGCCGTAGTCGTCGATGTCGCGGCCGGCGCGCTCGAGCAGACCCTCCGTCGCCGGTACCGGGCCGACGCCCATGATCGTGGGATCGACGCCCGCGACGTAGCTGGTGCCGACCTCGGCGAGGATCTCGAGGCCGCGCTCCTCCGCGAACGCGCGGCTGGTGAGCAGGACGCCGGCCGCGCCGTCGGCGATCTGGGAGGCGTTACCGGCGGTGACCGTTCCGTCCTCCTCGAACACGGGCGGGAGACCGGAGAGCGTCTCGACGTCCGTTCCCGGGCGGAGCCCTTCGTCCTCGTCGTGGACGCCGTCCTCGGTCTCGATGGGAACGATCTCCTCGTCGAAACGGCCCTCCTCGGTCGCCTCGACCGCGCGCTGCTGGCTGCGAGCGCCGTACTCGTCCTGGTCTTCCCTGCTGATGTCGTACTGCTCGGCGACCTTCTCGGCGGTCATCCCCATCATGAGGTTCTCCATGCCGTACTCCTCGTCGAGTTTCGGGTACATCTCGCCGCTCTCGGCGGCGCCCATCTTCACTCGGCTCATGCTCTCGACGCCGCCGGCGAAGACCGCCTGATGGCGTCCGGCCGCGATCGAGTCCGCGGCGCTGATGATCGCCTGCGCGGAGGAGGCGCACTGACGATCGATGGTCGTCGCCGCCACCCCCTCGCCGAGGTCCGAGAAGAGGGCGACCTGACGGGCGATATTCGTCCGCTGCTCGCCGCGCTGCTGGGCGCAGCCCCACATCAGATCGTCCACGTCCTCGCCCGCGAGGCCCGTCTCCGCGAGCATCTCGTTGACGAGCGGGATCGACATGTCCTCGGCGCGGAACGCCGCGAGCGCGCCGTCCTCCCTGCCCTGTGCCGTCCGTACCGCGCTAACGATTACCGGAGTGGTGTCCGCCATGGTCGTTAACAATTTTTCGCGAATATAAAAATCTGCGTCAATCGGTAACTCGCAGGGGGACCTCGCCGTACAGGAGTAACCAGCGGTGGCCGATCGAGGGGACGACCCGCCGGTCGATCAGTCGACGCGCTCGAGCGACTCGCCGTCGAGGACGTACGTCTCGCCGTCGAGCGCCAGCGGGTCCTCGAACGCCTCCTCGAGCGGGTAGAAGTGGGCCAGGTGGACGAGCCGCGTCAGCCCGGCGTTCAGTTCGTCGGCGAGGTCCAGCGCCCCCTCTCGAGTCATGTGTTTCGTGCCGAACGTCCGGGGGACGCCGTCGTCGTCCTCGTGGCGGCCGCCGATCGGGTGGTACTCGCAGAGGTGGGCCGGGACGATGGCGTCGGCCAGGAAGAGATCCGGGTCGGCGAGCACGTCGCGGGACTCCTGGGGGACGGCGTAGCTCGTGTCGCCCGAGATCGACAGCTTCGCGCCCGTCTCGGGGTCCTCGATCGCGAGGCCGTAACAGACCAGCGGCGGGTGGACGACGGGGACGAGCGTCACCTCGAGGCCGCAGATACGGGTCGGCTCGAGGGGCGTCGTCGGGACGACGTCCACGAGGTCGAGGTAGTGGTAGTCGGAGGCGACCGTCTCGGCCACGCTCTCGCCCGTCTCGGGGTCGGTCTCGTTCGCGGCGTACACCTCGAGCGAGTCGAAGACGCGGAAGGCGTTGCCCAGGCCGTCGAGGTGGTCGAAGTGGACGTGGGTGATCACCGCCGCGTCCGGGAGCGGGACGTCCTCCCGGAGGAACTGGTACCGGAAGTCGGGGCTGAAGTCGACCAGCAGTGACTCGCCGGTGCGCTCGTTCTCGACGTGGACCGAAAAGCGGGTGCGCTCGAGGCCCCGTTCGCGAGCGGCCTCGCAGGTGTCGCAGTCGCAGCCGACGGTCGGCGTGCCGGTCGTGTCGCCGGTTCCGAGGAGGGTGACGCGGACGGTCATCAGTGGAACTCGTCGCCGCCGTCGATTCCTCGGGCCGTCGACGTCCGCGAACGCGGCCCGTCGGCGGTCGGTACGAACGGTTCGGCGAGGCTCACGCGTGACGACCCGCTACTCATCGGTGTGTGCTATGCAGCCGCGATATTTGGGTGTTTGTCCCCCGGTCGGGACGGGCGACGGTCGGCCGGTTCGCTCGAGCCTAGATCGGCTCGCCGAAGGCGTACATCGTCTCGTGGGCCGTCACCTCGAGGTCGACGAAATCGCCGGGCTCGAGGCCGCGCTCGCCCGCGTTCTGGACGATGATCTGGCGGTAGGCGGAGTCCCGACACTTCACGGAGTCGGCGACGCCTTCCTCGACGACGAGGCAGTTCTCCCGAACGTCGCCGACCATCTCGGCGTAGGCCTCGCCGACGATCTCTCGCTTGAGTTCGCTCATCTCCCTCGAGCGCTCCTTCTTGATCGTCCCGCCGAGGCCCTTCAGCTTCGCGGCGTCCGTGCCGGGGCGCTTCGAAAAGCGGGTGACGTTCACCTTCTCCGGGCGGGTCTCGCGGAGGAGTTCCATCGACTTGCGGTGGTCCTCGTCGGTTTCCGTCGGAAAACCGACGATGAAGTCCGTCGAGAGCGTCCAGTAGTCGAGGTGGGCGTCGAAGGTGTCGACGACCTCGAGGTACTCCGCGACCTGGTGCTGGCGGCGCATGTCGCCGAGCACGTCGTCGCTCCCGGACTGGACGGGCGCGTGGAGGAAGTCGTAGAGCTTCTCGTTCTCCGCGAAGACTCGAGCGAGTTCCTCGCGGATGCCGTGGACGCCCTTCGGGTTGGCCATCCCGACCCGGACGCGGAAGTCCCCGTCGATCTCGCAGATGCGCTCGAGCAGTTCGTGGAGCTTTCGTTCGCCCGTATCCCAGCCGTAGACGCCGGTATCCTGGCCGGTGATTCGAATCTCCTTCGCGCCGGCGTGGACGAGCGCGCGGGCCTTCTGGACGTTCTCCTCGACCGGCGGCGAGTCGATCTTGCCCGTCGCGTGCTTCGTGATGCAGTACGAGCAGTTGGACGTGCAGCCCCGGGCGATGGGGAGGATGCCGACGACGCCGTCGAGGACGGGTTCGGCGTCGGGGGTCGTCGTGGGACACTCGCCGTTCGTGACCGCCTCGGGGACCTCGTCCCAGTGGAGGACCTCGCCATCGATTCCGGCCCGGTCGAACTCCGGGCCCTGGGCTAAGGCCATACAGCCCGTGATGAACAGGTCGGCCGTCTCGTCGGCCAGTTCCTCGGCCCGGCGGAGCATGTTGCGCTCGGTCTTCTCGACGACGGTGCAGGTGTTGAGGATGGCGACGTCGGCCTCCTCGGGGCCCTCGACCCGGTAGTGGCCCGCGTCGCGGAGCCGCCGCTCGATCTCGCGGCTCTCCCCGCGGTTCGACGTGCAGCCGTACGTTTCGATGTGGTACCGGGCCATTCGTGCCTCGCGTATCACGTGCTGGGGCCTCGGCGGGCAAAAGCACGACGAATTTCGGGTGGGCGCGACGGCCGGAACGAGCCGGTCGGATCGGGCCGCCTCGTCCGCTATCCCGAGTCGACCGCTGTGATCGTCGACGGCGTCGGTCGTCGCGATCAGCGCGCCGACGACGGTCGATCCGATGAAACCTCGACGGTCACCCCGCGGTTCCGATCTTCACGCGACGGTACCGGTCTTCACCCCCGGAAACGGTCCTTGAGAGAGACTGTCTCTCGAACCTTGAACAGGCTTTCAAGATACCCGTGGGACTAGTGGGTATCGAATGTCCACCCAGCTTGACCCGGCTTCTCTTCCGGCAGATCTCCTCTATGCGGTCGAAACGGGCGGTGACGTGGAACGGCTTCGAGCGTACCTCACGTCGCTCGAGCAGTCCCGGCTCGAACGGGCGTTGACCGGGCGCGCCGACAAACTCGCGTTCTGGCTCAACTGTTACAACGCCTACACCCACTTGCTGCTCTCGGACGAGCCGTCGGCGCTCGAGGGCGGTCCGCTCGAGCGGTGGAAGTTCTTCGCCCGCGATCGGGTGCCGGTCGCCGGCGTCTGGCTCAGCCTCGCGGACATCCACCACGGGATGCTCCGCGGGTCGAAACACCCCCTGGGGCTCGGCTACCTGCCGCGGCCGTTTCCGTCGCCGTTCGAACGCCGGTTCCGCGTCGAGCGGGTGGATCCGCGCGTTCACTTCGCGCTGAAGACCGGCGGCGAACACGATCCGCCGCTGATGGTCTACTCGTCGCGCGACATCGACGAGGGACTCGACTTCACCGCCGAGTGGTTCCTCTCGCGCAACGTCGACTACACCCCCGAGGAGTCCGTCGTGACGATTCCGCGGTGTTTTATTCGGTACCGCGGAGACTTCGGCGGCACGGCGAGCATCCTCGAGTTGCTCCGATCGTACGACGTGATCCCCGCCGAGGCTCGGCCGACGATCGAGTACAAACCGAACGAGGGGGGCGAGGCGAACCCGTTGCGGACGGAAGCGCCGCAACGATGACGACGGGAGGTGCGCCGACCCTGCGCGCTCGCGCGTCAGACGCGGTGGCCGCGTTCCTCGTACGCGTCGACGTGCGCGAGCAGTTGCGTGACGAGTTCCTCCGGGTCGTGGTCGGCGAGCATGTGCTCGCGACGGTCCGACTCGGCGTCGAAGCCGTCGTGGCACAGCGGACACTCCAGTACGGGTTCGATGAGCGTTGTGCGACCCATACGAGGGAGACGCAAACGGAGTAGAAAATGGGCCACCCGGCGATCGCAAGGTAGCGGAATCAGACGGTCGACTCCGACGGCCACACCGCCGATTGAGGACCGCCGGTCACTCCTCCGGTTCGAGTCGTTCGATCCGCGCGCCGGGGGCGTTTCGCATCACGCCGCGGACCGCGCGCTCGGCGTTCGACCGCGAGGCGTACCCCTCTCCGCTATCGGCGATGACGTTCCCGTTCCAGTGGACGAGCCGCCACCGCCACTCTCCCGCGCGATCGCGGTAGACTTCGAAGCGGCTGGTTCGACCCGAGTCGGCCTCCGAGGTCGCGGGGACCGGCTCGTCCGCCTCCGTCGGGTCGGACCCCTCCGAGGCCTCTCGCCTCGACGACCGTGCGATCGCCTCCACGGGCATCGTCGCCATTCCAGGGTCGGTGGTCGCCTCCTCGGCCGACCGGCCTCGCTGGCTCCCGTCCTGACTCACTTCGTCCTCCTCCTCGTCGGATTTCACTCGGATGCTCGAGCGGTCCCCGCCGTCCTCCCACTCGAGTTCGATCTCAAGCCCGGCGGTCGGCGTCGGCGAATCCTCGTCGCGATCGGCCTCGAGTTCGACGGTGACGCGGTCGGGAACGTCGATCGAGAGCGTCTCTTCGCCGGTCCGAAGCCGGAGCGTCCGCCCCCGCTCAAACGCGTCGGCGCACTCGGCGAACAGGTCCGCGAGGTCGGTGCGATCCGCCGCGTACGCACGGTCGTAGGAATCGTCTGCCATGTGAGACCCTACGACGCCCCCGTTTGTAGTACGCTCGCACGCGGAGTTCGTCGTGGGACCCACCACGGGGGACCGTGACGCGACGGAATCGGCGGAGAATCCGTCCTGACAGTCACGGTAGCCGGAGCGTTTTTGACGTCACGTCGTCTCACTTCGCGCGTGACATCCCCCAGGCGCCACCCCGACCGAGCGGGCGTATTCGAACGAGACGAGCACGCGTGTCGACGGTGCGGTGCGACGGACGACGCGGCGGACCTCCGCGTCCACCCCGTCGGAACCGCGGTTCCCGAGCGCGACGACGTCGACCACGCGGGCGACGACGTGGCGGTCCACGAGAGCGCGCTCGTGACCGTCTGTGCGAGCTGTCTCGCGACCCTCCGGGCGGGTCCGGACGCGAGCGGACCGCGATCGATCGCGGACGACGAGCTGTTCTCCTCGATCCGCGCGACGACGCAGCGCCAGGGGGCGGCGATCTCCGATGTCGCCTCCCTCGCGACGGTCGCGACCGCGCTTCCGGGCGCCCTCGAGTCCGCGGCGGACGGTTCGTCGACCGCCGGTGACGGGGACGAGGCCGCCGACGCCGTCGCCGCGTTCGTCGACGCCCGACGCGAGGTCGCCCTCGCCCTCGAGGGCGTCGACGCCCGACTCGCCCGACTCGAGGGGGCGGAACCCGAGGTTTCCGACGGGGACGAGTCGGGTGGCGGCGACGAGGAGGTCGACGTCGGACCGCACCTCGCGGCGTTCCTCGAGACGGCGACCGCGCTGCAGGCGGACCTCCGCGCGGTCGTCGAACTCACGGAGACGGTCGCGAACGGAGTCGGACTGTGTCACGGCTGCGGCGAGGCGTTCGAGTCGAGTTCGGCCGACCGATGTTCGGTCTGCGGTCTCGAACGGGTCGGGCCCGCGTGGCCTCGGGACGCCGGGGGAGCGGACGCCGACGGTCGCCACGGCACGTTCGAGTCGCTGTGCACGACGATCAACGCGCGCCTCACGGGGACCGCCGACCGAACCGAGGAACTGACCGAGCGGACGACGGCGCTCGCCGAGGGACTCGTCGCGCGCGGCGCGTTCGCGTAACCGGAATACGCGGGATCGAAAACCGAAACGGAGCCGTTCAGAGGGTCGTCGCGGCCTCGAGCGCGATGTCGATGGCGCGGCCGACGTTGTTCTTCGCCTTCTCCGGCAGTTCGTCGTCCTCGGTGTTCGTCCCCTTCTGGGTGCCCTTCACGAGGTTGCCGTCGACGGTGCAGATCGCGCCCGCGCGAAGGCCCTTCCGGCGGGCGAGCGAGAAGACGGCCGCGGCCTCCATCTCGACCGAGAGCATGCCGGCGGCCTCCCAGTCGTCGACCGCGTCGTCGGTTTCGGCGTAGTAGGCGTCGTCGGAGGCGATCGGGCCGACGTGAACGCGGCTCACGACGTCGCCGTTCGCCCTCTTCGCGGCCTGTCCGGCCGCGCACTCATCGTTCGCTTCGGCGGCGTCCACCAGCGCGGAGAGGACGCGGTAGTCGGGCACCGCCGGGAACTCGGCGGCCTCGTAGCGCTTCGTCGTCCCCTCGTTCTTGGCGGCGCCGGTGGCGACGATCATGTCGCCGATCTCGATCTCCGCCTGGAGGGCGCCGGTCGTCCCGACCCGGACGAACGTCTCGACGCCGACGTTGGCCAGCTCCTCGATGGCGATGGCCGCGGAGGGACAGCCGATGCCGGTCGAGCAGATCGTCAGGTCGCGCCCCCCGTAGGTGGCGTTGACCACCTTGTACTCGCGGTTTTCCGCGACCGTCTCGGCGTCTTCGCAGTGACTCGCGATGCGGTCGACTCGACCCGGATCCCCGGGGATGAGCGCGAGATCGGACAGTTGCCCCTCGTCGACCAGCAGGTGCGGTTGGGTTGCCATACTCCCGGATTCCGACGTGTGCGTGAAAAAACGTTCCGTCGCGGCCGCGCCGACCGCCGACCGGTCGAAGCCGGCGCCTCGAGGAACGGATAACGGAGACGGGCGTCCGTCGAATCGAACTCAGCGAGTCGCGTACCCGGTGGATTCCACCGTAACGCGATCGTCGTCGACAGACACCGTCGCCCCCTGAACGTCGAATCGCACCTCGCCGCTCGCCCGCGACCGACCGTCGTACGTGTCGGCGAACAGCGCGTCGAGCGCCTCGGGGTCGACGTGCTCGTACAGCACGAACGATCCCCCCAGGACGTCCTCGTTGTGATACTCTGCGAGCGCAGCGGCGACCGCGACGCTCGGTGGTTCGTCGTCGTTTCGTTCGTATCGCACGCGTGTTTCTCGCGCCCGAGAAGCGAACTCGCTGGTCCTTCCTTCCTTCATGTCTCTCCGTCACGTTCCGTGACGTTATGCGAGTAGCCAACGGGGCCGAGTATATAGCTACCGTCAGACGACATTTGATGAGAACGAACACCGTCCCGTGTCGTACTTTGACGAGAACGAGCACCCGTCGCGTGTCGTACGCGTACGCGGACTCACCGGCCGGCCGCGTCGAACGCGGCGTCGAGGAAGTCGGTGACGTCTTCGGCGGTCGGCCCGCTCCGCGCCCCCGCCCGACGGGCCGCGAGCGCGCCGCAGGCGTTCGCGTACTCGAGCGCGCGCTCGACGTCGTCGGCGCGGAGGACGGTGGCGACGAAGCCGGCGGCGAACGCGTCCCCGGCGCCGGTCGTATCGACCGCATCGACCTCGAAGCCGGGGTGCCCGTACGACCCCGTCGGCGTGTGGACGACCGCACCCTCCCCGCCGCGCTTGACGACGACGGTCCGATCGCGGAGGTCGGTGCCGGCGTACTCGCCCCCGTCCGCCAGCACCGTTTCGATCTCCCGGTCGGTCGCGAAGACGACGTCGGCGAGCGCGATCGTCTCGCCGTAATCGCGCTCGTCGAAGCGACGGCCCGGATCGAAGCTGACGGTCGCGCCGGCGTCGACGGCGATCGCCGCGAGTTCGGCGGCGGCGTCGGGGTGCTGGCTCGTCAGGTGGAGGTGGTCGGCGCGGCGGACGAGCGACGGATCGACGTCGCCCGGACCGACGGCCTCGTTGACACCGTCGTCGCCGAGAACGGCGACCTCGCCCCCGTCGTCGACGAGCAGGTACTTCGTCGCCGTCGTCGCCCCCTCGACCACCCGGAGGCCCTCGAGGGAGACCCCCGCGGCCTCGAGTTCGGCCCGGGCGCGGCGGCCGCGTTCGTCGTCGCCGACGCTACCGATCAGGACGGCGTCGATGTCGAGGGAGGCGAGCGCCGCCGCGACGTTGGCCGCGCTGCCGCCGCCGCCCTCGGTCCGGGAGCGGATCGTCGATTCGCCGTCCGGTTCCGGGAGGGCGTCGACGCGGAGGGTGACGTCCCAGTTGACGTGGCCCGCAGTACACACCGTGAGCATTCGGATACCGGCACAACGACGGGCGGGGCCAAAACGATAGCGAGTGAGGCCGTCGCACCGGCGCCGACCGCGAGGGTCGGGAGAGTCGATCCTCGCGGACAGCGGGGGTCGACGATGAGAACGGGCGAACCGAACGGGTGGGAACCGTCGGGCCCCCTCAGAACGGCGCGGCCGTAAAGAGGAGCACGTTGTGGACGCCGGGACCGAGGCCGACGGCCGCGAGCAGGGCGAGGACGGTGCGCCCGCGACGGGGCTCTTCGCGGACGTACTCCTCGAAGAGGCCGACGATGACGAGCGCGAGCGCGACCTTCACGAGGACGAACAGCCAGCCGGCGCCGATGAGGTCCGCAGTTGGAAGGGACTCGCCGAACTCGAGGATCGCGAGCGAGACCGGGACGTCCTCGCCGGCGCCGATGACGTCGTAGCCGATGGCGGTCGAGACGCCGTCGAGGGTGTGGCCGAAGACGACGAGCGCGCCGGTCGCGCCCGTGACGGCCGCGACCTCGGTGAACCAGAGGCTGAGCGCGAGCCAGGCGAGGGCGGCGACGACGCCGGAGATGACGACGGCGATGACGGGCCAGAACGGCTGGAAGGTGCCGCGCTGCCAGCTCGCGTAGAGGGTGAAGACGACGAAGCAGACGGCGAACACGGTGCCGACGATCCCGACGAACCGGGAGATCGACGGCTGGAGGCCCGCGGCGTAGAGGAAGATCCCGAGCAGCCAGACGCCCCCCGCGACGATCGCCGTGGTCACGTAGACCGTCGGCGAGGTGAACAACACGGCGATCGTCGACGGAACCGCCTCCACCTGGTAGAGCACGTAAAACGTCGACCCGAGCACCATCCAGGGGACGAACGCGAGCACCGTCCGGTCGGTCACCGGCGGTTCGAGGACGACCAGCATCACGGAGACGCCCGCCAGCGCCACGAGCAGCGGAACCAGCACGTAGTACGGCGGGAGCGAGAACGTCTCGGGTAATACCATATGCAGAGATAGGTACAGACCAACGACTAACAAGTTCCGGTTGATGTCGGTTCCTCGAGTGAACGTAATCGGCCCTGCGGAGACCTTCGTGGGTACCACGCTGCCAGTAGCGTGGATCTCTACTGAACCGCCAAACACTACGAAAGCCCCTGGCGCGCTCGCCCGTTCTGATCTCGCTGTGCTCCTCGCTCCTCCCGTCGCTGCGGTGCTTGCGTCGTCAGAACGGGCGAGCGCACCAGCCCCTTTCATTCCCACCCGTGTCGGCTGCCCGGACTGCCACTGCGGGTGGGAATGAAAGGGGCTGGTGGCGTCCGGGAAGACGGGCGCAGCTAGCACGCGACCGAAGGGAGCGCGCGCAGCAAGCCCTTCGACCGGACGCCTCCAGGGGCTTTCGTGGTGTTCTCACCCGTCTCGTCGCTAGATGGTTCTCGCCGTACTCCGGACACCGCTCGTCGCGCAATCCGTACGAATTTTGCCCGACGGGCGCGTGGGCCCGCCATGGACCGCAGCGAACTCGCCCCGCTGATCGATCACACCGTCCTCGGCCCCGAGACGACGTGGGCGGACGCCCGAACCGCGCTCGAGGAGGCGGCCGAGCACGGGATGAACGCCTGCATTCCGCCGTGTTACGTCGAGGAGGCGACCGAGTTCCTCGAGGAACGCGACGCTAACGGGGACGTCACGCTCGCCACGGTGGTCGGTTTCCCCCACGGGCAGAACGCGTCCGACGTCAAGCGCCGCGAGGGCGTCCTCGCGTGGAAGGCCGGCGCCGACGAACTCGACGTCGTGATCAACGTCGGCCGGCTGAAAGCGGGCGCGGACGACGCCGTCGCCGCCGAACTCGAGGAACTCGTCGCGGCCGTCCCGATTCCGGTGAAGGTGATCCTCGAGACGGCGCTGCTGACCGACGAGGAGAAGCGCCGAGCCTGCGAGGCGGCCGTCGCCGCCGACGCCGCGATGGTGAAGACCGCGACCGGCTTTTCGGACGGGGGTGCGACCGTCGGGGACGTCGAACTGATGAGCGAGTACCTCCCCGTCAAGGCCAGCGGCGGCGTGGGGAGCTACGAGGAGGCGATGGCGATGGTCGACGCCGGCGCGGAGCGAATCGGCGCCTCGAGCGGGGTCGAGATCCTCGAGGGAGCGCCGGAGTCGGCGTAACGTTGCATCGAGTCCGCGTGCTCCGAATCCGCGTGCTCCGGATCCGCGTACCGTTCCCCGAGTCCGCGTTTCGATACGCGGGCGCGGCAATCGTCCACTGCGATCTCGGTCGGTAGCGGCCGTCCCGGTTCGATCCACGACCGGGACCGGGGACCGCGAACGCGAGAAGAGGGGTCACTCCGCCGCGGGAGTCGGGGCGCGCATACTCACGAGGGCCATCACGGCGCCGATCACGAACGCGATCGTCGCGACGTAGATCGGTGCGAGGTGGGTCACCCAGTCGTGGGCGAAGCCGCCGGTGTAGTGCATCGGGAGGGCGATCGCGAGCGCGACGACCGACGCCGCGATGGCGGTCGCCCACGCCCAGACCTGTCCGGTTCGGACGCCGTACCAGGCCAGCGCCGCGACGGCGATGCCGGTCGCGACGATGAACCCGGCGAGGGCGACGTGGAGGTGAGTGATGTAGTAGACCACCTCCGGGTGCGTGCCGGCCAGTTCGCCTCGAGTGACCCCGTCGAGCGCGTGGACGCCGATTTCGAAACCGCTCCCGGTGAGCGCCCTGAGCAGGAAGACGGCGCCGTAGCCGACGAACCCCAGCCCGGCGAGCGCCATCAGGAGCGCTCCGTTCCGCAAGCGGGCGTCGGATTCGATCAGCGCCTCGTGTGATTCCGCGGTCGACCGCTCGGTGGCCATCCGCGTCACCCCTCGAGCCGGGTCATAGTTCCACTTCCCGGACGTGTCGTTCCTCGATCTCGGCCGCGCTGTACTCCTTGCCGTGCTGGTCCGCGACGTGCTGGCGCGTGATCTCAACGAGTCGGTCCCTGTCGTCCGCCTCCGTCCGCATGAGGAAGACGCAGCCCGAGACCTCCGTGTCGCACGCTACTTGCAGCGCTGTCGTCGGTTTCGCCGTTTGCGCGTCGTCTGCCATGATTTTTGTTCACCCCTCGGCGAAGGAAGGTACGAGGACGAGGGTGAAGGAGGCATCCGCTGACGCGCACCCACCGCGTGACCCGTGCGCAGGATGCGACCGGCGGTCACGTCATGAAACCAGCGCCGGAACGGGAGAACGAACGGCGACGGTGAGTCGACAGGTTACTCGGCGAGCGGCCCGAGGGGGAACGACCGCGCCTCCCGCCGATACGTTTCGAACGTCGACTCCGCCCACTCGCGTGCCCTCGGGTCGTCGGTGTCGATCAGCACGCGCACCGTCCCGCTGTCGCGGTGGTAGCCGGAGATGGCGATCCGCTCGTCGAAGACGCAGACCCCGTACGGCGGCAGGTCGTCGTGCACCCAGACGGCGAGGTTCCCGCTCTCGAGGGGTCCGGTGCAGTGGTCCGGGTAGGTCGCGAGAACGTACCGCGCGACCGACGGCGGATCGACGATCTCCGTCCGCATGCCGTCGACGATCCGCCGCGCGAGTTCGTCCTTGCAGGGCTCGAGCAGGGCCAGATCGAAGCCGACGAACCGGAAGCGACTCGATTCCCGGAGGAGCGAGACGAACCGGTTCACCGGCCGGTACGGATCGGCCGCCTCGGCGACCGTCACGACGAGGTCCGACTCGGGATCCACCTCCACGAGGAACCCGCAGGCGTCGGTCGGAAGCCACCGCCAGACGCCCCGAAGGGTTCGCTCGGTGTCGAACCGCTCGAGCAGGTCCCGCATTCCGGCCGCGACGTACGCGCCGAGGGGCGTCGCCTCGTACCGATTCCCGTCCCGTCTGATCCAGTACCGATCCTCGAACTCGCGGAGCAGGCGCCGCACCGTGGACGACGACGCGTCCGTAATCGCGCGGAGATCGGCCCCGCTGCGAGGTCCCTCCGCGAGCGCGTCGAGGGCGACGACGCGCCGTTCGGACCGCGCGAGGAACGCGATGTCGTCGAGCGGCGAATGATTGTCACTCGATAACATACGCTTCGTATGCGTGGCAATAGCATAGTTGTGGCCCCGCACCGCGTCGCGCCCCATCGGTAACTCGGTTGGGATTGGCGGACGATCAGTCGCCCTCGAGGATGCGATCGATCAGCGCCGAATCGTCGCCGCCGAGGGCCGAGCGGACGAGCAGGTGGCCGCCGAGCATCGCGGGGCTGATCACCGAGTTTGCGCCCGCCCGCTCGAGTTTCTGGACGTTCTCTTTGTCGGTCGCGGCGGCGACGATGCGGGTGTCGGGAGCGAGTTGACGGGCGGTGAGGATCGCGAGCGCGTCCTCGGCGTCGTGGTTGGTGGCGACGACGATGGCCGCCGCTCGGTCGACCTTCGCCCGCTTGAGGGGGTCCTCGTCGCTCGGGTTACCGACGACGGTCGGGACGTCGTATTCGGTGAGGGTGTCGATCACGTCGCGGTCGTTCGTGACGACGACGAACGGTTCGTCGATGCTCGCGAGTTCGTCGACGATCGGTTCGGTCAGCTCCCCGTAGCCGAGCACGAGGACGTGCCCCTCGAGGAGTTCGAGTTCTGATTCGGTCATCTTTCCGAGTGTCTTGGTGATTCGCGCCTGAATAGCCGGACCGACGAGCGCCCCGATGGCGATACCGAAGCTGGCGACGCCGAGGACGACGACGGACATCGTGAAGAGGACCGCCTGCGGGCTCTCCGGTCCGATGTCGCCGTAGCCGACGGTGCTCGAGGTGATCAGGGTGAAGTAGAACGCGTCGAGGACGTCCGAGATGCCGTCGAACTCCTCGCGGAGGGCGTACGCGCCGATCGTGCCGTACGCCTGCACGCCGACCAGCGCGCCGCCGGCGGCCAGTTGCGTCGTCGTGAGCGAGAGGCGCTTGTCGAACCGCTTTCGGGTGAGCAGGAGGGTCGGGATGGAGACCAGCGAGAGGACCACCAGCGGCACCGAGTACCGGCTCGCCTGCAACAGGCCCTGGATCGCCGTGACTGGCAGAAGGACCACCGTCGCGTACCAGCCGGCGCGCAATCCGCGGCGCAGCGCGAGCGCGCTGGCCACCATCAGGAACCCGGTCAGCGCGCCGGTGAATCCGACGATCCGCTGGACGACCTCCGGAACCTCCCCCGCGAGCGGCCCGCCGACGGTAACCTGGCCGATGTTGAGGATCCCGGTGACCACCGAGAGGAGCGCCACGAGGAGCGCCAGCACGACCGCTGCCCGCGTCGTCACGATCCACCGCCAGTTGTCCGGGACCCGCTCGATTACCCGCCCGTCGACCATACCACCGACTCTACGTCGGGGTCAGTTAAACGTCTCCACTCGAGGCGGCCCCCCTCGAGCGAATCCCGCCGCCGGACGCTTCCTCGCCGGCCGCGGTCGGTACAGGTTTAACGCTCGCATACGACCGCCCCACAATGACGTCGATCCCGGTCGAGACGCTACCGGTCGAGATCCTCCTCGGGCTCTACCTCGGCCTGCTCACCGGCATCGTCCCGGCTTTCGTCTCCGGCTCGCTCGGCTTCGTGGTCCGCTACTTCACGGGCGTCACGCTGCCCGGCTTCGGTGTGGTCGTCCTCGCGCTGTCGATCGCCAGCGTCCAGGGCGGCCTGCTCGGCCTCGTCGAGCCCACCATCACCCAGTCCCCCCGCCTCCTCGTGGCCGTCATGGTCGTCCTCATGCTCGCGCTGTACGCCCACAACCAGGGCGACAAGCTGGGCGCAGAACTCCCCCGGCGGCTCTCCCTGACCAGCCTCCGCCAGCGAACCCTCTCGGCCGACGTCGTCGAACTCGTCGGCTCGATGGGGCGGGTGACGATCCGGCCGACCGGCGAGATCCGCGACGTGGAGGGCTACCCGCCGCTCCCGAGCGACCTGCGGCGAGCGCTCAGAACCGAGTCGTGGCAGCTCCCCGCCGACCTCCCCCTCTCGGAACTCGAGGTCCGACTCGAGGAACGGCTCCGGACCGAGCACGACCTCGCGGACGTGAACGTGACGGTCGACGAGCGCGCCCGGGCGACCATCGCCGCCGCGCCGCCTTCCGGCGGGCTCTCGAAGCGGGTCCCGGAGGGCAAGCGGGCGGTCTCGGTCGCCACGCTCGTCCCGACGGGACTCGCCCGCGGCGACGAGGTCTCGATCCGGACGGGGGCGCGGGAGGTGCGCGGGCGCGTGCTCAGCGCCTCCGGGGCGGCCGACGAGGCCGAACCGGAAGCCGCCGGCGAGCCGATCGACGACCCCGAGGCGGACGCCGTCACGGACGGCGGTCCGGAGGAGGCCGAGGCGACCCAGCCCGCGGCTCCGGCGCGGCCGAAGACGACCTCCGCCGGCGGCGCCGGACGGGTGACCGTCGCCGTCTCGCGGTGGGAGACGAAGGCGCTGCTCGAGGCCGATCACGTCCGGCTCGCGGTCCGCTCGCGCGGCACGAGTCGCGAGTTCGAGGCGCTCTCGCTCGTGAGGCGGGAGGGGTACGACGTTCGACAGCTCGCCGTCGGCCCGAACGCGCCGAGCGAGGTGCTCGAGCGGGTGACGGCGTCACCGGACGACGACCTCGAGCCCGAAGGTGCGTCCACCGCCGACGGCGACGAGCGCGCGTCCGCCGACGAACCCGCACCAGGCGGGGGCGGGTCGGGCGACGCCGCCGCGCTCCAGGCGGACGACGTCGCGACCGATTCGGCGCCGGACGAGGCCGACCTCGCCGTCGAGGTGACCGTCCTCGCCATCCGCAGGCAGGGAAGCGAGACGCGCGGCCGACGCCACGGCTGGGTGTTCCCGCCCGGCATCGAACGCGGGCTCTCGCCGGGCGACGAGGTGTTCGTCGCCGGACCCGAGACGCGACTCGAGGCGTTCGTGGAGGCGGTGGTTCGATGATCGCGGAGGTCGCCCTCCAGACGACGGTTGACCTCCCCGAGACGGACCGGCTTAGTCGACGCCGTCGTTCGGATCGTCGGCTTCGCCATCCTCTCGGGGGGGCACGGCGGCCATCACGGCGAGCGTCTACCGCTGGTACAGCGACGAGGGAATCGCCGACGGGGTGGCGATCCTGGCCGGCGTCACGATCGTCGCGGTCTGGCTCAACACCAAGACGGCCCTGCAGGACGCGATCATCGGCGAGACGGAGCTGCTGAGCCTCGGGGCGGCGATCTACACCGTCTCGGCGTTCGCCGTCAGCGCCATCGCCGCCGACGGGGGGCGGCGCCTGGGCGACCACCTCGCGGCGAACGTCTTCGGCGCCGCCGCGCCGCAGACGATACGCGACGTCACCCAGCTGGTCCGCTCGGCGGGGCGCGTCCACGCCCTCGAGCTGCCCGAGACGATCGAGGACATCGACGAGTACGATCCGGTGGACGAGGCGACGAAGGCCGCGCTCGCGGGCGAGACGCTGCTCTTCTCCCGCCGCCTCTCCCAGGCGGACCTGCGCGAACGCCTGGTCGAGCGCCTCGAGCGGGACTACGGAATCGGACACGTGGACGTCGACCTCTCCGAGAAGGGGACGGTCGAGTACCTGGCGGTGGGCAGCCGCCCGGCCGGAATCGGGCCCACGCTCTCGCCGGGGAGCGTCGCGGTGGCGATTCCCGCCGATCCCGCCCCGGACGCCACGCCGGGCGACGCGGTCCGGATCTGGGCGGTCGACGAGGACGGCTCGAGTCGTCGCGTCGCGTCCGGCGAACTCCGCGGGACCGCCGAGGACGTCGCGACGGTCGCCGTCGACGCGGACGAAGTCCGCGCGCTCGAGCCGGATCGACCCTACCGCCTGGTCACCCTGCCCGGCAGCCCGGACGCGAGCCGCGAGTTCGTCTCGATCCTCCGGGCGGCCGACGAGGCGGTCACCGCGCTCTCGATCGGTTCGAGCGAGTACGCCGCGCTCGAGGGCGAGACCGTCGGCTCGCTCCCCGTCCACGTCCTCGCGATCGAACGCACCGCCCGAGCGAGCGCGGGCGGCGACGACGGCCGGGAGATCGTCGCATTTCCGGACGAAGGCGTGCGACTCGAGGAAGGCGACGTCGCGTACGTGCTCGGCCGACCCGAAGCGTTGCGACGATTATCTGAACGGTAGCTCTTCGAACACGACTACCGAGAGACCGCTAGTTTCACTTCCTCCACGTGATCGATTCGAACGACCACGACGAAAGCCCTCACCGTCCTTTCAATCCGCCGGAAGACGCTTTGTGTCTTCCGGTGGACGAGTGAGCGAGTGTAACGATCGGACGAGTCGGCTGGGGAGGGTGAGGCCGAGGGTGGGACTGAAAGGGGCCGGCCGGGTCGAGGAGCGTGGGGGCTGGTAGCACCGCAGGTGAGCGCAGCGAACCGAGGAGCGCACGCCGCCAGGCGTTGAGCGAACCCGAAGGGTTCGCGATGCTCGGAAGAGCTTCGCTCTTCCGTTGACTCGAGCCGGTTGGGGGCTTTCACAGTGTCCATCGGTTAGGTGGGTAGCCCCCAATTATGCGCCTCTGAATTCGAGCGTGTCGAGTCGGCCGACGCGGCGAAAGCGTGCTTTCAAGTCCGACGCCGCGCAATCGGGGAGCAACGATGAACGCAGACGCAGGCGACCGGGTGCGCGTCGAGCGCGCGGATCGCACGTTCGAGGGGGTGTTGCTCCCCTCCACGACCGACGAACATCTCGTGGTGAAACTCGAGGGCGGCTACAACGTCGGGATCGACCGCGCCGAGGCCGACGTCGAGGTGCTCGAGGCGGACGCCTACGCCGTGGAAGACGCCCAGACCGAGGCGGACGACGAGTCCGACGAGGCGGGGTCGGCGATCGAGTTCGACGAGGACCTGCCGACGATCTCGCTCATCTCGACCGGCGGGACGATCGCCTCGACGGTCGACTACCGGACGGGCGCGGTGACGGCTCAGTTCGACGCCGAGGACGTCCTCCGGGCCGTCCCGGACCTGGCGGGTCGGGCGAACTACCGCGGTCGGGTCGTCGCGAACATCCTTTCGGAGAACATGGAGCCGCCGCTCTGGCAGGATCTGGCCGAGGCTGTGTACGAGGAGATCGAGGCCGGCGCCGACGGCGTCGTCGTCATGCACGGCACCGACACGATGCAGTACTCCGCCTCGGCGCTCGCGTTCATGCTCGAGACGCCCGTTCCGATCGTCTTCACGGGCTCCCAGCGCTCGGCGGACCGGCCCTCCTCCGACAACGTGATGAACGCCGTTGCGGCCGTCGAAGCCGTGAAAAGCGACTGCGCGGAGGTGCTCGTCTGCATGCACGCCTCCGAATCGGACGACGTCTGCGCCCTCCACCGCGGCACCAGGGTCCGGAAGAACCACACTTCCCGCCGGAACGCCTTCGAGACCGTCGGCGCGGAGCCCCTGGGCGAAGTCGACTACGAGACCGAGGACGTCACGTTCCGCCGCGACTACCGCGAGCGCGGCGCGGTCGACCTCGCCATCGAATCGGACCTCGAGGACGACGTCGAGTTGCTCAAGTTCACCCCGGGGATGGACCCCGCGTTCCTCGACGTCGTCGAGGGCTCGGCGGGCCTCGTGATCGAGGGGACCGGCCTCGGGCACGTCCACACCGATCTGATCCCCCGGATCGAGGAGCTGATCGAGGGCGGCACGACGGTCGTGATGACCAGCCAGTGTTTGGAGGGCCGGGTCTGCGACCGCGTCTACGATACGGGTCGGGACCTCCTCGAGGCGGGCGTCATCGAGGGCGAGGACGTGCTTCCCGGGACGGCGAAGGTGAAGCTGATGTGGGCGCTCGCGAACGCCGAGAACGTCGAGGAAGCCGTCCGCACGTCGCTGGCGGGCGAGATCCAGGAGCGGTCGGTCCCCTGGGAGTAGGAGGAGCGGGAGCGGCGACCACGACCGTTCGAATCGCCGTTCACCCCGTTTCGGTTTTTCGTTCGTTTCGGTGTTCTCGAGCGCCGGTTCTGCCGGCGCCGATCGGTGGAATTCTTTTACCGTCCTTGCACTCGACACGTGCACCGTTATCCGTCGCGTGCTGGCCACTAGCGGTGTCGGGTGAACGTGTAACCGAAGATGGGTATATCGAACCTCTTGCCGGAGACGACGTTCGGAGGAACCGATCGTCGACGATCGACCGCATCCGCGACGAACCGCCTCGAGGCGGGCGCCGACGCCGCGTCCGACCTCTCGAGTCGGGTCCGCCGCCTCGCTCGAGAGGGCGACCTCCCGGATCGCGTTCGACGCGCCGCCCGGGACGGCGCCGACGGGGCCCGCACCAGGGCGGACGACGCCGTCGAGCGGGCCGCCGACGCCCTGTGCGAGCGGCTCGCCGGTCGATCGGTCGACGAAGTGCGCGAACGATCACTCGAGGGCCATCGCGGCCGCCGCGCTCAATTCGGGGCCGACCCACGGCCCCGGTCCCACGTCGCACCGTCGGACGGAACCGGCGCCGGCCCGTCGGATTCGGCCGAATCCGACGGCGATCTCGAGCGCGATCCACCCCCGAGCGATCCGATCGACCGGGCCCTCGAGGCCTTCCTGCGTCGCTACGACCTCGACGAGACGCGCCTGGACGAGGCCACGCTGGCCGCGATACGGGACCGAGTGGCGGCCGATCTCGAGGTCGAGGTGGAACTCGCGGACGTCCTCGAGCGCCTCGGGGACGACGACTCGTCGGAGTCGAGCGGTGAGTCGGGACGTTCGAAGGCGTCGACCGCCGACGCCGATCCGGGACGCACGGCCGACGACGCGCTCGCCGAGGTCTGCTCGCAGTTGCGTTCGGACCTCGAGATCGACCCGGATCGATCCCTCCGCGGCGCCGTCGAGGACGTCCTCGAGCGCGACGCCGTGGTCGTCGGGCACGCGGTCGAACGGGTCCTGACCGATGAACTGCCGGACCTCATCCGCGCGTCGGCGCGCGAGGCGGCGCTCGAGAGCCCCGAAGCGCTCGAAACCGTCGAGACACGTCTCGAGGGCGCCACCGACGATGCCAAGCGAGGCACGGCGGACGAGGGTGCAACTGGAGCGATCGACCGCGAGACAGACGACGTCGATCCGTCCGGGGCCATCTCCGGACCCCTCGACGGCTCCGTCCGGGGGGTCGCCGCGTCGGCGGTCGCGGCGACGACGCTGCTCTCGGACGACGCGACGGCCGGCCGTCCCCTCGCGGACGCGCTTCCGCTACTGGCGTCGGCGCTGTTGGGCGACGGCGGCGCGATCGGCGGTACCGGCACCGGTGTCGGCACTGGAGACGGAATTGGCGGGGCCGGCGGAAGCGACGGCCCCAGGTTCCTCCAGGGCGCGCTCCTCGAGGTGGCCGACGTGCTGCTCTTCGAGACGGACGTCGGCGGTGGCGCCCCCGACCTCTCGGCGCTCCGGGCGCGGTCGACCGGCGCGAAGGCGCTCGTGGGGCTGTTCGTGGCGAACCTCGTCGCGATGACGGTCGGGGCCTGGCTCTCCCGCGAGCGGGCGCCGCCGATCCCCGACGAGATGCGGGGGCCGAACGGCGAGACCGTCGTCACGGCCGAGCAGGTGCGGATGGGCAAGAAGGCCTTCCAGGCCAACGGCCTGATGAACCACGGCTCGGTGCTCGGCAACGGCTCGTACTTCGGCGTCGACCTCACCGCGGACGCCCTCGAGCTGAAAGCCGAGTTCATGCGCGACTACTACGCCCGGGAGCGCGGCGGCGAGTCGTTCGATGCGCTCGAGGTGGGCGACCGGGCCGTCGTCGCCGAGCGGGTGGAGCGGGAACTCGACAGCGAGGCCGAACTCGACGAATCGGGCGCCGAGGGGTCGATCGCCGCGTACTCGGCGGCGGAGGTCTACGCTCACCGGCGGATCCGCGACCAGTACGTGGACCGGTACTACGGCGGGTCGCCCGAGCGGGGGATCCCGCAGGGGTACATCGAGTCGCCGGAACAGGCCGAGCGGGTCGCCGACTTCGCGTGCTGGACGGCGTGGATGGCCCACACGAGGCGGCCGGGATCGGATCACTCCTACACGAACGACTGGCCGTACGTACCGGGAACGGGGAACCGCCCGACGGGCCAGGTGGTCGTCTGGAGCACGATCAGCCTCGTGCTGCTGGTCGCCGGCGGCGGCGCGGGCGTCTGGGCCTACAACGCGTTCGAGTTCGCCGAACCGACGACCGAGGTGGTCGACGTGCCCGCGCCCGACGAGGTCTCGATCACGCCCAGCCAGTACGTCGCGGCGTGGTACGTTCCCGTCGCGGGCGCGCTGTTCGTCGCCCAGGCGCTCGTCGGCGCGCTGCTGGCTCACTACTACGTCGAGCGCACCGGCTTCTACGGCATCGGCGAGGCGCTCGGCATCGACGTCGTCGAGCTACTCCCCTTCTCGATCGGCCGGACCTGGCACGTGAACCTCGGCGTCCTCTGGATCACGACGCTCTGGCTCGCGGGCGGGCTGTTCCTGCCAGGGCTGTTCGCCGACCGCGACCCGCCGTGGCAGGCCCAGGGCGCGTCCGTCCTCCTGGGCGCGCTCGTGGTCGCCACGGTCGGCGCCTTCGCCGGCATCTGGCTCGGCGTACAGGGGAAACTCGGCACCCCCGAGGAGGGCGAATTGTGGTGGTGGCTCGGCTCCGAGGGCCTCGAGTACCTCGAGACGGGCCGCGTCTGGAAGCTGTCGCTCCTCGGCGCGCTGGCCGGCTGGACCGGCCTCGTCCTCCGCAGCGTCCGCGGGCTGGACGAACCCCCCACGGGGCTGGGCCACTTCATGACCTACGCGGGCGGCTCGATCGCGCTCATGTTCGGCGCGAGCATGCTCTACACGCCCGAGACCAACATCGCCGTGACGGAGTTCTGGCGCTGGTGGGTCGTCCACATGTGGGTCGAGGGCGTCTTCGAGTTCTTCGTGACCGCCGTCATCTCCGTCGCGCTGGTCTCGATGGAACTGGTCGAGCAATCCGATGCGGAGACGGCCATCCTCTTCGAGGTGTTCACGATCATGGCCGCCGGCATCGTCGGCGTCTCCCACCACTACTGGTGGGTCGGCCTCCCCGACTTCTGGGTGCCGATCGGGACGACGTTCTCGACGCTCGAGTTCGTCCCGCTCGTCTTCCTCCTCTACCGCGGCCTGGGCGAGTACCGCTCGCTGTCGGCCCAGGAGGAAGCGTTCCCCTACGCGCTGCCGCTGCTGTTCATCGTCGGCTCGAGCCTCTGGAACTTCGTCGGCGGCGGCGTACTGGGCTTCTTCGTGAACCTGCCGGTGATCAACTACTACGAGCACGGCACCTACCTCACCGTCGCCCACGCCCACACGGCGACGTTCGGGGCCTTCGGCCTGCTCGCGCTCGGCCTCGGGACGTACGTCATGCGCGTCGTCACGCCCGAGGAAGACTGGGAGCCGCGGTGGTTCGAGGCGGCCTTCTGGCTGACGAACGTCGGTCTCGTGGTGATGACCGTCGCCTCGCTGCTCCCGATCGGCTTCGCGCAACTGCAGACCGCTTACCAGGACGGCTACGCCGCCGCGCGGAGCCTCGAGTTCTACGAGCGCGACGACGTCCAGACCATGCTCTGGGCGCGGACGCTCGGCGACACGCCGATGATCCTCGGCGCGCTCGCGTTCACCGTCGGCGCGGTTCGCCACCTGCTCGCCTCGAGGCGGCGGGTGGCGGCGACGAGCGACGAGGGCGGCGGGTGGCTGTCGGGGGTGAGGGACGTGACGGTGGGGTGATCGCGACCCCGTATCCGGTTGCTGGCGGGTGACCGCCCGCCGTTACCCGGTTCGATGCCGAATCAGCAGCCGATCACCGTTCGATAGTCGTGGACGAGCAATGGGGCCGTTCGTGGAGTCCGACAGAAATCGTTAGTGGAATTCAACAGACGTTCCCCTCCGGTGTAGAGGGATCGACGCACCCCACTTCGATCGGGTTCGCCACTTCTATTTGTAGTGAAACTACTTCGCAGACGGGTTGGCCACCCGTCTCGCGAGCGCTCGAGCGACGGTCCCGACCGCGACGCCCACGGCGACGACGGTCGCCGACTCGAGGACCGGAATCGAGAACTGCGGCGTCAGCAGGAACACGGCGGCGGAGACGAACGCGAGCAGCCACCCGAACGCCGCCGTAACGTGGAGCGCGCCCTCGAGGTAGAACCGTAGCGCCGACGTCCGTCCGTCGACGCGTTCGGCTCGTTCCCGCGCTAACTCGGAGATTCGGTCCCGTCCGAACCCGCTCAGGGGTTCGAGGCGCCCGTCCTTCCCGTGAGACATACTGGCACGACTATCGGTGGGACACATAAGCGTCCCGATCGTTCACGGCGGCGTGAACTCGATCTCCTCGTGCCGGTCGACGAACGGAACCGACGAGGTGCGCTCGACGGAAACTGTTTCGCCGCGGCGGTGCGAGTCTACTCGGTACGATGGGATCCGATCACGACGCCGACCGCTCGAGCGGGTCGCCCTCGACGCCGGACCTCGAGATCCGGCGGGCGACCCACGACGATTACGACGACGTCCGCTCGTTCACCGAGGGCATCTGGACCGACCGGGGCGGGGACTACCTGCCCGACGTCTACCACGACTGGATCGAGGGCGAGGGGGGCGTCGAGGCGGGCGAGACGCCGAAGAAGACGTTCGTGGCCGACCTCGAGGGGACCGTCGTCGGCATCGTCCAGGCCGTGCTGCTCTCCTCGGACGAGGCCTGGCTCCAGGGGATGCGGGTCGACCCCGCCCACCGCCGGAAGGGGGTCAGCTGGCGGCTCAACGAGGCCTGCTTCGAGTGGTGCCGCGAGCGGGAGGCCACGCTGGCCCGGCTGATGGTCTTCTCGTGGAACGCCGCCGGCCTCGGCGTTTCGCGGGCGATCGGCGCCGAGCCGATCACCGAAGTTCGCTGGGTCCACCCGGACCCCGATTCCGACGCCGAGGGGCCCCTGCCGGTCTCGAGCGACCCGACGGCCGCTTGGCGCCACTGGACCCACAGCGAGGCTCGAGACGAGTTACGGGGGTTGGGGCTCGACCTCGAGCAGTCCTGGGCCCTCCGGGAGGTGACGCGGGCGGACCTCGAGCGCCAGGCCGACGAGGCCGCGGTGTTCGCCGTCGAGGGCGACGACGGCCTGTCGGGGATGGCGTATCGGTCGCGGGTGTACGAGCGCTCGAGCGGCGGTGGTGACGACGAGCACGGTGACGATGGCGATGGCCAGGACGATGCGGGGAGCGCCGAACCGACCACGTGGGCCGAGTACGGCGTCGCCGCCTGGGACGACGTCGACGCCGCGCGCTCGCTGTTCGCCGCGATTTCGCGGGACGCCGCCGTGGTGGGGGCCGACGAGACTCGAGTGATGATCCCCGAGACGGTCGGGTACGTGAGCGACGCCTCCTACGCGGGCGTCGAAATCGGCGACGAACCCGCGTTCGTGCTGGGGGTCGACCTCGCCGGGACGCAATAGCGGGCCACGGATCGGCGAAAGCGGGCTTCGTTTCGCCGTACCGGATTCGAATACCTCCGAAAGCACCCCTCCGCTCTCCCCGTTACGGCGGACCGAACGAACCTCCGCGGGTGGGACTGAAAGGGGCTGGCGTTGAGCGAACGCGGAGCGTTCGCGATGCTCGGGAGAGCGTGCCCTCCCGGCGCTCTCGATCCCTCCCGGACGACGTGAGCACCGAACGAAGTGAGGTGCGTAGCGAGTCCCGGAGGGTCGAGAGGGACAGGGGCTTTCGGAGTATTCGTCGCTGAACGGTCAGTCGATCCGTTCTTCAACTCGTACTCGGACGACGCCCGAACGATTAACCGCTCGAGGGCGAATCGAGGCGTATGCGCGCTGCAGTGTTGCGGGAGTACGGCGAACCGCTCGATATCGCCGCGGTCGACCCGCCCGCTCCGGATCCGGACGGCGCCGTCGTCGCGGTCGAGGCCTGCGGGATCTGCCGGAGCGACTGGCACGCCTGGATGGGCCACGGCGAGTGGGCCGACGATCAGGTCCCCCGCGGACAGATCCTGGGCCACGAACCCGCCGGTCGGGTGCTCGAGGTCGGCGATCGAGTCGAGACCCTCGAACCCGGAGACCGGGCGGCGGTCCCGTTCAACCTGGGCGACGGGACCTGCCCCCAGTGTCGGACGGGCCACGGGAACGTCTGCGAGGACGGCGCCGCGCTGGGGTTCGAGCCGAGCGCGCCCGGCGCGTTCGCCGAGCGGGTGCACGTCCCGCGGGCGGATTTCAACGCCGCGCCGTTGCCCGACGGGGTTTCGGCGACCGACGCGGCCGCGCTGGGCTGTCGGTACGTCACCGCCTTCCACGCGCTGGCCCACCGCGCCGAGGTCGACGGCGGCGACTGGGTCGCGGTCCACGGCTGCGGCGGCCTCGGCCTCGCCGCGGTCCAGATCGCCGACGCCCTCGGGGCGAGCGTCGTCGCGGTCGACGTTCGGGAGGGGCCCCTCGAGTTGGCGGCCTCGGTCGGCGCGGACGTGACGATCGACGCGAGCGGTGATCTGGACCCGGGTGACGACGTCCCGGCCGTCATCGAGGCCGTGACCGACGGCGGCGCACACGTCTCCGTCGACGCCCTCGGCCGGGCCGAGACCTGCCGCAACAGCATCGAGTGCCTCGCCATCCGTGGAACGCACGTCCAGGTGGGGCTGACGACCGCCGCGGAGAAGGGCGAGGTCTCCCTGCCGATCGACTCGATGACCCGCTGGGACGTCTCCTTCCTCGGTTCCAGGGGCATGCCGCCCTCCCGGTACGACGAACTCTTGCGGATGATCGAGTCCGGGGCGCTCGAGCCGGGCGCCCTCGTCACGAAGGAAGTGGGACTCGAGGAGGTCTCCGATCGACTCGAGGCGATGACCGAGTACGAGACGCGCGGGATCGAGGTCGTGACGGAGTTTTGACCCCTCTTCAACCTGGAGTGGGTAAACAATTACCCAGTTTCTGATTAGTAGGCACGGTTTTCGCTTACCCGCCGCTGACCGGCGGGAACAGCGCCAGTTCGTCGTCCGCCTCGAGTTCGGTCTCGAGCCCCTCCTCCTCGGTCAGGACGTTCGCGCCGTTTCGCAGGACGTTGATCTGGGAGCGCAACTCGCCGTCGTCGTCGAGTACTCGATCCCGGAGTTCGTCTCGTCCCTCGAGGAGGTGCTCGAGGGCGTCTTCGACGGTGTCCCCGGCCCCGACGTCGACGGTGACGTGCCGGTCGCCCGCGCGCTCGGCGAGGTCGGCGAACAGCTTCCACTGGACGGTCATAGTCGGCGGTATCCCCGCCGGCGCAAAGTACCTACCGCTCTCGTACGTATACTCGACGTCCGTTTGGCTTGGAGTGGAACGTGGAAATCGTCGTGTAACCGTATGAAGGCGACTCGCTGATGACTCGAAGACACCGAAAGCCCCCGGCCGGCCCCTTTCATTTCCACCCACGGCCTCACCCTCCCCATCCGACTCGCTCACTCACTACGTTCGCTCGCTCGCCCACTGGAAGACGGTCCTGCTCGCTCGCTTTGCTCGCTGTGCGGGCTGCGACTTCCAAGCCTTCGCTCGTTACACTCGCGAAGACCTCGCGCAATTTCGGCGCCGCGCCACGAGCCACGTGGCCGGGAGCGCGAGGAGCCACGGACGTGGCGAATCGCGCGACTCGGGGAAAGGCAGGTTCCTTGGCGTTTTCGCGAGCGTGCGAGCGAAGACCTCGCACGAAGTCGACTTCGCGCTCTCGCCGTCACTCGAGCGCTCGCCAGCGCGCGCCTGCTCTCCATGGCCGGGAGCACGGGCCCGCGCCACGGCGCGGGCCGTGCGACCACGGGGGAGGGCAGGCCCCCTGGCGGAATGAAAGGGCGAAGCGCGCGCGGTTCGGAGTGAACGCAGTGAACGAGAACCGCGTCTGGCGAACGGGGAGCGTAGCGACCCGTGAGCCGCCCTCGCGTTCGGTCAGGCGGCCCTATCCGACTGAGCGGGCGCGAGGGTGGTGAGGGCTTTCAGTGTGTTCTTAACCCGCAGATCCACCCGGTAGCCCACCTGCTCAGCGGAGAGGGGGGCCGATACGGCGCCACGTTCGAATCGGTCGAATACTCGAGTTCTTCCGGGTGGGGAAAGGACCATGACGCTCGCCAGCCTGCGTTGACACATGAGCGATCGCTCGGAGGAGGTCACGACGACCCGGGACTCCTCGGACTCTCCGTCGACCGAGGAACTCCTCGAGGAGACCGATCGGCTGCTCTCGGGGACCGAGACGAATGCGGGCGCGTCCGGCGACGCGACGACGGAGTCCGCGGCGGACTCCCCGTCGGAACTCGAGGCCGAGACCGACCCGACGGCGACCGCCACCGACGACGCGGCGTCGTCCGACTCGAGTCGCCTCTCGTTCCTCCCGAGTCTGCCGTCGCTGTCGAGCAGGTCGCGCTCGAGGGGCGGCCGCTCGCTGCAGTCGTTCTTCTCGCCGAAGGCGTTCTTCACGCTGATTCTGGTCTTCGCCGCCGCGCTGTTCGCCGGCGGGATGGCGATTCCCGTCGCGGGCTCGTCGATCGGCCTCTTCGCGGCCGCCTTCGTCCTGGGACTGGTCACGTCGAAACGCCGCTACCTCGAGGTGACGGCCGCGGGAACCGCCGTCGGCGCGGTCGCCGCGGTGCTCAACCACGTGGTCATCACCGTCGCCGGGTCGGGGAGCGCCGTCGTCGCCGTCGGCGCCAGCCTCGGACTGGTCGCGTGTCTCGTCGGGTACTACTTCGGACGGGATTTGAAAACCGGCCTCTCGAAGGATCTCGAGGGGGTCGAGTAGCCGAAAAGGTTCCCGTCAATCCGACTCAACCGCTCGTCGACAGCTCCCAGCCCCGTTCCGTCCGTCGAACGACCCCCTCGTCGGCCATGTGCTCGAGGAGGTCGGCGACGACCTCGCGGGGGGCGTCGATCTCGTTCGCGAGGTCGCCGATCGATTTGGGCTCCGTCCGGATGCTCGCGAGCAGGTCGGCGTAGATGCGGCTCTCGGGCCCGGCGCCCACGACCTCCGAGATGTGGTCGAGCGTGTCACAGAGCCGCCCCTGAACCCACCGCTGGGCCAGCGAGAGTTCGTTTTCGAGTTGCTCGAGTTCCTCGAGCGTGGCGAGCAGGCTGTCGAGTTCCTCGGTCTCGTCGCAGACGACGTCGAGGGAGAGGTGGCGACAGGTCGTGATGTCGAAGCTGTTGTTCGAGGGGTAGGCGCTCTTGCTCGCGAAGCCGTAGGGGGAGACGTTCACCTCGAGGCGGACGTTTCTGGCGATGTGGAAGTACTTTCGCCGCTGATCGTCCACCCGGCTCTCGATCAGGCCGGCGTCCTCGAGCTTCCTGAGGTGTTCGATGACGGCCTTGGGACTCACGCCGAGGTACTCCGAAATTTCGGTGACGTAACACGGTTTCCGGGCTAGCAACCTGAGGATCCGTCTCCGGTTTTCGTTTCCCAGCAGGTCCAACAACGCGGCGGAGTCCATCGCGTGAGGATTAGCGACGGGCGCGGAAAAGCGTGTCTGCTCGACGTGACGAGCGAAAGCCGGTGGATCGACGACGAAACGTGGTGCCTCGCGGGGATCGAAATTCGGTTTACGACGCGCTCTCGGAGTCGTCGTCGGCCGACTTCTCGCCCGAGTCGGCGTCGGAGTTCGAATCGCCGTCCGGGTTCGAGTCGGACGCGGACTGCACCGACGCGCGGGAGTCGTTTTCGCCGCCTCGATCGTCGGAATCACCGCTCGAGGCGTTTCCCGCTCCCGTCTGCCCGCGATCCTTCGACGCGCGTCCGGGAGCCTCCGCGGCCGTGTCGTTCCCGTTCGGGCCGCCCGGAACGCCGACGTCGGTTCGCGGCCCTACGCCGGGAATCGACGACACCGTCCTGGCCACCTCGGGTCGGTTGAGCTCGGACGCGTTCCGGCGAAGTTCGTCTAACCGTTCCGTGTCGACGCCCGCCCGTTCGGCCCGCGACTCGGTTTCGTCGATCGACGACTCGAGCGAGGCGATTCTGACCGACAGGCGCGTCAGTTGCGCCTCGGAGGCGACAGGCGACGCGTTCGAGGTATTGCGTCGTTCCTGCACCGCCTCGTACTGCTCCTCGAGCGACGCGAGTTCGGCCTCGAGGCGTTCGGTTCGGTCGGTGACGACGTCGGCCCGCGATCCGTTATCCGCATTTTCGTACCTGGCCCGGAAGAGACCGGATTCGACCTCGTCGTCGGCAGCAGCGGTGCTCGACTGCATGAACGTAGAGACGTTCGTCTCCGTCGACGGCGCGGATTCCGATTCGTTCTCGGTCGTCTCCGTCCCCGAGGCGGACTCCGACTCGTTCTCGGACGAGCCGTCGTCGGCCACCGACTCGAGATCGGTGTTAGAATCGGCCGCGACGTCGGCTCCGTTCGCCGAGTCGGAACCCGCAGGGCCGTCGAGCGCGCTGCCGGCGATCGGACCGATCGTTAGCCCGACGACGAGCACCCCCAGGAAAAGAACGAGGCTGCGGGTCGTGATCATCGAGAAGTAGGTATCCGCCGACCTCCTAAAAAGCCGGATCTTCGTTCGGACCGTTTACTCCGTCACCTCGATCGTTTAGATCCGTTTTGAGCGTTCAAGCGGCGGGCCACGCCCGTCGTTCGGGGGCCGACGATCACCTCGAGCCGTCCGTGCCGGCTGTCCGTCCCCTCGAACCGGCACGGACTCGAGGCCGTCCGGTGGATGCCCTCGACGACCGGAACCCTCCGGCGACGACGAGACGATACCACGCCGTGGCGACCGTCGACCGACGCCGACGTCATCGACGGCGGTCCCTCGGCTCATTCGGGAGTCGTCGACCGGTCTGAAAGCGCGCCCGCATAAACGATCCGGGCAACTGTTATGTCGCTCCCGACCTTGTGTACGTCTACCATGTTCGAGGTGTTCTCTCGGAGCTACTATCTCGGACGCCTCTACGTGACCCCCACCGACGGAAATCGCGCGGTCATGCACAGCGAGCAGCACGAACGGATCAACGAGGAGGTGTACGCGACGGGCGAGGGTATCGAACGGCTCGACGCGCCGCTCGTGATGAAACTCGAGACGCAGCACTTCCCCGTCCACGGGGACGGAGCCGTCCCCGCGAACACGCTCGCGATTCCGGAACCGATGCTCGAGGAGACGCGGATTCGAAACCCGCCGACGCTGACGGAGGTGTTCCTCGCCCGCCGCGAGCGGGCCGAGCAGTTGCTCGAGTTCGCCGGCGGGTGGCGAGCGGACTCGAGCACGGACCTCACCTGAGTCGATCGGAATTCCTACTGAATTCCGTCTCCGTACCGAATTCCGTCGAGTCCCGCCACCCGCATCAAGCGCCGCTTGACTCGATCTAGCAGCCGGCTGAACCGCTTCAATCGAGGGCTGGATCGTCCCGTTCGGCGTCCGAATCGGCCCGTCGACCGGGCTACCGTCGGCCGTCGGAACCCCCATCTAAAAGTAGTCTCGCTCCCCGTGTTCGTCCGAATGATCGACGAGTTGCTCGGCCGCGCGTCCCTCAAGGAGCGAATCGACGAACTCGAGGAGGAGACCGAGCGGTTGGAGCGTCGGTACGAGGCCGAAGCGGAGCGACGAGCGGAGGCGGTTCGGGAGAAGCAGTCGGTCGAAGAGGAGCGCAACCGGCTCGAGGATCGCATCGCCCAGCTCGAGGGGGAACTCGACCGACTCCAGGGAGGCGCCGCGGGTGTCGACGACGCCGAGGGGCTCGCCGTCCGACGGCGCGAGCGGCTCCGGGGTGCCCGACTCGAGGAGGTGCTCGTCCGACTCGAGTCGTTCCGGACGGGTCCCGAGGGCGCGCTGACGGCCGTGGTCGACGCCGACGGCGAGGTTCCCGAAGCTGTCGGCGACGCGCTCGGCGAACGGGCCGCGCTGGTGGCCGACGCCGCCCCGTGTCTCGTCTGCCTCGACGACGCCGGCCTGATCGCGACGACCCTCGAGCCGCCGATCACGCCGACCCTCGAGGGCGACGGGTCGACCTCGCGGTCGGGAGCGAGCGCGTTCGCGTCCGGGGCGGTCTGGAGCGACCGCTTCCGCCTCGAGCGCGAGTGGTTCCTCCCCACCGCGCAGGGGCGCTACGCGCTGGCGCTCGTCCGCGCCGACGTGTTCGCCCTCGGCGTCTACGAGGGGGGCGAGCGCGTCGACTACCGCGGCTTCGAGAGCGACGTGAAGGGGAGCCACTCCAAGGGCGGCTTCTCGCAGGCACGGTTCGAACGCATCCGCGACGGACAGATCGACGCCCACCTCGAGCGCGCGCGAAAGGCGATCGAGGGCGTCGAGACGGACGACCGCGAGCGGCTGTTCCTCGTCGGACAGCGCGGCGTCGTCGACTCGCTCGCGGACGAACTGGCGCGCGAACCCGACGCGGTCGCCGCGGTCGACGCGACCGGAAAGCCGGAGCCCGCGCTCGAGGACGCCCACCGGTCGTTCTTCACGACCGAACTGCGAGTCGTCTGAGCGGGGTCGTCGTTCTTCCCGATAGATAGTTAGGGACGAGCGGAGGTGACCGTTTCCGATCTCTATCCTTAAGTCGGCGGTCGCCAATCCGTGCGTATGCGAATCGCGATTCTCGCCCACGAGAAGTTTCCGGACCGCGCCAAGACGGCCCTCGGTGTTCTCCGATACGGTGACTACGACGTCGCCGCCGTGCTCGACCGCGCGGCCGCCGGCGACCGCGTCGGTGACCACGTCGGGGACGTCCAGGACGCCCCCATCGTCGAGGGGATGGCCGACCTCGAGCCCGACGCCGTCGACGCCCTGCTGATCGGCATCGCCCCCATCGGCGGCGGTTTCGACGAGAGCTGGCGCGACGACGTCCGCACGGCGCTCGAGCGCGGCTGCGACGTCATCGCGGGCCTGCACTACTTCCTCGAGGAGGACGAGGAGTTCGCCGAACTCGCCGCCGAAAACGGTTGCGAACTCTGGGACGTGCGTAATCCGCCCGCGGACCTGACGGTGAGCCAGGGCCTCGCGAAGGAGGTCGACGCCGAGGTCGTGCTCACGGTCGGCACCGACTGCTCGGTCGGGAAGATGACGACGACGATGGAACTCGTCCGCGACGCGCGGGAGGCGGGCTACGACGCGGCCGCGATCCCCACCGGCCAGACCGGCATCATGATCGAGGGGTGGGGTAACCCCATCGACCGCGTCGTCAGCGATTTTACGGCGGGTGCGGTCGAGGAGATGATCCTCGAGAAGGGCGACGAGCACGACTACCTCTTCGTCGAGGGCCAGGGCAGCATCGTCCACCCCGCCTACTCCGCCGTCACCTGCGGCATCCTCCACGGGTCGATGCCGGACCGGCTCGTCCTCTGTCACGAGGCCGGGAAGGAGGTCATTCACGGCTACGAGTCGTTCTCGTTGCCATCCCTCGAGCGATACGTCGACCTCTACGAGGGGCTGGCCGAACCCGTGAACGAGGCCCGGGTCGTCGCCGGCGCGCTCAACACTCGAACCGTGGACGACGAGGAGGCGGCCCGCGAGGCGGTCGAGGCCTACGAGAGCGAACTCGGCGTCCCCGCGACGGACGTCATCCGCTTCGACACCGACGGGGTGCTCGAGGCGATCCTCGAATGAGCCTCGAGACCTCGTTCGATCGCGTCTCCCTGCCGCTCGAGTTCCCCTTCGGCATCTCCCGGGGGACGACCGAGGAGACGGAGAACGTGATCGTCCGCATCGAGGACGACGAGGGCCGGGAAGGCGTCGGCGCTGCCGCCCCATCGTCGCACTTCGGCGAGACCGTCGACACCGTCGAGGCCGTCCTCCCGTCGCTGCTCGCGGTCGTCGAGGACGTCGGCGATCCCCACCAGCTCGCGCGGATCGAACGCCGACTGCTCGAGACCGTTCGCGGGAACCCGGCCGCGCGCGCCGCGGTGAGCATCGCGCTGCACGACCTCGTCGGGAAGCGCCTCGACCTCCCCCTCTATCGGTACTGGGGCCTCGACCCCGCGGAGACGCTCGAGAGCTCCTACACGATCGGCATCGACGACCTCGAGACGATGGCGGAGAAGACCGAACTCGCGCTCGAGCGCGGCCACACCACCCTGAAGGTGAAACTCGGCACAGACCCCGAGCGCGACGAGGAGGTCGTTCGGACGATCCGCTCGATCGCCCCGGACGTCCGCCTCTACGTCGACGCGAACGAGGGGTGGACGCCCCGCGAGGCCGTCTCGACGATCGAGCGCCTCGCCGCGTTCGACCTCGAGTTCGTCGAACAGCCCGTACCGGCGGAGAATCCCGAGGGCATGCGGTACGTCTACGAGCGCTCCCCCGTTCCGATCGCCGCAGACGAGTCCTGCCTCACGTCGGCCGACGTTCCGGACCTCGCGAACCGCTGCGACGTCGTGAACCTGAAGCTGATGAAGTGCGGCGGCCTCCTGGAGGCGAAGCGCATCGTCCACGCCGCGCGCGCCCACGGCCTCGAGGTGATGTGCGGCTGCATGACCTCGTCGAACGCGGCCATCGCGCCCGCGTGTCACCTCGCGCCCCTACTGGATTACATCGACGTCGACGGGGCGCTCCTGCTCGAGGCGGGCGGCGACCCCTTCGACGGCGTGGCGATGCCCGGCGGCGATATCGACCTCGAGGGGCTCGAGCGGCCCGGGACGGGCGCGGTTCCGACGTAGCGATCGAGACCGCCACCGCCGGCCTCCAAGCGCCAGCCTTCTCATCCTCGAGCGCGAGCGGACGACCATGACGAGACTCGTCGAACTCGAGGCGACCGGTCCGCGAAAGCTCGACCCGGAGGACATCGACGACGAGAAGGGGAACGTGGCGATCTGCCAGTGTGGACTCTCCGACGACTTCCCCTTCTGCGACGGCAGCCACCGAAAAACGAGCGACGAGGAAGAGGGAACCACCTACGTCTACGAGGACGGGGAGCGGAAGGTGGTCGAGGAGGTCGTCACCGAGGACGATACTGACGAAAACGAGTGAAAATCGATATTTTTCGGTGAACGAGCCACCGATTCGGATACGAATCTAACCTCGCGGCGCGCACTGGCGACGTGGCCGAGCCATTGTGAGGCCACGTCGCCGGTATTGCGCGAGGGGCGAATGAGCGAGCGGAGCGAGCGAATGAGTCGGCTGGGGAGGGTGAGGCCGTGGGCGGGAATGAAAGGGGCCGGCGCGCTCGAGGGGCCTGGCGGCCGTAGCACCGCAGGTAACGAGGAGCGCACGCCGCCAGGCCCCTCGAGCGCGCCGGGGGCTTTCGGTGTCTACGCTTCGTCGACCGATACTGCCGTCTCGAAGCGACGCGTTCCGACGACGACCGATCGAAAACCGGACTGACCTAATTATAATTAAAGCGATCTCGAGGAGTTGAGCACCACGAGGAGACTGCTCGAGGCCATCGCGACGGCGGCGAACAGCGGGTTCAACAGCCCGGCGACCGCGAGGGGGATCGCCACGGCGTTGTAGCAGAACGCCCAGGCGAGGTTCTGGCGGATGCGCCGGTGGGTCGTCGTCGCGACGTCGAGGAGGTCGGCGGCCGCCTCGAGGTCGTCGCCCAGGACGACGGCGTCGGCGGCGTCGGTGGCGAGGTCGGTCCCGCTCCCGAGGGCGATCCCCAGGTCGGCGGCGGCGAGCGCGGGGGCGTCGTTGCTCCCGTCGCCGATCATGGCGACGGTCTTCGGGCCGCTCGAGCGGCGCGAGTCGACCGCCCCGTCGACCCCGCCGTTCCGAAGCCGCCGCACGGTCTCGGCTTTCCCCTCGGGAGGAACGCCTGCGAACACGCGGTCGACGCCCTCGACGGCGCGGAAGCGGTCGGCCGCGGCGCCCTCGTCGCCCGTGAGCACCACCACCTCCCGGTCGCCGCCCGCCGAGAGGGCCGTCACCGCCTCACGCCACGACTCCCGCGGGGCGTCGCCGACGACGATCGCGCCTCGAGCGCGGCCGCCCCAGCCGACGAGCACGGGGACGTCGCCCGCGGCACGAGCGTCCTCGATCCGGGACTCGAGCGCGTCGGGGATCGACAGTCCTCGCTCGGCCAGCAAGTTGGGGTGGCCGACGACGACGCGCTCGCCGTCGACGACGCCGCTGACGCCGCGGACGTGACGTTCGAAGTCGTCGACCCCTCCGGTCGCATTCGGTCCGGTTCCGCCGTTCTCACCGTCTTCACCGCTCTCTCCGTTCTCGCCGCGGACCTCGAGGGCGTCGGACGCGTGCTCGACGACGGCCGCGCCGATCGGGTGCTCGGAGAAGCGTTCGACGGCCGCTGCGCGCTCGAGGACGCGCTCGGCCGACTCGCCGTCGACGGCGGCGACGGAGGAGACGGACATCGATCCCTCGGTCAGCGTCCCGGTCTTGTCGAGGACGACCACGTCGACGTCGGAGGCCGCCTCGAAGATCGCTTCCGCGGCGACGACGACGCCCCGGTTCGCCGCCGCCTGAACGCCCGAGGCGATCGCCAGCGGCGTCGCCAGCCCCAGCGCGCACGGGCAGGAGACGATGACGACCGTCAGCCCGACGAGGAGCGCCGCCGACGCGCTCGAGCCGGTCGCGAACGTCAGGGCGGCCGTCGCGACGGCGAGGACGACCACCAGCGGGACGAACACCGTCGCGAGTTTATCGGCGAGGCGCTGGACGCCGGGCCGAGCGCTCTGGATCGACCAGAGCAGGGCGACGAGCCGGTCGTGGGTGCTCTCGGCCTCGTCGCCGACTGCGAGGACGAGCGGGGCGTCGGTGACGACCGTGCCGCCGCGGACGGGATCGTCCGGCTCCTTCCCGACGGGCAGCGATTCGCCGGTCACGAGCGACTCGTCGACCGCCGCGGTCCCCTCGACGACCTCGCCGTCCAGCGGAACCCGCTCGCCGGGCCGGACGAGCAGGCGATCGCCCGGCTCGACGGCCTCGAGCGGGACCGTCTCGCCGCCCTCGAGGCGGGCTTCGTCGACCTGCCCTTCGGTCAACTCGGAGAGCAGCCCGGTCGCGCGGCGCTTGACCGATTGCTCGTAGCGGGTCCCGGCGGTGACGACGAGAACGATCGCGACGGTGACGTCGAAGTAGAGGTGGCTCTCGCCGAGGGCGATCGCGACCGCGCTGTAGCCGTACGAGCCGAGCGCGGCCGTCGCGACGAGCAGGTCCATGTTCGGCCGTCCCGCCCGGAGGCTGACGTACGCGCCCCGGAGGATGGGATAGCCGGTGTAGAGAAGGACGAACGAGGTGAACGCCCAGATGTTCGCCGACAGGAAGGTGCGCTCGTAGCCGCCGAAGTCGACGACCGGCTCGAGCCCGAAGTAGGTCGGGTAGAGAAAGAGGACGTACCACACCATGACCATCATGCCGAAGAAGCCTCCCAGCAGGAGCCGCGCGAGACCGTCGTCGGAGCCCGGCTCGCCGTCGGCGGTCGATCGATCGGCCGCGGCGTAGCCGTAGCCGGAGACGACGTCGGGGAGGTCCTCGGCCGAGAGCCGGTCGGGGTCGTAGACGATCCGGATCGTGTCCGTCGCGTAGCTGGCCGTCGCACCGAGCACGCCGTCCTCGCGCTCGGCGGTCGCCTCGAGGAACGCCTCGCACGTCGAACAGTGCATGCCGTCGACCGCGAGGTAGGCGTCCTCGCCGTCGAGGTCGTCGAGGTCGCGGCCGCCCTCGCCCGGCCGGTCGAGCCGCGACCGCACCGCCGACTCGTCGGGCCCGTCAGCGCGCTCGAGCGCTCGGGAAACCTCGAGACAGCCCCGGCAGCAGAAGGCGCCGTCGACGTCCGGAGCGGTGATCGACTCCGGAGGAGTCGGAAGGTCACAGAGGTCGCACGCGTCGCCGTCTGTCGAGGTGTCGGTTTCGGACCCGGCGCTCGCCGTCGCGTTCGACGCGGTCGCTTCCGACGGCGATGCGTACGGTCGCGGGGTCGGACGTGAGTCGCGTGCCATCGCTAGAACAGGGGTTCGAAGGGGAGGGGGACGTGCGGCAGGTGGACCCCGTACAGCATCAGGCCGTGCGAGAGGGGGATGTAGCCGAGGACGATGAACGCCGCGCCGAGCCCGCGGTGCAATCTGACCCGCGTCTCGGGTCCGATCGAGGTCAACGCGGTGCCGTAGGCGAACAGCGTCGGGATCGTTCCGAGCCCGAGGACGGCCAGCGAGAGCGCACCCTGCGTCGGCGATCCGAGCGCGAACGCGTAGAGGTAAGCCGGGTAGATGATCGGACACGGCATGAACCCGTGAACCGCGCCGAGCGCGACGATCCCCGGCGACGTGGCGAGCCGATCGATCCGACTCGAGAGCAGTCCCGCGAGCCGACGGAACAGCGAGCCGACGACGGGCAGGTCGTGGCCGGGGACCGCGGTCCGCCCGCGCACGTAGTAGATCCCGCTCGCAACGATCGCGATCCCGACGAGGATCCCCGTCGCGCCGCGGACGCCGTTGCCGATCTCGGCGACGGCCTCGCTCGAGGCGACCGTGACCGCGCCGAGGAGGCCGAACAGGCCGCCGATGGCCGCGTAGCTGGCCGTCCGCCCGAGGTTGAACAGCGCGTGCTGGCGCACCTCGTAGCCGGTGAGCGTGTCGTCGCGGCGCTTCTCGCTCGCAGCGCCGATCCGGTCCGCGTAGGTCGTCACCAGCGGGCCGCACATTCCCAGGCAGTGTGCGCCCGCCAGCAGTCCGACGACGAGGAGGACGAGCAGGTTGACGTGCTCGGGGACGGACCCCGGCCCCATAGCCATCAGCGGAGCGACGGCCGACCGCTGGCCGAGCTCGAAAACCGTGGCGGTCGAGAGGGTGGTTGGTGTGAGTGACACGAGGAATGTCTGGGAGTATGTCGCTGGTGTGAGACGAGCCGTCGGTTAACTTGCGGTTCCGTTTCCGTGGTCGTCGTGCGATTCGTCGATCGGCGCCATCGCGACGTACAGCGAGGCGATGATGATCACGACGTTGACCGCGCTGACGAGACCGGCGACGACCGAGTCGGAAACCCCGTAGACGAGCACGGGGAGGATCGCGAGGAGCCCCGCGCCCGCCGCGTACCGCGGTCCGACCGTATCGAGGTTCATACTGTATCCTGAGTACGACGGGCGCTTAATACCCCACCCTGTTCCCGACCGGTGGGAACCAAGGTTGATGGTAAGTCGTCCCCATTTCCTACCCAACCGTATGAGCTCCAGAACAGAACAAGGCGACCCCGACCATGTTCGGGAGATCGGGCACGACGAGTACGATCCGATCGGAACGGCGGTTCTGATCGGGATCTACTTCCTGATACTGGTATTCCTGTGGGTGTTCATGTACTTCGTCGAGTTCCTCGGCAACGGACCGACCGTCGTCGACCTTCTTATGCCGGTGGTGGGGATACTATGAACATCCACACCTACGAGAAGGCGTGGCTGATCGCGTCGATGGTCCTGATCGTCGGCTTCATCGCGACGATCACGTACGGCGCCGTCGGTCCCGGCATCGCGATGATCGACGACGACGGCGGCTCGGTCGATCCGAGCGAGATCAACGATCACGAGCGCTTCGGCGACCCCGGCGTCACGCACGTCGGCGGCAACGAGTACGAGGTCGCCGTCGTCGCGCAAGCGTGGTCGTACACGCCGAGCGAGATCGAGGTGCCGGCCGACAGCGAAGTGACGTTCTACGTGACGAGCCGGGACGTGACGCACAGCTTCACCGTCGCCGGGACGAACATCAACACGATGGTCGTCCCCGGAGAGGTGTCCGAGATGACCGTCGAGTTCGACGAGCCGGACGAGTACGGCATCCTCTGTAACGAGTACTGCGGCGAGTCACACCACACGATGGAAGGAAAGCTGAACGTCGTCCCCGAAGACGAGTTCGACCTGACCGAACTGTCCGTCGAGGCCCCCGACGAGGTCGAGGCGGGCAACGAGACGACGGTCACCGCGACCGTGGAAAACGGCATGCAGGACGATCTCGAGACGACCGCGACGCTCGAGATCGGCGGAGAAACGTACGAGGAGGACGTCACGGTCCCCGGTGACGACAGCGAGGACGTCGAGTTCGCGGTCGACACCGCGGACCTCGAGGAGGGCGATCACGACTGGACGGTGACCGTCGACGACCACGAGGAGAGCGGGACGCTCACCGTTTCGAACTCGACCGACGGAGGTGACGGCGATGCGTAACGCCTACGTCGACCAGTTCCCCGACGAAGCGGCCGTGATCAAGGCGGCGTTCTGGAGTTCCTTCGTCGCGCTGGCGATCGGCGGGACGCTCGGGCTCGTGCAGGCGCTCCACCGGACGGACGTTTACCGGTTCATCGAGTCGGCGGACTACTACACCATCCTCACCGCCCACGGCGTGTTGCTGGCGATCACGTTCACGATCTTCTTCCTCGTGGGCATCTTCACCTGGGCGGTGACGACGGGGCTCGAGCGCGGCGTCGTGGACATCCGCTTCACCTGGGCCTGGTACGGGCTGATGGTGATCGGCGCGGCGATGGCCACCGTCACGATCTTCGCCGGCCTCATGGAGGAAGCGCCGACGGTGCTCGGCTCGGAGCTGTACGCGGACGTGCTCTTCACGTTCTACGCGCCGCTGCAGGCCCACCCCCTCTTCTACCTGGGGCTGGTGCTGTTCGTCGTCGGCTCCTGGCTCGCCGGCGTCGACTGGTTCCGGACGTGGTGGGCCTGGCGCAAGGAGAACCCCGACGAGCGGATCCCGCTGCCGGCGTTCATGGTCCTGACGACGACGCTGTTCTGGTACATCTGTACGCTCGGCGTCGCGATAGCGATCCTCGCGTTCCTCCTGCCGTGGTCGCTGGGGATCGTCGACTCGGTCAACCCGCTGCTGACCCGGACGCTGTTCTGGTACTTCGGCCACGCCGTCGTCTACTTCTGGTTGATGCCGGCGTACCTGATGTGGTACCTCATGCTGCCGAAATTCTCGGGCGGAAAGCTGTTCAGCGACCCGCTCGCTCGCGTCGTCTTCGTGTTGTTCCTGCTGCTCTCGACGCCGCTGGGGATCCACCACCAGTACCTCGACCCCGGCATCGCGGAGGGATTCAAGTTCATCGCGATGACGAACACGATGTTCCTCCTGCTCCCCAGCCTGTTGACCGCCTTCACCGTCGTCGCGAGCATGGAACACGGCGCTCGCCAGCGCGGCGGCGAGGGCTACCTCGGCTGGCTCAAAGCGCTCCCGTGGCGGGACCCGGTGTTCACCGGCATGGCGCTCGCGGGCCTGATGTTCGCCGCCGCCGGCTTCTCCGGCATGATCAACGCGGGGATGAACATCAACTACCTCGTCCACAACACCTGGTGGGTCGTCGGTCACTTCCACCTCACCGTCGGCACCGCCGTCGCGCTGACGTTCATGGCCGTGTCGTACTGGTTCATCCCGCAGATGACCGGCAAACCGCTCTGGAACCGCTCGGTCGCGATGGCCCAGGTCCTGCTCTGGTTCGTCGGCATGACGTTCATGTCGAACGCGATGCACCGCTCCGGTCTGTTCGGCCTGCCCCGCCGGACCGCCGAACCGGAGTACCAGGGCTTCGAGTTCGAACCCGCCGTCGGCACCGTCGGCGAGATCAACGCGCAGGTCGCCCTCGGCGCGGTGTTGCTGACCGTCTCGCTGGCCCTGTTCCTCCTGGTCATGGTCATGACCTCGCTCAACGGCACCAGCGACGACATCCCGGACAACACCTACGCCGGCGCGCTCTCCGGACCCGAGGACTCCCCGGCCATCCTCGACAACCTCAAGGTCTGGACCGGGATCGCGATCGTCCTCGTGATCTTCGCGTACACGCTCCCGCTCGCGGCGATCATCGACGGCGGTGGCCTGTTCGGTCAGAGCGCCGACGGCTTCCAGCTCGCGATCGAAACCGACCCCGCGCTCGCTCTCGAGTCCCTCCGAGAGGTGATGCCGTAGATGCGCATCTCCGGGGGGGCGCTCCTCGTCATCCTGGCCCTGCTCGTCCCGTTCGTCGTCGAGATACGGACGGCGCTCTCGTGGTTCGGCGTCGAACTGACGGTCCTCGAGGCGGCCGTGCTCGGCGCGGCGGCCGGCGCGGCGATCGTCGCCTGGGCGGTGTGGCCCCCGAACGGTGACGCCAACGAGGAGTCGTCCGGGCTCGGCTAATCCGCGGTCGGTTTTTCGATCGATTTCTCGAACCCCGTCGCGCTCGCAGCGGCATTCGACGATCGTCCGCAATAGCGGACCGTCCGTCCTCGAGACCGCGGCGCTCGGCGTAGCGTTGATCGGTCCGCACCTAGCGTGAGCGATCCACCCGAACGAGACGAGGCCAGCGAAGCCGTCCAGACGCGCCGTTTTCCCGACCGCCGGCGCTCACCAGGTCTCGATCCGTCCGGCGTAGATGTCCTCGACGCAGCCCTCGCAGTCGGGGTGACCGTCCTCGTAACAGGCCGGTCGGTACTCATCGTCGAGCCTCGCCGCTCGCCGTTCCGCGTACCGTCGACAGATGATCCGGGCCCTGTCGGCCTCGTCGGTCGGCAGCGCTCGCGCGTTCCGCGCCGCCTGGTAGGCCTCGCGGGCCTCCTCGAATTGGCCGTCCGTCGACCGGCGCAGTTCCTCGTACTGTTCGCCGGCCTCCCGGAGTTTCGACCGGACGAATCGCTCGAGTCGACGCCGATCTGCCATCGTTCGCTCGAGCGTTCGGCGGGCGGACACATAGACCCGTCGCCGACCGGTTCACTACCGCCCACGGACGAACCCACCGAACCGACGAAGCGGGCGCGTATCGCCCCCCCCCCTCGAGCCGTCTCCCCGGTCCGAAGCGAACGGGGGCCCGGACCACTTTCGCTCCGGTGGCGGCAGTTTAAATACGATCGGGCGCGAACACCGGTATGCCTCCCAGTGAAACCCAGGAGGAGGCGAGAAACCATGAGCGACGTACGCCAGCACGCAGCAGACATACACGAGCAGTTTTCGGACCACGTCGACGTCTCGGTCGACGAGATCGAGGAGCGACTGCGCACCCTCGTCGACGAGTACAAAGTGCCGATCGACGAAGCCCGCCGCAGCGTCACCACCCACTACCTCGACGAGGCCGGACTCGAGCGCGAGGACATCGCGAGCGGCGGCAGCGAAGCCGCGCAGATCGAGGACGTCGACGAACCCGAACAGTGGATCGACCTCACCGCCAAAGTGATCGAACTCTGGGAGCCCCGCAGCGATTCCATCGCGCAGGTGGGCCTGCTCGGGGACCCCACGGGAACGATCAAGTTCACCAAGTGGGCGAAATCCGACCTCCCGAGCCTCGAGGAGGGCGGCGTCTACGAACTCCGCAACGTCGTCACCGACGAGTACCAGGGCCGATATTCGGTCAAACTCAACTCGACGACGGTGATCGAGGAACTCGACGAGGACCTCGAGGTCGGCGACGACACCTCGGAGATCGAGGGCGCGCTCGTCGACATGCAAAGCGGCAGCGGCCTCATCAAGCGCTGCCCCGAGGACGACTGCACGCGCGTCCTCCAGAACGGGCGATGCAGCGAACACGGCGAAGTCGAAGGCGAGTTCGACCTCCGCATCAAGGGCGTCGTCGACGACGGCATCGACGCCCACGAGGTCATCTTCGACGCCGAGGCCACCGAGAACCTGACCGGCATCAGCTTGGAGGAGGCGAAGGAGATGGCGATGGACGCCCTCGACACGACGATCGTCGCCGACGAGATCTTGGAGAAGATCGTCGGGAAGTACTACCGGATCGAGGGTCCAACCTTCGGCCGCTACGTCCTCGCGGACGACGTCGAGGAACTCGACGGACCGGTCGACGCCGAATCGCTGCTGATCAAAGCGAGGTCGATGTAACATGAGCCAGGCACAACTCACCCGCGAAGTCGCCCGCCGCGTCTTCGCCTCCGAATTCAACGACTCCACGTACGCCTTCAAAGAGAGCGACGACGAGCGCGCGCCCAACTACGCGCTGCTCCCGACCGGCGACCGCGCCAACCGCGTGTTCATCGTCGGCACCCTCACCGAGACCGAGGACGTCGGCGACGAGAGCGAGTACTGGCGCGGCCGCGTCGTCGACCCGACGGGGACGTTCTTCGTCTACGCCGGCCAGTACCAGCCCGAAGCGGCCGCGGCCCTCCGGGACACGGAGCCGCCGGCCTACGTCGCCATCGTCGGCAAACCCCGAACCTTCGAGACCGACGACGGCACCGTCAACGTCTCCGTCCGACCCGAGTCCATCTCGGTCGTCGACGAGTCGATCCGCGACCGCTGGGTCGTCGAAACCGCCGAACGCACCCTCGATCGCATCGAGGCGTTCCGGGAGTGGGAAGCCGAGCAGGAAGCCCCCGAGAGCGGGTCGACCGCGCCCGGCAACGAGTACGCCCAGATGGCCCGCGAGCGGTACGACTCGCCCGTCGAGAACTACCGCCGCGACGTGATCACGGCGCTCGAGAGCCTGGACGAAGTCGAAGCGACGGCCTGAGACGGCCCGACGGCGACGGCCGCCTCCCGTCAGCCGTCACGCGCACCGGCGTCGATCGATCACCCCGATCCACCGTTTTTGGATACCGAACGAGACGGCAAAGCGAGCGCCGCCGGACGCTCGACGCGAGCAGTAGCGATCACACCCTCACGCGCCGAGACGGAATCCGGTTCCGAACCTCGAGGACTCGAGGTCGCGAGCGGACGGACGGGTCGCGTCTGACTAACGGTTAAGTGAGAGGAACACCGATTATCCCTATCCATGGGCAACAAGAACAAGACCATCTCCTTTCGGGTGAGCGAGGAGGCGTTCGAGGCGCTCCAGGACATCGCCGAAGAACGCGATATCTCGTTGTCCGCCGTCTTCCGCGACTACGTCGACACGCTCGTCGAACACGACGGCCGCGTCGCCGTCCTCCCCGAGAAGGAACTCGAAGAGCGCGAGCGTACGGACGGCGAACCCTCCTTCCCGCCCACCGTCGAGGTTCCCAAGAGCTTCGTCCGGGAGCACGAACGGCTCGAACTCGAGACCGAACACCTCCGCGAGCAACTCGAAGAGCACAAGGCCTACGTCGCCGACCTCCGGGACCGAGTCGAGGCCGACGAGGAAGAGGAGGTACTGTTGCTCGACGACCTCGACGACGGCGACGAACCGTATCAAGTGCGGTGACGGCGGAACTACGAGCGCCGGGAACGCTTCGGACGGCGTCGTAACCGGGACGGCGGGTTCGAACGGGGTCGGAAGGGGACGGTTTTCAGAATAGAACCGGATTACCGCGTTAGCTCCCGCTTCGCCCGCCGAATCTCGTCTCGCTTCTCCTCCGCGCCGTCGACCTGCGCCAATCCTTCGGCCGCCTCGAGCGTTCGCACCGCGTCGTCGAGAAACGAGAGAACGTCGCCCGAGTAGGCGTACACCATGTACTCGTCGCTCATCACGTCCACGATCGCGTCCGGGCCCAGTCCCTGGGCGCGCAACTCGAGGAGGTACCGAACGAACTTCTCCTCCGGACAGCCGCAGTAGGGGTTGTTGTCGCAGTCGCAATCGAGGAAGTCGCTCGCGAAATCGAGCACCCGATCCCGGGCGGCATCGTCCAGCTTCTCGAGACCCTCCCCCTGGAAGAGCAAGTCGAGGGTGGCCCCCTTGAACGCCCCCTTCGGGATGTTCGTCTCGAGCTGGGAGCTGAGCTGCCGGTGGTTTTTAATGTAGATTTTGTCGGTGATGGCCACGCGTTAGCGACGAGTAGGGCGCGTCCGCCGAAAAGTCTCTCGATCGTCTCGAGGCGGGTTCGAGGGCGAACGCGTGCGAAACCGCGACAGGGGGACGGCTCGAGTCGTAACGTATTTCATGCCCTCCCCTTTTAGTGACAGATGCAAGCGCGTCCGGGTTGGGGTAGTGGCTATCCTTCAGCCTTGTGGAGGCTGAGATGCGGGTTCAATTCTCGCACCCGGACTACATCAACTTTCTTACATTTTTGAGAACGGGAGCGGTGCGTATCGACTCCCAACTTCGAGTTTAAAAGGGAGAGGGAAGCAATCGGCCGTATGTTCACCTGTCCGACGTGTGGTCGAGGCTTCGAAACGAGACGCGGACTCGGCGTTCACCACAGTTCGGTTCACGGCGAACGGTTGCCGAACCGGACGTGTGAACGCTGCGGCGAGGAGTTTTACTGCGAGTATCGGAAGAAGTACTGCTCGAGCGAGTGCCGGTCGGAGGCCGTCTCGTTCGCCGGGGAGAACCACCCGAACTATCAGGGGAAGAAAGAGCGGACGAACTGCGTTCTCTGCGACGCCGAGTTCGAATACTATCCGTCGAACAAGGAGGGGCTCTACTGTCCGACGTGCGTCGAAACGGAGCAGTGGCGCGATCCGCCGTCGCAGTCCGGAACGGAGAATCCGCGGTGGGCGGGTGGGAAGACGGCCGTCGAGTGCGACGTCGGTGGCGACTCGGTCGAGCGGTACCCCAGTAACATCGGGGACGTCGTCCTCTGCGGCGAGGACTGCCGTCGAACCTGGCTCTCCGAGGCGTTCACCGGCGAGGGGCACCCGAACTGGAAGGGTGGCGGCAACGAGAACTACGGCGAAGGGTGGAACGCCGTCCGGCAGGCCGCCCTCGAGCGTGACGGATACCGCTGCGTCCACTGCGGGATCACCGCCGCCGAGATGGGCCGGAATCCCGACGTCCACCACATCGTGCCGGTTCGGGCGTTCGTCGAAGCGGAGACCCTCGAGAAAACGGACGCGCACGCCCTCGAGAACGTCGTCTCGCTGTGCATTCCGTGTCACCGGAAGGCGGAGTTCGGGAGGATCGAGGCGGGAACCCTCCGGGCGGCGATCGACGGCGCCGGAACGGCGAACGCCTGAGCCTCGAGCCGCCACGCGGAGGGGCGGCGGGATCGGTCGCTACTGGTACGGTCCCCCGCTGGCGGGGCGGGGTTGTTCGGGCGAGATCATCGCGCCGCTCTCCTGGATGATGTTGAACGCGGTCATGAGGTCGCTCCGGGAGATCAGGCCGACGAGTTGGCCGTCGCCGTCGACGACGAGCAGCCGGCCGATGTCGTGTTCCTGCATCCGCTCGATGGCGGTCATCGCGTCGGAGTTCGCCGTGATCGTCTTCAGGTCGGTCGACATCACGTCCTCGACGGTGTACGCGTCGCGCTCGACCTCGTTGACCTCCCGGGCGTCCGTGAGGGTGACCAGGCCGACGAGGTCCTCGCCGAAGCCGTGTTCTTCGACAACCGGGTAGCCCGTGTGGCGCTCGGTGAACATCCGTCGGATCAGTTCCGCGACCGTGGTGCCGGGATCGACCGTATCGAGGTGATCGACCGGGGTCATGATGTCCGCGACGGTGACGTCCTGGAACGCCGCTTTCATGGTCACCTGCTGGGCCTCGTTCGAGGCGGCGATGTAGACGAAGAAGGCGACGCCGATGAGGATGATGTTGACCGCGAAGAGGCCGAACAGGCCCATGAGGATCGCGAACAGTTTGCCGACGCTCGCGGCCTGCTGGGTCGCCCGCGCGTAGGGCTGATTCCTGGCCAGCAACGCTCGTAAGACCCTGCCGCCGTCCATCGGGAAGGCCGGGAGCATGTTGAACCCCGCGAGGACGACGTTCAAGACGGCGAGGTAACCGAGGACGAGCCGTACGCCGTCGACGCTTTCGGGCGTGACCAGAAAGAGGACGTACGAGCCGACGCCGACGAGGACACTGACGATCGGGCCGGCGACGGCGATGGTTAACTCCTGTTTCCAGTTTTCGGGCATCTCCGAGAACGCGGCGATCCCGCCGAACAGCCAGAGCGTGATCGAGTCGATCGGGAAGCCGTAGCGCTGGGCGGTCAACGAGTGACCGAGTTCGTGGAGGACGACGCCGACGAAGAGGCCGACGGCGGCGGCCAGCCCCAACAGCCATGGCATCGACCCGGCGGTGACGGAGCCGACGTCGATGCCCGCGGCCATCGTCTGGTTGAGGATCTCCGCGAGCTGCTCGATCTGGGAGCCGATGAGGTACGCGAACACCGGAAGGACGAGCAAGAACGTAAGATCGAGTTTGATCGGAATATCGAACAGCGACCCGATCCGGAAACTTCTCATGAACGTCGCTAGCGGTGGAAGAACCTTAAACACGCCGCCAGACTGGAGGCCTTGTCGGCGATGGGGGCGATACGCGGCTTCCTGGCCCCCGAATATTATTGTCATATTAACACAAATATATTAACCTAATAATACCGAGTGTTTGCAGCATAGGCTTATATCCGAATTCGGAATCCGTAGGGGTACGATGCTGGAACCACACCGAGCGACCACCCCGATCGACCCCCTCCCGACCGAACTCGACACTTCCCAGGCGAAGTTGGTGTACCTCTCCCTCGAGGCGACCGGCGGCGCGACGGCGACCGACCTGAGCGAAACGCTGGCGATGACGAAACTGTCGATTCTGAGCGTCCTGCGCACGCTAGCGGACCGAGAATTGATCGAACGAAACGGAGCCGAGTACGTGCCGGCGACCTGACTGCGGACTCGAGTTTCGACCTCCGCGTGCCCGTGAACGGACGGCGAGGCGCTTCGAAGGCTTTATCCGCACGGTAGCGCTTCGTTTTCGTAAGTAATCACAACCATGTCCGACAAACCCGCCTCCATGTACCGGGATATCGACAAGCCGGCGTACACGCGGCGCGAGTACATCACCGGCATCCCGGGTTCGAAGATCGCACAGCACAAGATGGGCGACGTCGGCGCCGACCCCGACGACTACCCGGTCCAGATCAGCCTCGTCGCCGACGAGGAGTGCCAGATCCGTCACGGATCACTCGAGGCCTCGCGCCTCTCGGCCAACCGGCACATGATCAAGAACGCCGGCGAAGGCAACTACAAGATGATCCTCCGGAAGTTCCCCCACCAGGTCATCCGCGAGAACAAGCAGGCGACCGGTGCGGGCGCAGACCGCGTCTCCGACGGGATGCGCCAGGCGTTCGGCAAGATCGTCGGCACGGCCGCCCGCGTCCAGCGGGGCGACCGCATCTTCACGATCTGGTGCGACGTCGAGGACGCCGACTTCGCCAAGGACGCGTTCCGCCGCGCCTACAACAAGATCACGCCGCCGTGTCGGATCGTCGTCGAGAAGGGCGAAGAGAAGCTGATCGCCTGAGACGGAACTCCGTTCTCTCCCCCTCACCGGAAAGCGGCGCGACGGTTCTCCGCCGAGCGAACGCTCGAGCGTCTCGAGCACTTTTTTCCCGCCTCGCTCCCGACTCACGCGTATGATCGATCTCGCGGTCGCGAACAGGAAGCAGACGTTCCGGCGGATGCGCGACCCGCTCGCGGACCGCGGCATCCGCGTCCGCCACGTCCCCGTCAGCGAGCGGATCGTCCCGCTCGGGGGCGGGGTCGGGCAGCCACCGTGGTCGCCCGACGAGTACGACGTCGGGTTCGTCTACCCGGGACGGCTGATGGAAGGCGGCGTGGCGGACGCGCTGCTCGAGGTGCCGTGGCTCAACGACCGGAACGCTGTCGTCACCTCCCGGAACAAGGCGGGCGCGCTCGCGCGCCTCGAGCGGGCGGGACTCCCGGTACCGGAGTCGGTGTACGTCTCGAATCCGGTCGACGAGGCCGAGTTGCGCCGCGTCTTCGAGCGGTTCGACCCGCCGGTGGTCGTCAAGCCGAACTCGACGACGCGCGGGGTCGGCGTCGCGAAGGCTCACGACCTCGATACGTTTCTGGGTATCTGCGATTACCTCGCGCTCGTCCACGACTACCGGGCGACGGGCGATCGGTCGTTCCTCCTCCAGGAGTACGTCCCGAACGCGGTCGACTACCGCGTGATGGTGCTCGAGGGCGAGTACGTCGGCGCGGTCGAACGACGACTTCCCGCGGACGCGCTGGCCGACGGCCGGTGGAAGCACAACGTCCACCGGGGCGCGACCGCGACGGGCGTCGACCTCCCGGATTCGATGCGCGACCTCGCCGAAGCGGTCGCGGCGGAACTCGAGATTCCGTTCCTCGGGGTCGACCTCCTCGAGTCCCGGCCGGCGGGCGACGGCGACCCGGGTTCGGGACGCGTGGTCGTCACCGAGACGAACGCGCGGCCGACGATCGACGCGGAGACGAAGTACGAACCGGACTTTTACGATCGGCTCGCGGCGGCGATACGCGCGCGAGCGGAACGATGACGGCGCCGAGAGCGGCGATCGAACGCGCGGAGTCGATCGGAGACTGCGACCGCGACAGCGATCCCCGGCGTTCGAGTAGAAGAGACCGCGAGAGCGTTACTCGAGACTGATCCCCGACGACTGCTCGGCGGGTTCGAAGACGACCTCGAGGACGCCGTTGTTGTACGTCGCGGAGGCGGTGTGTTCGTTGACGCGGCGTGGGAGCGAGACCCGCTCGTCGTACTGGCGGTGCTGGCTCTGGGCGGAGATTGTGAGCGTCTTGCCGTCGCACTCGAGTTCGATGTTCTCCTTTTCGACGCCGGGGAGGTCGGCGATGACGCGGACCTCCTCGTCGGTGTCGTGGATGTCGACGTGGGTGTCGGAGCCGAAGCCCGAGTCGGCGCTGGTGGCCGAGTTGAAACCCACGTCGGCGCCGCTCATCATCTCGTTCATCATTCGTTCGATCTCGCGAAACAGGTCGTCGAAGGGTTCGTCGCGGTCGTCTCGTCGCATACGTAGTCGTTGGGTAGCGCGTGGCAAAAACTTTCTGTCGGCGCTAGTTGTTCGGGGCGGTCGAAAACCGGCGTCGCCGTCTTCGATCCCGATTAGAGCCCGACGCCCATCGCCTCGTTCGTCGTCCGGACGCTCTCCTCGGCGTCGGCCAGTCCCAGAACCGCGCGGATCGCGTCGACGTTCTCGGGCACGACGTCGCTCTCCTGGTGGATACCCTGGAACAGGTAGAGGTCGCGGCCGACGGTCGAAATCGACTCCTCCCAGATGCAGTTCTCCCAGAGGTCGCCCCGCGGGCGACCCACGTCGTGGGCGTACTCCTTGAGCTTGCCGCTGCCGTCGATCGCCATCGACTCGGGGATCAGGAACAGGCGCGATTCGTCGGCGATCAGGTCGCGGACGTCGGCGGCGTCGACGGCATCCTCGAGGGTGACGTTCAGGCTGTGCATGTGCATCAGCGTCGCGGGCACCTTCATCCCGAGGGTGTCGATGTTCAGGTCGGGGAAGATCGTGTTGACGTCGGGGCCGTGGTGGGAGGGTACCGTCACGGGGTTCGGCAGGATGTCGTTGATCGGGCCGCGGGAGGTCTGGCCGGGGTCGCCGCCGCGGCGGACGAGCGTCGCGCGCACCTTCTCGACGCCGTAGGCCTCGCGCAGCGGCGCGATTACGCGCGAGAGGCCGGTCGTGTTGCAGGAGACGACGCGCACGTGGTCGGCGTCGGCCGCATCGGCGAAGTTCGAACGGGCGTTGAAGCTGACCTCGGCCACCTCGGCGTCCTCCCCGCCCTGGTAGAGCGCGGGGGTGTCGTACTCCTCGTACAGGTCCTTGTTCTGGGCGCCGATACCCGACGGCGTGGCGTCGACGACGACGTCGGCGGCCTCGACCAGTTCGTCGACGGACCCCGCGATCTCGATTCCGGCCTCCTCGAACAGCTTCGCGCGCTCCTCGACGGCGGCGTAGAGGGGGTAGCCCTTCTCGACGGCCGTTTCGGCCTCGAAGTTGGGCCGGGTCTTCGCGACGCCGAGGACTTCCATGTCGGGTTGTTCGCTGACGGCGTCCGCGACGCGCTTGCCGATCGTGCCGTAGCCGTTGATGGCGACCTGAACCATATCCCGCAGTGTACGACCGAGGTGGTTAACCGTTTCGAGGCTTCTCGGCCGATTTTCACTCGCTCGAGAGTTCTCGTTCGGGATTTCGGTTCGCGGACTCGCGGTTCGTGTGAACGAACCGCACCGACTCGAGGCCGGCCGACGGCCGATCCGTGACCGCTGTGCGCACGCCTCGAGCGGCGGTCTCGAGGCCGAAATCGCACGCCGGCGACTCGAGGGGTTTCGAAAGGGTCTTAAGTACTACAGCAGTACCTGTAGATGAGTCCTGATAGGGTAGTGGACTATCCTACGGGCTTGCGGAGCCTGTGACCGGAGTTCAAATCTCCGTCAGGACGTTTTTCCAAACACGACGACGAGCGGAGCGAGTCGTCCGCCTCGAGACAAAAGGAAGATCGCAGGCGATCAGTCGTCGCTCGAGCGGTTGCGTAGGCGTCTGGGTCGAGTCGACGGCGCCTCGAGCGGCGGCGTCGCCGCTCGCGGACGAAAACTGGGTGAGAGGAGTAAGCCCCCTTCTGTTCGACCCGGCATTTAGCTGAGCGTCCGCGCCGCCCGCAGCGGGTGCCGCGGCGATTTCGGGCTACCAGCGGCGCGGACTTGCACCGGTGAGGGTTCGCCGTTCCATCGATCCTCGGTCGTCGGCGGACGGCCGATCGCGTCGGACGCGATCTGTGGCGTCGAACCACGAAGGTCGACCGTCCGCGGATGCGGCGACTCTCGCGCCGGGTGGCGCTCCGAATCGCCCGTCTCTCGGCGGGTTAGCTCCCCTTCCTCGCGGTCGGGTTCGCTCGCCTCATCGATCGGACCGAGACGTGTCGTTTCTGTTCCAGAGCCAGCGGTCTCCCGCTCCGGGCTTGCGCCCGGTCACCCGCCCGAACGGTGGGGGGACTTTCCTCGCGAGCGCGACGCGCCCGCGGCGGCCGGGCTCTCTCTCCCACCGTACGTAGGCGGTCGGATCGAATAAGTCCCCCGGTCGGGCCGGAGCGGGCGTCGAACCGGTTCAGACCGCCGATGTCGACCGCCAAATAAACCCGCAGGACGAATGGAAGCGTTTTAGGTCGATTACTGCCATGTACATCCGTATGTCCCAGCGACAGGGCGTCGACCTCTCCTACGAAGACGGCGCGCGTGCGGTCGAACTCGCGCGCGAAGCCGTCGAATCTTTCGTGCGTCACGGACAGCGAGAACACCCCGGAAGCATGCGCGAGGCCTTCTACGAGCGTACGGGCGCGTTCGTGCGCCTCGAGTCCACCCGCGGGCGCGGCAGCTTGCGCGGCTGCGCCGGGGGGTACCGATCGGGCGAGCAACTCGGCCACGTCATCGTCGACGCGGCGATCGAAGCCGCGAGCGACGACTCCTGCGGGTCGGAGGTGAGCCCGTCCGAGCTCGGTACCCTGACCGTCTCCGTCTGCACCGTCAGGAACGTCCTGCTGACCGACGACCCGCTCGCCGACCTCGAGCTCGGCGTCCACGGCGTCGCCGTCGACGGCAACGGTCGGAGCGGCTGGCTCTACCCGACCGTCCCCGTCGAGAACGGCTGGACCGAGCGCGAGTACCTCGATCGCACCTGCCGAAAGGCGCGCCTCGCCCCCGACGCGTGGCAGAACGACGACGTCGTCGTCACGCTGTTCGAAGGGCAGGTCTTCCGCGAGCGCGAAGCCGACGGCAGCATCGAACAGGTCTAATCCCGCTCGCATCGGTTCCGCTCGAGCGATCCGGTCTCGAGCACTCGAAGTCACTACTGCTGGTCTTCGGCTCGGCTCTCTTCGGTCGGTCACCGTCTCCGAGTCGTTACTCGGCGAAAACGCTCACTCCTCGAGGGGTTCGTGCGGAACGATCGTCGGGCCGTACTCGCCGAAGCCGACGGTGGCGCTGACGCCGAAGACCTCCTCGAGCAGCTGGTCGGTGACGACCTCGCCCGGCGGGCCCCAGTCGTAGACGGAGCCCTCTTTGAGCGCGACGAGGTTGTCGGCGTAGCGGGCGGCCTGGGCGACGTCGTGGAGGACGACGCCCACGGTGACGCCGTGTTCGTCGTTGATGGTCTCGACGACGTCCATGACCCGCAGCTGGTGGTGTAAGTCGAGGTGGTTCGTGGGCTCGTCGAGCAGGAGGACGTCGGTCTGCTGGGCGAGCACCATCGCGATCCAGGCGAGTTGCTTCTGGCCGCCGCTCAGGTTCGCCACCGATTCGTCCCGCAGGTGCTCGACGCCGGCGAGGGAGATGGCGCGGTCGACGGCCGCCTCGTCCTCCTCGTCGACGGCGTCGAAGAAGCTTCGGTGGGGGTACCGGCCGTGGTAGACCAGCTCCTCGACGGAGATGCCGCCGGGCGCCTCGTTCTCCTGGGCGAGGAGGCCGAGTCGGCGGGCGAACGCCTTGTTCCCGAACGTCTCGACGTGCACGCCGTCGAGGGAGACGGAGCCGGCGTCGGGTTCGAGCTGGCGCGCGAGCGCCTTGAGCAGCGTCGACTTCCCGCTGCCGTTGGGGCCGACGAGGGCCGTGATCTCGCCGGCGGGGAGGTCGATCCGCTCGACCTCGGCGACGGGCTCCTCGGTGGTCGGGTAGCCGAGTTCGAGCGCCTCGCCGACGAGTTCGCTCGGGTCGTCGCCGTCTCGGTCGGGGACGCGCTCACCGCCTCGATCACCGCGATTGCGTTCGTCTTCCGGTCGGTCGTCGGGCGCGCGGCCGACTCGAGCCGAGTGGTTGGTCGTCATCAGAGATCACCCAGGGCCTGGCGCTTTCGCATGAGGTACAGGAAGTAGGGGCCGCCGATCAGGCCGGTGAGGACGCCGACGGGGATCTGCCTTGAGCTGTCGAAGAGCACGGACATGCCGAGGCGCGCGCCCACGTCGGCGGCGACGAGCAGCGCGGGGCCGACGAACAGGCAGCCGACGATCACGCGCTTGTAGTCGCTGCCGACGACCGTTCGGACGATGTGGGGGACGATCAGGCCGACGAAGCTGACGATGCCGGCGACCGCGATCGACGCCGAGGCGGCGACGATGGCGACCGCCGAGAGCCCGAAGCGGACGCGCTCGACCGACATCCCCAGCGCGGTGGCGGTGCGCTCGCCGAGCAAGAGGACGTTCAGCTGCCTCGAGCCGACGAGGGCGAGGGTGAGGGCGACGATCGACCACGGGAGGACGAGGCGGACCTCGCCCCAGTCGACGCCGGTCAGCGATCCGTTCGTCCAGGCGACGGCCGTCTGGACCGTCGAGACGTCGTCGGCGAAGAGGTACAGCGACGTCTGCAGGGAGGTGCAGACGGTGCCGACGACGACGCCCGCGAGCACCAGCCGCACGGGGCTGGTGCCCCCCTTCCACGCGATGGCGTAGACGACGATGAACGCGAGGGCGCCCCCGAGGGCCGCCGTGACCGGCAACAGGGCCATCATGCCCGAGAAGACGACGAGCGTGAGCAGGATCGCGAGGCCGGCGCCGGAGGAGACGCCGAGGATGAACGGGCTCGCGAGTTCGTTGCGGGTGACCGCCTGGAAGATCGCGCCCGAGACGGCGAGGTTCATCCCGACGAAGACCCCGACGAGAACCCGCGGGAATCGGAGGTTCCAGACGATGTTCGTGTTCGTCGCCAGGTCCGGAAGCTGGTAGCTCTCGGGGACGAACAGAACCGTCCGCATCAACTCTTCCCCGAGAACGAACGAGAGGAGCACGCGCGGTTCGTACCAGACGTCCGCGTCGAGCAGGGCGTACCACGCCTCGGTGAGCGACATCGAGTACTCCCCGAAGCTCACCTGGACGAACAACGAGGCCACGACGATCCCGACGCTCGCGAGGGCGAGCCCGAGCAGGGTCGAATCGAGCCACGAGAGCCACTCGCGCGAGGCGACGCCGCTCCCGTGTGACGTCCGGCTCCCCATCGTCACCCTCCGTTCGGGGTCGTGGCCGCGACGCGGCGATCACCCACTCGATCGATCGCGCTCGAGTCGGTCCCGTCACCGGACGGACGTGCCGCACGAACGGTCGTATCGCCGCACCCCCCGGACCGCCGGCCGCCGCGGCGCGTCGCGCTCCTGGTCGTCATCTTATTTTTTAGGCCACCCTAAACATCAATAAGCACTTCGTTTTGGGTCGGGTCAACAGCGCTCGAGGAGGCCGCTTACAGGTCACCCTCGACGATCGCGGAGACCTCGTCGCGGTCGAACAGGTCGCCGTCGAACTGATCGGGGTAGACCGCTCGGGCGACCCGCTCGGTCAGGAACAGGTTGTAGATCGGCCCCTGGTAGATCGGTCCCCCGCGGTAGACGCGCCCCTCCTGCACGGCGGTCAGGTCGCCACCGACGGGGTGGTCGCGCAGGTAATCGACGAGACCCGACTCGAACTCCTCGCGGCTCTCCGTCTCGCGCTCGGAGAGGAAGATGGCGTCGGGGTCGACGTCGGCCAGCGTCTCGAAGTCGATCTCCCCCGAGTTGTCGGTGCTCCGGCCGGCGACGTCGGTCCCCTCGAAGGCGTCCTCGATCCCGAGGTCGCGGAAGTGCTTGTTGGCGGTCCCGCCGTCGCTGATCCGCATCGCGGTGAACGATTCGGGTTCGTCTTCGGCCCAGACGAGCACCCCTTCGGGCCGTTCGTCGGCCGGCGGGAGCGACGACTCGATCTCCTCGAGGAACGACTCGTGGAGTTCGGCGAACGCCTCGTACCGATCCTCCCGGCCGAACACCTGAGCGACCTTCTCGAACGCCTCGTACATCGTGTAGTACTCGTAGTCGTGCCACTCGTCCGTCTGCCGGAAGATCGTGTTGCCCACGAACGGGGCGACGTTTTCCTCGAGTTCGTCGACGTCCTCGCCGTCGAGGCCGAACGCGCTGTTGTGCTCGAGCCAGTTCGGATCGACGAGGTGGACGTCGACGTCGAGATCGTAGAAGACCTCCTTGTCGACGCCGCCGTTCCACAGCGCCTGGGGATCCTCGGCGTAGGGGATCCCGAGTTCGTCGTAGTACTGCGTGAGGTAGCGGTTCTCCTCGCCGATCGCCTCGAGTCCCTCGCCGACGCCGAGGGCGATTCCCATGTCGGCGTAGTCGATCTCGTAGGTGAGCCACGTTTCGGGCGGGGAGTCGAACTCGACCGTCCCGACGGGCTCCATCGTCACGGACGTCGGCTCGTCGGAGCCGTCGTTCTCCGATTCCGCTTCGCCCTCGGTCCCGCTGACGCAGCCCGCGAGCAGGCCGACTCCGCCAGCGCCCGCCGCCAGGACCGTTCGTCTGGTCGCTTCGTCTGACATGTGTTTTAGGTTAGCCTAATAATTGAAAAGCGCATCGGTTTAGGATGGCCTAAATCAGGATCGGGTTCCCAAGGAACGGTCCGGCTCGGTGGCACCGGACCCTCGAGCGGCCGACGAACGGCGGTCATCCGTCTCGCCTGAACCGTCGAGTGACCGCGAGGCACAGACAGGAGAGTGCGAGGAAACCGCCGGTGAGGACCACGATCGTCAGAGCCGTCGGTGCGAGCGTCACGGCGACGAGCAGAACGACGACGGCGATCCCCAGGTACGCCCGCTGAAGCGTCGGATTGACTGGCGGTTCGGGCATCATCCGTCCCGGCGTACGACGGCCGGCGACGTTACCGTTGGGGAGACGTTCACGCCGCGAGATCGCCGAAGTCGACCCGTTCGGCGTCCTCGAGGCAGCGCTCGCTCGCCGCCTCGAGGTCGAACTCGCGGACGACCTCCCCGTCGCGCACCAGGGGCTCGAGCAGGGACTCCGCGTCCTCGGGCGCGGGGCCGTCCGCCAGGGCGACGTGGTGGCCCCCGTCGGCCGTTCGGTAGACCTCCTTGACGCCCGAGAGCTTCCCACGCTTCGAGATCGGTTCGCCCTCGATCGCGACGATGTCGAGGCTGAAGTCGAGGGGATCGGCGTCCGTGACGTGACTGCCGACGCCGAAACCGTCCGCGACGTCCCGCAGTTCGCGCATCGCGTCCGGGTCGATGCCCCCGCTGCAGAAGACGTCGATATCCTCGTAGCCGCGAGCCTCGAGTTCCCAGCGCACTTCGCGGACGATGTGGCGGAAGTCGCCGCGGCGCGAACTCGTGGTGTCGATCCGGACCCCGTCGAGACGGTCGCCCAGCGTCTCGGCGGCGAAGAGGCTCTCCGAGACCTCGTCCCAGAACGTGTCCACGAGGGCGATCCGGGGGACGTCTTCGGGGACCGCCTCGTCGAACGCCCGCCACGCCTCGTCCTGGTTCCCCTCGCCGAAGCAGAACATGAGCGCGTGGGGCATCGTCCCGCTGGCCTCCCGATCGAGCAACTCGCCCGCGGCGACGTGGGAGAAGCCGTCGAAGCCCGCGAGCAGCGCCGCCCGCTCGACCGTCGCCGCGATCGACGGGTGGACGTGGCGCGCTCCGAACGAGAGGACGAGCGAGTCGGGCGCCGCCAGTCGCGCCTCGAGCGCGGCCGTCGCGAAGGCGCTGGGCTGGGACAGGAGCCCGAGCAGCGAGGTTTCGAGTTCGGCGAACTCGAGGTACGGCCCCTCGATCCGCATCACGGGGCCGCCGTCGAACAGCCGCCCGTCCGGGAGCGCGTCGACGTCCAGGTCCCGGCCCTCGAACAGCGCCGCGACGTCGCGGACCCCGGTGAAGACCTCGAACTCGCCGGTCGGGAACTGATCTGCGGTCACTTCGGCGACGACGCGCGGGTCCTTCCCCGCGTGCTCGAGCGTCGCGCGGGTGCGCTCAAAGTAGGCGTCCGTCGCGGACCCCTCGCGGATGGCCTCGGGCGGGACGATCTCGAACGGGTCGGTCATAGCTCCGAGTTGTCGAAGCGGACAAAAATAGCTACCCGTCTCCGACGGCGCGTGCGTCGGGGTGTCGCGGGCGCTACGACCGATTCGGCGGGGAGAGTCGCTCTAAGGGGCGTCACGAGGCCGTTGGACGCGCCACGTCCGATGGCGGTCGTCGGCTCACTCCCCGGCGTTCGCCCCGCCGCCGCGTCGAATCGCGAGTGCGACCGTCGCCGCCACCGTGAGAAGCGCGCCGAGCGGGCCGAATCCGGGAATCTCGTCCGCGATGCCACCCCCGTCGTCGTCTTCTGACGTCTCGTCGGCGCCGTCGGACGCGCCGTCGTCGTCGACTTCGAGCGTGTCCTCGCCCTCCGGCGCGGCCCCGTCCCTGATCTCGGGGAGGGCGTCGACCGACGGCGCGCGCACGATGGTTACGGTGTCGCCGTCGACCTCGAGGGCGTACGCGCCGGGGAACTCCCCGTCTATCTCGTAGGTATCCCGCCGGTCCTCGACGGACTCGGCGTCGTGGTTCTCGAGTTCCTCGAGGTAGCCCTCTGCGAACGCCACGGCCTCGTCGGCGTCGGTCCACCGGGTCTCCCAGACGAAGCCGCTCTCCTCGCGCGACGCGTCCTCACCGGCGTAGACGACGAACTCGTCGCCCGCCCAGCCGTCGGTCATGGGCTGGTCGTAGTTCAGGTCCGGTTCGCCGGTCGCCGCACCCCGAACGAACTCGTCGCGTTCGATCACGGAGGGTTCCCCCTGACTCATCGCGCCATCGGCGAACATCGCGACCATCGTCGCCTCGCCGAGGCGGTCCGTCGCGACCTCGCCGTCGGCCTCGAGCGGGCGCCACTCGTCGTTCGAGCGGTCCTCGACCTCGACGTCGACGGGGTCGCGGTCGTCGCCGGGGCGGATCACCTCCGAACTGCTCTCGGGCGGATCGTCGTAGGCGGCGTCGACGGCCCCCCAGGAGTCGCCGCTTTCCTGGCGCAGGTGCTCGACGTAGTCGGGGCCGTCGTCGTAGGGCTGGTAGATGGAGAAGTAGAGCCCCCAGTTGAGGCCGTCGACGTCCGGCGTCTGCTCGACGGCGGGGGCGCAGTCCCACTCGTCGGCGCAGCGCCGGTCGTACTCGGCTTCCACCCAGGAGGCGTCGCCCTCGATGAGGCCGTTGACCGCGGTGTCGCCGTCGGTCGTCTCCCGGTCGTACCCCGAGAGGTCGAACCGCTGGTCCTGGAGGGCGTGGACGAGTTCGTGGCCGAGAGTGCGTTCGTTCAGCTCGAGCTGCTCCGCGTCTTCGGCGACGACGACGATCTCGTCGGTCTCGGAGTCGTAGTAGCCGGCGACGGACTCGCCGTAGAGGGTCTCCGTCGCCTCCTCGACGGGCGCGTCGCGCTCGAGCATGAACAGGCCCTCGAGCAGGACGGCGTCGAAGAGGCGGTCGTTCCCGTTCTCCTCGGCGAACAGCGTCCCCTGGTCCGCCCGGAACTCCTCGCGGGAGACGACGTCGACCGAGACGTCCTCCTCGAACGTCTCGTTCCGGATCACCTCGACCCGGGCCATCGAGCGGTGGACGACCGCCTCGAGTTCGTCCTCCTCGACGACGGCGCTCGAACGGTTATCCACCGGGAGGGAGTCGTCGTACCGGACGCCCTCGACGTAGCCGACCGTACCCTCGGTCGAGGGATCGTCGTCCGAGTCGACCTCCTGGGTCGACGCTGCCGGTGCGGTAGACATCGACGGCGACGGCGACGAACCCGCCTGAACGGTGTCGTCGGGGGCGGTTGCTGGGTCCGCCGTCGAGTGCTGAACTGATGCGTCGGGGGGTGCCGTGGTGGCGCCGGCCGCCGGAACCGCCCCGAGCGACAGGACGAGGAGGGCGGCGAACGCGAGCGCGGATAGGGACTTCATCGAACGATATATTTTCCTACGAAAGTCGGAGGTGAAAACACCCGCGGTTTCGTCGACGGCCGCCGCACCTCGAGCGACCCCCGCCGTCCGGCGGCCGAAGGGCTGGGATCGTAAACGGGATGGCCCGATGCTCGAAATCGGTGCGCATGCACGAAACGGACGACCCCGAACCGCGGTCGGCGGCGCTCGCCACCTTCGGCGAGACGATGCTCAGGATCTCGCCGCCGGCGGGCGAGCGACTCGAGACGGCGCGGAACGTCGCGTTCCGCTCCGCCGGCGCGGAGAGCAACGTCGCGATCGCGGCGGCCAACCTCGGACTGCCGTCGGCGTGGCTCTCGAAGCTCCCGGACTCGCCGCTCGGCCGAAAGGTCGTTCGCGACGTCCGGTCCCACGGCGTCGCGCCGGCCGTCGTCTGGAGCGACGACGGGCGCCAGGGAACGTACTACCTCGAACCCGGTACCGAGCCCCGCGGTACCGACGTGATCTACGACCGCGCCGACGCTGCGGTCACGACCGCGACCCTCGAGGAACTCCCGACCGCGCCGGTCGAAGCGGCCGAGGTGTTCTTCACCAGCGGCATCACGCCGGCGCTCTCGGAGACGCTGCGCGAGACAACCGAGGGGCTGCTCCGGACGGCGGCCGACGCCGGCGTCACCACCGCGTTCGACCTGAACTACCGCTCGAAGCTCTGGTCGCCGTCGACCGCCAGGGAGGTCTACGAGTCGCTGTTCGAGGGGGTCGACCTCCTGTTCGTCCCCGAGCGCGACGCCGCCGACGTCCTCGAGATCGACGCGGACGCCGAGGGGATCGCGACCCACCTCCGGGAGACCTACGCCTGTTCCACCGTCGTCGTGACGCGGGGCGACCGGGGCGCGCTCGCGCTCGATTCGGACGGAACGGTCGACCAGCCGATCTACGAGGCGGAGACGGTCGATCCGATCGGGACCGGCGACGCGTTCGTCGGCGGGTTCCTCGCCAGCTACGTCGAGGACGGATCGACGGCCGAGGCGCTCCGCTACGGGGCGGCCGCCGCGGCGCTCAAGCGCACCCTCGCCGGCGACCACGCCACGATCACCCGCTCGGACGTCGAGGCGGTCCTCGAGGACGAGGCCGGCGGCATCTCCCGGTAGACGGACGGGTCGCACCGTCGAGGCCCCGCTGGGGCCGCCACCGTCGCGACGAGTCGGCGACCGTCCCGGTCGAAACCGAAGACGGTATCGCCGACGGCGGAGTCGTTCGACGCATCGATCGACGCCCCGGACCTTCGCGACGGACCGCGACCGCGAAGACGACCTGACCATGAGACTGACACCGACGACCGACGCGAGCGACGAACCGAGGAATCGACCGATGAACGCCCCCGTACTCGACGGAACCGACACCCGCGGCGGGTGCCACGCCCGCGCGGACCGGAGGGGATCCCGATGACGCGGATCGTCGACTACGACCTCTACGAGGTGCCGCCGCGGTGGCTGTTCCTGCGCCTCGAGACGAGCGACGGCCGCGTCGGCTGGGGCGAACCCGTCGTCGAGGGTCGGGCGAAGACCGTCCGGGCCGCCGTCGAGGAACTCCTCGAGGGGTACCTCCTCGGGGAGGACCCCGCGGAGATCGAGCGCCACTGGCAGACGATGTACCGCGGCGGGTTCTACCGCGGCGGGCCGATCCTGATGAGCGCGATCGCGGGAATCGACCAGGCGCTGTGGGACCTCAAGGGCAAGCGCTTCGGCGCCCCGGTGTACGAACTCCTCGGCGGGAAGGCCCGGGACCGGATCCGCGTCTACCAGTGGATCGGCGGCGACCGGCCGGCCGACGTCGGCGAGGCCGCCGCGGAGAAGGTCGAGCAGGGGTTCACCGCGTTCAAGATGAACGCCGTGCCGGAGTTCCGCCGGATCGAGACCCCCGCGGCCGTCGCCGAGGCCGTCGAGCGCCTCGAGACGGTCAGGGAGGCCGTCGGCGACGAGGTCGACATCGGCGTCGACTTCCACGGCCGCGTGGCGAAGTCGATGGCCAAACGGCTCGCCGCGGCGCTCGAGCCGTACGAACCGATGTTCATCGAGGAGCCGGTGCTGTCGGGGCACAACGACGCCCTCGGCGGGATCGCGGCCCACACGACGACGCCGATCGCGACGGGCGAGCGCATGTTCTCCCGGTGGGATTTCAAGGAGGTGTTCGAGGACGGCCACGTCGACGTGATCCAGCCCGACCTCTCCCACGCCGGCGGCATCACCGAGGTCCACAAGATCGCGGCGATGGCCGAAGCCTACGACGTCGCGCTCGCGCCACACTGTCCGCTGGGCCCGATCGCGCTCGCCTCGTGCGTGCAGGTCGACGCCTGCGCGCCGAACGCCCTGATCCAGGAGCAGAGCCTCGACATCCACTACAACGAGACGAGCGACGTCCTCGACTACCTCGCCGACTCCGGCGTGTTCGAGTACGAGGACGGCTACGTCGCGCTCCCCGAGGAGCCCGGCCTCGGGATCGAGATCGACGAGGCGCACGTCGAGCGACAGGCCGAACGCGACGTCGACTGGCACAATCCGGTCTGGCGCCACGACGACGGCAGCGTCGCCGAGTGGTGAGCGGGAGGCGGCGAGCGGTGCGTGGTGAGCCGCCTCGAGCGCGGGCGGCGGTCATTTCGGCGATATCGGGCCGAGCGGCGCGAACGTTTTTACGCTCGTGTCCGTAGCGGCACACGTACCCATGAACCTCGAGCCAGCGCGAACGGCGGTGGTGGTGGTCGACGTGCAAAACGGCTTCTGTCACCCCGACGGCTCCCTCTACGCCCCGGGGAGCGAGGAGGCCATCGAACCGATCGGCGAGCTGGTCGATCGGGCGCGCGAGGGGGGCGCGCGGGTGATCTACACCCGGGACGTCCACCCGCCCGAGCAGTTCGAGGACGCCCACTACTACGACGAGTTCGAGCGGTGGGGCGAGCACGTCCTCGAGGGCTCCTGGGAGGCCGAGATCGTCGAGGAACTCGACGTGCGCGAGGCGGATCACGTCGTCGAGAAGCACACCTACGACGCCTTCCAGAAGACGGAACTCGAGGGGTGGCTGAGCGCGCGGGGGATCGATGATCTGGTCTTCTGCGGCACGCTCGCGAACGTCTGCGTTCTCCACACGGCGGGCAGCGCCGGCCTTCGGGACTTCCGGCCGATCCTGGTCGAAGACTGCCTCGGCTACATCGAGGAAGAGCACAGGGAGTACGCCCTGGAACACGCCGACTGGCTGTTCGGCGAAGTGGTCGAGCGCGACGACCTCGAGTTCGCCTGAGACGCCGAGACCGGCTGACGGGGTATCGGCTCGTCCGAAGCGGACCGTCGTCCGGACGTGGAACGTCGGTCGGAAGTGAAGCGTACTTGACCCACCCGCGCCCAGAGACGAGCATGAGAACGATCGAATTTCGGCCGGCGGAGTCGACTAACGGTCGCCGAGCGGAGGCGAACGACCGCGGTGACGGTGAATGACGAACAAATACCTCGCCGTCGCGCACCTGGCCGGAATCTGCGTCGGAGCGTACGCGTTCTGGCACGGCCTCATGGTGCGCGCCGAGTTACAGGCCCTCGCGGCCGCCCTCGTGACGGTGTACATGGTGACGTCCCTTCGAAATCTGACCGCGGACGCCTCACCCGGCGACCGCGCGGAAAACGAGGTCTCGCCGTAGTGTGCGCTCGAGCGGCGGGAACGAGGGACGGAGCGGGGTCGAATCGCGTCGTCGAGAGTGATCGGGGTTCGATCCGCGCTCGCCGGACGGCGGTCAGTCCCGACCCGCGTCCGCCGCCGAGAGTTCCGCCCACTCGAGGACCTCGCCGCCGTGCTCGTCGGCGAACGCCTCGGCGTCCGCCGGGTCGGAGAACGGAAAGTGGTCGTCCCCCATCGCTCCCTTGACCTCGCTGTCGACGACGAACTGACAGTCGGTCGCGTCCGCGAAGTCGTCCGCCTCGGCGTGCGTCGTGGCGTGGAGCGCCTCGTCGCCCTCCACGAGGTCGTACTCGACGCTCGAGTAGTCGGTGACGAAGACGGCCCGTTCCTCCCAGCCGCGGGCCTCGCGTTCCTCGCGGTACGCGAGGAGTTCGGCGACGCTGTCGAACCGCGCGGGACCGTCGCGGCCCTCGGGTTCGCCGTCGGCGTAGAAGATCTGTCCGGCGGGGCCGTAGAGCTCGGTGATCACCATGCCGCAGACGTCGCACTCCTGGCCGTCGGAGAGGTCGATCGGGTCGGCGGGGTCGTCCGCCTGCCCGTCGTCGGCCTCGCCCAGGCAGCCCGCGAGCGCCGCGGTCGCCGCGACGCCCGCGCCGAACAGGACGCGCCGTCGAGTCGGTTCCGATCCGCGACCGGCCGGCCGGCGCTCGCTCGAGGGGCACCGATTCCGGCTCATAGCCGTCGCCTCCGGATGGCCGCGCCAGCGAGCGCGATCGGAACGACGATCCAGGCGACGAGCGCGGCGACGAGCGCGCCGGTCGAGAGGCCCGCCTCGGTGAGCACCGCGGCGAACCCGGCGTCGCCGCTGGCCCCGAGCGCGCCGAGGGCGAGCGCCCGGAAGACGCCCGTCGGGTTCGAGAGGACCATCGCCGTGACGGCCGCGTCGGGCGGGGCGAACGCCGCGATCACGCCGAGGGCGAGCAGGTCGTGGACGAGCACGAACCACGCCCAGGCGAGCAGGGCGAGGCCGAGCGCGTGGGTCTTCTCCCGCGCCAGCGTCGACGCGAGGACGCCCAGGGAGAGGAACGCGAGCCCGAGACCCACGGTCCCGAGCAGGAAGCCCACGTAGGATTCGAAGCCGTCGAACCCGTACTCGAGCAGGAGCAGGGCGCCGGCGATCCCGAAGCCGAGGATCGTCGCGCTCGCGAGGACGACCGCCCGGCCGACGGCGGTCCCCAGGACGACCCGCGTCCGGGAGACTGGCAGGGCGAACAGGGCCTGCAGCCAGCCGCTCTCCTCGCGGCCGACGACCGCGTCGTAGCTGAACGCGAGCGCGACCAGCGGGACGAGGTAGACCGCGAGGACCGCGAGGCTCGCGACGATGCGCTCGAACCCGGCGGGGCTGGCGTCGGAGCCGCTGAACGTCGTCAGGCCGAGGGCGAACGCGGCGAAGAGCGCGGTGACCGCGACCGCCCACCGGCTCCGGACCGCGAGGCGGTACTCCGTCTCGGCGACGACGTACAGCTGTCCCAGCGCGCTCCCGGAATCGGCGCTGCGGGCCGCTCCGACGGCCACCTCGTGGCCGCCAGGGACCGTCTCGGATCCGCCGTCGACGACCTCGTAGCCGCCGTCGGATCGCGTCGCCCGTTCCGACCGTCGGCTCGAGCGGTCGTCCCGCCGCCGGTCTCGGGTCATCGCGATCCCTCCGCGGTCGCTGCGGCGTCCGGTTTCTCTCCCCGGGCCGCCCCGGCGCTTCCCGGGACGCTCGAGTCGTCGAGCACCTCGTGGAACGCCGCCTCGAGGCCCGGCTCGCGGACCTCGAAGCGGTCGACGAGGTCGCGGCGGTCCGCCTCGCCGAGCGCGGCGACGAGGTCGAACGACGCCTCGCGGTCGCAGACGACCTCGAGGGGCGCGCCGTCACCCGCACCGTCGCCGGTAGTTCGGCGGGCGCTGCCGACGCTCGCCACGTCGCCGTGGCCCTGGACGGCCTCGAGCAGTTCGGGGCGGTCGTCCTCGGACGCGGGGTGGACCGCGACGGTGACGCGGTCGTTTCCGGCCCGGCGCCGAAGCTCGTCGACGGTGCCGGCCGCGCGGAGTTCGCCGTCCTGGAGGACGACGACCTCATCGCAGAGGCGTTCGACCTCGCTCAGGACGTGCGAGGAGAGGACGACCGTGGCGTCCGTCTCGCGGTCGATGCGCTCGACGATCCGGTGGAACGCCGTCACTCCGCGCGGGTCGAGGCCGGCCGTGGGCTCGTCGAGGACGAGCACCGGCGGCCGGGAGAGCAGGACGGACGCCAGGCCGAGCCGGCGCCCCATCCCGTTCGAGTAGCCCGAGACGCGCCGGTCGGCGGCCTCCGCCAGACCGACGAGCTCGAGGCACTCCTCGATGCGCTCGGCGCGGTTCTCGAGGCCGCGGATGCGGGCGTGGACCGACAGCACCTCGCGGCCGGTCATCGACGGCGGGAAGCCGCTGTGTTCGGGCAGGAAGCCGACGCGCTCGCGCACGCGGTGGCCCGCCTCCTCGACGTCGAGGCCGCCGACTTCGATTCGACCCGCGTCTGGCCGGTCGTGGCCGACCAGCAGTTCGAACAGGGTCGTCTTTCCCGCGCCGTTCGTTCCGAGGACGCCGAACGTCGACCCCGACGGTACCTCGAAGGAGGGGCCGTCGAGGGCGACGACGTCGCCGTACCGCTTGTGGACGTCAGTGATCGTGATGTTCATCGTCGTAGTAGGACCGCCAGTGGTCGTGGGGCGATTCGGCGAGCGGGTGGTTGTCGACGATCCCGGGCGACTCGAGGACCGGGAACGAGCTCTCTGCCAGCCGGACGGCGTCGAACGCCGGGCTCTCCGCGAAGACGGCCGCCCGCGGTTCGTCGCGGACCAGCCGTTCGACGGAGCCGGCGGGCTGGTGGCGGGCCTCGCTCACGCCGTCGCCGTCGAGGTCCGCGGCGCTCGCGTCCGACCAGTAGTTGCCCCGGTCGGACTCGTTCCAGTGGGCCTGCGAGTTCGTCTCCGCGAACGCGGCCTCGTCGTTCCCGACGAAGCTGTTGCCCGAGACGACCTCGCTCTCGCTGCCCGCCGTGACGTGGACCCCGACGTCGTTCTCGAGGACGAGGTTGTCGGCGAGGCGGTTGTCCTGCGCGTTGTAGACGTACAGTCCGTTGCCGTTACCCACGACGTCGTTGCCGACGATTTCGCTGTCCTCGATGTCCTTGAGTTGGATGCCGTGGCCGCTCGGACCGTCGTTGTTCGCGGCGGTGTTGTTCACCATCGAGATGTCCGACGAGACCATCAGCGCGTAGCCGATGTCGTTGTCGAAGGCGACGTTGTCCTCGAGGTGATTCGATTCGGAGTACATGTAGTGGACCCCGTAGCGCATCTCCCACATGGCGTTCCCCTCGGCGACGACGTTCTTCGCCCACTGGTAGTAGATGCCGTCCCTGACCGTTCGGATCGAGTTGTTCTCGAGTCGGGTCTCGTTGGCCTCCCAGAGGTGGATCCCGTTACCGCGCTCGTCCTGGTCGAGGTCCGAGCGTCCGGCCACGAGCGAATCCTCGACGGTCGTCGCCTCCGCGCCGCGGAGGTAGACGCCGAAGGTGACGTCGGTCGCCCGCAGCGACGACACCGTCGCGTCCGAACCGTTGACGTAGATCCCGCTGTCCTCCTCGCCCCGCTCCGGTCCCGAGTTCCGGACCCACACACCCTCGACGGTGACGTCGTCGGCTGCGACCTCGATGACGGTTCCCTCGCCGCCGCCGTCGATCAGCGCGCCGTCGCGCTCGCGCGCCTCGAGTGTCACGCCCGGCGTGTCGACGGTCACGCGCTCGTCGAACCGCCCTTCGAGCCGGATCTCGTCACCCGGATCGGCCGCGTCGACGGCCGCCTGCACCGAGTCGAACTCCCGGCCGTCGACCGTCGCGACGCCGTCGCTCGAGGGCTCGTCGGCCGCCTCGGGGTCCGGAACGTCCGCGCGCCAGCCGTCGACGCTCTCGGTATCGTCCGCCCCGCTCGAGGCCGCGACGACCGCGCCGAGGAGCGACGCGACCAGGATCGCCGCGGCGGCGATCGCGAAGTATCGTTCGGGGAGGGTCACGGCGGACCACCGTCCGATGGGGGGCCGCTATGTCGGTCGTAAACCGCAACGGAGCCGTCGCCGCTCGAGTCGTCGGTGTCGGTTCGGACGCTCGAGTCGGCTCGGTCGCTCGGGCGGGCGGCGCCGGCGTCGGGCCGGCGACCGCCGTCCGTCTCGACGCGGGGTCGATCGTCCGGATCGGGACCCGATCGATCGTCCGAGTCGCCGCGTCCGACGCGGTCTCGGAGCCGCCGCCACGCGTCTCGCGCGAGCGCGGGGAGGTCGGTGACCGTCGCCGACGAGTCCCGGTAGTGGAACGCGACGCCCAGCAGGACGACCGCGCCGATGGCCAGGACGCCGCCGGGTCCCGGCCCGGCGGTCCCGCTGATGTTCGCAACCTCGTACGAACCGAGGATCGGCGGGGTGAACGGGTCGATTCCCATCAGCGGCGCGTCCGGATCGAGGGAGTGTCCCGCCTGGTGGAGGCGGTACTGGATGATCGCGGCCATCGTGGCGAACACCGCCACGGCGCCGCCGAACAGTGCGGCGATCGCACGTTCGATTCGATCCGTCGGAAGGACGGACGTGACGACCGAAGCGAGCGCCAGACCCACGAAGACGACCGGTCCGAGCACCCACTCTGGCGTGTCGATGGCCCGGTCCTGAACCTCGTAGTTCGGATCGACGTAGACCGGGTCCGGGTAGTAGAACCCGGCGTACTTGTTGAGCCCCTGTACCTCTTTCCACTCCCCGCCGAGGTGCGGGTAGGCGTATACCTCCACGGGCAACGGTTCACCGGGGTACTGCGGGGCGGTGAGCGTGATCCGCCACATCGGCAGCGTCAGCGCTATCAACAGGAGCGCGGCCGCGAGTAGCGGGAGGGCGCGTCTGAACTCGGTCAACCGGGTGAGGCGTGAAGGTTTCATGGTGGATCAGTCCGCGGGTTCGACGAGCAGTCGCGAGCGCATCTCCATGTGGAGCGCGCTGCAGAAGAACGCGCAGTACATCCAGTAGACGCCCGGCTTATCCGCCGTGAACGTCACCTCGCGCGTCTCCAGCGGCGCGAGTTTGATGTGGATGTCGTACTCGGGGATCGCGAGCGAGTGGCTGATGTCGTCCGTCTCCTCGATGTTCGTGACGGTGAACGTCACCTCGTCGCCCTCCGTGACGGTGACGTCCTGGAAGCCGAACTCGTTTCGCTGTGCGGTCATCTTCACGTGGACGCGCCCGTCCTCGCGGACGATGTCGCTGTCCCCGGACTCGACGAACTCCTCGTCGTAATCGTCGGGATCGTAGGCGGTGGCCGGTTCGATCTTGTCCGCCTTGACGATCGAGGCGTCGTGGGGTTCGGCGTACGAGGGCGTGTCCTTCACGAGTTGCATCCCCGCCTCGTCGTCGCCGATGTAGATCAGCTGGTCGTTCTCGGGCTTCATCGGTCCCACGTTCAGGAATCGGTCCTTCGAGAGCTTGTTCAGCGAGATCAGCCAGTCGCCGGACGGATCGGCCGTGTACGACTCCGCGGCGATCACGTGGCCGGGGTTGTAGTGGACGTCGATCTTCTCGACGACCGGGTCCTCCGAGCCCTCCTCGGCCTCGACGGCCGCTTCGATGTCCCACTTGACGACCTGCGAGTCGATGAACAGCGTCGTGTAGGCGTGGCCGCGGCCGTCGTAGGCCGTGTGCAGGGGCCCGTTCCCGAGGCTCGGGCGGCCGACGATCGCCTCGTTGGGATCGTCGACCTCGCCCAGCGCCTCGACGTCGATGATCGAGCAGGTCGGATCGAGCTTCCCGCTGGCGATCGCGTACTTCCCGTCGGGCGTGACGCTGACGCCGTGGGGGCTCTTCGAGACCTCGATGTACCGGACGACGGGCCTGTCACCCTCGTTCAGCGAGCTCTCGCGAGTGCCGTCGACGACGGGAACGCCGCCGATCTCCTCGTAGTCGCCGTTCTCGACGGCCTCCTCGATCGCCGGAATGTCGAAGGCCTTCACCCAGTCGGTGTCGGATTCGGACATCTCGCTCTCGGTGACGCCCTCCTCGCCGTTGTACTCGGTCGCGAAGAACCAGCGCCCCTCCTTGCCGCCGTCCCCGTTGTCCATGTTCCCGTCGACCAGGACCTCCCACTCGACGTTCATCGACTCGGGGTCGATCGCGGCGAGCGTGGAGGTGTAGGCGTCGGGGTCGTCGAGGTCGCGGCCGTCGTTCGGCATCGGGACGCGGAACTCGCCGACGCCGATCACGTACTTCGTGTCCGGCAGCACGCAGCAGGCCCCGTGGGTCCCCTGCTGGTTCGGAATGTCGACGATGGCGTCGGTCTCGAAGTACTTCAGGTCGACGCGGGCCATCCGACCGTTCGCCTTGTCGTTGACGAACGCCCAGCGACCGTCGTAGTCGTTGTCGGTCTGACTGATTCGCGGGTGGTGAGCGTCGCCCCACGTGTAGCCTCCCGCGTCCTCGAGCATCTCGCGCGATCGATCGTCGTAGCCGTAGCCGTTGGCGGCGTTGGCCTGGAAGACCGGAATTCGCGAGAGCTGACGCATCGACGGGACGCCGTAGACGTATATTTCGCCCGACTGTCCGGCGCCGAGGAACGCGTAGTAGTCGTCGAGTTCGCCCGGCTTCACGTCCGTCTTCACGTCCTCGAGTGCGACGGATTCGTCGTCGCCGCCGCTGAGGATGCTCGTACAACCTGCCAGCGAGCCCACCGCGCCCGCGGCCATTCCCGCCTTCATGAAGTCCCGGCGGGGAATCCGCGCGAACAGCGGCTCGCGGTCCGTCCCCACGTCGACACCGCCGTCGGCGTCGGTTGGGTGGTTCGTGTCGGTCGATCTGGAGTCGGAATCGTTGGTGTGGGTCATTGGTCTGTGTCTTCGGTGCGACCTGCGGTCGCGGTTCGGTCATCACGCTGTGCCGGCGTGACGCTGACAGTCGGCGGCGCCGGCGCGTCGGGACGCGTCGATCGACCGCCTCGTCACAGGTGACCCTCAGAAGGGACGGCTAATAGGTGGACTATCAATTCCTACCGAGTGGCAAAAAGGGCGAATCGGTTCGGGGAAAACATGTGATGGTGGATCCGGCCCCGTTTCAGCGGGCGGGCGACGTCCGAGGTCGCACCTCCAACGCTCCGCGGCGCGCCGTAGCGGCCGCTCGAGCGCCGGAGACCCTCGTTCGATCGCGAACCGTCGCCTCGACTCGACTACTCGGGACGGAAGACGCGATACGCGCCCTGCCCCGTCGCAACCGCCTTCCGCTCGCCGTCGGGGGCCGCGCTCTCGACGGTGATCTCGCTGACGCCGACGCTCCGACCCACGCGGATCACGTTCGCCGTCGCCTCGAGGTCGTTCGTCGCCGGCCGGAGGTAGTTGACGTTCAGGTTGATCGTCGCGATGCGGGCGCCGAAGGGGTCGTCCATCGCCGTCCGGAGCGCGAGGCCGCCGACGGTGTCGATGAGCGTCGCGGCGACGCCCCCGTGGAGGTCCGCCCGCTCGCCCGACGGCGCGTTCGGCCGCGTGTTGGTCAACTTGTCGTGGTAGGGGATCGAGAGCGTCATCGTCCCCGCGCCGACGTGGTCCACGCGCGTCCCGAGCCACGAGAGGAACTCCTGGTGCTCGTCGATGAAGTGCTGGAGGAGCCCCTCGAGGCTCTCGACGTCATCGCCCCCCTCGAGGTCGGGGAAGCCGCCGTTCGGCGCTCGAGCGTCCGACTCGTCCGCGTCCGCGTCGTCCGTCATGTCCCGTCGTGGGCCAGCGACGTTCTTTACCGCTGTGCTTCTCGGTCGACACGTTGTCTTCGGTTTATCGCCCCTCGCCGTACGCTTCGGGCCTATTCGAACCACCGCACGAGCGATTTCACACTCGAGTGACAGAGGTGCGATGTGTGTTAGATAGGGGGGGATACTATCAAATTCATGTGGATTGTGGGTAGGTGATGGCTAGTAGACCAGTTGCTGACAATAACACGGTGAAAGCCCCCGGCCGGCTCGAGTCGACTGACGGCGTGCGCTCCTCGGCCTTCGGCCTGCGGTGCTACCAGCCGCCAGCCTCCTCGACCCGGCCGGCCCCTTTCAGTCCGCCCAAACAGCCTCTTCCTCCCCAACCGACTCGTTCACTCGCTTCGCTCGTTCACTCGTCCCTCACGAGTGAACGAGGCGGCCTCACCGCTGGTCGGCCGCCTCGTCAGCGCGCCAGCGATCCATGGCCGGGAGCGCGTGCCCGCGCCGTTACGGCGCGGGCCGTGCGACCCAACGGAAGACGCTTCGCGTCTTCCGAGCATCGCGAACGCGGAGCGTTCGCTCAACGGGGAAGGGCAGGTACCTGGCGGACTGAAAGGGCGAGCTGCCGTCGAGTTCGCTCAGGCGCCCCTATCCGAACGGAGTGAGGGTATCCGGCTGAGCGGGCTCGAGGGTGGTGAGGGCTTTCGTCGTGTTCATGTTGGTTGGCAGTTCGAACGAAACGACGAGAAACAATCATCCTTTCTGTGAGCTACATCGCAGATGGGTCGAACCAGATGGCAGTCGAAACGAAGCGCAGACGTGGGTCAGCGAGAACTCGAGGGCCGAACGCGGACCCGCACCCGCTCACCCACCTCGAGCGACCGCTCGGGGCAGATCAGTTTCGCGCCGAAGTCGCCGTCTCGAGCGCAGAAGGTCGAGAGGCCGGTGATCGGGTCGCCGTTCGCGGTGACGGTCACGTCGTCCCACGCGACGGTTCGCCCGTCGTCGTCGAGGGTGCCGAGGCGGTCGCCGTTCAGCGAGACGACGCCGTCGCCCGTCGGGGCCGAGCGTCCGTGGACCCCACCGCCGTCGTAGTGGGGGAGGCCGCCGTCGAGGACGCCGCCGTCGTCGGTGCGGATGCCGACGAACTCCTCGCCAGGGTTCGGGTGGGCGGGCGCGTCGAGCACGGCGTAGGTCTCCCCCGTCTCGACGACCGCTCCCGTCCCGTCCCACTCGAGCGGCCGGATATCGATCCCGAGGTCGATCGGGAGTGACCCCGACGCCCGGTGGGGGTTCTGGTCGGGCCGCCGAAAGCCGACGTGGAGGTGGTTGTCGACCCAGGGGGCGAAGAAGCCCGCCCGGACGAGGCGGCCCAGCGAGTCCCCTCGTTCCACCCGGTCGCCCGCTTCGACCGACGGCTCGACGTGGAGGACGCGGGCGATCAGTCCCTCGAGCGGCTTCGGGTCCTCACACTCGAGCAGGATCAGGTGATCGTGCTCCGGCGCGTAGGGTTTCGGCGGCGCGCGGACGGTCCGCGTCTCGAGGACGGTCCCCGAGACGGGGCTCGGCGCGGCGGTCGTTCGGCCGGTTCGGAGGGTTCCCGGGTACAGGTCGATCGCACAGCCGGCGTCGTGGGCGGGGTACGGCGAGTTGTACAGCGAGAACCGCCGGTAGCGCCCCAGCACCCGTTCGTCGAGCGTGACGGCCATTCGTACCCCTCCGTGAGTTCTCGAGCGTGTTAGCCCCGTCGTTCGACCCGGAGCGGCTGAGTAAGGGCGAACGGCGGCGCCACCGCTTATGACGCTTCGACGCTTACCGCCCACCCATGCGCGTCTTTCGCGGCCGCGCCGAGACCGTCGACGCCGACCGCGCGGTGACCGAGCGCCTGCTCGAGTCGGCCGCCGACGGCGAGCGCGCGGTCCGGGTCTGGCACCCCCACCGACAGGTCGCGTTCGGGCGCCGGGACGCGAGCCTCGAGGGGTACGAACGCGCCCGCGAGGCCGCGCGCGAGGCAGGCTTTCCCCCCGTCGAGCGCAGCGTCGGCGGCCGGGCCGTCGCCTACGACGGGGAGACGACGATCGCGTTCGCCCGCGCCGAACCCGTCGCGGACTTCCGGCGGGGGACCGACGAGCGGTACGAGCGGCTGACGGCCGACGTCGAGCGGGCGCTCCGGGGACTCGGGGCCGACCCCGCGACGGACGGGCGACCGATCCGACTCGAGCGCGGCGAGCCGCCCGACTCGTTCTGCCCGGGAACCCACTCGCTCTCGACCGTCGATCCGGACGGTCGTCGACGGAAGGTCGCGGGCGTCGCCCAGCGCGTGCGCAGCGACGCCGCCCTCGTCTCGGGCGTGCTCGTCGTCGACAACCGCCGGGAACTCGCGGCCGCGCTCGAGGCCGTCTACGGGGCGCTCGAGGTTCCACTCGATCCGGAGACGGTCGGCAGCGTGGCCGACGGCGACGGAGTCGCGGACGGCTCGAGTCGAGCGAGCGATCCGGCGGCGATCCGCGAGGCGCTGGAGAACGCGCTCGTCGGGCCGGACGTCGATCCGGAGTCGGTGACCGTCGAACCCGTTCACTGAGTGCGCGACCGGAATCGGCCAATTTCAGCGTCAGTCACGATTTCGTGTCCGTCGATCAATCGAATAGTGAACGGAGGCGGACAAAGCGCGAAATTTATCGAAAATCGTGAGACAATCTTTTTCTCTTTCGGCACCCCGACTTCCCGCATGGACACCGACTTCGAGGTGGTGCGATGACCACCGAATCGACGACCGCGGCGGACCTCTCGGACGTCAACCCCTGGCTCGAGCTGCTCGGCGACGCGGAGACGATCGCCGAGGACTACGCGGACGCCGGCTGGGACGTCACGACGGTCGAACCAGTCGACGTGACGCCGGTCGACGACGAGGAGCGATCCGGTCTCGCCGTGCTCGTCTCGCCCGCGGAGTACGAGGCCGTCGAAGCCGCCGTCGACCGCGAGGAGGCCACCTTCGGGGCGGCCGAAGTCTACTACCGGGCGCTCGAGGACCTCCAGCTCGCCCTGGCAGTCGAGGTCGACGAGGAGAGCGAGACCGCGGTGTTCGTCCCCCTCTATTACGAAATCTCGAGCGCACGGGGCGTGCTCGAGGCGGCGCTCGAGGAGGGGCAGTTGCGGATCTACGTCCACCCGGGCTCGGTCGACGAGGGTGAGGCCGACGCGGCGTCCGACGGGACGTCGCAGCCGACGTCGGAGGACCGGTGGGTGGTGTTCTTCCACGACGATCCGTCGCTGTTCGTCCGCGAGACGGCCCTCGAGTAATCGACAGGGATTCGACGTCGAACGCGGCGCTCGCTCACTCGAGGTCCTCGGCACGCAGCTCCTTGCTCGCCTCGCGGACCTCGCGCATCACGCTCGAGATGCGCTCTTCGGCCTCGAGTTCCTCCTCGACGGTGAGGTCGACGCCCTCGACCTCGAGCAGGAACTTGGCGACCTCGGTCGACTCGTACATCACGTCGTCGAGTTCCTCGGCGGTGAAGAAGTCGCACATGGCGCCATAGAGGAAGGTCGCGCCGGCCTTCCTGACCTTCTCCTCGAAGGAGGAGCGGGCCTGGTTGACCGCCTGGGGGGTGTAGGTGTCGGTCATGAAGGGGACGAGTTCGGGCAGGTTCTCGCCGATCTTGGTCATCTCGACGCCCGTCTCGGTCCGGAAGTCGGAACAGAGGCGGGCGATGGCCCACTCGCGGGCGGTGACGTACGTCCGCTCCCGGAGGAACTCGTTGACCCGCTCGTACTGGGCCCCGTCCATCTTCTTGAACCGGGCGTACTTCCGCACGTCTTCGGGGATATCGCGCTCCTCCGGGTCCGGATCCGGGACGCCGGGCATCGGACCCTCGGCGTCGGTCGGCGGCGACGCGTCGGTCTCGTCGAACGGCGCCGGATGGGCTTCGTCCGTCGAACTCGAGGTCGCGTCATCGGGGGGATCCGTGCGCCCCATGGCGGCGGTAGACTCGTCTGCCCCTCGATCGCCGCCCGACTCCGATTCGGGGGGGCTGCGGTCGCCGTCGGCGTCCGACTCGTCGGGGCTGCGGTCGTCGGCGTTCGGCTCGGAACGCCGCGCTTCGCCGGGCGCATCGGTCGATCGCTCGCGTTCGGGGCGTTCCGACCCCTCGAGCCCGTCCGACGTCTGAGATCCGTCCTCGTTCATGGCCGCCTATTGCCACACCCTCGAGATAAGAATTGTTCTCGATTCGTCCGCCGTTCACGTCGATCCGCGACCGAGTCGTCCGGTCGCTGACGGCGGTCGAAATCGGCCGGCGGGTGCGACGTGAACTCCGAGCGCATTCCTGGGAGTTCTGGCGGATTTAAGTTCGTGAGGGTTCTTCGGTATCGTATGACAGAGACACCAGTCATCGTCCGGGCGGTGCGCACGCCACAGGGGAAAGAGGACGGCGTCTACGCCGACCTTCGCAGCGAGGACCTCTCGGTGCCGCTGATTAACGAAATCCTGGCCGAAACGGGGCTCTCGGGCGAGGACGTCGACGACCTGATGTGGGGGTGTGCCCAGCAGCGCGACGAGCAGGACAACAACCTCGCGCGCGTCATCGCCCTCCTCTCCGAACTGGGCGAGGGCGTCCCCGCGACGACGATCAACCGCTGGTGCGCCTCCTCGATGCAGGCCGTCATCTCGGCCTCGGACGCCATCGCGGCGGGCAACCGCGACGCCATCATCGCCGGCGGCGTCGAGAGCATGAGCCGCGTTCCGATGGGCAGCAGCGGCGGGAAGTTCCACCCGAAGCTGGCCGAGATGTACAACATCGGCGAACTCCAGATGGGGATGACCGCCGAGAAGGTCGCCGAGGAGTACGGTATCAGCCGCGAGGAGCAAGACGAGTACGCCGCTCGCAGTCAGCAGCGTGCCGTTGAGGCGACCGAGGAGGGCCGTTTCGACGACGAGATCGTCCCGATCGAAACCGAAGACGGCACCGTCACCGAGGACGAGGGGCTGCGCCCCGGCACCACGGCGGAGAAACTCGCCGAACTCCCGACCGTCTTCAAGTCCGACGGCACCGTCACGCCCGGCAACGCCTCCCAGATCTCCGACGGCGCTTCCGCCGTCCTCGTCACCAGCGAATCCTTCGCCGAGGAGCACGATCTCGAGGTCCTCGCCGAGGTCGGCGCGAACAACGTCGCCGGCGTCGATCCCACCGTGATGGGCATCGGCCCGGTGCCGGCGACCCGCGGCCTCCTCGAGCGCAACGGCCGGGACATCGACGACTACGACCTCGTGGAACTCAACGAGGCGTTCGCCAGCCAGTCGGTCTACTCCCGCGACGAGCTCGGCATCGACCCCGAGATCTTCAACGTCAACGGCGGCGCGATCGCCATCGGCCACCCCCTCGGCGCCTCCGGCGCCCGCCTCCCCGTCACGCTGATCCACGAACTCGGAAAGCGCGGCGGCGGACTCGGCCTCGCCACGCTCTGCGTCGGCTTCGGGCAGGGAGCGGCGATCGAGTTCGAGGTCAACTGAAACGGCCGATCTAGCCGTTTCTGATTCGTCGCGAGTGGAGTGAGCGCCGCGAGTTCACCCGGTGGGTGAGAACACCGGATTTTTGAACGGCGAAGCCGCGAGGTCGAGCGCTCACGCCCCGAAGACGAGCGTCTTCACCACGACCGGAACGCTCCCCCGGGCCGCGAGCGGCTCGCCCACGTCGAGGTAGTCGCCGTCGTCGACTCGCAGTTCGTCGAGCACTACGACGGGGTGGTCGCTCCGTCGCTCGAGGCCCTGTCCGAGCGCCTTCGCGCAGTTCTGTCGGGTGACCACGACGACTACGAGGTCGGACGGGATCGACGCGGACTCGAGCGCGCTCGCGAGCGCGTCCGCGACCGTCTCGAGGCGGTCGTACGAGAGCGGGCCGAGGGCGGGGATCGAGAGGGCGACGGCGTCCGCGGTGGTTTCAGTACCGGTACCGGAACCCGAATCGTACACCGTTCGCGCTCGAGCGAGGGCGTCGCCGAAGGCGGCCTCCAACTCCGCGTCGGGCACATCCGCCACGGCCGCGGCGACGACGGGAACGTTGCGGAGGGGGAGCACCGCCGGTTCGAGCGAAACCGTCCGGCCGGTCAGCGTCGTCGCGTCGGCGCCCGCGCCGACGACGGTGGCGCGGATGTCCTCGACGGGGTCGCGAACGGGCCACGAGCGGACGGCCTCGTGGCGGGCGAGCGCGGCGGCGAGGTGGCCGCCGAGGTCGCCGTAGGCGAGCGGATCGGTCGGCGGCGTGGCGATCAGCCGACCGACGCCGCCGCTGAAGACGACCGCCTCGAGCGCGAGGGGATCGTCGGGGAAGTCGCCGATCGCGAGGGCGCGCGTCGCGGGGTCGAACGGCGGACCCTCGAGCAGGTCGACGATCCGGTCCGCCATCCCGTCCGCGAGCGCCCGCACCTCTCGCTCGGTCGGCGCGTCGCCGACCGCGAAATCGAGATCGCCCCCCTCGCCGTCGAGGTCGATCGCCGCGGTTTCGAGGAGCGTTTCGACCGGCGGGGAGAGCGACGTCACGCGGTGGTCGCCGCTGCCGGTGCCGTCGCCACCGCCGGTTCCGTCGCCGTCGTCGAACCGCACGAGTCGGCCGCCGACGTCGAGACAGCGCGTCTCCCGGATCCGGTCGCCCTCGAAGATCGCGACGTTCGTCGTCCCGCCGCCGACGTCGACGTTCGCCACGGTTCCGCCGGTTTCGGCCGCGATCGCGGCCGCACCGGAACCCCGGCCGGCTAACACCGCCTCGAGCGCGGCGCCGGCGGTCGCGGCCACGAACCGCCCCGCGTCGGCGGCGAGGCGGTGGGCGAGCGGTTCGGCGTTCTCCCGGCGGGCGGTTTCGCCGGTGACGATGACCGCGCCGGTGTCGACCTCCGCCGCGGCGACGCCCGCGGCTTCGAGTTCGGCCTCGACGAGCGCCGCGACCCGATCGACGTCGACGGTCCGGGCGTCTAGCAGGGGCGTCTCGCGGACGGCTCCGCGGTGGACGATCTCCCGGTCGGTGATCTCGGGGCTGGCCGCCCCACCGGGCGGCGTCTCGACGCGGAGACGACTGAGGACGGCGTGGGTCGTGGTCGTCCCGACGTCGACGCCGACGCTGGTGAGCGTTTCGGGGGAGCGAGGGGAGGGTGGCGCCACGGTTCAGTCGTCGGCTTCGCCGGTTTCGAACTCCCGGTCGTCCTCCCGGAGGTCGAGGCCGCTCGCCTCCTTCTCGAGCATCCCTTCTAGGAGGTCGGCGAGTTCCGCGCCCGCCTCGACCGGCGGGAGGCCACCGTCGTGAACGTTCGAGACGACCGACTTCTTCGCCGTCGGCGCGCCCCGATCGGGGCCGTAGACCAGATAGGCGCTCAGGCTCTCGGCGGTCGCGAGGCCCGGCCGTTCCCCGATGAGGTTGATCGCGCAGTCGGCCCCGAGCTCCTCGCCGACGGCGTCCATCACGTCGACGCGGCCGAATTCGACGAACACCGGCGTGCCGATCGAGATTCCGCGCGCCTCGAGGCCGTCGCGCAGCGCGGGGAGAAGGTCCGGAACGTTCGCCTCGACCGCCGTCGAGGAGAGACCGTCGCTGACGACGATCTGGACCTCGGGCGCGTCCGCACACTCCGCTTCGAGGCGCTCGAGGCTCTCCTCGTCGAGGTCCTGCCCGAGGTCCGGGCGGGCGAGGTACTCGTCCTTGTCGGAGACGCGGCTTCGGAGCCGGACGAGGTCGAGGTCGTCGAGCACCGCCTCGTCGACGCTCGAGAGCACCGCGTCGCGGGCGACGCCGTGGTCGGCGCGGAACGCGAGGAGCGCCTCGGTCGTGGGTCTGGGGCCGGCGCGACCGACGCCGAGCCTCGAGGGTCGAGATCGGATTCGCTCGAGTGCGGCGTCGTCGGTCGGGTTCGGGATCGGGTCGGTATCGGCGTCGGTATCGGTATCGGTATCGGGTGACATGGGTAGGTAATCGTCCGTGCTCGCGTTCGTCAGGCGAAGATCGTCGGATCTCCCGCCCGCTCGGTCAGTCGGCCGTCGCGCCAGACGTCCACCTCCTCGAGCCACGCGCGGAACTCCGGGGCGGGGCCGAGGTCGAAGATCTCCCAGAGGGCGGCGGCGTCGTGGTAGCTGTTCGACTGGTAGTTGAGCATCACGTCGTCGCCCATCGCGACGGTGATGAAGTAGTTCGTCCCCGCCGCCGCGAGCAGGACGGCGAGGGTCTCGATATCGTTCTGGTCGGCCCGGATGTGGTTCGTGTAGCAGGCGTCGATCCCCATCGAGATGCCGTGGAGCTGGCCCATGAACACGTCCTCCAGGCCCGCGCGGATCACCTGCTGGCCGTCGTAGAGGTACTCGGGGCCGATGAAGCCGACCACGGTGTTGACGATGAACGGATCGTACCGCTTCGCGAGGCCGTAACACCGGGCCTCGAGCGTCAACTGATCGACGCCGTGGTGGGCGTCGCCCGAGAGTTCCGAGCCCTGCCCCGTCTCGAAGTACATCACGTTCGGGCCCGCGGCGGTGGATCGGCGCCGGGCGAGGTCGTGGGCCTCGTCGAGTACGTCGACGTCGACGCCGAACTCGTCGTTGCCGGCCTCGGTGCCGGCGAGACTCTGGAAGAGCAGATCAGCGGGCGCCCCCTCCCGGATCGCGTCCATCTGGGTGGTCACGTGGGAGAGACAGCAGTTCTGCGTGGGTATCCCCCACTCCTCGATGACGTCGTGGGTCGCCTCGAGAATCCGCGTCGTCGTCTCGACGCCGTCCTCGACGGGGTTGACGCCGATCACGGCGTCGCCGACGCCGTAGGAGAGCCCCTCGGCGATCGCGTCGACGATGTTCGAGACGTCGTCGGTGGGGTCGTTCGGCTGCAGTCGAAACGAGAGGGTTCCATCCTCGCCGATCGTGTTGGTACAGCGCGCCGTGACCCGCATCTTCGAGGTGACGAGCACGAGGTCCATGGTGGACATGAGCTTCGTCACCGCGGCGATCATCTCGCTCGTGAGGCCGGAACGAATCGCGGCGATCTCGCGCTCACCCGTCTCGTGGGCGACGAGAAACTCGCGGAGGTCGGCGACCGTCCACTCCTTGATCCGCCCGTAGACCGGTTCGCGTACCGCCTCCTGGATGACCCGCGTCACCTCGTCTTCGTCGGCCGGAACGGCCGGGTTCTCCCGCAGCGTCTCGAGTCGCATCCCGGCGAGCGCTCGCTTGGCGGCGACGCGCTCGGCGGCCGACTCGGCGGCGATCCCCGCGAGCCGGTCCCCCGTTTTCGGTTCGTTCGCCTTCGCGAGCACCTCGACGACCGAGTCGAACCGATCGCCGTCGACACCCCGAATGTGTTGACTTGACATAGCACATCAAGGGGCGTACGACGGGAAACGGTATCACGGTTTGGGCGCGTTCAGACGGAGGAGAATTCGTGCAGGCGATTTACTACGCTCGAGGCCCAACTGGGTGCAATGAGCACCATCGTGTGGGCTGCGATCGTCGGGATTCCGCTCGCCTGGCACCTCGGGCTGACCGGCGTGGCCTACTACGACGCCGGACGGGTCGGGATGCCGCGGAAAAAGTGGGCGACGATCACGTTCCTGGTCCCCATCTTCGGCTTTTTCACCTACCTCTTCGAGCGCAGCGAACTGTCCTACGATCCCGAGGAGGACCCCTACCGGGGGAACAACTTCAACATCCACCCGTCTCGGGCCGACGACACGGTCCTCCCCTCGAAGGGGGAGGCGAACGACCTCACCGAGTGGGACGGGCGGGACCGAGAGCGCGACGACGGACCGGGCCCGCTGAACGATCCCTGAGTTCCGATCGCGACCCGCCCCCGCAAAAAGCGCTCACGTGTGGAGGCGAAGGGTGATGGTGTCGCCGACGAACGAACGGATAGCCCGCGGAAGGAATTCCGTCTCCACGTTGTCTGTCCCTGTCTCTCCGCGGGTGCCATTTTCGAACCGAACGGCTCCGACCCCGTCTCGAGCGGCGACGAACGGCAGCGACCCGGTTCAGTCGTCGGCGGGCGCCGCGTCCGACCCCGACTCCTCGAGCAGCGCCGACGGGACCGTGCCGTCGTCGTTCCAGCCGCGCACCTCGTAGTACTCGTCGAGTCCGTCCTCGAAGTCCGGGATCTCGTAGGGGAGGGTGTCGTCCGAGCGGTCGAAGCCGCGCTGATTGTTGAAGTGGCGCTCGAGGGAGACGACGCGGCCGCCGATCTCGAGGAGGTCCTCGTAGTCGGCGTCGAGCAGCGTCGAGAGGCGCTCCTCGTCGACGAAGTCCCGTGAGAACTTACAGAGGACGGCGCTGTCCTTGATCGCGTTGACGTTCTCGAGTTCGACGATCTTCGGCGGCTTTCCCTCGAGACCGGCCTTGTCGAACGCCTTCTCGGCGTCGACGAGCGGGTACTCGTAGGGGTAGAACTCGGCGTACATGTGGTCGGCGCCGCGGTTGGACGTGGCGAACGAGAGTCCCTGACCGTTCAGGGTGCGCCCGTCGTGAGCCGAGAACTCCATTCCCTTGACGCTCCAGTTTTCGACGCCGAGGTCGTCGTGGATGCGGTCGACGCCCTCGGCGAGCGTGTCGCCGATCCCCTCACGGTAGGCGATCTTCTCGACGAGGTCGTGGATCAGGTCGGCGTTGCCGAACTCGTCCTCGCTGGCGAGGTAGGCCGCGACCGTGTCGCCACAGGAGATGGTGTCCATCCCGAGGTCGTCGCAGAGCTTGTTCGCCCGCATCACGTCGACGATGTCGTCGACGCCGGAGTTCGGGCCGAAGGCCATCAGCGTCTCGTACTCCGGCCCCTCCGTCTCGAGGCCCGACTCCTCGTCGCGCGTGGGAAGCTTGCAGGCGAACGCGCAGGCCGAGCAGGTCCCCTTCTTGTACTTCTTCTCCTCGACTCGGTCGCCGCTGACGCCCTCGATCCCCTCGAAGGAGAGTTCGGAGAAGTAGTAGCTGGGCAGCGCCTCGACCATGTTCGCGTACTCGGTGACCGAGGTCGTCCCCTGGGCCTTCATCGGGTGGTCGGCTTTGGCGGCCTCGCCGTGGATCTCCATCTGGATCGGCGGGATCTCGACCTCGCGGGTCGAGTCGCCGTCGAAGGTGATCGCCTTCACGTTCTTCGACCCGAGGACGGCGCCCAACCCGCCGCGGCCGAACGCCCGCTCCTTCGAGGTCATCATCGAGGCGAACCGGACCCGGTTCTCGCCGGCGGGGCCGACGACGACGGTGTGATCCTCCCCGAGGCCGCGTTCCTCCTCGATGTACTCGCAGGTCTCCGAGACCGTCGCCTCCTCGAGGTCCGGAACCGCCTCGAACTCGACGCCGTCGTCGGTGACGTGGACGATGACGAGGTCGTCGCTCTCGCCCGTGATCTCGACGGCGCTGTAGCCCGTTCCGGTGAAGTTCCGCGAGAGGAAGCCGCCGGCGTTCGAGGAGAGCAACCCGTCGGTCAGCGGCGAGACGCCGGTCGCGGACATCCGGCCGGTGAAGCTCATCGTCGAGTGCTGGAGCGGACCCGTCGCGAAGTAGAGGCGGTTCTCGGGCCCGAGCGGGTCGACGTCGAACGGAATCCGCTCGTGGGCGAGTTTCGTTCCGAGGGCGCGACCGCCGAGGTACGTCTCGAGGATCTCGTCGATGTCCTCGGTCTCGGCCGTTCGCTCCCCGACGTCGATCGTACACAGCGGTCCCCGTACGTGTTTCATGTGTCATAAACCCGCACGCATCCGCAAAACGATACCGGTTTTCCGGACGCTCGATCGGTCGGTGCGGGCCGGACCGACCGCTTAAGTCGCGGGACTGAGACCCGGTAGTATGGCAGGATCGGGGAGCGCCGATCGGATCGCGGACGGCGAGGAGCGCGGATCGGCCGTCCGGACGGCCGACGGCGTCGGCTCCTCGGCACCGACGCTCGAGGACGTGCTGTCCCAGCTCGAGACGCTCGAGGAGACCGTCGACGGGGCGAGCGAGCAGCGGGAGGTTCGCAAGACGATGCGGCTGCTACACCGGCTCTCGCACAACCGAAGGATGGAGACGGTGATCACGCGGTTCACCGCGAAGGACAAGGCCGAGGCGTTCGTGGGCAGCGTCGTCGTCGGCATCCCGATGCTGGTCGAGGACGGCGTCTTCGAGATCGGCGCCTACCTCGCCTCGAGGCCGGCGCTGTTCGCGGCGAACGCCGTCTTTGCGGTCTCGCTCGTCGTGGGGATCCTCTACGTGGCCGACTTTCGCGAGGTACAGATCAACAACCCGTATTTCGGGATCGTCCCGCGCCGTCCGGTGTGGGTGGTGGCGATCGCGTTCGTCACCGCAGCGGGTCCGATGACGCTGTGGGGCCGGATCTCGTGGGACGACCCCTGGGTCAACGTCTGCCAGGTGTCGATCGTCGCGACGGCCATGGCCGTCGGCGGGTCGTTAGGCGACATCCTCCCCGGCGAGAACTGATCCGACGCGGTAGCCGTCCTCATCGACGCAGAGCCCGACAGTCGACGGAGGTCCGTAAACGGGACCTGAACGGAGCCGAGGAACCGCGCCTCCCCGCGAAATCAATATTTAATGCGCCAGGGACGTACGGTTCGACAGATGGTGGGTCACGACTCCGCCGCGACCGTCTACAGGCAGGCGCTGCCGGTCATCCTCGTCAGTCTCGTGGCGGGACTGTTCGCGGGGACCCTCCTCGGAACCGAGACGATGCGCGAGGGGATCGAGAGCGTCCCCGGCGTCCTGCTGTTGTTACCCGCGTTCCTCGCCACTCGCGGCGGCGTTTACGGCTCGCTCGGGGCCCGCCTCTCGAGCGGGCTCCACCAGGGATTGATCGATCCCACCTTCGAGTGGAACGACCGCCTCCGCAACGCGGTCGTCGCCTCCTTTCTGAACGGCATCATCGTCTCGGAGTTCATCGCCGTCGTCGCGTGGGCGGTGTTGCTCGTCCTCGGCCGACAGGGAAACCTGCTCGAGTTGGTCGTCATCATGTTCGTCGCGGCGGTGCTGTCGGCGTTCGCGATGCTGGGCGTGTTGCTCACCGTGATCTTCAAGGGCTACCGGCGGGGGCTCGACCCCGACAACGTCATCGGGCCGGTCGTCACGACCGTGGGCGACGTCTTCGGCGTCGCCTTCCTGCTCGTGGGCATCGCCGTCGCAGGGGTGATCCTGTGAGCGCGGGGTCGGACGGCCCGCTCGGCGAGCAGCTCTCCGACGAGTGGACCGTCCGGGGGATCGTCAGGACGCTCGTCCCGCTGCTCGCCGCCCTCTCGGTGCTCCAGATGACGTCGGGGACCGTCCTCGAGAGCTACGAGGACCAGCTGCTCGAACAGCCCTCGCTGTTGATCCTCGTTCCCGTCGTGATCGGGACGGCGGGCAACCTCGGCTCGATCATGTGCTCGCGGCTGTCGACCCTGCTCCACCTCGGGACCCTCGAGTTCTCCCCCGACAATCCGAACGTCCGGGCGAACGTGGGGGCCGTGCTCGGACTGGCGGCGACGGTGTTCGTCCTGCTGGGGTTCGCCTCGTGGGCGATCGGACGGCTTCTCGGGGGCACCCTGGGGCTCGCCACGCTGTTGTTCATCACGGTAGTCTCGGGTATGCTGCTGGCCGTCTGGGTCGTGATCGTCAGTTCCGTCTCCGTGTACGTCTCCTACCGCCTCGGGTACGACCCCGACGACACGACCATCCCGGTCGTCACGAACATCTGCGACATCACGGGCGTACTCATCCTCTTCGGGGTCGTCACGGTCGTCCTGTGAGGCCGCGGGGATCCCGAGTCGACGGCGCATCCGGCCGAGCGCGAGCGGCGGGAGACCGCGTTCGGTCGGGACGGCGCGCTCGAACTCGAGCGTCATCTCCGGGTAGCGGTCGAGCGCTTTGCCGAACGGAAACGTCGCGATCGGGAGCGAGAACTGTGCAACGGGGACCACAGCGGAACGGAGAAGACGCCGAAGAAGACGATTCGGCGGGCGTAACAGTAGTCGGGAGCACGATGACGGGTCGTGAGATTGGCGTCAAGTTGACGAGGAAGACGAGTTCGCGAGTTATTCCATTCGCGCCACGCCCATCCGATGAACCCACAACCCCCGCCGATTACCGGTGCAAGGAGGAAGAGGAGGACGTTTCCACCTCCGTGACCCGGGAGTGGAACTTTCAGTGCGATCACCATGAGGACGACAGTCGTCACGAGAACGATTTTTGCGGCAAAGTCCCGTGCGTCGCTGGTAGTCAGTAGCGGGTTGTCAACGTCCATCGTGTCCCAATAGATAGTAGCGTATCTTACGTGTTGGGCGCACTGGCGATGAGCGGTCACACTCGGAATCGATGGCTCTGTTGAAACCCTCGGTCGATGAGAGAACTGCCGTGCAAGATACAGAGGATGAGTTCAGCACGACGGCTTCGCTTATTCTGCATCAAAACCGGTGGTCTATGCGATCACTACCATTCACAAATTGACCCTCTGCCCGGCGCGAAGCCGTTCGAATCTGCCCCGTCGTCGGTACTGTTCGCATGACGACCGTTCTCTTGCTGAATACGAGTTCTGGAAGGCAAAGACCATATGCCTCTCCCTACGGAAGTTCGTCCATGCCCACGGACGAATTGGATGAGGTCGATTTCGGCATCCTCCATTTGCTTCAGGAGGATGCCCGTCACATCAGCACAGTAGAGATGGCCGAACATCTCTCCGTCTCTGATCAGACGATACGGAACCGAATTGAAAATCTCGAAGAGCAAGGTATCATCGAAGGCTACTACCCGAAGATTAATTACGAAAAGGCGGGGTTCCAATTACGAATCCGATTCACCTGTACTGCACCGGTCGACGAACGGAAGGCCCTCGCCGCGGAAGCTCTCCAACTCCAAAACGTCGTGCGGGTCGAAGAGATCCTCAGCTCGAAGGAGAACGTTCGCCCCTTAGCGGTTACCGACACTGCTGAAGAGATCACTGACATCGCCTCCGACTTGACCGACCTTGGCCTGACAATAGAAAGTCAACACTTAGTCAGCGACGAGAAAGTTCGCCCCTTCAACCACTTTGGCGAAAACATAGTATCGTCCCGCTAGCCCCGTCCCGCTAATAAACACTCGGGCAACGTGTTTTGAGTATACAATCTGATAGAGGTGTTGTCTTTGATGAGACGATAAATGACCAAATCCTTTTTGGCAGTAACCATCCTATCGGAGTTGTGGAAAATGGACCGAGAACCACTTAGCCAAGAGGACCTCTACCACCAAATTCTCTCGCCTATTGCCGAAGAGATGGGTGTTTCTATCGTTGAACTTCCGCCGTTAGGCGACGCGGTCGACGCAGAGGCCCTTCGGGTGTTTCTCCAATCCAGTAGCAGTTCGAAGGCTGAGTTCCAGTATCTTGGCCGGCGAATCCGCGTCGAAGCTAGTGGAGAAATACTAATCGACGTGCAAGATCGTGGCCAGTACGTTGCTCGATGTAACACCTGCGGGGAGAAGAAAGAAAACGTGGATATGGAAACGGCACAGGATTTCTTCGAGATCCACGCTGCCCACAGTCACGCAGTAGAAATTAATCGAACCGGTACGGCAGATCCCACTTCCGAAACGGATGCCGAGTTGGATTCGAGAACACGGCAACCAGGTGACACTGACTGAACAACGTGGCCTGCGCTGTGGGTTCAGTACGACCGCTCGAACTGCTATACTTCTGTCAGAAGTGGCATGACAGACTCAGAGGATGAGTGTAGCACGGCGTCATCGTTTTGTTTCACACCGAAAACGTGGAACCGTCCGTTTGCTACACGGGCTTATTGACCGGGAGCTATTGCGCGAACGATTTCGATGTACCCCTCGAGGTCGGTCGGTTTTTCTGTCACGAGGTCTGCCCGCGACGAGTGGCTCGTCGGCACCCGTGTTCTCGAGACAGTCAGTATCACGAGCGGGATCTGCGAGTAATCGGTCTGCAACGTCGTGACCACTTCGTCGTCTGTCATCTCCACGAGATTCCAGTTGACGAATACGAGGTCGGGTTCGGGAGCATCTGCGTAGTCGCCACGTCGCTGGAGAAAATGGATAGCAGCGTCACTACTCGATACGCTGTGAACGGTGACCTCTAGTGGAGAGGTGCTGAACGTCTCTTCGATGAAGCGAATATCTCGGGGGTTATTCTCCACCAGTAGGAGGTCGTCGATGTCACCCGGTGAATGGGGATAGAGTGTTGGTGTCATGGCTCGCTCTTACAGAACACGTCTGAGTGACGCATGCGAACCATGCGGGCGGTTCCCGGGAGTTGGAACGGCGAAGGGCCGTTGATACGTAATCCACTGCTGGTTAGAGCGGACACATACGAGGAATGTACTGTACTACTTCAATGACCGCCACAGGGATAAACCCCCTTGACTCACTGTAGCGGGCAGCTGGTACGGAGCATATTGTCGAGTGACGCCGTTACCGATGGAAGCCTACGTTCCCTGTAGTGAACAATATTGCATCTACAAAGTACCGCTTCAAACAAACGCACCTTTTTTCTCCATAACATATATTTTATATATTTAATGGCTATCCCGGTAGAAGATGTTGAGTAGTGTACGGTGATTCAATCACCTGAACCCGCTACTTCAAGGGATGGTTTGAGCCGCCCTGAACTCAATCACGTTAAAATCGGACATGCATAAGCTACAGACGAAGTGGCTTCTTGCGAATGAAGGTACGTATCTCCACCCAAAAGACGCTCACTAGTTTTCCTGTATCTAACGTCGGGGCTGACTGGATCTCGTGACCGGTTCGCGCCCTGAACTCAGCAACCACTGAACGAACTGGTCGGTTCTTGTCAAAAACGACGTAACCGAGTCAGGGGGTGTGTTTAGCATTCCGCCTCCGTTCGGTTCGTGCCGAAACCAGCGAACCATCCGCTCACTCCACCACCACTCCGGGTCGGAAAAGTTGCACAGGAATGCCCGTTTTGCAGGCAAGAAGCGTCGGTGGGGCGATGGCTCACTCTCCGAAGACGAAATCCTCGAGCGCTCGGCCACCAAGGGAGCGTCCGCTCTCGCTCGACTGCGTGAGAGTCTCCGCCGCGAACGGCAGGGAGGAGAACACACGACAGACACAATACACATGGCACAGTATCCGAGCCTAATCGACGATCTCGGTCTCGTTTTGCGTTCCGGTTTGCGTTCCGTTGTCCGGTTGGCTGGACGTCGGGTCCGGGTTGTACACGTCGGGGTTCTCTTCGCCGTTGACCTCGAGTTCGGCCATGAGTCCCTTTCGGACGACTCGGGAGAGCGCGTGGTCGACGAGGTGGATCGGCTGGGGGACGGGCGTTTCGAGCTCCCCGACGGCGGCCGTCCCCGGTGGGAGAGCCGCGCCTTCGACGTGGCTGACCGGTTCGCTGTCGAGGTCGCCGTAGTCGTACCAGTTGGTCCAGACGTTTCCGATGGGGTGGGGCCCGCTCACGAAGTTGGGCCCGCCGTTACACCAGTAGATGCGAACGGTAGAGCCTTGCTCGATGGGGATTCGTCCGACCTCTCCGCCCTCGGCGAAGCGCCCCTGTTCGCCGTTGAAGAGGACGTACGTCGGTTCCTCGTTCTCGAGGGCGTCGTAGTCGTACCCGTGGTGTCCCTCCTCGCCTTTGGGACGGTCGGTGTAGAGTTCGTGTTGCCCGAGGTGGAGTTCGCGGTCGACCTCGGGGAGGCCGTCCTCGGGTTCGACGAGGATGGTGCCGAACATGCCGCTGCTGATGTGGAGGTCGTGTTCGCCGGGCGCGCAGTGGTAGTAGAACGCGCCGGGGTACTCGAGGGTGAATTCGATTTCTACGGGGCCTTCCCCGGGGGCGATGGTGGTGTCGGCTGCCGCACCTCCGGGGCCGTAGACGGCGTGGAAGTCCATGTTGTGGACCATGTCGTTGAGGTCCTCGGGGACGTCGAACGTGAGGTGGATGGTGTCGCCGACGCGGGCGCGGATGAACGGGCCCGGGACCTGCCCCTCGAAGGTCATGAAGTCGTATGTGACGCCGTCTTCGATTTCGGCGACGTGTTCTTCGGTCTGGATTTCGAGTTCGTGGTATCGGGGTTCGTCCCAGTCGACGGGGTCGGGGACGTCGGTGGGGTCGGCGGCGATGGTGTCGACGGTCGTTTCTTTTGCGGGTTCACCCTCCTCGTCGTCGCCTCCGTTCCCCCCTCCGTTGCCGTTGCCGTTGCCGGAGCCGGGTCCGCCGCCATTACCGTCTTGGGTGAGGGCGCTACATCCGGCGAGCGCGCTCGCGCCGCCGACGGTGCCGAGAGCCTTGAGTACTCGTCGGCGAGACCTGTGGTGAGTCACGAACAGATGGAGCGCCACGCGCCCAATGGAGGTTGGCGTTGCCTGTACAGGCGGCTGAAAAGCGGGGAGATGATGGGGCCAGATTACAGAGCGGAACCCCACGACTCACGTCGTGAGAGGAGGGCATACGCCAGTCGTCGCGGTCGAAGAATCGCTCCTCGGGCCGTTCCACATTCGTGCCTTCTCTTCGGCACGGTCGCTATACCCCGTCACCAATCGAGGGGATCAACAAAGCCGTACCGTTCTCCATGATTTCTGAGTACGGAATCCGTCTTACTGACTACCGGTAAAGCGAGCACCCCGACCGGCGACCAGTCCGGATCGAACCGATCAGGCGTCCTCGTAGATCCGCTCGAGGCGGTCCTCGAAGCGGTCGAGGATGACGCGGCGCTTCTTCTTCATCGTCGGCGTGAGCATGTCGTTCTCCTCGGTGAACTCCTTCGGGACGAGTTCGAACCGCTTGATCGTCTCGTGTTTCTCGAAGCTCCGGTTGACGCGGTCGACCTCCGCCTGAACGTACTCGCGGACGCGCTCGTCGTCGCACAGGTCCTCGGGGTCGTCGGGTAGGTCGATCCCCTCCGCGTCGGCCCACTCGCGGACGTGCTCGGTGTTGGGGACGAGCAACGCGCCGACGAACTTCTCGCCGTCGCCGACGACCATCGCCTGCTCGACGACCTCGCTGGCGGCGAAGGCGTCCTCGATCGGACCGGGCGCGACGTTCTTGCCCGTCGAGAGGACGATGATCTGCTTCGCGCGGTCGCGGAACTCGAGGTAGCCGTCCGGGCGGACGTGGACGATGTCCCCCGTTCTAAACCACCCGTCCTCCGTGAACGCTTCCCGGGTGGCGCCGGGTTTCTCCCAGTAGCCCGGAGTGACGTTCGGGCCCTTCACGAGGAGTTCGCCGACCTCGCCGGGGTCGTCGAAGGCGTCCTGATCGACGACTCGCCCGTCGACGTCGATCTCGACGTTGCTCAGCGGCGGGCCGATGGTACCGACCTGCACCGCTTCCGGCGGGTTGGTCGAGACCACGGGAGCGGTCTCGGTCAGGCCGTACCCCTCGTAGATGGGCAGCCCCATCGCGTGGTAGAGCCGACAGAGTTCGGGCGAGAGGCTCCCGCCGCCGCTGATCAGCAGTTCGATCTCGCCGCCGAGGGCCCCGCGAACCGAGGAGAAGACGAGCCTGTCCGCGATCGCCATCTTCGCGTCCAGCAGGGGTCCGGGCGACGCCGTCTCCTGGTGCTCGACGCCGACGTCGGTCGCCCACTCGAAGATCCGCCGTTTCAGCCCCGACTCGCTCGCTTGCTCGCGGATGGCGTCGTAGATCTTCTCGTAGACGCGCGGAACGCTCGTCGCCGTCTTCGGCCGAACGAGCGAGAAGTCCTCCTGGAGCGTGTCGGGACTCTCGGCGTAGGCGACGCAGGCCCCGCTCGCGAACAGCACGAAGTGACCCGCGGTCCGCTCGAAAACGTGCGCCAGCGGCAGGTAGGACACCGCGAGCGACTCCTCGTCGAGGACCGGGACGTCGTCGGACTTGTCCGGTCGCGGACCGAACCGCTTGCGGACCCCGTTGACGTTCGACCGGAAGTTTCGGTGGGTCAGCTGAACCCCCTTCGGCCGGCCCGTCGTCCCGCTGGTGTAGATCAGGCTCGCCAGGTCGTCCAGGTCCGGCGCGTCGACCCACTCCTGGTACGCCTCGAGGTCGAAGCCCTCCTGCCCCCGCTCGTATACCTCCCCCAGTTCCAGGACGTCGTCGCGGTCGTCGTACCCCTCGAGGCGGTCCATCGAGACGACGAACTCGAGGTCGAGGTCGGCTTCGACCTCGAGGACGCGCTCGAGCAGGTCCTCGTTCTCGACGACGACGGCGGAGGCGCCCGGATCGTCGAGGAGGTACCGGACCTGCGCCGGCGAGGAACTCGTGTAGACGGTGGTGACGACGGCGCCGGCCCCCAGCAGCGCGAAGTCCGTCTGGGCCCACTCCATGCGCGTGTTGGCGAAGATGCCGACGCGATCACCTCGCTCGACGCCGAGGTCGCGAAAGCCGGCCGCGAGGTTCCGGACGACGTCGCGCATCTCCGCGTACGAGATCTCCCGGTAGTCACCGTCGGGCGCCGCCGGAAGGACCGACTCGGTGAGCGACCGATCGTAGATTCCCCCCTTGTATATCTGCGCCGGCCGGTTCGAGTGACGTTCGGCGGCGTCCTCGAACAGTCGCCCCAGCGTCGTCTCCCCGATGACCGCGTCCTCGTACTCTCGTTCGGCTTCCCGCCAGTTCATATGTGTGACAGTAGCTCCCGCGCGATAAAATGTGATGAAACGCGTTTCACGCAATTTCGGTTTATTATTCGACCGTCCGTCGACTTCACACCGCCGAAACAGGTCGTTTCGGAACTCTCGAGGAACCGGTCAGCCGTTGCTCGCGGGCGGTCGAGCGTCGATCTCGGGGACGGTCGCCCCTCGAACGACGGTCCGGTCGACGGATCGAGAACCGAGCGGGAACCTACCGGTGACAGTGGCGGCCGTCGCTACGAGTCCCGGTAGGTCAGGTAGCCGAGCACCCCCCGCGCGTTCAGTCGCTCCTCCGCGGCCGCCTTCCGCTCGCTCCAGACGTCGGTCATGTCGGAGGTCTCGGCGAAGTGTTCGATCACCGCCTCGTCGTCGCCGAGTTCCTCCCGTTTCGCCTCGACGGCGGCGACCCACTCCCGGAGCACCGAGGCGTACTCGTCCATCGCCTCCTCGAGGTCGTCGCCGACGTACCGCGGCCCGTAGTGGGTGTACAGCAGCACGTCCGGGTCGATCTCCTTCAGGGTCTCGACGTCCTCGAGGCACCGCTCGAGGTCGAAGTTCGACGGCGGGGACGTCTCGCGAACCACCTCGATGGCGGGGATCCAGATGCCCGCGGCGTCGGCGACGAAGACGGCGTCGTTCGCGGGATCCGCGAAGACGACCTGGTGGGGGGCGTGTCCCGGCGCCTCGTGAACCCGGAGTTCGTGGGTGCCGAGGTCGATCGTATCGCCGTCCTCGATCTCGACGATCCGCTCTTCGGGGATCGGCCGGGGTTCGGCGTAGTACTCCCACTGCTCGCCGACGGCCGCTTTCGTGCCCGCGACCAGTCTCCCCGGGTCCACGAGGTGCGGGGCGCCGATCGACGGCACGTACACCTCCGCGTTCGGGCACGCTTCGGCGAGGTAGCCCGCCCCGCCGGCGTGGTCGAGGTGGACGTGCGTCACCGCGATCACCTCGAGATCCTCGGGGGCGATATTGAGCTCCTCGAGACCCTCGAGAATGCGCTCGTAGCTCGATCCGAGGCCGGTCTCGACGACGGCGGGGCGTTCGTCGTCGATGACGTACACCGCGCCGTACTCCGGCGTGTCGTACATCTCGGTGTCGATGCAGTAGAGGTCCGTACAGTCTCCCGCCGTGACTTCCTGGACCGTTCCGGCGTCCATACCGGGTAGGCCGTTGCGGTGCGGGTTAAACCCTAGCATGTCGGTAGGGCGATCGGGGATCGGGAGCGCGACGCGGGCCGCCGTCGGCCGCGATGAGGTGCGTCCGACGCAGACGGTCAGATCCGGTCGATCCGATCCTTCCACTCCCCCATCCCCGACGGATCGAGGTGGACGTGGGCGTCGCCGACGTCCTCGAGGCCCCGAAGTTCGGCGGCCAGTTCCGTCTCGAGGTCGTGGGCCTCGCGGAACGGCATGTCGCCGTCGACCTCCACGTGCACCTCGACCTCGAGCACCGGGCCGTGGTAGAAGACGGTCAGGTCGTGGACGCCCTCGACCTCCTCGTGGGCGCGCAACGCGCGCGTAATCTCCCGGCGCTTCTCGGCCGGCGGGGCGGCCCCCACGAGGTAGTCGACGTTCTCGCGTCCGATCTCGTACCCCTGGTAGACGACCAGCAGGCTGACGAAGCCGCCGGCGAGGGGGTCCAGGAGGGGCTGGCCGAGCAGGACGCCGACGACGCCGACGACGACGGCGACCGAGGTGTAGATGTCGTTGAGGCAGTCCTTCGCGAGCGCCGTCAGCGCGATCGAGTCGAGGGTGGCGTTGACGCGCACCGTGTACCAGTAGACGAGGTACATGTCGAGGATCGCGAAGCTCAGCGCGGCGAGTAACAGGGGACTGTAGCGCACGTCGGTGCCGGACACCAGCCCGTGTACCGACTCGTAGAGCAGGTTTAACCCGAGCAGCGCGATGATCGCGCCGACGAACAGCGCCGTCAGCGGTTCGATCCGCTCGTGGCCGTGCGGGTGGGTCTCGTCGGGTTCGTCGAACGACCGGCCGCCCCAGACGAGGACGACGAAGCTCGCCACGAGGTCGGCGAGCGAGTGGGCCGCGTCCGCGAGGAGGGCGACGCTCCCGAAGGCGATCCCGACGGCGCCCTCGACCGCGATCTTCACCACGTTGCCGAGGACGTTCGCCCAGGAGGCCCGCCTGAACGCTCGTCGCCCCCGCCGCCACTCGTCGTCCATCGGTACCGGTGGAGTAGCGCCACTCGAGGCTTGAAGGTTCGGACTCGAGTCTCGGGCGGACGTCGAGCGCCGAGTCGGGATTCGGAACGCTCATCGGCTCGGGCCGAGAACGTCCCGCCGACTCGGAACGCCGACCGGGCGTTCGAACCCGGACCCGGGTGATGGGGCCCGCCCGACCCAACCGCCGGACCCCCGGCTGACGGTCCCTGCTCTCGCACGCCATGAGCACGGACCACACCCACCCGCTCGTTCGCCTCGAGACGCTCGCCCTGATCGCCGTCGGCGGCGTCACCGGGGCGAGCCTCAGACACCTCGTCGACGGGGCGTTCCCCGAGGTCGCGGCGGTGCTGCTCGTCAACGTGGTCGGCAGCGCCCTGCTGGGATTCGTGACGCACGAGGCGGTGTCCGGAGACCTCCTCGACAGGCGAACCCGCGTCCTGCTCACGACCGGCTTTTGCTCCTCGTTGACGACCTACAGCGCGTTCGCCGTCCAGACGGCGCTCGCCGGGAGTCCGCTCGCCCTCGTCGCCGTCGTCGCCGGCAACTACGGCCTCGGCGTCGCCGCCGTCGTCGGAAGCCGCGCCCTCGCCCGCCGGGTGCTCGAACGGGACGAACCGACCGCCGCGTCGGGAGGTGAGACCGCGTGAGCGCGAGCGCGAGCGCGGTCGCCATCGCCCTCGCCGTCGCCACGGGTCTCGGGTCGCCGTCACCGCTCCCGCCGGCCGCTGCGCTCGGTGGACTCGAAGCCGTCGACCCGGCGCCGGCCCACCTCGTCGGAATCGGCGGCGCGATCGGCGCGATTCTGCGCCACCTCACCTCCGTCCGCCTCCCGAGCGGGCGGTTTCCGTGGCCGACGCTCGCGGTGAACGCCGTCGGGAGCTTCGTCCTCGGCCTCGCGACCTTCTCGAGGGTCGGCGAGACGACGATGCTGCTGCTCGGCGTCGGCGTCTGCGGCGCGTTCACGACGTTCTCGACGTTCTCCCTCGAGACCGTGGAGCTGTACGAGCGGGGCGACCGCCTGCTCGCCGCGGTCAACGCCGCCGGCACCCTGATCGCCTCGCTCGCGGCGATCGGCGTGGCCTGGGCGCTGACCGCGGTCGGCCCCCTCTGAGCGCGATCCGGACGGCGTCGCACCTCCGTCGTTCGGGCGTCGGACTCGTCATTCGGACGTCTGACTGAGTTTCAAGTGTCGGTCCGTGGCCGTCGTTACCATGGTCCCGAACGCTGACGCGAACGCGACGCCGAGCGCGAACGAGAACTCGAGTTCGAGCGCGGACACGAACTCCGACTCGACCGCCGAGGTACGCGCGGAGGACGAACCGCTCCTCGACCGGGTCGTCCGGTCCATCGCGACTCGAGCGGCCGTCGAGGCGGGAGCCGATGTCTCGACCGAATCCGACGGGGTCGACCGATGCTGATCCGACTCGCCAGCGTCGCCGTGCTCTCCGACCGCCGGCGGACGGTGCTCCCGTTCACCCTCTCGATCCTCGTCGTGCTGCTCGGACTCGTCGTCTACTTCGAACTCGTCACCCTCCTGCAGCAGGCGGTCGGCGGGTGACGCGCCGACCGCGGCGCGGACGCGGCGGACGAGGGCGCCGACGACGCATCCGACACGATTTAGGCCGGCCGGGGTGAATCGACGGCCGATGCTGTCCCGGACGTATCTGCGCGAGAACCCCGAGGAGGTGCGCGCGGCCCTCGAGAACCGAGGCGCCGACGTCGACCTCGAGGCGGTGCTCGACCTCGACGAACGGTGGCGCGAACTGAAAGCCCGCGGCGACGACCTCCGCCACGAGCGCAACGAGGTCAGCGGGAAGATCGGCCGACTCAAACAGGAGGGAAAGGACGAGGAAGCCGAGGAGGCCATCGAGCGGTCGCAAAACCTCAAAGCCGAGATCGAGGAGGTCGAGTCGGAGGCCATCCGACTCGAGGACGACCTCGAGGCGGCCTTACTCGAGTTTCCCCAGGTACCCCACGAGTCGGTTCCCGTCGGCGCGGAGGAGTCCGATAACGTCGAGGCCCGCCGCTGGGGATTCGACGACCTTCGCGTCGACGCCGACGAGATCACCCCGCACTACGAACTGGGCGAAGACCTCGACGTCATCGACGAGGCGCGGGCGGCCAAGACGACCGGCTCGGGCTACTACTTCCTCAAGGGCGACGGCGCCCGCCTCGAACACGCCCTGGTCCAGTTCATGATGGACGTCCACCGCGAGCAGGGGTACGTCGACCTCTTCCCGCCGATCCCCGTCAAGAGTTCGTCCATGCGCGGCACCGGGCAGTTCCCCAAGTTCGTCGAGGACGCCTACCGGCTTGGCGGCAGCAACGAGGAGCCCTACGAGGACGAGGACCTCTGGCTCTGCCCCACCGCGGAGGTGCCCGTCACCAACATGTACGCCGAGGAGATCCTGCTCAAGGAGGACCTCCCGCTCAAGCACCAGGCGTACACCCCCAACTTCCGCCGGGAGGCCGGCGAGCACGGCACGGAAACCCGCGGCATCGTCCGGGTCCACCAGTTCAACAAGGTCGAACTCGTCAACTTCGTCGAACCCGGGGAGAGCTACGACCGCCTCGAGGGCCTGCTCGAGGAGGCCGAGGAGGTGCTGCGGCGACTCGAGTTACCCTACCGCATCCTCGAACTCTGCACCGGCGACCTCACCTTCGCCTCCGCGAAGACCTACGACATCGAGGTCTGGACGCCGGGCGACGACATGGAAGACGGCCCCGAGGAGGGCGGCCGCTGGCTCGAGGTCTCGAGCGCGTCGAACTTCGAGGACTTCCAGGCTCGCCGGACCGGCCTGCGCTACCGTCCCGAGCGCCACGAGTCCGCGGAGTACGTCCACACGCTCAACGCGTCCGGGCTCGCCCTGCCGCGCGTGATGGTGGCGATCCTCGAGTACTACCAGAACGACGACGGCACGGTGACCATCCCCGAGGCCCTGCGGCCGTACATGGACGGTCAGGAGGTCATCGAGGGCCACGAGAAGGTCGGCGAGAGCGCGCTGGGCGCCGGCGAGCGCGAGTGAGACCGGAGACGTCCTCACTGGCAACGAACGATATCGACCTCGGATAGGACGAGAACGTCGACGGAACCGAGAACCTCGCCCACGGGACGGAACCACGGCTGGAGAGACGCCGGCGAATCCGCGGAGACGGTCCGCTCTCGGAAACGCCCGTACCGGCTCTCGGAAACGAAAATATCGAAGATCGAAGACCGATTCTACAGGTAGTCGATGCTCGGGGGCAGCTCGAGCTTCATGCCCTTGCGCTCGCGGATCTCCATGATCTTCTCGCGCTGGAGGGAGTCGGACATGACCTCGAAGCCGGCGTTCTCCGTGTTCCAGGAGGCCCGACCCTCGGTCGCGGAGCGGATGTCGCTCGCGAAGCCGATCATCTCGTCGACGGGGGCGATGCCCTCGACGACCATGAGGTCGCCCTCCTGGTACATGTCGTCGACGCGGCCGCGTCGGCCCTGAATCTCGCCGGAGGCGGCGCCCATGTGGTCGTTCGGCACGTCGATGCGGACGTCCTGCATCGGCTCGAGCAGCTTGATGTGGCCGTCGATCAGCGACTTGTGGACGGCCTCGCGGGTCGCCGGGATGACCTGGGCGGGCCCGCGGTGGATGGTGTCCTCGTGGAGCTTCGCGTCGTGGAGGCGGATGAGCGTTCCCTGGACCGGCTCGTTGGCGAGCGGACCGTTGTCGAGGGCCTCCTCGAGTCCCTCGATGAACAGCTCCATCGTCTCGTTCAGGTGCTGGATACCCTTGGTCTGGTCGAGCAGGATGTTCGCGCCGTGGATGTGCTCGACGATCTGGGCGTCGTCCTTGTCCATGCCCGCCTCTATCAGCGCCTCGCGGCGCTCGAGTTCGGGCATGTCCATCGTCGCCTCGCCCATCTTGAGCGTCTCGACGAGTTCGTCCGAGAGCGGTTCGGCGGAGATGTAGAAGCGGTTGTGGCGGTTGGGCGAGATGCCCTCGACCGTGTCGCTCGCCCGCTGGACGGCCTCGCGGTAGACGACGATCGGCTCACCGGTGTGGACCGGGATGCCCTGGTTGGACTCGATGCGCTGGGTGATGACCTCGAGGTGGAGTTCGCCCTGCCCGGAGATCAGGTGCTCGCCGGTGTCCTCGTTGATCGTGACCTGGATCGTGGGGTCCTCCTTGGAGACCTGGCGGAGCGTCTCGATGAGCTTCGGCAGGTCGTCCATCGTCTTCGCCTCGACGGCCTTCGTGATGACCGGCTCGGAGATGTGCTCGATCGACTCGAACGGGGTCATCTCCTTCTCGGAGACCGTGGAGCCGGCGATGGCGTCTCGCAGCCCCGTCACCGCGGCGATGTTCCCCGCGGGGACGTGCTCGACCTCCTCGCGCTCGCCGCCCATGAAGATGCCGACGCTCTGGACGCGGTTCTTGCCCGCGGTGCCCGAAACGTACAGCTCCTGGCCCTTCTCGATCGTGCCGGAGAAGACGCGGCCGGTGGCGATTTCGCCCGCGTGGGGGTCCATCGAGATGTCGGTGACCATCAGGACGACCTCGCCGTCTTCGTCGACGACGCGCATCGATTCCGCGAGGTCCGACTCGGCGTCGCCGCGCCAGATGCGCGGAACACGTCGGGGCTGGGCGTCGACCGGGTTCGGGAAGTGCTCACAGACCATGTCGAGCACGACGTTCGACAGCGGCGTGCGCTCGTGGAGTTCCTGGCGCTCGCCGGCCTGCTCGAGGTCGATGATGTCGCCGAAGTCCATGCCGGTGCGCTGCATCGACGGCATGGAGACGCCCCACTTGTAGAGGGCCGAGCCGAAGCCGACGGTCCCCTCCTCGACGGAGACGGTCCAGTCGTCGACGTCGTCCATGTCCTCGGTCATGCCGCGGATGAGTTCGTTGACGTCGCGGATGACCTTCAGGAGTCGCTCCTGCATCTCCTGGGGCCCCTCCTGGAGCTCGGAGATGAGGCGGTCGACCTTGTTGATGAACAGCGCGGGCTTGACGCCCTCGCGCAGCGCCTGGCGCAGCACCGTTTCGGTCTGGGGCATGGCGCCCTCGACGGCGTCGACGACCACGAGCGCACCGTCGACGGCGCGCATCGCGCGGGTGACGTCGCCGCCGAAGTCGACGTGGCCCGGCGTGTCGATGAGGTTGATGAGGTGGTTGGTCCCCTCGTACTCGTGGGTCATCGAGACGTTCGCCGCGTCGATGGTGATCCCGCGCTCCTGCTCGTCTTCCTCCGTGTCCATCGCGAGCTGTTCGCCGGCCGTCTCGTCGGAGATCATGCCGGCACCGGCGAGGAGATTGTCAGAAAGGGTCGTCTTCCCGTGATCGACGTGAGCGGCGATGGCGATGTTCCGGATGTTCTCCGGTTCGTCCATCAGCCGTTCGCACTCTTGGACGATCTTTTTGCGTCGGCCCATATACCCCCCATTACCGGTACCGGGGTCAAAAGGGTAGTGTTTCGTCTTCGCCCGAATCGCCGCGAAGACCCCTCGAGCGGAGCGAACGTCCACTTTACGCGAGTGAATAGCACGCACTTTACGGACGCCAGCCGTCGCGCCCCGCCGCGGACGGTGCGCCGCTGCGTCGCGACCAACGGTGGCGGTGGAATCGCGATCGGGGGTGGCGTCCGGGTACGGCGCTCGAGCGACGGGATCCGTTCGAGCGCGATCGCGGCGTCACCGCGTCCGAGTCGCCGCCACAGTAATAGTCTCCGAGACCCTGGTACGATCAAGCATGGATCTTCGCGTGAAGGGGCCGGGCCCGACGGCGCCGTTTCTCAGCGCCCGGGACCTCTTCGAGACCGAACACGACCTCTCTCTGCCGGTTCACGTCCACCTCCGGGACGACCCGGACGAACGGACCTGGGCCGGTCACTACGACGACCGCCACGTCCTGAACATCTCGCGGCAGGCCGCCTCGAGCGCGATGGCGCGGGAACTCGCCCTCCACGAGTTCGCCCACATGGCCCGCTACGAGGAGGCCCACCCCTCCCACACCCAGTCGACCGAAGAGGTGCTCTACCTCGCGCTCGCCGGCCGCAGCGTCGAGCGGCGCAAACTCGCCCACTGCTACCAGATCGCCAACCACATGAAGGACATCTACGCCGACGACATCACCCTCTCGGTCGGCCCGGGCGAGAAGCTGCTCGCGTTCCTCGAGGCGAGCCTCGCGGCCGCGCTCGCGGACCGACCGACCCCGCCGCAACCGGGGCTCAGGCGGCTCTCGGGCGGGGCGGACCCCGACATCACGGCGGTGAACGCGGCGTTCGCGCTGGCGCTCGTCGAGCGCCACGACCTCGTCGCGACCGATCACCACCTCTACGACCTCGCGCACGCCGCCGCGATGGACGCCCCGTCCGTCGACTTCGGGGGGTTCAAGCGCCGCTTCAAGGAGTTGAGCGACGATCCGGACGAGAGTACCTACCGGCAGGTGCTGGTCGACGCGACCCGCTCGTACGTCGGCGGCGACGGCGCCGAAGTGGCCGCTGACTGAACGCGGGGACGCGACGGGCGGGGCCGAACGGTCGATCCGTCCGCCGCGAAACAACGAAAAACGGGTTCACTTGCCGCCGGAAATGGAAGGCATAAAGAGAGTCCTCCGCGTAAATAGCGTAGTTAGCTGTTGATCTACTATGACCGGGACTTACGACGTGGCGATCGCGGGTGCGGGGCCTGCCGGCGCACAGTGCGCTCGAGATCTTGCGACGCGAGGGTACGACGTGGTCGTCCTCGAGACCGAGTCCGAAGACGAGTTTCCCCGGACCAGCAACAAGTCGACCGCAGGGACGTTCCCCTCCACGCTCTCGGCCTTCGGCATCCCCGACGAGGTCGTCCAGCACCCCACCGACAGCGTCGTCCTCGAGTCGCCCAGTAGCTACTTCGTGCGCGAGCAGGCCGGCGCCGTCCTCGAGTTCGGCGAGTTCAAAAACTGGCTCGTCGACGAGGGGCGCGAGCAGGGCGCCGAGTACCGCTTCGACGCCCGGGTGACGAAACCCGAACTCGAAGGGGACCAGCTCGTCGGCGTCCGGTACAACGGTTCGGAGACGGTGTACGCGGACATCGTCATCGACGCGACCGGCCCGAGCGCGCCGCTGGCGAAGAAGCTCGGCGTCGTCGACCTGAAGCGGGAGAACCAGGCGATCGGCATCGAGTACGAGTACGAGGGTATCGAGATCGATCACCCGGAGTACGCCGACCTCTCCGACGCGATGATGCTGCGGCTGGACCACGACGTCGCCCCCGGCGGCTACGCCTGGATCTTCCACACGGGCGAGGACACGGCCAAGGTCGGCCTCTGTTACATCCAGAGCGAGCGCTACCAGCAGTACGGCCGCGACGGGTTCACCATCGACGACTACCTCGAGCGCTGGCTCGAGTCCGACCCCCGGTTCGAGAACGCCGAGCGGATCGAGGGGAAGCAGGGCCACCGCGGTTCGGCCCACATCCAGCTGCCGACGAAGATGACCACGGACAGCTTCATCGCCATCGGCGACACCGTGCCCTCCATCGACCCCGTCTGGGGCGAGGGCATCGGCAAGTGCATGCGCTCCGGGCGGATCGCCGCGGCGACGGCCGACAGCGCCCTCTCTCCGGACGAACCCGACACCTCCGCCCAGAAGCTCTCGGTCTACGAGCGCCTCTGGCACCGCCAGGTCGCGCCCAACGCGAAAGCCCGCCTGCTCATGGCGAAGCTGCTCTACCTCGCGCCGGACGAGCGCTACGACGACTTCATGCGCGATCTGCGCGGCCTCGACGACGGCGCGCTCTCGAGGGCCAACAGCGGCGATCCGCTCGCGATCGCCAGCCTGCTCCACCTCGAGGACGTCCCCACCCTCGCGGAGCTCGCGAAGGAGGAACTCCACCTGGACGGACACCTGGGACGACTCGAGAAGCTGCTCCGGTCGCTGCGCTGAGAAGGGGTTCCGTTCGATCGAAGAGAACAGTTCGCGCCGTTCGAGAACTCGAGACGACGAAAATCGCGGAGAGCGTTAGCGTGCGGCCGCCGCGACGCGCTCTTTCTCCTCTTTCTGGCTGATCGCGTACGTCTGGACGTCGTAGTTCGCCGCGCCGATGAGCTGGGTCGCGATGGCCTCCTCGGCGGGGGTCGCCGACTTGAACGAGGCGCTGTGGACGCCCTCGGCGATGAACTTCAGCGCCTGGTCGACCCGGCGCTGCGGGGCGACGTCGACCGCCTTCGGGACGGAGATGCCGCCGTACTTCAGGCGGACGGTCTCCTCGCGCGGGGCCGCGTTCTCGACCGCGCTGACGAGTACCTGCACGGGGTTCTCCTCGGTCCGCTCGTGGACGATGTCGAAGGCGTCGCGCACGAGGTTGAGGGTCTGCAGTTTCTTGCCCGTGTTCTCCTCGGTCTGCATCAGCCGGTTGATGAAGCGCTCGACGATCGAGACCTGGGACTTCTGGAACTGCTTGCTGGCGTGGCGACCGGCCGTGTGGGCGATCGGCGTGACGTTGATGTAGCGCTCGGTCGAGGGATCGGCGTACTCGATCTCGGAGACGTCCCACGTACCGAAGAGCTTCGCCGAGAGGTCGCTCTCCTCGCCACCAACCGGCGCGTCGGGTTCGGGTTGTTCGTCTTCTGCCGACATGGTTATCGCACCGGTTTCTCCGCGTTGCCGCGAACCAGTTCGAGCATGGCGACGCCGTTGACCTTCTCGACCTTGTAGTTGACGCCCGAGAGGTCGCCCATCGCGCGACCCTTCGCGCCGCCGATGCCCGCGATGGTGACCTCGTCGTGCTCGTCGATGAACGAGATCGCGCCGTCGCCGGGGCAGAACGCGGTGACCTGCTTGCCGTTTTTGATCAGCTGGACCCGGACGCACTTTCGGATCGCCGAGTTGGGCTGTTTCGCCTCGATGCCTACCTTCTCCAGGACGATACCTCGAGCCTGCGGGGCGCCCTCGAGGGGGTCGGACTTCTCGCGGAGGCCCCGTGCGCGGCGCGCGTAGTCGGAGTCGGACCACCGCTGATTCTGGCGGTCCTTCTTGAGCTTGCGCGCGGCGTACTTGCCGTTTGCCATAGTACCCGTGGCTATCCGACGAAAGCACTTAAGCGCCCCGTTTCGCCCGGATCGTTACGCCGCGAGAGCGGTCGATCGACCCCGCTCGAGAGATCTGAGCGCGTTTCGGCGCGTCGGAGTGACGGCTCGAGCGGAGGTTAGCGCGCCTCGGCGGGCAGGAGAATTTCGAACGCCGACCCGGTCGAGACGGGCCGGCGGGTATCAGATCAGCTGGACGTCGTCGATGGCGAAGTGTCGCTCCGCCAGCGTGCGGGCGGCTTCGATCGTCCGCCCGTCCGTGCCGATCGCGACGCCGCGGTCCTCTTCCGCGACCTCGACGTAGGCGACGGTGTCGTCGTTCTCGCTGATCGTGACGTTGTACACCGCCGCGGGCGCGAAGGCGTTCGCGACGAACGACGCCGGGTCGTCGGCGTCCTCGACCAGGCGGACCGGCGCGTCGACGCGCTCTTCGAACCGCTTGACGGTCCGACCGCCGGGGCCGATCGCCTCGGCCATCTGGTCGCTCGAGACGACGATCACCAGCCGGTCCTCGGGGCCGTCGTCGCCGTCGGACTCGGGTGGCTTCGATCCGTCGTCCGCGCCGCGGTCGCCGCCACCGGTTGCAGGGCCGATCAGACAGTCGGTTCCCGTCGCGCCGGTGACGTCCTCGAACAGCGCGAGGTATCGCCGGGCGTCGTCGTCCAGGGTGACGCCCATTCTCAGTCGGCCCGACCCTCGCTCGAGTCGGACGTCGACCCCATGCGGAGGTCGACGTCGCCGGTACCGAGCTTGATCGGTTTGCCGACGATGACGTTCTCGGTGACGCCGTCGAGGTCGTCCACCTCGCCGTGGATGGCGGCGTTGAGCAGGTGGTTGACCGTCACCTCGAACGCCGCGCGGGCGAGCACCGACTGCTTCGAGCCGGAGATGCCGTGGCGGCCGATCGACTCGATCTCGCCGCGGTTGGTCATGATGTCGGCGACGAGCATCAGGTGGCGGACGTTCACGTCGTCGAGCCCCTGCTCGGCGAGCGTGTTGTTCGTCTCCTCGATGATCGTCTCGCGGGCGGCCTCGACGCCGAGGTTGCGGTAGATCTCGTGGATGTTGTTACACGTCGTCCGGGTGGCGTCGACGCCCTCGATCGAGAGGACGTCGCCGAAGGCCGACCCCTCGGTGTAGAGGACGAACTGCTCGTCGCCGTCGTCCATCTCCTCCCGACGGATGACGACCCGAGAGATCTCCTCGATCCCCTTGAACGTGATGTCCCGAAGCTCCTCGACCAGTTGCAGGAGGTCGCGGTAGGAGGGATCCTCGGGACCGAACTCGATGGTCGTCCCCTGCTGGACCGTGCTCACGCCCAGGTGGTCCTCGATCGTCTCGGCGACCTCCTCCGGCGTGATCATCCGCTCTTCGAGCGTGTCGCGGTTGAGCGAGATCTGCACCCGCATGTCCGCCACGTTCGTCGAGACGTCGCCGAGCGCGAGGATCCTCGTCGCCTCGATCTTCCAGACGACCTCGTGGGCCTTCTCGCGCTCGGTGGCGTACTCGTCCTCGAGGTAGACCGTCATCATCGGCGTGTCGGGGGTCTTCCGGGCGTCGACCAGCTCGATCAGTCGCGGAAGCCCCTGGGTGACGTCGATCTCGGCGACCCCCGCGTAGTGGAACGTGTTCATCGTCAGCTGCGTTCCGGGTTCGCCGATCGACTGGGCGGAGACGGTGCCGACGGGGTCGAGCGGGTCGACGCGCGTGTCGACGTACTTCGACTCGACCGCGCGCGTGATCTCTTCCGCCTGTTCGAGGGTGACGGCGTCCCGGCTCTCGATCGTCTCGTAGACCCGATCCTTCAGCCGGCGGGGGAGGTCCGCGTCCTCGACGACGGCGACCACGTCGTCGCTCACGTCGTAGTCGACCTCAGTCATCGGAGCTCACCCCCTGTTCCTCGACGAGACGGCGACTGTCCGCGTGCTCGGAGAGGTTGGTTGGCAGGGGCTTCGTCCCGAGGAACTGCTCTTTCTCCTCTTCGGAGTCGAACTCCTCCTCGAGGATGCGGTCTGCGATGGTCTCCACGTCGATGTCGTGGTCCTCGCCGGAGGCGACCATCACGGGCGAGGTGCCGTCCTCGCCGAACTCGAACTGGACGATGGTGTCCGAGGTGTCCCGGACGGTGCCGTCGTACTGCGTCTCGAGTTCGGAGAGCGCGTTGATCAGCCGGCGCTGGAGGTAGCCGGACTTGGAGGTGCGGACCGCCGTGTCGACCAGCCCCTCGCGACCGCCCATCGCGTGGAAGAAGAACTCCCGCGGGGTGAGGCCGGCGGTGTAGGAGTTCTCGACGAAGCCGTGGGCCTCCGCCGAGAGGTCGTTGCGCTTGTAGTGGCTGAGCGTTCGGTTCTCGTAGCCGCGGTTGATGCGCTCGCCCCGAACCGCCTGCTGGCCGACGCAGCCGGCCATCTGGGTCAGGTTGAGCATCGAACCGCGGGCCCCGGAGTTGGCCATCACCACCGCGGGATTGTCCTCGGTGAAGTGCTCCTCCGCGATGTTCCCCGCGTTGTCGCGGGCGCGGCTGAGCGTCTGCATGATCTTCATCTCGAGGGTCTCGTCGATGGTTCGGCCCGGCAGCGACTCGAGTTCGCCGCGGTCGTAGGCCTCGATGAGCTCCTCGACGCGATCGTTGGCGTCCTCGATCGTCTCGTCGATGCGCTCGCGGGCCTCCTCCGGGATGGTCTCGTCGTCGATGCCGATCGAGAACCCGAAGTGCATGATCGCGCGCATCGCGAGCGTCGAGACCTCGTTGATGAAGATCCGGGCGCGCGTGTTGCCGTAGACCTTCGTGATCGTGTCGACGATCTCCCCGCCGAACTCGCCGACCTCGTCCTCGGCGATCGTCCCCTCGACGAGCTGGCCGTCCTCGACGATCACGTCGTCGCCGATCGTGCCGGTGAACTCGAGGTTGAGATCGTCGGGCAGCAGCTCGGAGAAGACGGCTCGGCCGGTCCAGAACGGCACGCCCTCGTCGTCGAGCCCGCTGGGTTCCGGCAGTTCGTCGATCCGGGTGGCGCGCAGGAGGTCGAGCGCCTGCGTCTCGTTGAACCGCGGGTTGTCGTGAGTGAGCAGGTAGGTCCCGGAGATGTGGTCCTGGATCGCGCCGATGATGTTGCCCCCGAACCGCGGGCTCAGGATCTGCTCCTGGACGCGCATGAGAACGCGCGCTTCCGCCCTCGCCTCCTCGTTCTGGAGGGCGTGCATGTTCATCTCGTCGCCGTCGAAGTCGGCGTTGTACGGCGGACAGACGACGGTGTTCAGCCGGAAGGTCTTGTACGGCATGACCACGACCTCGTGGGCCATGATCGACATCCGGTGGAGCGAGGGCTGGCGGTTGAAGATGACGATGTCGCCGTCGATCAGGTGGCGGTTGACCTCCCAGCCGGGCTCGACCTTCTCGGCGAGCGCCTCGCAGTTCTTCTCGGTCACCTTCAGCCGGCGACCGTCGGGTCGGCGCACGTAGTTCGCGCCGGGGTGGCCCTCGGGCCCGTTCGCGACGTACCGGCGGGCCTGCTCGAGGTTGCGCTCGGTGACGTTCATCGTCTGGGTCATCTCCTTGGCAACGCGGTCGGGGACGCCGACCTCGTTGAGCGAGAGCGTCGGGTCGGGCGAGATGACGGTTCGGGCGGAGAAGTTGACGCGCTTCCCGGACAGCGAGCCGCGGAAGCGGCCCTCCTTACCCTTCAGACGCTGGGAGAGGGTCTTCAGCGGTCGGCCGGAGCGGTGGCGGGCCGGCGGCGTGCCGCTGATCTCGTTGTCCATGAACGTCGTGACGTGGTACTGCAGCAGTTCCCAGAGGTCCTCGATGATCAGCTGGGGGGCGCCGGCCTCGCGGTTCTCCATGAACCGCTGGTTGATCCGGATGATGTCGACCAGCTTGTGCGTGAGGTCGTCCTCGGAGCGCTGGCCGTTGTCGAGCGTGATCGACGGCCGCGCCGTCACGGGCGGGACGGGGAGGACGGTGAGGATCATCCACTCCGGCCGGGAGCGCTCGGGGTCGATCCCGAGCACCTCGATGTCCTCGTCCGGGATGTCCTCGAACCAGTCGCGGATGTCCGAGGGCATCAGCTTGTTCGTGTCCTCCACGGTGAGGTCGATGTCCAGGGCCTTCTCGATGGCCTTGCGCTGTTGTTCGCGCGGTCGGAACGACCCCGAGAGGATCTCGTTGATCCGGGTGAGGTCGATGTCGGTCTTCTCGGCGAGTTCGTCGGGCGTCGTCCGCTCGACGCCGGCCTCCTCGTCGCCCTGCATCGCGCCCGCGATGCGCTGGGAGTACTCGCTCGTCAGCACCTGCTGGACCTCGTAGTACGTCGTGGGCTTCTCGTGTTCGATGTCGTACTGGATCTCGCCGCAGAACGGACAGCGGTCCTTCTTCCGGGCCTGCCGGATGGCCGCCTTGGTCACGTCGTTCAGGTCGCGGCCGAGCTTTCGCGACTGGTCGATCTGGGCGCGAAACTCCTCGCGCTCGTCCTCGGTCAGGAGCAGGCGCGAGCACTCGCGGCAGGTCCCCCGCAGGAGCCGCCGGATGAGCTTCGTGAAGCCGACGTGGATCACCGGCGCCGCCAGTTCGATGTGGCCGAAGTGGCCGTTACACGACCCGGAGTGCTTCCCGCAGGTCTTGCACTCGAGTCCGGGGTCGATCACGCCGAGACGGGGGTCCATGAGCCCCATGTCGATGGGGAACCCGTCGTCGTCGTACGTGTCGGCGGTGATGATCTTCGTCGCGCTCATGTCCCGGTACTCCTCGGGCTCCATGAGCCCGAAGTTGATCGATCCGATGTCCTTGGGTGTCGAGTTCCGAATCATTCTAGACGGCGTCCTCCAGTTCGAGTCGCGGCGCGATGCCGAGCGCCTTCATCTCGTCGAGTAAGAGCTTGAAGGCGTAGCTCATCTCGATCTCGTGGATATCTGTCTCCTCGTCGCAGTTCGGGCAGTAGACCCGGCGTTGCTCGACGTTCTCCACCGCGGACATCCCGCAGTTGCCACAGACGTGGATGAACTCGCGGTCGGACTCGTCGAGCAGGCGTTCTTTGAGCGTCATGGCCGCCCCGTGGCCGATGAACACGTCGCGTTCCATCTCCCCGATACGGAGGCCGCCCTCGCGGGCGCGACCCTCGGTGGGCTGGCGGGTCAACACCTGCACCGGCCCGCGCGAGCGGGCGTGCAGTTTGTTCGAGACCATGTGGTAGAGCTTCTGGTAGAAGATCACGCCCACGAAGATCTCGGCGTCGATCTTCTCGCCGGTGACGCCCGAGTACATCGTCTCCTTGCCCGCGGAGTTGAAGCCGGCCTCCTCGAGGCCCTGCCGGAGTTCGTCCTCGTCCTCGCCGAGGAACGGCGTGCCGTCGACGCGACGGCCCTCCATCGCGCCGAGTTTGCCGCCGATCATCTCGAGGATGTGGCCGACGGTCATCCGCGAGGGCAGCGCGTGGGGGTTGACGACGAGGTCGGGCACGACGCCCTCCTCGGTGAACGGCATGTCCTCCTGTGGCGCGAGGTGGCCGACGACCCCCTTCTGGCCGTGCCGGGACGCGAACTTGTCGCCAAGTTCCGGAATGCGCTCGTCGCGCACGGAGACCTTCGAGAGCTTCGAACCGTCCTCGCCCTCCATCAGCGTGACGGTGTCCACCACGCCGGACTCGCCGGATCGCATCGTGACGGAGGTCTCGCGGCGCTTCTGGGGCGAGAGGCCGCCCATGTCGTCGGGCTCCTCGAGGAACCGCGGCGGGCTGGTCTTCCCGAGCAGGACGGAGTTCTCGTCGACCTCCGTCTCGGGGTTGACGAGGCCGTCCTCGTCGAGGTGGGTGTAGGCCTCCTCGCCGCGGGCCCCGCGGACGTCCTGGGAAGGGATCTCGAAGCGATCCTCCTGACCGCCGGGGTACCGTCGTTCCTCGCCCTCGTAGGTGCGGAAGAAGTGCGAGCGGGCGAGCGCGCGCTCGACGGAGGCCTTGTTCATGACGAGGGCGTCCTCGATGTTGAACCCCTCGTAGCTCATCACGGCGACGACGAAGTTCTGGGCTGCGGGCCGGTCGTCGAAGCCGATCTGCTCGGTCGTCTGCGTCTTCACCATCGACAGCTGCGGGTAGTGCAACAGGTGCTGGCGCGTGTCCGGCCGGATGCGGTAGTTGGCCGCGGGCAGCCCCAGCGACTGCTTGATCATCCCCGCCCCCATCGTGATCCGGGGCGACGCGTTGTGCTCCGGGTACGGGATCATGCCCGCGCCGATCCCGAAGATCAGCGACGGATCGATCTCGAGGTGGGTGTGGTCCTCCGTGAGGTCGTCCTCGTCGACGGCGACGTAGATGTCCTCTTCCTCCTCGGCGTCGATGAACTCGATGTAGCCGTGGTCGACGAGGTCCTCGAACTCGAGGTCGCCGTCGCGCAGCGCCTCGAGTTCCCCCTCGGAGATGCGGGCTTCGCCGTCCTCGACGACCAGCAGCGGTCGGCGAGCGCGGCCGGCGTCGGCGTTGACGATCACTTCGCGGGTGCGCTCTTTCACCGAGACGTTGACCATCTCGGAGACGTCGCCGATGCGTCGCGCTTCGCGGATCTGTTCTGCGAGTTCGTGCGGGTCGGGGTGGGTGCCGACCAGCGACCCGTTGACGTAGACTTTGGCTTCTCGTTGTTGGCTGCTCATTGTGTGTGACTCGTCCGATTCAGTCGTCCGCGGTTACTCCCTCTCGCTCCCGTTCGTGCTCGAGGCCCGGAATCCCCTGGACCCCCATCGAGGCCAGTTCGCGCTTGAGCGCGGACTCGTCCTCGACGTTCTGGGAGAGCTCCATCGCCTGCGCGAAGTTCTTCACCAGGCCACAGTTGGGACCCTCCGGGGTCTCGGAGGGACAGATGCGCCCCCACTGGGTCGCGTGCAGGTCCCGCGCCTCGAAGTGCGGTTGCGAGCGCGAGAGCGGCGAGCGCAGGCGGCGCAGGTGGCTGAGCACGCCCATGAAGTCCGTTCGGTCCACCAGCTGGGAGACGCCCGAGCGGCCCCCGACCCAGTTGCCCGTCGCGATCGGGTGCTCCAGGCGCTCGGTCAGGACGTCGGATCGGACGACCGTGTTGACCGAGAGGTTCCGGTTGCGCATGTTCGCGCGCTCGAGCTGGTACTTGACGTCCCGGGCCAGCTTGTTGAGCGCGGTCCTGAACAGGTCCTTCATCAGGTCGCCGCTGACCTTCAGGCGCTTGTTCGCGTAGTGGTCCTTGTCGTCGGCCTCGCGCCGCTCTAGCGCGAGTTCGAAGCAGGCCTCGGCCATCCGGCAGAGGTAGTGAGCCTTGTTGATCCGGACGTCCTCCTCGGGCACGCCGTCCTCGTGGAGGTGGGGCAGGAGGTAGCGGTCGATCACGTAGTTAGCGCGCTTGAGCTGGTAGTTCTTGCCCTGCCCGGAGGCGACGCGCTTCCCGAGCGCTTCGATGGCCTCCTCCTCGGTCTGGACCTCCGCCTCCTCCAGATTCTCGAGCATGTACTTGACGACCTCGGGGTCGTTGGAGACCTTGTGGACGATCTCCTCGTCGGACTCGAGACCCAACGCGCGCACGAGCGTGACGAAGTTGATCGAGCCCGACACCGAGGGGAACGAGACCTCGAGGAGGCCGTTTCGGGTGCGCTCACAGAGCACGAGGGCGCGGTAGCCCCGGCGCTGGCTGAAGGTCTTGGCGACCTGGATCTCGTCGCCGTACTTGGTGTCGTACTCGGCGAGGATCTTGTTCGGCGCCAGGTCCTCCGAGGTCATCAGCACGCGCTCGGAGCCGTTGACGATGAAGTAGCCGCCGGGGTCGGCGGGGTCCTCCCCGATCTCGATCAGTTCCTCGTCGGAGAAGCCGGCGATGTTACACTTCTCGGAGCCGACCATGATCGGCATCCGGCCGATCTTGGTCTCGGTGGAGTCGACGACCCGCTCGTCGCCCTCCTCGCCCTTGACGATCGACATCTCCATGAAGACCGGCGCGGAGTAGGTGATGTTCCGCAGGCGGGCCTCCTGGGGGTAGAGCAACTCCTCGGAGCCGTCGGCCTCCCGAACGCGGGGGGTGACGACGCGGACGTCCCCGAGTTCGACGTAGACCGGCTCTTCGCCCTCCTTGTCGCCGATGTCCGTGTCGATCGTCGCCTTCTCGTCGACGACCTCCTGCATCCCGCGGTTCAGGAACGCGTTGAACGATCGGTAGTGGTGTTCTGCGAGCCTGTCCCGCGAGAAGTATTCGCGCGAGATCTCTCGTCGGCTGGCGCGGTCGAGTTCTGATGACATTTATTCCACCACGAGTCGATAGACCACTGCTTGTTCGGTTGTGCGCGAGTTCCGGACGATTTTGATGACGTCGCCGATCTCCGCCTCGTCGGGAAGGGCAGGATCGGTTCGCTTGATTTTCGGTAAGTCGGTGCGGTCGATGTGGTATTCGGAGAGCACCTCCTCGAGGTCCTCCTCCTCGAGAACGGTGTGCTCCGGAACCAGTTCGTGTTGGCTTACGTCTACCATGTGTTGTGCTGGGCTAGGGGGAGAGAAACGGCTGTCACGAGATACTACAGAGACGTATCGGGGGAAACCATTTAACGGTTTCTAACTGCGGGCGAAAAGCGCGGCTAACCGGTCGGGCGAACCTGACCGGAGCAGTCGTTCACACTGGGTGATACCCCACTCTCAGTTATATCCCTTGCGGGTCCTGTCACTCGAGGGCACAATCGCCGGATCGGACGGTCTCGTGCTCCGTCCCGGCCTACCACACGGCCCCCAATTGGAAAGCCTTAATACCCACTCCCGGCAACGATGAGTTGCAGCAAGCCCGGGTGGTGTAGTGGCCCATCATACGACCCTGTCACGGTCGTGACGCGGGTTCAAATCCCGCCTCGGGCGTATTCTTCCGCGAACAACTTCGACGAGCACCGCGAAGCGTGTGCTCGCCACTCGTGAGCGGAAAATTCCACACGACGGGATTTGAACACAAGCAGTCGCACTGCCCGGAACGGCCGAACGAAGTGAGGCCGCATGCCCGGAACGTCTGCGCACGGGTTCAAATCCCGCCTCGGGCGTTTTTCAAACTTCCAGTCAGTGAGCAACCGGCATCGCCGGTTGCGAACATCCTGAAGTGGGAAAACGACAACGAAGGATTTGAATCAGGGAGCAGCTTCGCTGCGACCGTGGTTCAAATCCCGCCTCGCGCGCTTTCTCAAAATCCAACGTTGTGAGCGACGTAGGCGGCGAAGAACACGATGAAAGCCCTCGTCGCCCTTTCATTCCGCCAGGGGCCTGCCCTCCCCCGTTGAGCGAACGCTCCGCGTTCGCGATGCTCGGAAGGCGCAAAGCGTCTTCGGTTGGGTCACGCGGCCCGCGCTATGGCGCGGGCACGCGCTCCCGGCCACGGAGGTATGATTGGTAAGTCGCGTACGTCGCGGCTGTCCTCGAGAAGCCGCTCGAGCGCCGATCTGAGAACCCGAATCGCCGCAACTCACCTCGAGCGGTCGTCGCCCTCGGACGGTTCCTCGTCGATGTCGATGTGGCGAACGCTCTCGCGCGGTTCGGTGCGGTCTCGGTCCGAGCGTTCGCTTCCGCCCCCGCCACCGCCGACCGGAATCTTGGTTCTGAGGTCGGAGGCGAACGACTGGACCTGATCGACTACCGTCTGCACCTCCGTCTCGAACTGCTCGACCGACCGTTCGACGTAGTGGACCCGCTGGGCGGGGATCCGTCGAACGATGTCGTTCCCTTGCTCGTCCTCGTCGGTCTTGATGATCCAGTGGTCCTGAAAGTACGCGATGTGCTCGTTCGGCACCGTCTTCTCGACCGTCTCGTCCGGTTCGTCGTAGACGATCGTCGCCTCGCCGAGGTCCCGCTCGAGTTCGAGGTCTTCGTCGACCATACTGAAACGTACGCGCGCGACCCGGGTAATGGGCGTGCCGGAAACCGCAGGGATTCGGGGAACACCTATACGGCCGTGAGTGAAACGGGTTCGGCATGACGGACGAACTGGATCGATTCACATCGAGGCGGTCGACGGTGTACGGGAACGGCGGGATGGTCGCGACGAGCCAGCCGCTGGCGGCCGAAGCGGGGCTCTCGATCCTCCGGGAGGGCGGCAACGCGTTCGACGCGGCCGTCGCGACGGCGGCGGCGCTGAACGTCGTCGAACCGACCTCGACGGGGCTCGGCGGGGACGTCTTCGCGCTCTACCGGACGGCCGACGGCGACGTGGGGGCGATGCGGTCCTGCGGCGGGGCGCCGGCCGAGGCGACGATCGAAAACGTTCGACGAGCGATCGAGGACGACCCGAACCGCGCCGCGTACTACCCCGAATCGAGGGGGTACGCAGTCGACGCGGGTGCGACGGGGGAGGACCTCGAGATGCCGTTTCTCGGCCCGCACGCGGTGACCGTCCCCGGAACGGCCCGCGGGTGGGAGGTGACGGTGGAGGAACTCGGGCGGTTGACGCTCGCCGAGGCGCTCGAGCCCGCGATCCGGTACGCGACCGAGGGGTACCCCGTCTCGCCGGTGATCGCCCACCACTGGCAGAAGGCGACCGACCTGTTCACGGACGACCACGCCCGCGAGGCGTTTCTCTTCGACGGCGAGGGGCCCGATCCGGGGCAGACGGTCGCGTTACCCCGACTCGGCGAGTCGCTTCGGACGATCGCCGAGGACGGCGCCGACGTCGTCTACGAGGGGGAGATCGCCGAGGCGATCGCCGACGAGGTGCGGTCGAACGGCGGCTTCTTGACCGTCGACGACCTCGCCGCGTTCGAACCCGAGTTCGTCGACCCGGTCAGCACGACCTACAACGGCGCCGAAGTATACGAGCTACCGCCGAACAACCAGGGGCTGATCGCGCTCGAGGCGCTGAACATCGCCGAGGAGATCGGCGCGGGCGACCACCCCTACGACTCGCCCGAACGGGTTCACGCCTTCGCGGAGGCGACGAAACTCGCGTTCGTCGACGGGCACCGCTACGTCGCCGATCCCGAGTACGAGGAGATCCCGCCGCTGGCGTCGAAGGCCTACGCTCGAGCGCGCGCGGCGGAGATCGGAGAGACGGCCATCCGAAACCCCGCGGTCGGCGTTCCGAACGCGAACGCGGAGGACGCCGACACCGTCTTGCTGACCGTTGGCGATAACGAGGGGAACCTCGTCTCGTACATCAACTCACGATTCGCCGGGTTCGGCAGCGGACTGGTCGCCGGCGAGACCGGCATCGCCCTCCAGAACCGCGGGGCGTCGTTCTCGCTCGACCCGGACCATCCGAACAGCCTCGAGCCGGGGAAGCGCCCGTTCCACACGCTCGTCCCCGCCGTGGCTCGGTTCGACGAGGACGACTGGGCGGCGTTCGGCGTGATGGGCGGCTACATGCAACCCCAGGGCCACGTGCAGGTGATCTCGAACGTCGTCGACTACGGGATGAGACCGCAGGCGGCCCTGGACGCCCCGCGGTGGCGGTACCGCGAGGAGGGGACGCTGGCGGTCGAGGAACGGCTGCCGAACCAGACGGCGCTCGCGCGGCGCGGACACGACGTTCGCGTCCTCCCGCCGGTCACGTTCGGCGGCGCGCAGCTGGTCCGACGGCGCGACGGGACGCTCTCGGGCGGGACGGAGCCGCGGAAGGACGGGACCGTCGCCGCCTTCTGAGTCCGACCGTCGACGCGCGACCGCGAGCGCGACCTCGTTGCCCCGTGCGACCGCGTTGCACCCGTCTTCCCACCGCCGTTCGGACGAGATCTCTCGTGGCTGTGAGAACCGTTTTCTCTGGAAGAATAGAACGTCGATCTTCGAAAAATCGGCGCCTCGATCCCCAATTCACGGCGTTCTCGGTCGAGCGTGTGTCTGTCTCTCGAGAGGAGATCTATTACACAACCGTTATACGTGTGGCGTGAATCTCTCGAATTGCAATGGCGAAAGGCAACGTTGATTTCTTCAACGACACAGGCGGCTACGGTTTCATTTCGACGGACGACGCGGACGAGGACGTTTTCTTCCACATGGAAGACGTCGGCGGCCCGGACCTCGAAGAAGGCACAGAGATCGAATTCGACATCGAACAGGCCCCCAAGGGCCCCCGCGCGACCAACGTCAACCGCCTGTAATACGGCCTTCAGCGTTCAGTAACACGGTTTTCGACCAATCATTCTTCGAACACTGCCGAACCGCGAGCGACGCGCATCGCCCGAGTACGTGTGACGACGGAGCGCACGAGACTCGAGTCACGGCGCGGACGCGAACTCGAGCGAACGCTACCGTTACCGCTGGCGCCTCGCGAAGCGGCGACGCCGACCGACGGCTGACCGCGCTCGCACAAGGTATATTCGCGTCGCGACCCGACCGTCACGGAGACAGCAATGAGCGATCTCGACGACCTCGACACCTACGGCCAGCCCAACGACCTCGACGTGGTCGGGCAGGCCCCGCGAGAACCTCAGGGCGAGTCGGACCAGACAACCGCCGACTACGAGGTCTGGAAGTTCGACTCCGACACGTCCGATTACGTTCCGGACACGTTCGTCGTCGCGCGCGATCCTGAGCCACTCGACTTCCGGATGTGGGTCTTCACGGCCGTCAACAACGTCTCGAAGTTCACGATGCGGGCGTCGCACAAGTACTCCCCCGAAGAACAACGGCGACACGCCCATGACGACTGTTGCGAGGTGCTGCTCGACGGCCACTCGCTCGCGGCCGAACACTGCCCCGAGGAGGTCGCCGAACTCGTCACCCTCGTCACCGGTTCGCAGGTCATCTACCCGGGCAACGAACTGGACCCCGACCGCGGTCGCGGCGAGGACGGGCCGATCAGCTACTGATCGATCCGACCGCTTCCTCCCCTGTTCGCTTCCTCACCGCGGATCGTACGCCGCGTCGAAGAACCGCGCCTCGAGGTCGACCGTTCGCTCGAACGCGATATACCGATCGTCGCCCTCGAGAAACGCGTAGTCGTCGGCGATGTACCGGCGGAAGGTGCCGTCCTCGAGAGTCCCCTCGCGGTACTCCTCGACGAACCGGTGGCGCGTGGCGTCCGTCCAGCGTGGCTCGCTGCGCCCTTTGAGCCACGCGCTGAACCGATCTTCGTCGGCGTCGTCGAACGTCGCCGATTCGGAGCGGGTCGGTTCGGTCACCGGCTCACACTTCCCACTCCTCGTGCGTGTAGCACATCTCCCAGAAGGCGTGCTCGAGGCGGGCGCTCGAGCGGAACGCCTCGCGCATGGCTTCGCTCTCGCCGGGGAACTGCTCGCCGCAGCGGTCGACGAGTTCAGTCATCCACGCCACGGCCTCCTCGAACTTCTCGCTGGTGTACTTCTCGATGAACGGCGTGTAGCGGTGCTCCCCCTCGGCGAGCTCGGCCATGTGCTCCGCGACGTCGAGGTAGCCCTGTCCACAGGGGTAGATCGCCGCCGCGATCTCGGCGATCGAGCCCTCGTGGGCCGTCCGGACGAGGAAGTTCGTGTAGGCGACGCAGGTCGGCGCCTTCTCGACCGACTCGAGGTCATCGACGGAGATGCCGTAGTCGACGGCGAACTCCCGGTGGAGGTCCATCTCGAAGTCGAGGATCGTGTGGGCGACGTCCATCATGTGGGTCATCGTCGCCTCGTCCCGGGCCTTCGTCGCACCGAGCGCGAACACGCGCGCGTAATCGAGGAGATATCGGTAGTCCTGTTCGACCCAGTGACGGAACGCCTCGGGATCCAACTCGCCCGTCGCTAGTTCGGTGACGAACGGGTGTTCGAACTGCGCGTTCCAGATGTCGGTGCCTTCCTCGAGGAGTTCGTCGCTGAACGCCATACGCGAACCGTCGACCTCGACCGCGATATAACTAGTGAATACAACTTAGTTATCGCACGGATAAAATTCGAGGTGAGCAGAACGTACCCCAGGGTCGACGGCGACGGCGCGGTTCGGCACGGGCACTCGAACGGGACCGTCGAGTCGCGTCGGGTTCGGTGCGTCGCGCCGAGAGACCCGCTCTTCGACGGTCTACCGGACCACCGATCCTCGACGTCACGGCCACCTCGCTTCGCTACCGGTGGCAGGGGCGATCGGCGTCGACTCGCGTCTGCGGTTACGCGGTCGACGCGAACACGTTCGACCGACCGCTCGAGTTAGAGGACCAGCATCTCGAATAGTGGCTCGCCGGTCAGCAGGAGGATCACGTTGTTGCTCGCACAGACGGCGTACACGAGAACCGCGCCGAGGACGAACAGGGCGTCGAACGGTTTGGACAAGTAGTGTCCGAGGAAGACCACGACACCCGCGTAGATGCTTCCTGCGAGGGCGACGCCGGGGAGTCCGATCGCTTGGTAAAAGTGAGTCGTCACCGGATTCAATTCGGTAGCGTACGGAACGAGGAAGAGAAAGCACGTCGCGACGAGATCGGTGAGCCAGAAGATCCCAAACGAGATGCGAATCGGCGGAGTTGCCGGACGATCTACCGCTACTCCGCGAGTCTCTGTTAGCACCATGGCTTCGTTCGCGCGTTCGGTACAGACGGTATTAGGGCTACCGAAACCGGAGGTCTCGAGGGTTAATTCGCGTGAATTCTAAGAAATCGAACGGTTAACGCTGGCGCAGTTTGTTCGGAGTTCGGTCGGGTACTGCAACTCGCTCCGGGCGTCCGCCTTTACACTGTTCGAATTAGGGTATCGGAGAACGGTTTCGATACCTGCGACCGGTGAAAACGGGTTCTTAGCCGTCGCTTTTCTCGAGTCAATGGCGTCGTTATTCGCGGTTCCGGGAAAGACCGTTACGTCAGAGTCATCAGGAATCGGTTCGTTTCTCCCTGCTAGAGGACGGCGAAGTTCCTCAAAGGCACGTACCAGGAAGACATCCGCGGGTCTACCCAGTGCGAAACCCGGATACGTCGTCTACGAAGCCCCCACGTCATCGGTGAGTCGTCCCTCGACGAACGCTGCGAAGTCTGCGGTGAACGCATCGACCTCGTCCCAGTCCGTGTACTCGTAGTCCCGCGACGTGTCCACGTCACCGGTGGCGTCCCTGGCGATCCGCTTGAGCATCAACCGCTTGAGGAACCCGTACTTCGAGTACCGAAGCGCACCGCCGAACATGCCGATCTTGTCAGGATGCCACCCCGAGTCTTCGAGGAGTTCGTCCGCGTATCGCGCCGCTTCAGCCCGTCGATCGGGGTCGTCAACCGCCGACGACAACGAAACCTGGAAGAACGCCGTCGGCAGTACGTTCAGCTCATCCCGGTTCGTCCCGACGAACTCGGCGACTGCGGGGTGATGCTTTCCAATATGAATCGAAGAGCCGACGAGAATGGCGTCAAAGGCATCCAGTTCGATGTCGTCGGAGATCTCCTCGACGTCCACGGTGGTGACGTCGTGGCCACGGTCTGTGAAGGTCGCCGTAATTCGGTCTGCGACCTTCGCGGTCTGGCCTTCACCGGTTCCGAACAGCACGAGAACTGACACCATATCGTCGTCTACGGGTTCGCTCTCCGTAAAGTGCGTCCCAGAACGGGGGTGGACACTGCGATCCAGCCAGACACCTATTGAGGTTCGTATGATTCGTCGGATTGTTCGTCTCGGTGGGATGCCTCGAGTCGTGTCCCGAGGTCGATCTACCCCGCCAGTACGGACGGGAACGCGCAGTAATGTCCGGTCGTGAACGCCGAGGTGGAGACGATCGCCGGTACCAGGGGCTCGCCTCCGTTTCCGAACCAGAGACGAGTTTCACGGTCCGTCGCTCGAACGTCGACTGTTCGAGGCGACCGTGTCCACCCCCGGACTGTAGAAGTGAACCGGCTCGGTATCAGGTGGCTCAAACCCGTTGGCTCGAAAGAGGGTGTTCTCCTCGATCTCGACTTCGACGTCGAAGAGCGGCCACGGGTCGTGTTGAATCTCGGCGTGACGTATCCGCCCGTTCTGGTCTTCCGTGTAGTACCGGTACCGCTCAGTGAGGAACCAGGTGAGTGTCCCCGGTTCAGCGGAGAACTGCCCGTCGTCCGGTCTGTAGGCCGCTTCGAAATGGACCGGTCGCTCGCCGGGATGGCGACGACGGCTCGTAAAGCGGACTCCGCCGGATTCCTGCTCGAGGTCGATACGCGCGTAATAGTAGGGGAGATGATGGAAGAGTCGAGCGCCGAGTACCGCCAGAATCCCCTGCGCATCGAGACTGAAAAAGTACACGCCGGGTGTCTCGTCGTGCCGCACGTAGGTTCGGAGATTGAGTTCGGGTACGGGAAGACCAATCGCGGACGGGAAGATTCGAGGTCGCACGTCCACGTTCGTGAACGGGATAACGGAAAGCCACGCCGCCCCATCGTAGGTGTCGAGCGAAAGCGCCTCCGGGAGATGTGACTCTACGATTCGGGGGCTTGTCGGCCAGTTTGCGAAGAGGACGTGCCGCCACCCCATCTGAAGCGAAACAACCATCTCACTGCGTTCATATAACGACTGAAACTATACTGTGTTGGTCCACGGAGGCCAGTCAATCGCCCTGCGTTCCCGCGTGCAGAATCCGATACCGACTGGTGACACCGAATACGAATCGGGGATCGCCGTCGGAATATCGAAGACGAGGGATACAATGATAACATTCTACGATCTCGGTGGTTCAAAACCGTGCAGCGTTTGGATGGGCCCTGACGGGACTGGACTTTCGCGTCGTCGCTACGTTCGTGAAGTCGTGGATCATGGTTACAAATCGGGTAAGTAGTCGCGTCGCTGTTCTGCCTTCTCGCGGTCGTTACGGCGGTCGTAGTGGCGATCGAGGATATCGTCACTCGCGTCGAGGCGATCACCGACGACTCGGCGGGGAACATCGTCCCGTCGATACGCGGTGACACGGCCACTCCGGACGTCGTGGGGAGACCTCGAGGACGGGCACGTACTCGCTTTCGCGTAGTACGTCGCGTCGCACTCCTCTGGGTCGCGATCGTGCGGGCACTCGGCGCCGCGCCAGCACGGCCGGGTCATCCCGTACATCGTATCTCGGATGGTCGAAATGGCCGGCCGGCCAGATTTCGTCGTCAGCAGCGGAGCGCGTCCGTGGTCGTCGGTGACGTTCTCTCGAGGACCGTTGATGTAGTCCTCGAGAACGCCGGCCACGTGACCGCTGATCGCGTTCCACCGCTCGCCCTTCTCCCCTTTCTTCAACGGCGTACCCGTCTCCGGTCGGTGAACGAACTGGAGTCCGGGTTTGTCCGTCTCGAGGTCGCAATCATCGAGATCCAGGGCGCGAATCCCACCGGCTCGAGCGCCGGTGTGCCACAGCAGCAGGAGCGTCACGTGCTTCCTCGAGGCGTAGTGATGGAGTTCCAGGTAGTCCAGGATCTCCACGGCGCGGTCTGGCTCGAGCGTCGAGTCGCTAACGCCCTCGCTCGCCGAGACCGTCGGGAGGGGAACCTTCGTAAAGAGGTCCTCCGGAACGGCGTCGATGTCGGCGCAGAACCGAAGGAACGCGCGAAGCGTCGCGAGTTGGCCACGGAGGGTGATCGTCGTCACTTCGTTCCGTCCCTCGCCGTTCCCCTCGCGTCGCCAGACGCGGTAGGCGTAGAGGTCACGTCCGGTGAGTTCGTTCAGGTTCTCGATGCCCTCCTCGTCACACCACTGTTCGAACGCCTCGAGGCGGTAGACGTGGGACGGCAGGGTTTGCTCGCTGAGTTCGTCCCGTCGGCCTTCGATGTACATCTCGATGGCCTGTCGGGGAGCGATCGGCTCCAGGGAGCCCATCACCGACCTCCGGCTTCGCGATCGCGCTCGCGAGCGCGTTCGTACTCGGCGGCGATCGCCGACGCGCAGCTCGAGCAGACGTACCCCTCGGGGGTGATCGTCTCGGCCTCGTCGGTGCACGTCGGTGTGTCGCACTCGCCGACGCGGGCGCGCTGGGGCTCAAGGCTCATCGCCTCACCCCGCGAATTTCGAATTTATTACAGTATCCGGTACGCTGATGGTGACCGCGTGTTTCTCTCGTCATGGTCTCACCGTTGTGGGACCGCGGACTCACCGCGCGCGCCGTGGCCTGGACAGCGAGGCGCGCGCGGTTGCTGTCCGTCGGTAATTTGTAACGAGTGCATCCCGCTCTCTTAGTGCTTCGCGGGTCGTTTCCGGTACTTCCGAAAAGTCGAACTCGTCCGCTATTCGCGTCGAACGTCGGCCCACAGCCCACGTCCGGCCAGTGCTGTCTATCGGGGGCTTTATCCCCCGTTGCATCGAGCGATTTCATGCTTCCGTACCACATCTACGGAGGCCAGGCGGGCCGGTGCCCCAAACACCGGGTCCGCGATTTTCGAGGACCCGACCGGGCAGCGGCGGGTCCGTCCGGCTTCCGTCACGGCTACGGAAACGTCACATCCACTTATACTTTAGCGTATATACGCTACAATAGTAGCACGTATGGGCTATCGCATAAGGAAACCAACCGGAGTTAAACAGCGCCGATGGGACCCGGTAACTGAATGCGCCCACGGCCGGAGTGGATGAGTCTGAAAGACGGTCTGATTCTCGAGTTCCTCGAGAACCACGACCTGGAGCTTCCGCCGAAGCCGCTCTATCGGAATCTCAACCGCCACGGGCACAAAATCGGGTACTCGACGGTGCGTCAACGGCTCGATCTCCTCGAGGAGAAGGGACTTCTCGAGAAAGACGACGACGGCGGGTACTACTCGATCTCGGACTGTGGGCGCGCGTATCTCGCGGGCGAACTCGAGGCGGACGATTTGGAGTAGGCGAAACCCGTCGGCACTTCTACGGTGCGAGTCCGAGGCTTCGAGCCGCGGCCGCAGAAATCGTGATCGTCTCCTCGCCGGACGTCACCCGCTCGCCGGCGACGTCCTCGATGAGCGCCGCGAGTTCGTCTCGATATTCGCGCGGGCGTCTCTCGTTGATCTGTACGGAGTCGCTGGTTGCGTCCGGATACGATCGATTCGCCAGGTAACACTGAACGAATAGTTCACGGGTATCGTCCGGTGCGTCCTCGAGGTACGCGGGGAGTGCGATGTCTTCGAGTGTCGATTTCTTTCCTCGAGGCGCTCCCAGGACCGACAGTACACGACCTAGGAGTGCAGAGTGTTCGGCGGGGCGAACTCGCGGCGCCGCGTTATCGCGGTCGTCAGCGGCTTCGTGGAGCTCGTCGACGCCGACCAACTCGAGAGCGTCGAGTACGTGCGACCGATACCCGCGTTCGTTCAACACGAAATACGGTTCCCAGCGATCCGCTGGAATGTACCCACCCGAAAAGACGTTCGCGACGAGCGCGTTCATGCCCTGGAACGTCGCATCGTCGTACTCGAGGTTCAGCCACCCGAGGTCGTCGGCCGTATCGATCGCCGTCCGGGCGATCGGCGTGCGACCGTCGTCGACCCACGAGCGCGCCCGGCCCATCGAGATCTCGAGGGCGTTCGCGACGGCTACCGAACCCTTCTCCGGGTGGCGGGCGGAGTAGTCAACAACGCGCTCGTACTGTTGGAGCGCGCGCCACGTGTCGTCGTAGGGCGAACCGTCGAGCGTCGCGGCCAGTTCGCGCGCCGTGACGAACGGTTCCGAACCTGTCATCGATGGATTCTCACACTCCTTGCGCATCAATCTCTAGTCTTCGGGCATGAGGTCGAAAATCGACAGACGGCACAATTTCAAGGCGACGCTGGAAACGTTCTATTTGGGCCCAGTTATCAGATTTGAAAGTGTTTCAGTTTGGGCGAGTTTCACGTTCGGGTACCTTTATTACCGTTGGCTAAAGTGGGTACTATCGAACGCGGGAAAGTGGTAGAAGGTGACGGCGGTTGGTGGGTGGAGCCCCCCCGTCGGTTTAAGACTCGTTCGCGGGTACGATAAGCCTTCTGTCGCTTTTCAAGCGTCCCAAAAATAACCATGCAATGGACTAAGAAGTTAATCGGAAGCGAAGAGGAACGTGCGGTAAGTCCCGTGATCGGCGTGATTTTGATGGTTGCCATTACGGTGATTCTGGCGGCCGTGATCGCTGCATTCGTACTTGATATGGGTGACAGTATGGGTAGCGGGAATGTGAACGCAGTTGCAGAGGCTGAAACTGATAGTGGTGGATATAATGCAACGATCAGCGTATCTAAGATGGGGAACGCTGATGGTGTCGCTGTAGTCAATAGTGATGGAGAAGTTGTTTCCAATAACTCGGATGATATTCTCACTGCTACTGGCCAAGAAACCACACTTGATGGTGTGGGTACTGGAGATGCTGACAAAGGTGAGTTAGCCAAAGAAGGTAGTTACAAAGTCTATGCGTTCCAGGGAGATCTTGACGATGTTGAAGGCGGGGAAACACTTAGCGAAGTGACGGAGAGTTCGTCGGAAGTAGCTAGCTTCGAGACCGAGAACTAAGAACCAACCTTACTTCCTATCTTCGATCGGTAAACAGGGCTACTCTTGATCATCAAACGAGTATTTTGACCCGTCAAAAGTTTATTTCACTAACGAGCTCGAGTTTCCACTCCCCATCGTCGACGTGGCGGATGTGGACGTGGTGGTCTCCCTCGAGTTTCCCGTTCTCGTCGAGAAGTCCCTCAACGCGCATGTCGTCTTTCGGGAGCGTAATCCCGATCGAATCGGCATCCAGCTGGCGGAGTTTGTTCAACGCCATAATCGGCGGGCAACCCCCCATCTCTTAAAAGTTGGTGACTATCGGGATTCCTTAGGGATTCCGGTGGTATTCCGAATACTCTCACCGGGGCGGGTTGCGCGCTCGAGCGTTGCACATGGCAACTGCAAATCCACTCAGCAGCATGAAGAACCACGAGGGCGTCGACCTCATTGACGCCCTTCTCGCACCGTTGTTTACCGCGTCTACGCTCGTCATGGCCGGAATCGGCACCATCGGGATTGACGCCCCGATCGAGTTCTACCTGAGCGACGTGCTCTACTCGGCGAGCGGGACGGAAATCAACTGGGCGTTCGTCTTCACCATGTCGACGCTCGCCGTCGCCTGGATCAGCAACGAGGCGCGCGACTGGTCCGACTTCAGCCAGGAACAGGCCGCTGTCGTCGGTGGCATGTTCTTGCTGAACCTCTTCGCGGCGATCGTCCCGGCGGTGGCCGACGCACTCTCGGCGTACTGGTACGCTGGCCTGCTGCTCGTGTCGCTGAACGCGGCGGGCTACTACCTGATCGCCTACTACTGAGGTATCCGAAAATGAGTTTTTCAGACACCACAAAGGCAGTTCTCGGCATAGCGTTGCTGACCATCCTGCTCGCCTCGTTCCTCGCGATCGGGACGGCGGCGGCGGACAACGAGGAGCTGGCGAACGAGTCGGTGACGTTCGACAACGAGTCGAACGTGACCGTCTCGGTCGACTGGAACGAGTCGATCGACGACGTGGACAACGCAAGCGCCGACGTCTCGGTCTACAACGGGACGGAGTACGACGACGACCCGGCGAACGCGACGGAGGTGCTGACCGACGAAATCGACGCTGAGGAGAACGAGACGACGGAGACGGAGTACACCGAAGACGACGACCTCGAGGACGGTGAGGAGTACCGCGTGCTCGTCGACGCCGACGACACCGAAGCTGACGACGTGACGATTGACGACGGGTCAGTTGGTGGCGGCGGGTGGTTCGGCGGCGACGGCTCGAACGAGGGTGGCTCGGCGATCGCGGGGCTGGCGATCATCACCCTGGCGATCGGAGCCGCCTGGAAGATCAAGGGGGACGACCGATGAGTTCGGCCCAAAGCCCACAGCCGGACGTCCCGGACCCGGCGAAGCGCCGAACGCTCCAGCGGATCGGCGTGGGGGCGGGAACCGTGCTCACGCTCGGCGCTGGCTCGCAGGCCGTCCCGCGCTACTCGCCGGTCGCCCGCGCACAAGCAGACCGCACGATCATCAGCCCGTCGACACCCGCTGGTGTCGGCTGGGTAGTTCGTGCTGTGGACGCCCTGACGGCGGACGAACCGCCGGAGGGGCTGACTGCCGACGCGCTCCACGAACAGACCTACCAAACGGTAGTCAAGCGTGAGAGCAACAATAAATCCACGTTCGTCGACAACCGGAATATTGTCGAAACGGGATTCGAGGAGTCGCTGTACAGCGAGGGCAAGATAGCGGCGATCGAGGCGTTGAACGACCAGGAGTCGGAAGGTGATGTTGAAGACGCTGCGCTCGAGGCCATGGAGGACTCTGCGACGACGGTCCAAAAGAACTTCCTCAAGTCGTGGAATGAGTCTCTGAGCGAACTGGATTCGCTTGGTGCTGCGCTCAACGACCACGAGGACCTCGATCACAAGGACGCGCTGCGTCTGGAGTTCCAGGACAGCACAGGCAACACCTACGAAACACCCGTCGAGAAAGACGCCGAGTCGTACGAACTGGCCGACGGCTCGTCGTTCGACTTACACAAGGTATACGTTGAGGGCTACGAGGACGAGTATATCACGCCGGTCGAGATGACGGCAGAGGAAGATATCCACGTACAAGCGTCCAATCCCGAAGATGACGAATGGCTCGACTATCTGATCTACGAGGACTGGAATGATATCCTGACGCTCCTCGAGGACACCGTTGACGACGTACGTGACGGTCTTATCACGTGGGTTGAAGGCGTGTACGACGACGTGCAGGCAGGTGATCTCGACACCAATGAGCTACTGACGCCTCGGGAAATGGCCGAAATGTCGTCTGAAGACGGGGTAAACCAGGCAATGGCTGACTTGATGGCACTTAACATCCCGGCCGACCTGGAGCGCGAGGCGACGATCTCGATCGACAAAGGCGACTACGAGGCAGAACTGTCGGGCACGATCGCGGCAACGTCGGAAGACGAGACGATCGAAAGCGGAGAAACGTATGATCCGGAGGACGACCTCGACGGCGACGTGTACTTCACTTACGATCTGAATGGAGAAGGCGAATGGTTCGAATATGACGCCGAAAAGGGCGTCGACGGCGGCGAAGTCGATTTCACCGCCGAACCGCTCGATGACGTTACCTATCAGATCGTTACTGAAGACGACGAGACCGCAGAGGTCACTCGAGACGACTTCAAGGCCTACGACAGTGATGATGAGGAGTTGGACGAACTCGACGATACCGATGCTGATTACTGGCGCGTGGACGTTAAGGACGACCTCGAGAACGCGGTAGTCGATATCAAGCGCATCGACCTCCGCACGGAGGGCGACGAAACGCAGTATGAAACGACTCTCCTCACGGACAAGTTCACCGTCGAGAGAATCGAGAATGAGGACGGTGAGGAAGAAGATTCGTTGGATTTCGAGCGGTCTGAACCCCAGGACGATGAAAACTACATCTCCGAGGACGAATGGAAGGAGATGGAGGATCGAAACGAACGCCTGATTGAAAAGTACGAAGAGGCGAAAGAGGAAGACGAGGCTCTGATCGGTCCGGGATTCGGAGATACAGTCGACGAAGTGAAAGACAGTATCGTTGGGCTGGCGATCATCGGCGGCGTACTCCTCGTGATGGTCTCAGTGGTGGTCGACAAAATCCCGTTCATCGGAGGAAAGTAGGACATGCGCCGGATTTTCACGTTTTCTCTCGTGGTAGCGATAGTCTTCACGATGGGCATGGGCGGCGCGATCGCAGCGGCCGACCCGGTGGCCGCACAGGAAGACGACGCCGACCGAGACGAGCTCGAGGACGACACCGAGAACGAGAGCGGCCAGGACGACGCCGAGCAGCAGAGTTCCGACGACTACGACCAGCCGATCGACAACGAGACGCGCATCGTCGGCTGGGAATACGATTCAGGTAAGTTCACCCTCGAGATCGAGGCGGACGAGTCGACGCGCATCGCGATGACCGAGGCGGGTAGCTTCGAGGAGGGGACGAGTTCGTTCAACTACGACGAGAAGCGGATTCCCGAGGGGATGACGACCGTCACGTTCACCGTCGCCGATCGAGACGGCGCCGCGGTCGCCCTCAGTACGCGCGCGTCGCTCGAGATGGGAACCGGCGCGATGGTCTCGACGGGCGGAGACGGCGAGAAGGACCCGTTCAAGCACTTCGGCGGGACCTCCGGGCTGTTCTCCGGCATCGGCCTGTCGACGCTGCTGGCGTTTCTCGCGGGCGCCTACGTCATCAGATCGGAGAAATCAGGAGTGATCGAAGCATGAGGTTCGGCAATTGGAAGGATCGGTTCGCGTACCTGCTCGCCGAGGCGCAACTGCTCGTCATCGGCGTGATGTTCAGTATCGGCGTTCTCATCATGTGGTTCCGGCCCCAATTCCCCGGAATCCCGCCCATCGTCCACGGGTGGTTCGCGGCGCTCATGCTGTTCGGCCCGCCGCTGTTCGGCCTGTTCGTCACGGGCGCGCGGAAGCTCCGGCAGCGGAATATGGTCGAGGTCTACCACATCAACGGCGTCGACGACGTCCGGAAAAAGTACTACGTCGAGCCGGGCGTGTGGAGCGAGAAGACCGTCGAGGGGCCGTCTCCGTACCGTGTGAACGACGAAGGCTCGTTCGAGGTACGGGAGTTCGATTGGTACCCCGACCAGGGCGAAGACGGGACGCTCATCGTCACCGGCTGCTACTTCAGCCAGCTCTCCGACTCGAAACTCGTCACGGTGAAGGCCATGCTCGAGGACATCCACGGCCAGCTGATCGAGACGGCGATCGCCTACAACAAGCTCCGCGGACGGATCAGTCGGATGGGCGTCGAGATCGAGCGCGACGTCGTGAACTTCCAGGCGGAGGCCGACGAGCGTGGGCTAATGGGCCGGAAGACGGCCGTGAAGGAACGCTTCGAGGCAGCCGAGACGGACGCGAAGGAGTGGGACAGCGACGAAATCAAAGACCTCGGAGAGTACGAACACGACTACGATCCGGTCGCGAATCCGGAGGGAATCACGCTCGAGCCGGGCGCGGCCGACCCAGCGACCGCAGCAACCGACGGAGGAAAGTCCGAATGACCGACGAACAGGAGCTATTCACCGCCGCGACGTTTCGCGAGCACCAGGACGGCCACCAGGACCGCGAGAACCGCGAGGTGCTCCCCCACGGCGCGATCATCCGAGACGAGCAGATCGAACGCGCCATGTCCATCCGGGCGATTCACTACGACCCGCTCCAGGCCGATCGCCCCGACCTCATGCCCGCGTCGTCGAGAGACCTCGAGAAACACCGTCACATTCAGTTAATCGAGGGGACGCGCGTCGCCCGTGAGGCGATGGAAAACGGCGACATGGCCACCATCAAGCACCTCACGGGCGATACGAACCAGCGGGCGGACATCAGCGGCATCAACGCAATCGGCAACGTCGACGACCTCGTGACTGGCCCCGCGTCGATCATCTACATCTATGCCGAGCCTGGCAGCGGCAAGACCGACTTCGCCTGTCTCCTCGGCCAACGCTGGGCGCACTTCCAACCCGAACGCGCACGCGTCGCGAGTAACATCCGGTCGCTCGAGGAGACGACGCCCTGGGAGGACGGCGCCGGACGGCTTCGCGACGGGTGGATCAGCAACTACGGCGCGCTCGACGAGTGGATCAAGGTCGACGGCGAGCCCACGGAGAACGAGCAGGTTCCGAAGCTGTTCATCTTCGACGAGGCGTCCTCTCACGCCGCGGGTGGCGGTGCACAGGGCTACGAGACACGTCAGAAGATGGGACCGCTCGTGTACAAAATCCGCAAGTACGGCGGGTCGCTCATCATCATCGGCCACGACGGTGGCGACGTCCACCCGATGGTTCGCGAGCAGGCGAAAGTCGTCCACAAAGAGGGGCTGAAAGAGGCGACAATCTACGACTCAATTCGGAATCGGAAACCGCAAGGAAAGATCGCCTCAATCTCCGGCATTCCGCCGACAGACTGGCGTTTCGACACCCTCGAGGCAACGGCGTGGAGTTGGCACGATCTCCGCCAGGAGGACGGCGAGGACCCGCCGGACGAACAGGAGGTCGTCGAGAAGACGGCGCTGTACACCACGATTCGGGCGAAAGAGGCAGGGCTGTCCAACCGGCAAGTGGCGAAATTCGTCCCGTGGAGCCGCGAGACGGTCAGAAAACGGTGGAACGAGTATCGAGAGAACGGGATGCACGCGGACGCGGTTGCCAGCGTCGAGGCGACGATCGCATGACGCCGCGACGATGGCACGCTGGCAGCGGCAGGCGACCCCCAGCAGGTATGGGCGGCGAGTCCCGCCAGGGACGAGCCGCCCGGCGGCCCATCGGCGCGATCGCCTCGAGGCACCCGGCGGAGGAGTCGATATATAACACGCGCGAGGCGCACGCATGAACCGGTCGAAGCGAGCGAATCACTTCGGGACGATCTGCGAGAAGCGGATGGCGAGAAAGCGGCGGTTCCACCTCGAGCGCAGCTCGTGGCACGACGCGCGATTCCAGAACGGGACACCCGTCGAGATTAAGAGCACTATGCTCGAGCACAGCGACGGCCAGCCGGGCAACTTCAAAGTCTATCGAGCGTATCACGAGAAGCTCCGGCGAGCGGACGGGTGGTACTGTTTCGTGGTCTACCGACCACACGGACGCTCCGGCTGCACGATCGTCCGGGACAAGATGGTGAAGGCGGCGAATCTTCCCTTGCTTCGGTGGCACGGCGGCGGCGATCATCGCGGAACGCAACAGGCGAAAATTCCAATCAATGCAATTTTCTGAGTCTCGAGTTCCGTAAAACGGTGCGCGGGTGGAAAGGGGGATGTGAGTTCCGGCCTAAAGCAGGGGTCTGGCCGGCACTCAAGTATCGGAGACAACTACTAATAATAGCTTTTGTCGCGGAAGTATAGCATGGGTTCCAAAGCAAATGAGCTACGTCAATTTCCGACACAAATCAATTAATCGTCAATATTAAGCGAGTCCGATGCTGAGGGGCGGATGCGGGGGAGTGTAGTCTTCAGCTATCGGGGGTGAAGGCGACCGCTGCGACACCACCACGACGACATTCGCAACTCATCTCTTCCCCGTTCCAACGTCGATCACCTTTCTTGGAGCAACTACGGTGGGACGATAGCGGTGATCACCCCAGTATCCAGTATACAAAAAGTCCGATCAATACAATTTTCCGAAACTGTTGGCTGAAACATTAGCGAACGTAAACATATACCGTGGCGTTCAAGGCATTCGTCTCCGGAGTCTAAAACGGGCTAGGAATTGGAAACCACCATCCACCACCTATCTCCTAGCCCATCCCATCCGTTGTGGCTAGATATCTATAATGGTTCTGCATTCTACGTGGTCGTGTTACTCCTCGAGGGCTCACAACAGGTTTTACCAATAGAAGTCCCTGGAATGGTATCTTCGACTGAAGGTACAGACAGGGTGAACAACCGTCTTGTCCACCGCCGATTTTGAGCGAACTCCCTGTTCATCTTACTTCTCTCCCTTCGTCGTCACCGAAATGTTGGTATCGACGTCGAAGGTGACCGCTCGAGTGCTCAGCGTTTCGGCGATCTCGCGACGCTGGCGAGCGGTGAGGTCGTCGCGCTCGAGGACGCGCCGAGCTGCACGAACAAGGCCGTCGACGTCTTCGCAGGCGAAGGCGATCGCGTTCGATCGGTTGCAGTCGTAGAACGTCGCGGCTTTCTCGATCGCGTCGTAGCGCCATTCGTTCCCCTCATCGGTTCTGATTCGGACCGAGCCGGGCGTCTGGTTTCGAGCCATGCTCGTGAACACGAGCCGCTATTCCTAGAATTCTGCGGTCACTCAAACAGGGTTTAGCTATAAAGGCGGCCTCGAGGGGCGGCGCGATCGGGGCGATCGTCCGGCCCATGCCCACGGCGAGCGGCCGAATATGAACACGACCAACTCGCGCTCGTGTTCATATTCGGGAAATCGATCTTCGCAACGTGCAACCCCTTAGGGGAGCGTAATCATATATTATCCAAACCGTGGGGCGACCCAGTCGAGGTAGTAGCGGTGTTCTCGCAGCCAGTCCTCGAGGGACACCCTCCTGTCGAGTACACCGATTCGGGTAACATGTCCGGCTCGGCTCACGTCGTAGATCGCCAGTTCACCGGTCTCGTCGGGCGCCGTTTGCTCGAACAGCAGCGCTTCGCGACCGCGTCGGCGGAATCCGACGAGCGTCGACCCCGAGGCGTGCAGCTGGGCGAGCCGGTGAGCCATCCGGTCGACGTCACCCTGCCGTCCCAATTTTTCGAGCGCTTCGACGATCGCGTCCGTCACCGCTTCCGCGTCGCGTGGTGTGAGCCGTGGCATGCTCTCGAGCATGGGCTGGACTGGCTTAACGCTCGGAGGGCGGATTCCGTCTTTCCGAAACGGACCGTTCCCTGCGAACGATAGTGAACAGCGAAAACCGCGTGGCGGCGACCAAGAAACAGTCCCTACCTGGTTATTGGCCCCGACCACGCGGAACGCCCCCCAACTGGGCCGTTGCGTGGGACCATTCCCACACGCTGATTAGTAGTTTCTCGTGATCTTTACTCTTTCGACGCGCCGGTCGGCCGACTCGAGTCACAGCGTACCTCTTCGTTACTCGTGGTCAATAGGCTATTACCAGTCATGGCAGTTTCCTATTCGCAAGTGAAAGTCTGGAACACAAAGCTTATTACACGAGGCTAAAGTCAATTTAATTGCCCCTACCTGGGAGGTCGAGTAGTCAGGCGATGACGCGGTCGACGATGTGGATGACGGATAGGAGCCTCCTGGTGCATCGTGCGGTAATCAACAACTACAACAACACAACACATAATAAATGACAAGCGACTCAACCTATCGCGACAAGGGACGTGCGTTGTTCTTTGCTGCGATGATGGTGCTGTCCGTCTTTGCCATGTCCGCTGCGTTCGCGGGCGGGGCGGCGGCAGTAGAAGACGATGGGACCCTCAACGCAGAGGATGTCAACATCGAGGGGGACGACCCCCAAGATCAGAGAGTAGAATTCAACGCAACAAACGGCACTGACTTCGACGCATCGGACGATGGTTCGCACAACATCACCTTCGAAGAAGTTGATGGACTTGACTTCGACAGCGTCGACGTGGAAAGTGCCGAAAACAGCTCCGGAGACCCCTTCGATGGTGATGGCAGTGGCGTAACTGCTGACATCGTCGACAACGGCGATGATCCGGATACCGTCGAAGTCAACGTTTCCGAAGATGACCTTGACTCCGAAGACTTCGGGGATGAGGGCGAACTTGCGATTGCCCTCGATCTCGACGTCGACACTGACGACGCCGACCGTGGAGACTCCGCGTACGAAGTCGTGAGTGAAGGCGATGATGACTCCACCGAAGAAGCTGAGTTCACCATCGCTGATGAAGAGGCTGACGACAGCACGCAGTACGCTGGTCAGATGCTCACCGCTGATGTTAGCGATCTAACTAACGGCGAGGACGCCGAACTCCGTACTGTGGAAGACGGAGAGGTCGGTTCCCTCGAGAACACGCCTCACGTGTTCAACGACACGACCTCCTTCGACACGGATAGTCTCGACAACGGTCAGTACGTCGTAACTGACAACGGATCCGGCGATAAAGTCGATGACAAAGACGTTGAGTTCGAGCTGGTCGAACAGGACCTCGACGCCGAATTCGCTGACGAGGAAGTCAAGAACGACGGCAGTGATGCCGACACGGAGCTTGACGTCTCGTCTGACGTCCGCAACGATTACGACGTCCGACTCTCCGCCGACGGCCTGGACGACGAAGACCTCGACGACATCTTCGACGGTGACGAGAGTGGTGTTGACGTCGACGAAGATGACGACACCGTCACGATCGAAGACGCTGAGGACGGCATCGATGCCGACTTCACCGACATTGACACGGACGAGTACGACTTCGACGTCGAAGTCGTCGACTCCACCGCTGAAGCCAGTGCCTCGGTCGACGTGACCGAAGCTGGTGACCAGACTGCCGAGTTCTCCGAATCCGACTTCTCGGAGGTTCGCAGTAACACCGCCGAGATCACCGTCGACCTCGAGGAAACCGACACTGGCTACATGAAGGTCGGTGACGAGGAAGAGGCGGGTTACGAGACCTACCTCGACCTCTCCGACGAGGACGATGACGGTGAAGTCACGGTCCAGATGGACACCACGGAAGCCCACAACGCTAACGATGACGAGGGCGATACGAACGGTGACATCTTCTGGGCTGACGGTGATGACGACGAAGTGACGATCGAAAACGCTACTGACGACAACGTGCCGGACGACCCGCTCGAGGCTGGTGAATACGAAATCGCCGCTTCGACGGATTACGAAGATGATGACAACTACGAAGCGTTCGACGACGCTGAAACTGACAGCGCGTACCTAGTGCTCGAAGACCGTGAAGGTCTCGACGAGGACGCGATCGCGACGCACGTCGCTCCGGAAGACGCTGACGTCTCGGACATCGACGACTTCGAAGACGAGACAATCACGGAGTCTGACATGCTGGCCGACGAAGACAAGCTCTTCGTCACCGTCGAATCTGACAGTCTGTACACCTACTTCGACGGCGCTGAGGACTTTGACGATGTCGACGACGACATCCAACTCAACCTCACGGAACAAGGCTCGAGCCTGAACGCGGAAGAGGATGAGTGGAGCACCAACGCAAGTGACTCCGACTACAACATCTCGGAGAACGTCAGCGTGGTCGATGCGAACCAGTCCAACGGTGAGATGATCTTCGCCGTCGACTACGAGGACTTCAACGAGGACCTCAACGAAGAGGACTACGAAGCCGCGTTCTCGCTCGATCACGAGAACGAGTACGCGACGGAAGAAGCTGCTGACGACGAGGAAGACGAAGAAGCCACGACCGAGTTCGGCATCGAAGAGCGTGAGTTCGAACTCGACGACAGCAACGAAGAACTTCCCGCGTCTGAAGACGCAGAAGTGACCGGTGAGACGAACGTCGCACCCGGCACGGAAGTCGACGACCGCATCCGCGCCTCCGGTGAGTTCACTGAAACCAGTGACGCCGAAGTCGACGATGACGGTACGTACACCCTCACCCACGACCTGAGCGAGTACGACGCCGGAATCGAGTACGAACTCTCCGCTGAGGAGCAGGGTGGCGAAGAAGATGATCTCGAGGGCGAGCTCGTCGAAGCTGACGGCGAAGGCGACGAGAAGGAAGACGAACTCGAGCTTGACGTCGACGCACCGTCCGAGATCGACGAAGGCGACGCCGCGGAATTCGACGTCACTGTTGACAACAACAAGGACGAAGAAACCACCGCGACCGTCGAACTCACGATCGGCGACGAGACCTACGACGAGGAACTCGACATCGACGGTGAGGACTCCGAGTCCACCACCCTCGAGGCCGAAGACCTCGACGCTGGTGACCACGACTGGGAAGTCACTGCCGACAATGGCGACTTCGACGTCTCCGAAGACGGTACGCTGACCGTCAACGAGGACACCTCGTCCGACGATGACGACAGCTCGTCCGACGACGACGACAGCTCGTCCGACGACGACGACAGCTCGTCCGACGACGACGACAGCTCGTCCGACGACGACGACGAAGACGGATCGCCCGGCTTCGGTGTCGCTGTCGCGCTCGTCGCACTCCTCGCCGCAGCCATGCTCGCGCTGCGCCGCCAGGACTAAACACAGCTAACTACCGGACTTCGTCCGGCTCTCGAACACCGCATTTTTTCGAATGCTACATCTCGTAGCGAGAGCGTTGTCCGTCCCACTCGACGAATTTATAACGACTGACAGACGAACTCGCGATAGTGACGACGGCCTTTGACAACCTCCAGGAAGCGCCTCAGACCCAGGTGGACGCCAGTGATCTGAATCTCGAGGAGCGGACGCTCCTCCGTCGGATCAAGATCGACCAGACGTCCACGGTACGGAACGCCCACGGCCGGGGCAATTTCACGGTCGTCTACTACCTCGAGGGAGACGAGTACCGCGCAGCCGAGTGCTTCGTCGAGGAGAACCGCGACCACCTCGAGGCGATCGACTTCTCGAAACGGAACGTCCTGCAATCGAGCGTCAACCACGTGGTGTACGACTGGATCTTGCACCATCTCGGCGAGCGCCGCCTCGAGAAGTATCCGACTGTCGTCCTCGAGGAACGGACCGATGGGACGCGGTGGATTATCGACCGCGACCACTACGAGAACTATCCCAATCGCCGCTACACGACGGGACACGGCACGGCCGCCCGCCTGGACGACTACGCCCTCTCGGAGCTCTACGCCGACCAGGAGGACGTGATGACGAAGTCCGACCTCGAGGCAATCGATGCGATCTACGGAGACGTGCGCTACATCCTCGAGTACTTCCGGGTCGCTGAGGAGTACGCGTGCGATCCGATCACCGCCGACAACGAGATGGCGATCGAGAAACGGGACTGAGACGGACCGCTATCGTGTGGAGCCTGGAGACCGAAGGTTGGGCTCGAGGCGGAGTCGACCCCTGTTTCGTGTGCTTCACCTGGAGTTCTCCGTGCGGAGGCGGGGGCGGGGTGGTGTAATTTTTTTGCGCTGTCCCCTTGGGGACACCCGCCAAGGGGGCGTTCGCGCGAAGCGCGAAACGACCCCGCAGGCGACGCGGCGCGATCGCGCCGCACTCGAGCCCCTCGGCGAGAGAACCACAACCGAATCTGAACAGTAGCTGATACAGTACAATTCTACTTGCTGAAAATAAGGTGCGAAATAGCGTTGCCACTACGCTGGCCGTTTCAGCGGCCGGCGACAGCCCCGACGAATCCGACCTCCGTCCCACCGCCTGGCGTCCGCCAGACGATCTCCGTCCGACTCAGAACCGCCGGGTCGTTCCCTGACTTCGACCACGTCTCGAGGGCTTCACGAGCGACCTCGTGGACGCTCTCGAAGCTACTCGACTTCAGTCGGGAGAGAACCGCATCGATCCGCATCCGTCGCGGTTCACCGTCGTCGTCGAATTCGAGGTCGGCGCCGTTGGTCGCGAGCCACTTCTGGAACGGCGACGACTCGGCGACGTGATCCGCCAACCCCATCAGGTGTTGAATGCGGTCGGCGTAACTCTCGATCGCGTACTCGGCGCTCTCGATGAGCGCGCGCAACTCCTCACGGTACTTCCGAGCCCGGAACGACACCGATCCGTCATCGAGTTCGAGGATGTCGCCCAGGTCGGAGATCGCACGGTAGATCGTTGCGGGATGCTTGCCCAGCTCGTCGGCGAGCTCGTCGACGTAGCCACCGCCGTCCGTCGCGACTCGCTCAGTGACTTCTCGAGCGGTCTCGCCCATGTCCCGAAGTGTCGTCATGAGCAGATGATCGGCCTTCGCCTCGAGGCGGGGCGTCGGGTCCTCGTAGATCTCGACGGGCTGCTCTCGAGCCACCGCGTCGAAATGCGCGTCGGGGACGTACACACCGCTGGCGTCCGGGTTCAGCGGAATGTCTTCCCACGCGAGCGCGTTCACGATCGTCTCCTCGATCTCCTCGGTGACCTCGTGGCGATCGGCCCACGCCCACGACTCGCGGTCGTTCATCTTCTTGTTCACCAGGACCTCGACCTTCGGATGGTACGACGGGTGATCCTTGTCGACCGCGTTCGCATCTTTCAAGAGGTAGATCTCGAGTTTTCGGCCGTAGGTGTGGCCGGGGAACAGCTTCGCGACCGACGCGGGGCTAAGTACCAGCCGGTTCTGGTGGTTGATCTCCTCTTCGTTGTCGATCTTCAGCTCGGCTTTCGTTCCCTTCTCGTCGGCCAGCAGGTGCATCACCCGGTGGAGCACACCCGACCGTGCCAGTCGCTCGGCCCACTCTCGCCGGATTCGAACGTACCGCTCGTACGCCCATATCCGGCTGTAGGTCGGGTGCGGCGGCTTCCGGAAATACTCTCGGTGGACCCACTCGCCCGCCTCGGCGAAGACCGCCGCGTAGAACTCCGGCAACAGCTCGAGGCCGCGTTCCGGTTCGATGTTCGAGGTATGGAACTCGACGTCCACGCCGTCGACCTCGCCGAACTGGGATTCCCACGGAAGGCTAATCGGCTCGCCCGACTCCCAGTGGCGGATGTTCGGGAACCGTGGCGAGATGTTGAACGACGCCTTCGATTCGCCGGGACCGCGACCGACGATGTTCCACTCGTAGAGCCGTTCGGCGTTGATTCCGTCGCTTAGACGGGGTGCGAACGCCGACTTGTTGTAGTGGACCTTGAGGTGCCACGGCTCGCCGTCAACCTCGACGTCGAACTCGTGGTACCCCTCGAACGGTGGGCCGAGCATCACCATCGAGAGCGCATCGTACGGGCCGCGTCCCCAGTCGGACCACTTCCAGCGGCCCTCGATCTCGTGCGGGGTCGTCTCCGGCTGCGTCACTTCAACCCCTCCCGTTCAGCGAAGCACGCCGGACACAGCGGAACGGAGTACACCGACCGAATCTTGACGTCGTACCCGGCGCAACCGCACTCGAGGCACTCCGTCCAGATCGCTTCCGACTCGGGTTCCGATTCCTCCGCGGGCTCGTCCTCAGACGAGTCCCGCAGCTCGAGGCCGAAGGCGGTCAGGTCCGCCATCACGCACCTCCGGCGAAGTCCGCGAGCGTCGGGCCGGACTCGTCCGTTTCGTCGGCCTCCCGCTCGTCGTCAATCGGGATCGTCGACGGATCGGGATGGTGAACCACCTCGACGTCCTCGAGGTCGGCGACGATCGCGTTCGCGAGCAGCCGACGATGACACCAGCGGGCGTCTTTCTCCCAGCAGACGAGCCACACGTCACGGTCGCGAGCGCGCTCGCGGAGCTCGTCGATGATCCGACGCGGACCCGTCCGCTCAAGATAGGCGAGATACCGCGGCTCGAAGCTAACGGAGTCCCAGGCGATCGCCGCGGGGTTCGGCTCGCCGTTGCGCTCAGCGGCCTCCTCGACGGACTTGTAAGCGTTCAGCAGGTTGTCGGGTGGCGCGACGGCCGGAATATTCCGGTCGGTGAGACGTTCGACGAACTCCCGCGGATAGCGCACGACGCCGAACACGTCGTCCCCCTCGGTGGGCTCGACGTGTGCGTTCAACCCACCGAAGTAGGTCGTTCGCACCGTCATCAGAAACCACCCACCGGTGCCCGCGGGTCGACGGTTTCGGGGTCGATCACGTTCGGCCAGGCCAGTTTCGCGACCTCGTTTTCCGAGCGCGATCCGCCGACGTCGTACCACCGTCCGCGAAGCAACTCGTCGACGATCGACGCGGGAACGACCGCACGGGCTACCTGCGGAAGCCCAGGACGGGGGAGGTAGACGACGAACAGATACATCCCGGCCGCCTCGAGAAGCCGCTCGTGCGCCGCTCGCTTGACGTAGAACCGGCCGTGCGTCGACCGGGCTCCGTTGGACGTCTCGAATTGACAGGCCTTGATCTCGACCGGTGTCTCGGGCTCGATGACTACGATGCTGTAGAACTGGAGCCCATCGCTCGGCTCGAGAAGGCCGGTCGTCCGCGCGTCGTGCCACGTCGCTGTTCGATCACCAACGTACTCGAGCGGGCGGACCTGCTCGACGACGTAGCTCTCGATCGCGTCGCCGCTCGCTTTCGGACTCTCGAGTTCCGACGCTCGGGAGCTCACAGCGGACCACCTCGAGCACGCCGCACCTCTCGAGCACAGTCGGAACAGAGGCGGCGGGTGGCGGGGACCGTCGCGTCACACCGCTCGCACTCGTCGTCCTCGACGAGTCGGGTCACGCCGCACCACCTCGAGGGTCCGTCTCGGTTACCAGCGCCCGCGTGACGGCGACCCAGTACGGGACCGTTGGTTCACCCCGGTGGACGTCGTAGAGGCGGCTCGCGGGGACGAACTCGGCCGTCATCGCGAACCACCATCCTTCGGTAGTGAATGCTCGTCAATTGCCCACTGAAGTTGGAACATCAGCGCAGCCAGATCGTCGAGTTCGTCCTGAATCCGGGACGGGTCACCGTTTTCATCACGGGCTTCGAGCACCGCTTGAGTCAGTTCGCCCTGTTCCTCAACAGCGGCGAGTAGCAATGTCTCTACGTCCTGCAATCCCCACTTCTCGACGTTCTCCTGAGCCTTCTCGCCCCACCGCTTTCCGAGAAACAGGTGATGCTCACGTTCAGTTCCGCTCGAGGACGTACCGCCGTCGGTTCGGACTTCGCGATCGCGTCCGCTCAGTTCTCCGAGGACCTCGTCGACGATCGGGTGCCGATCGTCACACCACCGGGTGAGGCACTTCCCGCCGATCTTCTCGAGCCCACAGGACTCACAGACACCACCGCTCATCGAACCACCTCCCGTTTCGGCAGCGCCCGGCTGCGGAGATCGTCGATCCCGACCCGACGTCGCATCTGCTCGTCGACCTCCGTCGGGACGAACTTGACGCGGCCGCACTGGTGCGGCGGGAGTAGCCCACGCTCGCCAGTCCACTCGACGAACTCGAGCCACCCGGAGTCGTGAAGCGAGACGTCCGCGACGTACACCAGGTCGTCGCGCAACTCGAGGACCGCGGGAGTGAAGCCGGTCGGAAGGTCCCGGGGGTCGACCTGCTCAGTCATCGCGCATCGCCTCCTCGGCCGCAACGACGCGCTGGAACGCCGCTCGCGAGCCACCTCTATCCGGGTGCGTCTCTTTCTTTTTCGCTCGAGCCGCCGCCCTGATGACCTCGGGCGCGGCGTCGGGGGCGATCTCGAGGACCTCGTGGGGCGGCACCTCGGCGACGACGGCGCCGTCATCAGCTGGCGGCAACCGGGCCGTCGCGAACTCAGATTGACCGGTGGTCACCGGCCGTTTCTCCATCCGACGCTTCTCGGCGACGTAGAGCCCGATCGCCCGAACGTTGTCGCGAACGCGCGTGTAGGCGTCGCACCCGATCGCAAACTGATCGCCGCCCATCGCCCATCGGAGTACGGCGCCGGGATCGTCCGGTTCGGCCGCACTCGCGTACGGCAGCCCGTCGGTCTTCCGCTGGGGCATCGCCGTCGACAGTCGCCAGTGGTCGACCTCGAGGCGGTCCATCTCGCGCTTGATGTCCTTGATCGCGGCGCCGAGTGTGACGTCGAACTTCGACGTCGATTCGCGCTCGTCGGCTGACGTCCGCTCGAGTTCCGGCGGCCACTCGAGGCGCTCAGACATCCGCCTCACCTCCGTGGCGACCGGGCGACGTCTCCGGGTCCGGAACTGGAACGTCGACACCCGCGGCGCTGCCGCGACTCAGACGGACGTAGGTGTCACACTCACCGCAACGGTGGGCTCGACCGGCGTCGTCGCCGAAGACGCGGCGGAAGCGGTCGGTGACGTGGGCTCCGCAGTGGAAGCACGTCGAGTGATCAACCGACGGCCACGGGGCGACCGTCACGCCGACCACCCCCGCGTTTCGGCTCCGAATTCCGCAAGACGGCGGAGACCCGGAACCAGCGGCTGGTTCGGTTCCGGTTCGCAGACCGTCGTTTCCGAAACGGAAAAGAAGCGTTTCGGGTGGTTCAGTCCCGCGTTAGCGGCCGAATCCGTTTCGGCCACACTTCGGGTTTTTTGCGGATGGGCCCTGACGGATTCGAACCATCGACCACTCGGTATCTCCCGAACCCGGCCTCGAGACCGACGTTCGATATGAGCCGAGCGCTCTCACCAGACTGAGCTAAGGGCCCGCAGTCGCTGATGGGAAGGTATCTCCCGTGTCACTTTACCCTTTTCGTTCCCGGGGTCTCGAGTCCCCGCGGTCGACCCTCGTGCCGTTCCGAACAAAAACCAGCGTTACCGCTCGAGACGCCCCGTCCTCACGCGCGCAGCGACTCGAGTTCCTCGTCGCTCAGCTCGGCCTCGAGTTCCTCCTCCTCGTGGAACTCGAGGACCTCCTCGCGCTCGTCCTCGCCGAGTTTCGTGACGTCTTCGAAGTGGTGGCACATAGCAGTACCAACTACTCGTCCGGAGGGGAAAAACGCTGTCCCAGGCGAGTTGACCGATCAGAACGAGTACGTTCGATATCCGAACCGCGGGAGTCCCAGCCACCACCCGCGCACAACGTCCGGCCCAGGCTCACTCGTCGTCGTAATCGGCGAGCGTCTGCTCCGTGGTCCCCGCGCGGTGGCTCGTCGCGAGCCCCGCCAGATGCGGTGCCTCGGGGACGATCAGCTTCTCGCAGGCGGTCCGGCAGGCGTTCGTACTTCCAGGGAGACAGAACACCGGCGTGTCCACCGCGATGCCCGCGGTCGCCCTCGAGGACATCGCCCGCGTCCCCACTTCGTCCCACGAGAGCGAGCGGAAGAGTTCGCCGAATCCGGGCAACTCGCGCTCGAACAGCGACGACGTCGCTTCGGGTGAGACGTCGTCCGCGGTCACGCCCGTCCCGCCGGTCGTCAGGACCACGTCGACGTCTCGGCGGGCGACCAGCCCCCGCACGGCGGTCCGGATCGCCGCGTAGTCGTCCCGGACGAGGACGCGCTCGACCACCTCGTGGCCCTCGTCCTCGAAACACTCCTGGATCGTGTCTCCGCCGGGGTCGTCGGGGTCCACTTCGGCCGCTCGAGAGGTCGACACGGTCACGATCGCGACGTGCAGCGGGTGGATGACGTCGTGGCCGTGGTCGTCGGTCGTGCGTCGATCGTCGGTCATACCCACCACTCTACGCTCGCGGGCGAAATAACCCACCGTCGTCTCTCGCGCTCGAGGACCGTTGTCGCGTTCGCCCGACCGTCATTCCTGACTCGAGACCGTCCGTTACTCCTGACTCGAGACCGACCGCGTCTCCCCCGTTCCGGTAGGGGCAGGGTTCTCCCACGCCCTCCACTCCTCCATCCGATCCATCTCCCGGTCGGTCAGCAAGCAGTCGTCCAGTCGGGCGAACAGGTCGTCGAAGTCGAGATTCCGGCCGATGAGCGCAAGTCGGACCTCGCGGTCGCCCCACTCCTCGTCCCACGCGAGATCAGGCTGCCCGCGACGGTAGACCTCCCGGCGCTCCTCGGAGAGGCTGGCGATCCACCGGCCCGTCACCTCGAGGGTCGTCTGCCGCCCGGCGAGACTCATCGTGATCGCCTGGCGCTCCCGGCCGGCGATCCAGCACAGCCCCTTCGCCCGGACGAGGCCGGCGGGGAGGTCCTCGAGTAGCGCGGCGAAGCGCTCGGGGTGAACGGGGCGGCGACGGTGGTAGGTCTCGACCTCGATGCCGTACCGCTCCGGCTGGTGGTCGTGGTCATGTTCGTGGTCGTGGTCATGCCCGTGCTGGTGCTCGTGATGGTGGTCTGCGGTTCCGTCCTCGTGATCGCGGTCGGGGGAGTGGCCGTGATCGTCCTCGTCGGCCTCGAGCGCCCGCTTCCACCCCGCCGACGCCGCTGCCGTCTCGAGGTCGAACCGCTCGTTCTCGAGCACGACGTCGGGATCGAGACGCCCGTACTCGGTCGTCACGGTCTCCGCGCGGGGCTGGAGCGTCTCGAGCAGCGCCCCCACGCGGTCGCGCTCGTCCTCGTCGACGAGGTCGCACTTGTTGACGACCAGGAGGTCGCAGAACTCGACCTGCTCGAGCCAGAGATCCGCGAGCGGGCGGCTTCCGGTATCGTCGACGCCCGCTCGAGTCGGCTGCTCCCCCGAATCGGCCTCCACGTCGACGAACGCGTCGTGGAACGCCCGCGCGTCGACGACGGTGACGACGGAGTCGAGGTCGTAGGAGCCGGCCGCGGGGCCGCGGACGAACTGCCGGGCGATCGGTTCGGGTTCCCCGACGCCGGAGGCCTCGACGACCAGGTGGTCGAACTCGTGGCGCCGCGCGAGGCGGATCACCGACCGCGAGAGTTCGCCGCCGAGGCTGCAGCAGATGCAGCCGTTCTCGAGGGCGACGACCTCCTCGCCGGTCTCGAGGTCGGTGCGCGCCTCCACGAGGTCGGCGTCGCTCACGGGTCGTTTCACTCCCCGTTCCCCTTCCCGAGATTCCGTCGGAATCTCGCCGACGTTCACGTCGCCGAAGTCGTTGACGAGGACGGCCACGTCTCGGTCGACCGTCTCGAGAAGCCGGGAGAGTAGCGTCGTCTTGCCGGCGCCGAGGCCGCCACAGAGGATGGTCGCAGGGACGGACATGGAGTTCGGTACTCGTTCGCGGGCTCGAGTTCACGTTGCTCTTACGGTTCTCCGTTGAGCTCTGAGTGACATTTGGCGCGCGCTGGCGATGGGTCCGAGCAATTGCGAGGGCCCATCGCCGACATCGTGCGAGGGGGGAGTGAGCGAGTGAAACGAGCGAACGAGTCGGTTGGGGAGGGAGAGGCTGTTTGGGTGGAATGAAAGGGGCTGGTCGGGTCGGGGAGGCTGCCGGCTGGTAGCACCGCAGCGAACGCAGTGAGCGAGGAGCGCACGCCGACAGCCGACTCGAGCCGACCAGGGGCTTTCACTCCGTTTTTACTCGCAATCAGCTCACGAAAGAGCGCGAGAACGATCCAGAAGCGACTGCTCTTCGTGAAATCGCAGTGGTGAGAAGCGCCGAAGCCAGGGCTCGAACAGATGCGAGACGGTCTGGATCGCTCACTACGTTCACTCCCAGCTGCGACTCGCGTGTTCGAGCCTGGCTGGTGTCGCTGATTTCGCTCCCGATTGTGCTCGGAGCTGGTGCTCCTCGCACGTTGACGTCGCGAAAATCAGCGCGACCGGAACGCTCCGCGTTCCGGTTTGCTCGAAAATTTCGCAGAATTTTTCGAACGCCGAAGCCAGGGCTCGAACCTGGGACAACCTCGTTAACAGCGAGGTGCTCTACCATCTGAGCTACTTCGGCTCAATACAGTGTTGTCGCGAGCATTTGATAGGGCTTTCGTTTTGGCCCCCGGCGGTTCGACACCCTTTCACGTTCGTCTCGAGTACCCATCTCCAATGACCGCGGAGGAAGCCGACGACGCAGGAGGTGAAGCGGCGACCGACGGCGAGGGCGAAACGGACGACGATCTCGAGGCCGTCCTCGCCACCGTCCGCGAGCGCGTCGAACCGGACGACGACGAACGCGCCGCGCTCCGCGAGATTGCGGAGACCCTTCTCGAGCGCGCCGAAAACGCCGCCACCGAACTGTGCCCCGACGCCGACGTCATGCAGGTCGGGTCGACGGCGCGGGACACCTGGATCGCCGGCGACCGCGACATCGACGTCTTCGTCCGCTTCCCCGCCGACCTCGAGCGGGAGCCCCTCGAGCGCTACGGCCTCGAGGTCGGCCACGCCACGCTCCCCGACGGCCACGAGGAGTACGCCGAACACCCCTACGTCAAAGGGGAGTACGAGGGGTTCGACGTCGACGTCGTCCCCTGCTTCCGCCTCGAGTCGGCCACCGACATCCGCTCGGCGGTCGATCGGACGCCCTTCCACACCCGGTACCTCCAGGAGCGCCTCGACGACGACCTGGCCGGCGACGTCCGGCTCACCAAGCAGTTCATGAAGGGGATCGGCGTCTACGGCAGCGACCTCCGCACGCGGGGCTTTAGCGGCTACCTCACCGAACTGCTCGTGCTCGAGTACGGCGGCTTCCGCCCGCTCGTCGAAGCGGCGGCCGACTGGCACCCGCCGGTCCGGCTGGATCCCGAAGATCACGGCCGGGCCAGCTTTACCGATCCTCTCGTCGTCATCGACCCGACCGATCCCGAGCGCAACGTCGCCGCCGTCTGCGACGCCGAAAACGTCGCCCGGTTCCAGCACTACGCCCGCGACCTCCTCGAGAATCCCAGAACGGACCTCTTCGAACCCGTCGAATTCGATCCGCTCACCGAATCCAACCTGCTGGCCCACCTCGAGCGCCGCGGCACGACGCCGGTCGCCGTCCGCTTCGACGCCCCGGACCTCGTCGAGGATCAGCTCTATCCCCAGCTCTACAAATCGCTCGAGGGCATAACGACCGGACTCGACGACCGCGGCTTCGACGTCTTTCGGGCGGAGACGGTCACCGACGAGACGGCCGTCGTCTTCGTCGAACTCGCCGTCGCCGACCGACCGGCCCTCGAACGCCACGAGGGGCCGCCGGTCCACGTCCAGGGCCACGCTCAGGGCTTCTACAAGGTCTACGCCGACGACCCCGACGCCTACGGTCCGTTCATCGACGGCGACCGGTACGCCACCGAGCGCGAGCGCGAGTTCACCACCGCCCGAGCGTTCCTCGAGAGCGACCGGCTGTTCGACGTCGGCCTCGGCGCCCACGTGGAGACGGCGCTCGAGGACGGGTACGACGTCCTCGTGGGCGAGGAGGTGACGGCGCTGCTCCCGGAATTCGGCGTCGAACTGGCACAGTACTTCGAGCCCCGACCCTGAGGCGAACGCGAGTCGGCTGAGGTGAACGCGAGTAGGAGAGCGGCCCCGATGGAGGATCGGTTGCCCCTGAGGGGGAATCGATTACGGCGAGACCGAATCCCGATCGGGAAGAACGGCTCCATCGCGGCGAGAGCGACACTCGACTGCGCGGAACGGGTCCACCGAGACGAGACCGGGTCCGCTTCGGTGAGAAGCCCCGACGCGGTCGACTACTCGCGGTCGAGGTCCAGGTCGTGCGCGTCGGCGACGTCCTCGAGGACCTTCGCGGCCCGATCGCTCACCTCGCCGTCGGGTTCGATCGGTTCGCGACCGTCGAACGTCTCGTGGACGAGGGCGACGCTCTCGGCGAGGACGTCCAGTCCGTAGCCGCCCTCGAGGACGAACGCCAGCGCGGCGTCGGCGTCGTCGGCGACCGCCCGGAGCCGGTCGGTCATGAGCGCGTAGGCCTCGGTCGTGAGCCGAATCCGCGAGATGGGATCGTGACGGTGGGCGTCGAAGCCGGCGCTGACGCACAGTAAATCGGGCTCGAACGCCCCGAGGGCGGTCGCGATCGGGCCGTCGATCGCCGCGAGGTAGTCGACGTCGTCCGTGCCGGCGGGCATAGGGACGTTCATCGTCGTCCCTTCGCCGTCGTCCTCGCCGATTTCGTCGACGTCGCCGGTGCCGGGGTAGAGCCCACGCTCGTGGATCGAGGCGAAGAAGACGTCTCCGTCGTCGTAGAAGATGTCCTGCGTGCCGTTGCCGTGGTGGACGTCCCAGTCGACGATCGCCACGCGGTCGACCTCGTCGGAGGTGTCGATGGCGTGGCGAGCGGCGACGGCGACGTTGTTGACGAAACAAAAGCCCATCGCGTCGTCCTCGACCGCGTGGTGGCCCGGCGGCCGGCCGATCGAAAACGGCGTTTCGCGACCGTCGGCGCCCTCGAGCGCGGCGTCGACGGCCCAGCAGGCGAGCCCCGCGCTCTGACGAACCGCGTCCCACGTTTCCTCGACGGCCGTCGTGTCCGGATCCCAGTTCCCGCCGCCCTCGGCGCAGAACTCCTCGACGGACTCGACGTAGTCGCGGTCGTGAACCGCGACGATCGTCTCGATCGAGGCCGGATCGGCCTCGACGTACTCCACGCCGTGTTTCCGCTTCAGAGCCTCCCGAATCGCCCGCAACCGGTCCGGCGTCTCGGGGTGGCGCGGACCCGGGTCGTGTGCGAGACAGGTGTCGCTGTAGCCGAAGCGCATCGGGCTCACTCGAACAGCGAGAAGTACGTCTCGATGTCGTCTTCGGTGATGGTGCGCCGGTCGGCGTGGTGGGCCAGGATCGTCGCTGCCCGGGCGACGTTGTCGGCGTAGTCCTCGAGGATGTCCGCCAGCGCGATGCGGGCGTCCATCGAGACGCGGTACCGGTCGTCGATCTCGAGTCTCGCGATCCGGTCGACCGGCGCGACGGGTAACTCGAGGTCGTCCTTGTCGACGACCGTCTCGACGCCGAAGTCCTCGGCCATCAGCGTCTTTCGCCCGTCTGCCGTCGCGCGTTCTGCGGCGTCGACCGCGAGATCGCTCCCGTGTTCCTGGATACGCGTGGCGAGTTCCTTCGACGCCTCGGCGCTCACTCGGAGGTCACCCGCGTTCCGGCGGATGATGGTGTCCACCGGGGCGAACGGGAGTTCGATGTTCATATCATGATAGGCGAAGCTGACACCCTTAACGCTTTTCCTAACTGCTCGAGGGAGTTCCTGACGGCCTCAGAAGACGTCGCTCGCGTCGAGGCGACCGTCGCGGACGACCCCGCGGGCGGTCACTTCCTCGCCGAGGCCGACGTCGGCGTTCGTTTCGACGCTCATCGTCGTCTCGCCGTCGTCGAGGACGACCGGGTCGCCCGCCTGGACGACGACGCCCGTGAACTCGATCTCCTCGCCGTCGGCGGGCCCGTCGTCGGACGCCCCGTCCGCGCCAGCCCCGTCGGCGCTCGAGGTCGCATCGTCGCCGCTCGAGGCACCGTCGCCGCCACTTCCGCCGTCACCGCCCTCGGCGAACGCCGACAGACCGGCCGTCTCGCCGTCGCCGTCGTCGCTGACGCCCGCACCACCGGAGCCCGAATCGGAGTCGAGGACGGTGATCGTCGACCGCCAGCCGGCGGAGGCCTCGAGGTCTTCCTGCCAGCCGTCTTTGATCTCGACGTCGGCCAGCGCGACCTCGTCGCCGGGGCCGAGTTCCGTTTCGGCCTTCTCGCCCCAGAGGGCCACGCGGATGTCGCCCGTCGCGTCCTGGACGCGGACGTTCCTGACCTGCCCCTCCGAGCCGTCGTCGCGGTCGAACGTGCGCTTCGGATCGGCGGACCGGACGACGCCAGCGATGTCGACCGTCTGGCCGATCTCGAGGGACTCGATCGGGGTGCTCTCGGGGACGTACTCGACGTCCTCGTCGACCTCCTCGATCGCGCCGCGGTTGCCGACGTGGACCTCGAGGTTCCCGTCGCGCTCGCGGACGTAGCCGTCGACGATCTCGATCGTGTCGTCCGCGTCGAGTTCGGTCGCGCGGTCGGCCTGCTCGTCCCAGAGGGTGATCCGGACGCGACCGGTCTCGTCGCCGACGGTGAGATTCGAGACCTTCCCCTCGGAGCCGTCCTCGCGGTCGAACGTGCGGACGCTGTCGGTGTCGAGCACCTTCCCCACGAGGTTGACGTTCGAGAGGCCGAGCGAGAGGTCCTCGACGGTGTGGGTGTCCGAGACCGTGACGTCGATCTCGGTATCGTCGTCGGGTTCGACGTCGTCGACGCTCACCTCGACGCCGGAGAAGCCCTCCTTCGGTCGGCCCTTGATCCGCAGCACCTGGCCCTCCTCGAGTTCCTCGACGGCGGCCTCGGCGTGTTCGTCCCAGAACGCGGCCCGGACGGAGCCCGTCTCGTCGGCCACCTCGACGTTGACGACGCGGCCGTCCTCGTCCTCGCCGTCGCGTTCGAACGTGCGCAGTTCGCCGATGCTCGTCACCTTGGCGACGAACTTCGCCTCCTCCATGCCGGGTTCGATGTCGGCGACGCCCCCGACCTCGCTCTCGCCGAGTTCGTGAGCGACGAGCATCGCCGCCGTCTCCTCGTCGGCGAGTCCGCCCATCTGCTCGACTTTCGCCTCGACGGCCTCGCGAAACTCCTCGAGAGAGACGTCGGCCTCGAGGTCCTCGTAGACGCCCTCGATGTCGCTCATACTATGCTCGTGCATGAGTAGCCCGCGCATAAGCGTTTTCGCTTCCGCGTCCGTCGCGCCGACGGGTCGACGTCTTCAACCGATTCGATTCCGACGCCCTCGGTCGATTCGATCCGCCCGAGGGGGACGCGTCCGTCGGCCCGCGGATCCGCGTGCGCGACGCCGTCCGGACCCCCCTGGAGCGGATCCCGGTCCATCGCCGTCCGAGTCTCATGCGTCGTCTGGCCGCGCCATCGCATATAAACTCGAGCGGTTCGCCAGGGTCCCGTCGGTCCGCCGGCAATCGGTCACCACCCTGTCGGTCAGGGTCCGTCCCTCCGTCGGTCAGTTGGTACGTCACCTCGGCGGTTCGTCGGTCCGTCACCTCGGCGGTCGATCCGGGAACCGAACGAATCCGTCCCCGATCCCTCGAGCGGATGCGAATGCGGGGCGATCGAACCGTCAAGTGGACGGATCGAAGGCAAACGGGGGCGGCGAAGACAAGAACTATCGGTTCGCGTCGCCACACGTTCGCGTATGTCCGATACGGGTGCGCTTCGAGCGGCCGCAGAGACCGCAGTTCGACAGTGTCTGGCCCTCGAGTCGGGGGAATCGTGTGCGATCGTCACCGACGATAAACGGGAGGCGATCGGGGAGGCGCTGTACGAGGTGGCGAGCGAGATCGCCGACGACGCCGTGATCGTCCGCTACCCGCCGGGGGAGACCCACGGGGCGGAGCCACCGGAACCCGTCGCCGCGGCGATGTCAGGGGCGGACGTCGTGCTGGTGCCGACGAGCAAGAGCCTGAGCCACACCCGGGCGCGGACGAACGCGAACGCCGCGGGGGCGCGCGTTGCCACCCTCCCCGGCATCACCGAGGAGGTGTTCACGACCGGCCTCGACGCCGACTACGAGGCGATCGCCGCCCACTGCGCCGACGTCCGCGAGCAGGTCGACGGCGCCGACGAGATCCGCGTCACGGCGGCGGCCGGGACCGACATCACCTTCGAGATCGGCGACCGGGAGTTCCTCTCGGACACCGGCATCGTCCACGAACCCGGCGACATGTCGAACCTCCCCGCCGGCGAGGTGTTCGTCAGCCCCGAGTCCGCGACCGGCACGTTCGTCGTCGACGGCACCATGGCCCCCCACGGGCTGCTCGAGGAGGGGCAAACCCTCCGATTCGACGTCGAGGACGGGTACGTCACCGAGGTTTCCGACGACGAGATCCGCGAGACGATCGAGGGCGCCGCCGAGGAGGTCGGCGACGCGGCGTACAACCCCGCGGAACTGGGGATCGGGACGAACGTGGCCGTCACGGACCTCGTCGGTTCCGTGCTCCTCGACGAGAAGGCCGCGGGCACCGTCCACATCGCCATCGGCGACGACGCGGGCATCGGCGGGGATACCGAGGCGCCGATCCACTTAGACGGCATCATCCGGGAGCCGACCGTCACCGCAGACGGCGAGATAGTCGAACTCCCTCGAGCGTGAGCGACGGCCGTGTACGAGGGGAATTCACGAGCGTAGGTCCACGCCCTTTTAGGGTCGCGGCGTCTATGACGCCCTATGATCGACATTCCGGACCGGATTCCCACGGCCTGCCCCTCGTGTTCGCCGGACCTCGAGACGGTCCACGAGGTCCTCTCGCAGGGCGGCGGCAGCTTCACCGTCCGCTGCGGGGAGTGCGGCCACGTCCACAAGGTCCAGCCCGAACCCGAGCGCGAGGTCACCCTCGACGTCGTCGTCTCCCAGGAGGGCGAGTCCTTCACGGCGAACGTCACCACGCCCGAGGGCGAGACCGTCGAGGTCGGCGACGAGTTCATCCTCGAGACCGAGGAGGTGCTCTCGACCGTCCGCGTCACGAGCGTCGAACTCGAGGAGCACCGCCGCGTCGAATCTGCCCCCGCCGAGGAGATCGAGACCGTCTGGACGCGCGAGGTCGACAACGTCGCGGTCAACGTCACCATCCACCCGAAAGACGGTCGGAAGGACGACAGCCGGAGCACCACGGTCTACGTCCCCGGCGACTACGAGTTCACCGTGGGCGAGACCGAGACGTTCGGCGACGACGAGTTCGAGATCGACGCCTTCGTCGTCCGCGGCGACGCCTCGGGCTACGACCGAGACCGGTACGAGATCGACGGCGACACCGTCCTCGCCAAGGACGCAAAACGCGTCTACGCCTACGACAAGACGACCAGCGCCTGGTCCGCTTGGTAGTCGGTTCTGATACCCGGGCGGTTCCGATATCGACACCGACCGGCGACGGTTCTGAAAGCGACTCGTTCGAAAACACCACGAAAGCCCCTGCCGCGGTCGACTCGCGCGACTCGCTTTCGTTCGAAAGGCGCGAAGCGCCTTTCGTGATGACGAGAGAGCGGAGCTCTCTCGAACCACGCTCCTCGGTTCGCTGCGCTCACCTCCGGTGCTTACGTCGTCGTGCTTCGCCGACCGCGGCAGCCCCTTTCATTCCCACCCACGGTGGCTGGACGATCAGCCGGCTCGGGTGGGAATGAAAGGGGCTCTCGCTCTCGATGGGCGAGACGCAGTAAGGACCGCAAGCCCGTAGGGCTGAGGACCACAGCAAGTCGCAGCCATCGAGAGCGAGAGGGGCTTTCGTGGTGTTCTCGCTGCCATACGTCCGGTCGTGTTCGGTCGGATCGACGGAGCGGCCCACAGCCTATTGCACGCGAACGCGTAGGACGACCTATGTTCGATCGGTTTCGCTCGGACGGCTCCGACGAGCCCGACGACGACGAGGAGGCCCGCGAGCGGATGGTTCGGACCGTCTCCCGGCGCGTCGACGAGCAGCGCGTCCTCGAGGCGCTCGAGGCCGTCCCCCGCCACGAGTTCGTCCCGGCCGATCGGCGCGGGAGCGCGTACGCGGATCGGCCGCTGCCCATCGGCGACGGGCAGACGATCAGCGCCCCGCACATGGTGGCGATCATGGCGGAGAAGTTGGACCTCGAGTCCGGCGAGGACGTCCTCGAGATCGGCACCGGCTGTGGCTACCACGCCGCGGTCACCGCCGAACTCGTCGGCGACGAGCACGTCTACAGCGTCGAGTACGGGGAGGAACTGGCCGAGCAGGCGAAGGGAACGTTCGCCGAAATCGGCTCCGACGGGATTAGCGTCCGCGTCGGCGACGGCCGCCAGGGGTGGCCCGAGCACGCCCCATACGACGCCGTCTACCTGACCTGCGCGGCCGCGGACTTCCCCGACCCCCTCGTCGAACAGGTCCGACCGGGCGGACGGCTCCTCGGCCCGATCGGAACCGGGTTCCAGACGCTCGTGCACGCCGAGAAACGCGACGACAGGTGCCTCGAGCGCAGCGAACACGGCGGCGTTCGGTTCGTCACGATGCGGGGATAGGTCGGCCCGGCTCACCGACGCATTGCGGTTCGAGGGACCCGGACTCGAGCAAGCGCGGGGTTGATAACCGCCGGCCGGATAGCACGCCCATGGATCCCGCGGTCCTCCGGGAAGACATGGTCGACGGCCTCGAGTCCGAGGAGAAGGACGTCCTCCGCAACGAGGCCGTCGCCGTCGCCATGCGAGACGTCCCCCGACACGAGTTCGTCGAACACGAGCGATCGGCATACGCCGACCGCGACCACGAGTACCTCGGCACGCGCGTGCTCTCCCCCAGCGACGCCGCCCGCGTCCTCCAGGCGCTCGCCCCCGAGGCGGGCGACCGCGTCCTGATCGTCGGCGCGGGCGTCGGTTACACCGCCGCCGTCGTCGCCGAACTCGTCGGCGAGGCGAACGTCCACGCGGTCGACATCTCCCGCCCGCTCGTCTGGGAGGCCCGCTCGAACCTCGCCGCCGCGGGCTACGACGGCGTCCTCGTCGACTGCCGCGACGGCGCGTCCGGCCTCCCCGAGTACGCCCCCTTCGACCGCATCCTGCTCGAGGCCGCCGCCGTCTCCCCGCCGCGCGCGCTGCTCGAGCAACTCGCCGACGGCGGCCGACTCGTCTACCCGAAAGGCGCACAACCCCAGCGCCTCGAAGCCGTCTCGGCCGACGGCGAAACCGAGCGGTTCGAGGCCGTCTCGTTCGACCCCCTCCTCGTCGAGGGCGAACAGACCGGCTCCGTCGAGCGAAATCGGATGGCCCGCGAAGACCGCGAATTCGCCGAGAAACACGCCGAATCCCGACGGGGCTGGGAACTCGAGTGGCTCGAGTGGGAGGACTCGACGGGGCCGCGGTCGCGGTAACTGCCGCCTCGAGTTCTGCTCGTCGTTCGATGTGGTCGCAACCCTCTACGAGTCGGTCAGCGACTCCGGTAGGGATCGGTTGTCGCCGGTACGCACGTCAACAGCGGCGTAGACGTCGTCAGTACCGAACGTCCATTCTCCGCTTCAGGTTTAAGTAGGAACCCGGGACCAGACCGCCCATGCGTTCGGATACGAATCGCGAAAACGGTCCCGCCGAACGGGGGTGGGCTGCGTCGCGCCCGTTCGCCTCGGACGACCGTGCGATCGAAGGGTTACCGGTTCGCCTCGTGATCGCCCTCGTCGTCGGCGTCGCCGCGCTCGGCCTCATGATGAACATGCTCGGTGACATCGGCGATATCGGCCAGAACGAGCTCTCGGTCGAATGGGAGGACGAGCCGATCGTCGAGGAGGGGGACCGCGGCGACCTCTCCCACGCTGTCGTCGACGAGGACGGGAACGAGATCGAAGACTACACGCTGATCGTCACCTCCGGGTCCGCCTCGCTCGATTCGCCGGAACGGATCGCCGACGACGAAGACGTCGACGTGAGCGACGCGGACCTTCGACAGGACGCGGATATCGGCACGCTCGAGGTGGAGATCGTCCCGCCGAGCGACGGAAACTTCGTCGACGAGCAGGAGAACGCCGAAATCACGATCATCGAGAGCTGACTTAGTGACTACGATCTTCGGGAGCCGGCCGACGTCGGTCGGCGTCAGCCCTTCGTCAGCAACTCGTTAGCAACGGCCGTGCGTCGACGGCCTCGTGCCAACGGCTCGTCGGCAACCTGCAGTACGGCGTCCCTCACGCAGTCAGACGGCACTATCGTCGAGAACGGACGTCTCTCGAGAGAACGTCGCTAAGGGGAAAGGTTGGGGGGATTAAGGGGGGGGGTGGCGACAGTCTGTCTCAGATCGCCAGTTACGGGTACGAGACCCGGTGGGTTAAAAATAACCTCTAGCTAGTTATAGTGTCAGATATATCTGCACTAATCACCTAGAGTGGTCGTCGAACGCCAGCGAGACGAGCTTTCGCTGGGCTGCGCGAAGGTGGTAGTGGTACGTCGGCGGGGAGACGTCGAGCGCGTCGGCGAGGTTCTCGCCGGTGCTCTCGCGGGGCCACTGGAAGAATCCGCTGTAGTGTGCCGCCTGCAACGCCTCGAACTGGCGGTCGGTCAGGTGGCGCTCGAGTTCGGCGTCGAATCGGCCGTCAGTGCGCGTCTGGGTGGTCTCCCGTCGGGCGTGGAGCGCCGTCTCCGGATAGTCGTCGGAGATTGCCTCGATCAGCGCCCGCGTTTCGACGCGCTGGGGGACGTCGAGGACGATCGTCGTGACGCCGTCGCGCGCCGTCGCGGACGTCAGGCCGACCTCGTAGGAGCTGAGCACCTCGAACAGGGGCGTCTCGGCCACGGTGAGTTCGAGCAGGACCGTCTCGTCGCCCTCGGAGAGGACCGACAGCGCCTCGATGGAGGCCCAGCGCTCCTCGAGCGACGGGATCGAATCGATGATCGCCTCGTCGGGATCGGAGATCCGGACGAACTGGACGAGGTGATCGTCGCCGCGATCGACGACGCCCTCGAGGGAGATCGGACGGCCGACGCGGTCGGCGAGTCGGTTGAGCAGCAGTCGCGAGTCGGCGCACTCGAGTTCGAGTTCGATCCGGCTGTCGGTGAGCAGCGCCCTGGTGCGTTCGACCGAGCGGATCGCGCGGCCGATCGTCTCCCCGAGTTCGCCGAGCACCGCGCGCTCGCTCTCGCCGATCGAGTCGACGCCGGCGACGTAGACGAGGAGGACGCCGTGGGCCCGCTCGTCGTCGGTGAGGGGGACCGCGAGCACCGTCTGGAAGCCGTAGGTGAGCGCGGCCTTCCGCCGGACGTCCCAGCGGTCGTCGTCGAGGACGTTCCGGACGACGGAGACATCGTTCGACTCGAGGGTTTCCCGGATCAGATCGACTTCGGGCGCGTCCTGGCCGTCTTCCCGAACGCTGTCGATGTAGGCGGCGTCGACGCCGGCCCACGCGGCCGGCGACGGCGGGGAGTCGTCGGTCGAGGCGACCCACGCGAAGCGGTACCGGTCGGTGTCGACGAGGCGGTCACAGACCGTGGTTTCGATCTCGCTTCGGGTCGAGGCCTGGGCGACGCCGCGGTTGATCCCGCGAACGATCTCGTTCGTGTGGTTGAGCCGGGTCAGTTCCTCGTTCTTGTGGGTGAGTTCGCGGTCGTGCTCGCGGAGCAGCCGTTCGCGTTCGGCCCGGTCGAGGGCCGCTTCGGTGTTGGCCGCCAGGATGTGCATCAGTTCGGCCATCGGCTCGTCGAAGTCGTCGACGCCCTCCGACCCGGCGACCAGGATGCCGTGGGTCCCGAGGGGGACGATCAGCTCGCTCCGACTCAGCGACTCGGGGTTCACCGCGGCCTCCTCCTCGCGAACGTCCGGGTAGTAGCTGCTCTCTCCCTCGGAGAAGACCTCCCAGAACAGCCCCTCGCCGGGTTCGAAGGTCCGTTCGGGGTCGAGCAGTTCCCGCGTCTCCGACGTCGAGGCGGCGTGCTCGAGCGCCCCGCTGGTCGGCTCGAACGCGTAGGCGGCGGCGATCGGCACGTCGAGGATCTCGCCGGCGGTGTCGACCGCCGCCTGGTAGATCTCGCGTTTCGTCCCCGCGCGCATCAGGTCGCGGGTGGTCTCGTGGAGCGTCGTCAGCGTCCGCTCGTAGCGGCGCTCGTTCTCCCGGAGTTCCGTCTCCGTGCGGTACTGGGAGACCGCGTTCGTGATCTGGTTGGCGAGCATCGCGTACCGCTCCCGACCGGGGCGCTTCTGCAGGTACTGGGTGACCCCCGCCGCGATCGCCTCGCTCGCGATCTCCTCGGAGCCCCGTCCGGTGAAGAGGATGAACGGCAAGTCGGGGTCGTCCTCCCGGACGCGTTCGAGCAACTCGAGGCCGGTCATCTCCGGCATCTCGTAATCGCAGACGATGCAGTCGACGTCGCGCTCCTCGAGCGCCTCGAGCGCGTCGGCGCCGGTCGTGACGGGGGTCGCGGCGATCGACTCGTGCTCGCGCTCGAGCAGGGTGGAGGCGAGGTCGGCGAACTCGGGTTCGTTGTCGACGACGAGGACGGTGATCGTGGCGGTCATGGCTGCTGTCGGGTATCGAGTGGGGTGAGAGCCGCACGCCCGGGACCCGCGTCGGTCCCGCGTCGGCGCGACGACGTCGGTGATACCTCCGTACGATCGACGGACTACTAAAGAATTAGGACGGACGGAGGGGAGGGCCTACACAATTAGCTATCGGAGCGGCTCGAGAACGGGATCCGCGCTCGAGGCCGGCCGTATCGGTTCGACCGCGTCCGGTCGAGGCGCGGGGTTTAGGTCGCTCGCTCGAAAGTCCCGCGCATGGACGAACGCGTGCGCGAACACGCCGAGGTGCTGGTCGACTGGAGCGCTCGAGTGGAGGCGGGGGACAACGTCGTTCTCAGGGTCGGTCCCGACGCCCACGACCTCGCGGTGGCGGTGGCCGAAGCATTGGGCGAACGGGAAGCGAACCTGCTCGCCACCTACAGTTCGGGCGAGGTCGAACGGGCCTATCTCACGGCCCACGGCGGCGAGTTCGACCCCGATCCGGGCCACGAACGCGCCCTACTCGAGGAGACCGACGTCTACCTCTCGCTCGGCGGCGGGCGGAACACGAGCGCGACGGCGGACGTGCCCGGGGAGACCGAACGGGCGTACCGACGGGCGCGGACGGAAATCCGCGAGGCCCGATTCGACACCCGCTGGGTCTCGACGGTCCACCCCACCCGATCGCTCGCCCAGCAAGCGAACATGGCCTACGAGGAGTACCAGGAGTTCGCCTACGACGCGATCCTCCGGGACTGGGCGTCGCTGGCCGACGAGATGGCCAAACTGAAGGACCTGCTCGACGAGGGCGACGAGGTCCGCCTCGTCTCGAGCGGGACCGACCTCACGATGCGAATCGAGGGGCGGACGGCGGTCAACAGCGCCGCCTCCGTGGCCTACGACTCGCACAACCTCCCCAGCGGCGAGGTGTTCACGGCCCCCTACGCGACGGAGGGCGAGGTGACCTTCGACGTCCCGATGACCCTCCGCGGCGAGGCCGTCCGGAACGTTCGACTCGAGTTCGCCGACGGAGAGGTCGTCGACTACGGCGCCGGCCAGGGCGCGGACGTGATCGGCGAGATCCTCGAGACCGACGAGGGCGCCCGTCGGCTGGGCGAACTCGGCATCGGGATGAACCGCGGCATCGACCGCTACACGGACAACATTCTCTTCGACGAGAAGATGGGCGAGACGGTCCACCTCGCGGTCGGCCGGGCGTACGACGCCTGCCTCCCCGAGGGCGAGACGGGCAACGAATCGGCCGTCCACGTCGACCTGATCGCCGACGTGAGCGAGGACTCGCGGCTCGAGATCGACGGGGACGTCGTCCAGCGGAACGGCCGGTTCCGCTGGGAGGAGGGCTTCGACGGGTGACGAACCCGGTCGGCGAACGAACATAGGCGATCGCCACCCGCTGCAGTCGCGAGCCAACCGTTCGGCTACCCGCCGCACTCATCGGGTAGACGGAGCCAAACCGTTCGGTAAGGCGCACTTTCGCGAACCAGTGACTCCATAATAATGTAGTGCTCCGTCGTCGACTCGCATACCGCCCGGGCCGGTGGCGGCCAGTAACCGGCCGGGACGGCTCCCGCGGACGGGTCTCCCACCGTATTCGGTTGTTGTTGTCTGCCCGCCCCGCCGGAGGCGGCACGTATCCGGCGCCTTCCTTCCTTCCGTACCGCACCCGTCGAGCGAGCACGCCGTACCGGGTCTCGAGGTCCATCTACCCGACGCACGCTCGAGTGACGTATCCAGCAGGATGGAACGCGTTTTCCCGGTGAAACCGGGGCCAAACGGGCACACGGAGGACCGCAATAGCACACGAGGGGCGCAATCGATCACACGGCCGGTACCGTCGACCCGCAGCACCCACAGTATATCGGCCTCGAGAGCGAACTCCGGAGTAATGACGAACGGTTCGAGGGAGGTCGGGTCGAGGGACGACTCGAGCGACGGCGACGACCCGGAAGGGGCGGCCGACTCCCTCGCTGCGGCGCTCAGGGCTGGCGCAGCGGTCTACAACGCGGGGTACTACCACGCGGCCCACGACGCCTGGGAGGCGCGCTGGCTCGACCTCGAGTCGGGGACCGACGACGAGCGCCTGCTGCACGGGCTGATCCAGTTCACCGCCGCCGTCCACCACGCCAGGAACCGAAACTGGCAGGGGGCCGTCGGCCTCGCAGAGAGCGCACGCGCGTACCTCGACGGACTGCCGTCGACCGATCGGGAGGTGGCGCTGACCCCTATCCGGGCGTTCCTCGAGCGCCTCGCCGACGATCCGGAACTGATCGAGCGGCGCCGACCGATCGCCCTCGAGGTGGGCGGGACGGCGCCGACGCTCGCCGACCTCGGGTTCGCCGAGACGGCCGTCGCCGCGGGCGTTCTCGCCGAGGCCCTCGAGTTCGACGAGGAACCGGTCGAGCGCGCCCGGGCGTACGCGGAGGCCGACCTCGAGGCGGGACGGGACGACAGCCGGTTCATCACCCTGTTGTTCGACTTCGTCCGCGAGGAGGAACACAGAGGGCTGATCTACCAACGCCTTCGCGAACACGTCGAGCTGCGGCGCTCGAGGGAGGAGGACGTCGAGGGGCTGTTCTAGGCCCGAGCGGACGTCCGTTCGCTCGATCCGCTACTCGTCGTCGGCCACCCGACGGACGGTCTCGTCGAGGAGGTCCCGGAGGTCGCGAGCCTCCTCGAGCGTCAACGGGACGTCAGCGTGGCCCGTGGCGTGATCGCCCGCCCGCACGTCGACGGTGAACAACACGGACTCGCCCTCCGGACGGATCATGACGTCGGCGCCGTCTGGGTACTCGCCGGGTTCGCCCACCTCGAGGTCGTCCTCGCCGTGGGTGACGCCGACGCGCACGCGGTCGGGGTTCGAGAGGTCGAACGAGTCGCCCGGGGCGTCGGCCGGACCGTCGGTCGCCGATCGTGGAGCGTCGTCGGTCATACGTAGACCGTCACCCGCGCGCCGTTTAGGTGTTCGTCCGGTTCCGGACCCGCGGGAACGCCAAAAGGGCGGCCCCGCCCTCAGTCGTGCTCGGCGGAATTGTCCTGCGGGTCGTAGCCGAGCACCTCGCGGGCGCGCTCGAGCGAGTAGTACTTCCGGTCGTTGTCGGAGATGCCGTAGACGATCTCGTAGTCGTAGTCGGCTCGCAGGCAGCGGTCGAAGAGGTGGGCGCAGTCGCGGTGGGAGAGCCACATCGCCTGGCCGCGCTCGTAGTCGATCGGCGGGTGGCCCTTCGTGAGGTTCCCGATGCGGACGTTGACGACCGAGATGCCGTACTCGTCGTGGTAGTACCGTCCCAGCGTCTCGCCGGCGGCCTTCGAGACGCCGTAGAGGTTTCCGGGGCGGGGCAGTTCCGTCCCGTCGAGGCGGAAGTCGTCGTGCGGGCGGTACAGGTCGGGCGTCCGCTCTTCGGTCTCGTAGGCGCCGACGGCGTGGTTCGACGAGGCGAAGGCGACCTTCTCGACGCCCGTCTCTACGGCGGCCTCGTAGATCGTTTGCGTCCCGTCGATGTTGTTCTCGAGCACGCTATCCCAGGGCGCCTCGGGGCGGGGATCGCCCGCGAGGTGGATCACGGCGTCGACCCCCGCCATCGCCTCGCGGATGACCGACCCGTCGGTGACGTCGCCGACGACGAACTCCCCCGGCATCTCGTCCGTCGGCGGGTCCCGATCCAGCAGCCGCCAGTCGTAGGAGTCCGCCAGATCCGCGAGGATTGCCTGTCCCACGCGCCCGGACGCACCCGTCAGCAGGACCGACTCGACCATTCGTGTTCGTTCGGTGGGAGGGACAGCGCCGATAAGAACCATACGATTCGTCCGCGGACGCGTATCGGTCGAGCGTCCGAGCGATCGGAACGGCCTTTCGCTCGGCGCCCGACGGGTCGACCATGACCGAACGCGATTCGCCCGCCGATCCGGCGGGAAGCGAACCGACGACCGCCGAAACCGCCTGCTTCGAGGCCGGCATCAAGTTCGGCTCGCTCTACCACCAGTTCGCGGGGACACCCCTCTCGCTCGAGAGCGCCGGTAGCCTCGAGCGGGCGATGGAGGAGGCGATCGAGAACCAACCGCACTGCAGGGAGGTGACCGTCGAGGTCCGGCGCGACGAACTCGAGGCCGCGCTCGACGGGTCGACGGCCGACTACACTGAAGTGACGGGGCGGTTCCTCGAGGTCGAGATCGTCGTCGAGTACGACGGCTGTGAGGTCGTCACCAGAATGGCGATGGAAGACGGCTACCCGCTGATGCGACTCGAGTCGGTCCGCGGGCGGTGAGCGCTCGTCGGAGCGGCGAACCGCGAACCGGAACCAGGACGACCTTCCTTTCGAAATCCCGCCCATAATTCGACGGTACCGGCGTTCACGTACGGAATTTCACTTTCACTTTCGGGCGACCTTTTAACCCCGGTGGCCGTGAAGACGTACGCATGAGCCAAGCCACGCTCGGCGACGACGAACTGTTCGGAGAGGCCGCCAACGAGATGCGCGCGGACGTCGAATCCTCGCTCGAAGAGGCCTGGGAGGCGCTGCCCGCGGCCGACGAGATCTGGGAGACCGACGCCGAAAACGTCCTCGGCGTGCTCAACGGTCTCAAATCGGCCCTCGACACCGGCGACGCCGAGGACCACCTCCGCGACGCCAAGAAGTGGTACATGATGGGCGAGCGCGCCGACGCCTTCGACGACGCCGACGACCTCGAGGCCGAAATCGCCGAGGTCGAGTCCGCCATCGAGGACGTTTCCGCGGCGAGCGAGCAAGTCGGCGATCTCACGGCCACGATCCCCGCCCTCCGGGGAACGCTCCAGAACGCCGGCCCCTCGGACGAGGCGGACGACGAGGACGAGGACGACGAAGCCGAGGCTGAGGAAGAAGCGGAAGAAGAAGAGTAACCGAAACCGCCGCCGACGTTCGGCCACCGGCAACGTCGCCCGCCCGGCGTCACCGCCGTTCCGGCCGCGTGACGTCGCGCTCGCGCACGGCCTCGAGGAGCCGAGCCAGGGCCTCGGCCGCCAATTCGAGCAGTTCTTCGCCCCGCTCGGGGCCCCCCTCTGTCGGATCGCCGACCACGCCGTTTTCCGTGAACTCCGCCGCGTCGTAGGCGAGGTTCGCGTAGCTCACCCACTCGCCCCACGAGTCGGCCGCACCCGCGTTCGCTTCCTCGAGTCGGTCCTCCCGGATCAGGTCCGGCTCGAGGTGGGCGATCAGGGAGGTCTCGAGGGGGCCGCCGTGGCCCATGTCGGCCGAGTGTTCGCCGACGGCGTCGAACCAGGTGAAGGGGACGGCGTAGGAGTCGTCGCGGCGGGTGATCCGCGCGGCGGCCGTCCGCAGGGCGTCGACGTTGCCGCCGTGGCCGTTGACCAGCACGACGCGATCGAAGCCGTGGTACGCGAGGCTGGCGACCGCCTCGCGCACGTACGCCTGAAACGTCTCCTCGGAGACCCACATCGTGCCCGGAAAGTGGCGGTGCTCCTCGGCGATGCCGATCGGGATCGTCGGCGCGCGGACGACCTCCCCGTCGAATCGTTCGATTCCCGCCTCGGCGATCGCCTCGGCGGCGAACCAGTCCGTTCCCAGCGGCGCGTGCGGGCCGTGTTGTTCCGTGCTGCCGACCGGCACGACGGCGAGATCCGTCTCGAGGTCGGCGACGTCCGTCCAGGTGGCTCGAGCGAGTTCCATGCCGAGAGCAACGAACGGTCGCCTCTTGTATTCGACGACTGCTCGCGTCGATCGGGCGGCCCCGGGACGTCCGCCGGCGCGGCGCGCGAAGGCAGGGCCAACTCCTATTTCGCCGGTGGTCCAGCCTCGAGTATGGAAGACGACAGTCGCGAACTCGGCGTTGAACTGGGCGACCTGGATGAGAAACTGGACGAACCGGAGTACCCGATCAGCCAGGACGAACTCCTCGATCGGTACGGCGACGAGCGGGTCGAACTCTCGAGCGACGACGAGACGATGACCCTGGAGGAGCTCATCGGACCGATGAACGAGGACGAGTACGACGACCGCGGGGCCGTCGAGGGGGCGATCATGACGATGGTCGGCGACGAGGCGATCGGTCGGAAGAACTACAGCGACCGGACGCCGCCGGCGTCGGGAGAGCAGCGACAGGACGAGGGGGCGCCGGGACAGGAAGGCCAGGAGGAACAGGAGTCGTTCTGAGCGGCCCGACCGTCCGAACGTCGCACCGGCGGCGCCCCCCGGCGAAGCGATCGTCCGGCACAGTCCGGCGGGAAGCGCTCGATCGTGGTACCACGCCCCGCGGAAGGGTTATACGTCCACTACCTCTACATTCATTTGTAATGGCGAAAGGTAAGGTTGATTTCTTCAACCACACAGGCGGCTACGGTTTCATTTCGACGGACGACGCGGACGATGACGTATTCTTCCACATGGAAGACGTCGGCGGCCCGGACCTCGAAGAAGGCGCAGCGATCGAATTCGACATCGAACAGGCCCCCAAGGGTCCCCGCGCGACGAACGTCGTCCGCAACTAACTCCGACTTCCGACCGTCACCTCCCGGTGGCGCTGGACGACGAGCCGATTTTTACCGAACTCACCACCACTGGACGAGGCGCTCCTCCGACGATCACGAAGGCCTCGACCCGTTCGGATCGATTCTGATCGACTCGACGAGTCGGGACGAGTCCCTCGGACGACGGGTCGGCTCAGGTCTCCGCGGTGGAGCGTCCCCTTAAGGTCGTGCGAGCCGACTGTCTAAACGTGAAAGATAGTCTCACCCGTCGGCGCGAGCGCGAATCTGACGCGGAAGAGCGCGCGCGGGAACCGGAAGGGGAACGGGTGTGTACGGAGTGCGAATCGGGGAGTCTCGTCAGGAGCGACGATCGGGGGGAACTCGTCTGTACTCGCTGCGGTCTCGTCGTCGAAGAACCCAACGTCGATCGCGGACCGGAGTGGCGAGCGTTCAATCACGCCGAGCGCCAGAGCAAGTCCCGCGTCGGCGCCCCGACGACCCAGACGATGCACGACAGGGGGCTGACGACGCAGATCGACTGGAAGGACCGGGACGCCTCCGGACGTACGCTGTCCGCCGAAAAGCGGAGCCAGATGCGCCGGCTCCGAACGTGGCAGGAACGCATCCGGACGAAAGACGCCGGCGAGCGGAACCTCCAGCACGCGCTCAGCGAGATCGATCGGATGTCGAGCGCGCTCGGCGTCCCCCGGTCGGTCCGCGAGGTCGCGAGCGTCATCTACCGGCGCGCGCTCTCCGAGGACCTGATCCGGGGGCGATCGATCGAGGGCGTCGCCACCGGCTGCCTCTACGCGGCCTGCCGCAAGGAAGGGATCCCGCGGAGCCTCGAGGAGGTCGCCGAGGTGTCGCGGGTCGACCGGAAAGAGATCGGGCGCACGTACCGGTACGTCTCTCAGCGTCTCGACCTGGGAATGAAACCGGTCGATCCGCAGGAGTACGTCCCCAGGTTCTGCTCGAAACTCGACGTGAGCGCCGCCGTTCAGACGAAGACGAACGAGATCCTCACCGTCACCGCGGAGAAGGGGCTCCTCTCCGGGAAGTCTCCGACGGGGTACGCCGGCGCCGCGATCTACGCTGCCTCGTTACTCTGTCACGAAAAGCAGACCCAGCGCGACGTGGCGGCCGTCGCTCAGGTTACCGAGGTCACCATCCGAAACCGGTACCAGGAACAGATCGAAGCCATGGGTATCCAGTAGCGTCGATCGGTCCGCATCGAGTAGCGTCGATCGGTCCGCATCCCGTTGGCGCCGAGACGCGATGCCGCCGGCGGAACGACGGCGTTCAGTCGGACGCCGCCCTCGAGCCTGCCGTCTCGTCCGCCTCGACGCCGACGTCCGCGCCGTCGGCGTGGAACGAGCCGAGACAGAGGTAGAGGCCGCGCTCGTAGACGTCCGGCTCCTTGCTGATGCCGAGGTGGGAACCGATCTTCGCGTCGGCCCAGTAGGCGCTGTGGGGTCCCTCGAAGAGGCGCTTCAGGAGCCGCGGGTCGACCTCGATCTTGACGTAGCCGTCGTACGCGTCGACGTCCGGATCGGTAACGTACCGGTAGCCGTCGCCGTCGATCGAGAGTTCGACGTAGACGCCCTCGAGCAGGGAGAGCAGGACCGTCGTGTCGGTGCGGTAGCCGATTCGCTCGCGCTTGCGCTCGAGGTTCTCGAAGGCGTGGGGGACGTAGGCTTTCAGCTCCGCGAGCGTCGGATCGGGGTCGTACTGGTAGTCGAATTTCCGCTCCGCGAGCACCTCCTCGACGTACCGCCGCTTCTCCTCGGGATCGTGGGGTTCGAACGGCGCCGAGCGCTCGCCCGTCTCGAGGTCGATGTGCTCGCCGGAGTTCAAGAAGACGCACTCGTGCTCGTCGGGGTCGACGGCGTCTTCGAAGAACTCGAGGGCCTCCTCCCGGGGCGGATTGCCCGTGTACTGATTCAGGTGGGCGAGGTCGCCGGCCAGGACGTACTCGCCCGCGAAGGGCATGTAGCGGGTCGGTTCGAAGACGTCGATGAACCGGAGGGCGCGCTCGCGCGTCTCGCGGATGACCCGGTCGCGCTCGCGGAGCTTTCGCTCGTGGTCGTAGTTCGTCACCGCCTGCGGGTAGAACTGCGCGGCGCTGTACTGGTGACAGAGCAGGTCGATCTCGCCGTAGTCGCGCCTGATCTTCCGACAGCCCGACTCCGCGATCGGGAACGGGACGTCGTTCGTGTTGACGACGGTGTGCTCGCCGTCGTCGATGACCGCCATCGAGTCCACCTGGGTCGACCCGGGCGTCTCCGCGTCGTCGTCGTACCACGTGCAGCCGAAGTAGTTCCCGCACAGCTCCGGGTCGCAGCCGTCGGCCGCGAGGATGTTGATGTGCAGGTCGCCCCCGAGGTGGGTTCGCTCGTCGTGCGGCAGTTCCACGGCCTCGAACCCGAGGTCCTCGACGGCCTCCTTCAGGTAGTCCCACCGATAGTCGTGGATGAGAACCGGAATATCCGTCGGCATGCGCTCGAGCGTGTTCGGATCGAAGTGATCCGGGTGGATGTGCGAGATGTAGATGTAATCGACGTGGGCGAAGTCTTCGGGTTCGAAGTCGGGTTCGGGATAGTGCGCCCAGGAGCCGTAGAAGGCGCCGTCGACCAGCCAGGGATCGCAGAGGACGGAGGTGTCTCCTGATTCGACGAGGACGGCCGCCGACTCGAGGTAGGTAACTCGCATGTCGTCATCCCAGCACGGTCGCCCGTATTGTTACGGTGTATGTACCGAATACGTGACGCTCACGTTATGTGAGTTGTCGAGCGGTCGACGGCGTCTCGAGCGTCGTGGCCAACCGGTACGGCCTCCCTACCACGGAGGAGACGCGCGATCGCCGGCGGGCGGCTCGCGGTCAGAGGCCCTAGTCCGTCCGACGCGCTTCCGTCCGCGCCGTGCGCCGCTGGGCGCGCTCGATGAACTCCTGGGGCAACTCGTCGATCTCCCCCGCCTGGACGCCCCAGAGGTGGGCGTAGAGGCCGTCTTCCTCGAGCAACTCCCCGTGTGCCCCCCGCTCGACGATTCGGCCGCCCTCGAGGACGACGATCCGGTCGGCGTCCTTGATCGTCGAGAGGCGGTGGGCGATGGCGAACGTGGTTCGATCCTCGGTGAGTTCGTCGATCGAGCGCTGGATGAGCATCTCCGTCTCGGTGTCGACGTCGCTGGTCGCCTCGTCGAGGATCAGGATGTCCGGGTCCCTGAGCACCGCGCGGGCGATGGCGATGCGCTGGCGCTGGCCGCCCGAGAGCTTGACGCCGCGCTCGCCGACCATCGTGTCGTAGCCGTCGGGCAGATTTTGGATGAACTCGTGGGCCTCGGCGGCCTTCGCGGCCTCGACGATCTCCTCGCGGGAGGCGTCGAACGTCCCGTAGGTGATGTTCTCCTCGACGGTGCCGTAGAAGAGGAAGGACTCCTGGCCGACGTAGGCCATCGACTGGCGTAGGCTGCGCAGGGAGACGTCCCGGACGTCCTGGCCGTCGATCCGGATCGCACCCTCGTCGACGTCGTACAGTCGAAGCAGGAGCTTGAGCACGGTCGACTTCCCGGCGCCCGTCGGGCCGACGAGCGCGAGCGTGTCCCCGCCCGGCACCTCGAACGAGATATCGTCGACGATCGGCTCCTCCTCGTCGTCCTCGTAGCTGAAACTCACGCCGTCGTACTCGACCCGCCCCTCGAAGACCTCGAGTTCCTCGCTCCCTTCCTCGCGGTCGATCCGGCCCTCCTCGTCCATCAGGCCAAAGATGCGCTCGCTCGAGGCGGCCGCCCGCTGGTACATGTTGATAACCTGCCCGAACTGGGCCATCGGCCAGACCAGTTGCTGGGTGTAGAGGATGAAGGCGACGAAGGTCCCGGTCTGGAGCGTGCCGGTGAACGGTCCCGGCGCGGTCCCCGTGAACACCCAGTAGCCGCCGACGACGAACGTGAGGACGAAGCCGACGCCCGAGATGAGCTGGAGGCCGGGGAAGAAGCGAATCCGCAGGCGGATCGCGTCCCAGTTCGTGTCGTAGTACTTCCGGGAGACGTCGTCGACGCGGCCCGACTCGAACGACTCGGTGTTCGAGGACTTGATGACCTGGATGCCGCCGAGGTTGTTCTCGAGCCGAGAGTTGACCTTCCCGACGCTCGAGCGGACGGCGGCGTACCGCGGCTGGATCTTCTTGACGAAGACGTAGGTGAACGCGGCGATGAGCGGGACGGGCGCGAGCGAGACCAGCGCCAGCTGGGGCTCGAGCCAGAACAGCAGAAAGCCGATACCGACGACCATCACGATCAGGCGCGTCGCCGAGTTCAACCCCTCGTTGAGGAAGCGCTCGAGCTGGTTGACGTCGTTCGAGAGCACCGACATCATCTCGCCGGTCTGCTTGTTCGCGAAGAATTCCATGTCGAGGCGCTGCATCTTGTCGTAGGCGGCGGTTCGGACGTCGTGCTGGATGTCCTGGGAGAACGCGTTGAATCCCCAGTTTCGCACCCAGTGAAAGATGGCCCCGAGCGCGAACGAGCCGGCGATGGCGACGGCGACGAACCAGAATTGGCCGTCCTCGGTCGCCGGGAGCCAGGCCTCGGGGAGCACGACCAGCGGCACCTGCTCGTGGAACGTGGCGTCGCCGAAGACCGAATCGATGGCGACCGCCAGCATGAGGGCGGGCAGGAGGTCGAGGGCCCGAGCGAGGACGCTCGCGACCGTACCGACGGTCACCGAGAACCAGTACGGGCGGCCGAACTCGAAGAGCAGCCGACGCATCGGGCTCTCGACGTTCTCCCGCTGGTCCTCGAAGGGATCGTCCTCGTCCCAGTCGACGCCGTCCATTACACTCGGGTCGGGGACCGTGACGGATAAGGATTCCCTACGAATCGAAACGGGTTTCCGGATCGACGGCTCGCTTCGGCGAGCATCACTCCGACTCCGATCCGGACTCCGACTCGTTCTCGTCGTAGTTGATCTCGACCGCGTCGCCCTCCTCGAGCCCCGTCTCGTTGGCGTGGCCGCGCGGGACCTCGAGCACCCACTTCGCCTCGCCGGAATACTGGATGTCCCCGCCGTCCTCGTCCTCCTCGGGCGCGCGGGCGTGATGGATCGAATTGATCTCGCGATCCCCGCCGATAAATATGATGTCGATGTCGAAGTCCATCTCGCGCATGACGTACGTTCGCTCGCCCTCCTCGTCGTGGACGAACAGCATGCCGTGGCCCTCCTCGAGCGAGTCGTGATCGCTCAGGCCGGTGCGGCGCTCCTCGAGCGTGTCGGCGACTTCGACGTCGACGGCCGCCTTCCGTTCGCCGTCGTCGCCGACGATTTCGACGTCGGCTGCGTCCTGCGTCCACGGGGCCGAGACGACGCCGAATTCGACCAGTGTAACGGTCGACCCGGCGACGAGGAGGGCGACGAGTACGCCGACGAAGAGGACGGACCCGATCCGTCGCGTCGAGAGCATGACACCAACTCCGTCGAACGGGAAAGTAAAGGTTATTCACGCGGGGCTACTTCTGTCGGCTGCAGGGCTCGTGGTCTAGTTGGTCATGACGCGGCCTTTACAAGGCCGAGGTCGGTGGTTCGAACCCGCCCGAGCCCATATTTCTGCCGCGAACAACTCGTGAGCGGCAGCAATATGAAGCGAGTGGTGGGTTCGAACGAGAGAAGACGCAGCGCGAACGAAGTGAGCGACCGTCTTCGCGTTGTTCGAACCCGCCCGAGCCCATTTCTGTCGCGAGCAACTTCCGCGAGCGGCAGAAATGTACACGAGGGCGGGTTCGAAGTAGACTGAGGTTCTGAGAGCGAAGCGAGCAGGTTCTCAGGCGTAGTTCGAACCCGCTCGAGTCCGCACCAGCCCGCTCGAGCCCGCGAGACTTCGCGCGAGCACCTACTCGAGCGACGGAACCGTCAGTGAGGAGGGTTCGAACGAGATTGAAGTTCCGCGAACGCAGCGAGCGGGTTCTCGAGCCTCGTTCGAATCCGCTCGAGTCCGGCCGGAATCGACACGCCGAACCGAGGACGCGAACACAGGGTATCGCCTCAGTCGTCGTCTCGAGCGCCGTCGCGCCGTCGTCGCAGCACGGCGGCGAGACCCGCCGTCAGCGCGCCGCCGAGGGCGGCCCCCGCAGCGAAGCTCGAGCGGGTGCCCCCGCCCGCCGACTCGGGTTCGGGACCGGACGGTTGCTCCGTCTCGGTCGGATCCCGGAGTCGGCCGGTGCGGTCGATCTCCCGTCGGAGGTCGTCGTGGAGGTCGGCGGCCGTCGCGTCCGCCTCCTCGAGGTGGATTTCGAACTCCTCGTCCTCGTCGGCGATCGTGACGAGGAGGTCGGTGGACGCGGACGGTCGCTCGCCGTCGCGGCGTTCCTCTTCGTCGGCCTCGGGGTCGTTCGCGGCGCCGGCGTCCGTTTCGGTCGACTGTTCGTCCGCCTCGTCGGCGTCGTCGAGCTCGTCTCCGATGTGGGCGTAGCGATCCTCTTTGGACATCAGGTGTTCACCTGCGTTCTGTGGTCCGCCTCGTCTTCGTGTTCGGCTTCGATGATGGCCGCCAGTTCGGCGAAGGCGTCGAGCAGCGACTCCTGGTACGCGCGGAACCCGTGTTCCTCCGCGTACCGGAAGACGTCGAGGTTCGCGTCCCACGTCCGTTCTAACACGTTGTAATCCGGAATCGTGACCGGGAGGAGGTCGACGTCCTCGTCCGCCTCCTCGAGGGACGAGCGGATCTCCTGGTTCATCGTCGATCCCTCGACCCGGTTGGGCAGGACGCCGACGACGTTCAACTCGAACTCGGGTTGGGCCCGCTGGAGCTGTTTCTCGAGGGCGTTGACTGTCTCGAGGACGCCGGTCACAGACCGCTCGCCCTTGCGCGTCATCTCCATCGGGATCAACACGTTCCCGCTCGCGATCAGCGCGTTGTCGACCAGCAGGTTCAGCGTGGCCGGCGGGTCGACGATCACGAACTCGTACTCGTCTGTGAGCGGCTCCAGTTCGGATCGGAGCAGGAACTCCGCCATCGATATCTGCTCGGCGCGAACCGTGTTCTCGAGCGTCGCGAGCGATTCGTGGCCCGGAACGAGATCGAACAGGTCATCCTCGATGACGATGTCGCCGAGGGCGACGTCGTCCTCGAGCAGCGCGTCGACGATGGTCGCGCCGGCGTCGTCTGTCTTCGCCTCGGGGTAGCCCGCGTAGTCCGTGATGCTCGCAGGCTGCGGATCGAGGTCGACGACGAGGACGTCGTACCCGTCGATGCCGAGCGCCGCCGCGAGGTTCAGCGCTGTCGTCGTCTTTCCGACGCCGCCACTTTCGGACCAGATCGTTAGTACCGTCATGCTACGGGGTGAGCCACGAGAGTGTTGCGCGCCCGCCGGCGGTCGTTCGACGAACGAAGCGACGACTGCGCATTCGGCCGATTCGGCCTAGTCCACCGCGCCACTTGAAGGTTGGCCCGGGATAGTCGGCCGGTGACGCGGTCGAGTCCGGTGGTACGCTCACCGCTGAGGGCACGCGCCCACTAACGGAGCGGACGAGTCGATCCGCGACTCGACGCCGACCGATCGATTCGCTCGAGCAGCGAAGGAAGCGTCGGTCGGTGAGGGCGTACATCGTTCGACGCCGTCGACGCCCGTCGCCACGGCCGAGATAGGGGACCGTAATCGACCGACGGAAATCGCCCGAGAATTGTACGTAATCGTCACGCGGTGCGTACGCCCGTTCGCCGCCCCGATCTCGGGGGGCGCCATCGCCGAAATCGGACGGGTGGACGCGTCGACGCGAGCCGTAACTCGAGTGATCGAAAATCGACTCCTACGAAGGTCGCAATCCGAAGCTAGGTCGAACCGGGGCGGGTTCGGAGCGAGTAGTCAGTGCTTTAAGCGGGCGACGTTCTCCCGAATCTGGCGGAGGAACCCGTCGTCGGATTCCGCCTCGAGGGCGGAGTGGAGCGTCGAATTTTCGGGTTCGTCTTTCACCACAACTCGCAGGTACGGCTCGAGTTGCTCGAAGTTCTCCGACAGCACGACGGTGTGGTTCTCCTCGTCGTGGTCCACGACGCCGGCGTCGGCCAGTTTCGGGACGTGGCACTGGACGGAGGAGACGTAGACGCTCTTGTACTCGTTTTTCGCGACCTCGTCGGGTGGAACGTCGTGTTCCCAGCCGGCGACCTGCTCGGCCAGCGTCGAGAGTTCGATCGGCTCGTCGTGACCCCGGAGCGCGTAGAGGAGATACCGCCGTCGCCGGTTCGCCAGCAGCTCGAGTATCGTGTCGGCTGACAGGTTTTGGGCTTCTTGACTCGCGGTAAGCGCTTCCATAACACGGTATTGCCGCCCAGCGCTGAAAAGGGTGTCTTGAATATCCGTAAATCCAACAGACGGCGCCGGAGTACTGACGGTTTCGGACGTTCACTACCGGCTACTAATGGGTGATTAGGGCCGGGCGCGGCTCGAGTTGGTGAGTGACAATCCGTTCGCGGGGGGCGGGAGCGGCGCGGCCAATTCGAAATCCTTTTTTATATCATCGACCGAGGTTCGATTGCGCCGCCTTAGCTCAGACTGGGAGAGCACTCGACTGAAGATCGAGCTGTCCCCGGTTCAAATCCGGGAGGCGGCATTTCTGGTGCGAACAAGACGACGAGCGGAGCGAGTCGTCCGTGAGCACCAGAAATGGGACTCGAGCGGATTTGAACTAAACTGAGGTTCTGCGAGCGAAGCGAGCAGGTTCTCAGGCGTAGTTCACAATCCGGGAGGCGGCACTCCCGCTACGAACGAGACGATGGGCCCGGGCCATCAGTAAACGGCCCGTACGAGCCTCGAGCGGGTTATCTGGCGTCAGCTCCACCGGACGGGAGACACTGTTAGGGTCCAGTGGTATCCCTCCGTGGAGCGACCATCATAGTATGAGACTAGCACACATATCTCTGCTGGAAGATTTCGGGAGGCGTTCGCTAACGATCCACGGGATCATGGTCCTCGCTTTCGTCAACGCGGTTCTGGCGGGGCTGTTCGTCGAGGGGCAGCTTGGCCTCGTTTCGTTCGTCGCCCTGCTCAACTTCACCGCTGGACTGTGGGTCGCCCACACGATCCACTCGTTCGGGAACGCGATCGGTGACGACGAGTACGCAGGGGTCCTGAACGAGCTCTTGGGGACCGGAGACCGTCCCGGCCTCGATATCGGCCGATTCGGACGGCTACTCACGCTGATCGCCGCGGTGACGGCGGTGTTCCTCCTCACCTCGAGTCGGGCGCTTCCTGGATCGATACTCCCCGTCGCGATCGTGGCCGTCGGGTCCGTCGCGGTGGTGACCGCGATCGTCGGGTTCCTCATCGCGCTCGGAGCGTCGTACGACGCGTCCCAGGAACGAACCGTCGAAACGGTCGAACGGTACAATGCCGAGAACGGTGTCGACGGCGAGGACGCGGGCCAAGCGTAAGGCCCCAAAATCGATGGGCGAGGCACCGCCACCACCTCGGTTTTTTGCGAAAACGTCTCGAGTACCGCTCGAGGCGTAGTAGAGCCGAGCGGGTAGCGCTGTTCGCCTCCCAGTGACCGACACGCCGGGAAACGAGCGTCCTCGCAGCACGTCAACCCTGCACCGACGGCGTCGATCGGAAGTGGTCGCGTCTGTCCAGGAATATGAACTCCCGAAACACATCGCGAGAACGCAATTGGGTCCGCTCGAATGAGCGTATCGTACGGGAGGCGGTACGGAGGAATACGGGAACGAATACGAACGGTACCTCGAGCGGAGCCGAGCCGTCTGTGCCGCCGGAGCGACAGCTACGAGCGGGACGAGCGGGAACTGACGTCGATGCGCAACGCGGCGATCGACCCCCTCGAACTCGAGGCAGGGGATCGAGCCCTGATCGGGAAGGGAACCGAGTGCCAGGTACGGGCCGCCCCCGATTCGCGTACCCGGCCGTCACCGCGTCCGATCAGGCGGCCAGGACCGACGAGAGCGTTGCGTACCCGACGTAGGCGACGACGAACGCCGAGACGAGCGCGCCGACCCAGGCGACGGCGGTGAAGCCGATCTTTCGCGGCGAGACGTTGTCCGCTCCGGCGACGAGGCCGCTCCCGATGACGCTCGAGATGATGATGTTGTTGAGCGAGATGGGGAAGCCGAGCAGGATGCCGGTCTGGGTGATGACGAACGCCGAGACGAGCGCCGCGATCGACCGGCGGGTGCCGAGGTCGGCGTACTCGCGGGCGACGGCGTTGAGGATCCGCGGCGCGCCGGTCAACGCCCCGACGAACAGTCCCGTCGCGCCGGCGAAGAGGACGACGCCGACGGAGACGGGGAGGTCGCCGCCGCTCACGAGCGGTTCCATCGGGCCGGTCGCGAGGCCGACCTGGCTGCCGCCGCTCGAGAACGTGACGAGCGCGCCGAGCCCGAGGAGGAAGCGCCCGACCGCGCGGTCGACCGACCGACGACTCATACCGTAGACGAGGCCGAACAGCGCGACGCCGAGGCCGAGGGACGTGCCGGTCATGAGGAGGTCGTACGACCCGACGAACGACGGCGCCTCGAGCGGGACGGCCGCGGAGGCGGATCGGGCGATGGTCGGGCGGCCGCTCGCCGGCGCGGGGAGGATCGTGAGGGAGACGTTCGCCAGGAGGACGCCGACGATCCCGGCGAGACTCGAGACGCCGATTCGGGTCGGGATCGCGTCGTGCCGGAGGAGCCAGGCGGTCGTGAAGGAGATCGTGACGCCGAGGAGCGGGACGAGCAGCCAGAACGTCGCGAGCTGCCGGTAGGTTCCCATCGCCGGGTCGCCACCCAGACCGATGCCGACGCCGACGACGGCCCCGGTGGTCGCGAACGCGGCGGGGATCGGGTAGCCCGTGAAGACGCCGATGGCGATGAATATCGCGGCCGTCATGAGGCCGACGGCGGCGGCCAGCGGCGTGAGGTCGACCCCGCGGATCAATCCCTCGCCGACGGTCGCGGAGACGCTCCCGCCCTGGGTGACGGCTCCGAGGAACGCGAAGACGCCGACGAAGATCGCCGCGCGCATGACGGGGACGGCGTTCGCGGCCACCGCCGGCGCGAGCGGCGGTGACGTGCTGCTGGCGCCCAGCGCCCACGAGAGCGACAGTCCAGCGAGGGAGGCGAGGACGAGCGTTGCAACGGACGACACGTGATGAATGTCGACGGCGCCGTGCAAGTGGCATTCGGTACGAGTCGAGCGACGCGTGATTCAGTGCCCGGGACGCACGCCGGTCCGTTCGACCGGAGCCGTTCGACCGGAATCGTTCGGTCCGGCGTTCGTCAGGAACGTTTATGTATCGGTTCGAATAGAGTACGCGACGATGGGCGATCGAATCCACAGCATCGACTCCGCGCGGGCCGTGGCGATGCTGTTCGTCGTCGCCATCCACGCGGAACCGTTCGGCGGCCTCGGCGCGTACGGCAACGCCGCGAACTTCGTGATCGACACGACCGCGCGGTTCGCGGTGCCGTTTTTCTTCCTGACGTCGGGGTACCTGTTCGCGACCAAGCTCGAGCGCTTCGACGGCCGCGCCTACGTCGAACGGTACCTCGAGCGAGTCGGCTCGATCTACGTCGCCGGAGTGGTGCTCTACGCCCCCATCGTGGTGCTGTTGAGCGCGGGGACCGCTATCACGTCCGGCGAACGCGTTCAGGGCGCCGTCCTCGCCCGAGTCGTCGAATCGGTCTCCCCGATCGGACTGCTCTACTACGGCGACTCGGTGATCGTCTTTCTGTGGTTCCTCCCGGCGCTCGCGATCTCGATCGCCCTCCTGTACGCGTTCGTCGCCCTCGAGAAGACGCGCTACGTCCTGCCGATCGCGCTCGCGCTGCACGTCGCGGGGGTGTTCGGACAGAACCCCTCGCTGGGCGTTCACGTGCCGCTCGAGACCAGGGACCCCCTGTTCTTCGGGTTCTTCTACACGGCGCTCGGGTTTTACGTTCGCTCGTGGGAGTGGGAACCCCGGCGCGACCGGAGCGGACTGTACCTGATCCTGACGGTCGTCTTCGGGGCGGCTCACGTCGCGGAGCGGTACGTCCTCGGCTACGTGCTGACCGGCGACTCCTTCAGCCACGCGGTCTACGGACCGGATTACTCGTTCGCGACCGTGCCCTTTGCGACCGCGCTCTTCCTGTTCGTGCTCTCGCGGCCGAGCCTCGGGAAGTCGAGCCGGCTGCCGACGCTCGGCACGTACGCGGTCGTGATCTACGTCGTCCACCCCCTGGTCCTGTACGCGCTCGTCGGCCTGGGCGAGGGCCTCGACCAGGCCGGCTACGCGGTCGCGAGCACCGTGGCCTGGCACCTCGCGCTGACGCCGGTCGCGTACGCCGGTTCTCTGGGGCTGTACCTCGTCGTAACGAGGACGGGGATCCTCGAGCGCGCGGGGAGCGTCACCCTGGGAAGCCGGGTGCGACGGACGGACGCCGGGTGGCGAAACTAGGTCGGCACCACTCGGTCGACGCCGAGGGCGTGCAGACGCCCGGCCAACGATTATGGGTCCGCCCGGAGAACCGAGACCGTGAGCAGCGAGACCCCCCAGAACGAGAGCGACACGTTCGAGATCGGCGATCGTACCGTCCACCGGCTGGGCTTCGGCGCGATGCGGCTGTGCGGCGAGGACATCGTCGGCCCGCCCGAGGACGAGGAGACAGCGCGCGAGGTCGTCCGCAGGGCGGTCGACTGCGGCGTCGACCTGATCGACACGGCCGACTCCTACGGCCCCGGCGTCAGCGAGCGCCTCATCGGCGAGGCGATCGGCGACCCCGACGACGTGCTCGTCGCGACGAAGGCGGGGCTCCTCCGCAATCGCGACGGCGACTGGATTCCCCACGGCGACCCGGACTACGTCCGAAACCAGGTCCTCGCCTCGCTCGATCGGCTACGGGCCGAGACGATCGACCTCTACCAGTACCACCGTCCCGACCCCGACGTCGACTACGAGGACGCCATCGCGACGTTCGCCGACCTTCAGGACGAGGGGCTCGTCCGGCAGGTCGGCGTCAGCAACGTCTCCGTCGAGCAACTCGAGACCGCCCGCGAGCACGTCGACGTCGCCACCGTCCAGAACCGGTACAACGTCGACGACCGTTCGAACGCCGACGTGCTCGAGGTCTGCGAGGAGAACGATATCGGCTTCATCCCGTGGGCGCCGATCGACGGCGACGACCTCGAGGCCCACGGCGACCTCCTCGACGAGATCGGCGAGGAACACGATGCGTCGCGTCGGCAGGTCGCCCTGGCGTGGCTGCTCGAGCGCTCGCCGGTGATGCTGCCGATCCCGGGAACCTCGAGTCCGGATCACCTCGAGTCGAACGTCGAGGCCTCGCGGGTGTCCCTGAGCGACGACGAGGTGGAACGGCTGACCGAAGCGGGTGTCGAGGGCTGACGTCGGCGTCGGGCCGTTCCCACCGCGTACGAACCACAGACAGAACTATACGGGGATCGCGGCTAGCGTCCCACATGAAGTTACTCGTCGCGACGGACGGGTCGGGTGTTAGCGACACGGCGGTCGAACGTGCCGCGACCGAGGCGGACGCGTGGGACGCGACTCTCGAGATCGTCCACGTGCTCACGCCCGAGACGGAACTCGTCGACGGAAAGCTCGTGCTCCCCGGCGAGGACGAGGCGATCCAGAACGGCGAGCGGACGCTCGAGCAGGCGAGGGGCCTGGCGGGCGAAGCTGCGGCGGGAGTGGAGATTACGACGGAGTTGCTCGCCGGTCGACCCGCCGAGGCGATCGCCGAGCATGCGGCGAAGACCGGAGTAGACGGTATCTACGTCGGCCACCGCGGTCTCTCGGACGACCGCGAGCGGGTCGTCGGGAGCGTCGCGAAGACGGTCGTCGACAAGGCGACCGTTCCGGTGACGATCGTCAAGTGACGACGCTCGGTCGACGCGGTCGACGTCCCCACCCCGCGAGGGCGGCCCGGCGGTCACCCCTCGAGCGCCGCGGCGATCCGGTGGGAGACGTCGGTGAGGTACACCGATCCCCACGTGGCGACGACGACGACGGCACCCGCCAGGTCGTAGACGAGGTCGGTGGCGGTGTCGTGGATGCCGTGCTGGGCGAACAGCGCTTCCACCTCGAGCCGGTCCGCGATCAGACCCAGCGCGAACTCCATGAGCTCCCAGACGACGCCGAACGCCAGCACGAACAGGAGGATGAAGGCGAACAGCATCGTCGGCGGCAGGTAGATCTCGTCGGTGTGAATCGTCATCACCACGAGGACGACGGCGAACGCGTGATTCATTCGGACGGTCGTGAACCGGTGGATCTCCACGACGGCCACGAGGGCGACGGCAGCCACCGCGACGTAGGTGGCGAGCGCCGTCACGAACGTCTCCCCGAGCACCGTCGCGTCGACGACGGGGATGGCGACGAGCAGGAGCAGATCCCACGGCGGAACGGCTCGCGGGTCCCGGTTTGCCACCGCCGGGAGCAGGACGATCGCGACGGCGAATCCCGTGAAGGCGAACCAGCGGTAGGAGGACTCGAGCGCGTGGACGACCGCGAGCGCGCAGAGGACGGCCACGATCGCCCACCCGAGGGTCGCGTTGCGGGTTGGCTCGTCGACGGGCCGGCCGAGTCGATCCGCTCGCACGGAACGATCCTACGCGACGGAGCGGGAAAATCCGCCGACCGGAATAGTCAGCGCGACTCGTTCGCCGCCATCCCCACGGTTTAGGTGTCGGACCGTGGACGTTCGCCCATGAGCTACGACACCGCATCGAAGACCGATCCCGAGTCAGTCGTCGACGAGGAGTGGGGCGGCATGTGGTTTCTCAAAGACGAACTCGAGACCGACCACCTCGGCTTCACGGTCCTCGAACTCGAGCCGGGCGGCAAGGGGATGGAACACGACGAGGCCGAGTCGGGCCAGGAGGAGATCTACTACGTCGTCGAGGGCGAGTTCGAGGTCGAACTCCGCCGGGACGACGGCGACGAGACGGTGACGGTCGAGGCCGAGGACGCGATCCGTCTCGATCCGGACGAGCGCCGCCAGATATTCAACCGCGGCGACGAACGGGCGACGATGGTGCTGGTCGGCGCGTCGATATAATTACACCCATTACACCCGATACGCCTATTACGCGCGTGCTCCTACCCTCGAGTATGCCCATCGACATCGAGCGGTTCGAGTCAGGGGACGAGGAGACGCTCCGATCGGGTGGGCGCACGAACGCGGAGGAAATCCTCTCGTTTCTGGCGGCGAATTCCGACAAAGCGTACACGCCGAAGGAGATCCACGAGGCGACGGACGTCGCACGGGGAAGCGTCGGCGTCGTCCTGTCTCGGCTGGAAGAACGGGGGTACGTCCGCCACCGCGGAGAGTACTGGGCAATCGCGGCCGTCGATGATATCGAAACGACGCTGAGCGCGATGGCCACCGCTCGAGCGGCCACGGACCGCCTCGGTCCGGAGGACCCGAAGGAGTGGGGACCGGGCGTCGAATCGGAGACCGAGTGAGGAGAAGATGACGCAGGGACTCGGCGAGGTCTGGTGGGGACCCGCTCCCCACAAGGACGGACCGTCGTACCGCCCCTGGGTGGTCGTGAGCGACGATTCGCACGCGTTCTCGCACGTGGAGTGTATCTCGCTCGCGATGACGACGCAACGCCACTCCGGAGGCGTCACCGTCCCGGACGACGCCTGGGTCCGGGGTGGGTCGAGGAAGCAGTCGTACATCTCCCCGTGGTACGTCGCCACGATCAAACGACGCGACTTCGATCGCTGCCAGGGGGAACTCGAGCGACGTGTCGTCGCGGAGGCGATCGACTGGTCGCATGAGTACACGTTCCTCGATGAGTAACGGCCGGCGGACGGACAGTCGAAAGTCGAGAAAGCGGTGAGACCGCCGCCGTTCAACACGCTTAACCGCCGCGGCGGCCGACGCTCGTGTGAGACTAATGCCACCGGCCATCGAGACGCGGGACCTCGTGAAGGAATACGGGGAGTTGCGCGCCTTGCAGGGGCTCTCGCTGACCGTCGAGGAGGGCGAGTTCTTCGGCCTACTCGGCCCCAACGGTGCGGGGAAGACGACGTTCATCAACACGCTCGTGGGACTCGTCCGCAAGACCGGCGGCGAGGCGCGGGTGTTCGGCCACGACGTCGAAGACGAGTACCAGCGGGCTCGAGACGCCATCGGGCTGGCGCCCCAGGAGTTCAACGTCGACCGGTTCTTTCCCATCCGGGAAGTCCTGATGCACAAGGCCGGCTACCACGGCATTCCGGAGGACGAGGCCGCCGAGCGGGCCGACGAGGTGTTGAAGCGCGTCGGCATCTACGACAAGCGAGACGAGCGGTTCGACTGGCTCTCCGGCGGGATGAAACGCCGCCTGCTGCTCGCGCGGGCGCTCGTCACCGATCCCGACCTGCTCATCCTCGACGAACCCACGGCGGGCGTCGACGTCCAGTTGCGCCACGACCTCTGGGAGCTCGTCACCGAACTCAACGAGGAGGGGACGACCGTCCTGCTCACGACCCACTACATCGAGGAGGCAGAACGGCTCTGCGACCGAGTCGCGATCATGAACGAGGGGCGGAAGGTCACGGTGGCGACGCCCGACGAACTCAAGCAGCGCGGGACGGACACCGTCTCGGTCACCCTCGAGCCCTCGCCCGCAGACCCCGCCGCGCTCCCGTCGCTCGACGGGTACGCCCACGACGTCTCCCTCTCGGAGACGGACGACCGCCTCGAGGTCCGGGTCGACGACGGCGGCTCGACCGCCCCGCGGTTGCTCAACGACCTCGAGGCGGCCGGCTACGAGATCGAGGACCTCGAAATCACCCGGACGTCGCTCGAGGAGATCTTCGTCGACCTGACCCGGAGCGAGGACCGGACGGTGACCCGATCGTCCGCCTCGAGCGCCTCGAGTGCGTCGGTGTCGGAGGGTGACGGCGACGCGAACGAACCGGAGACCGTCGAGTCGGAGGGGGTCGCCCGATGATGTCCGTCGGTCTGCGGTCGCTGTTCCGCCGCGAGGTGCTGCGGTACGTCAGGCGCCCGAAGAACACGTTCATGCCGCCGGCGATCACGAACGTGCTCTACTTCGCCGTCTTCGGGGTGATCCTCGGCGGCCGGATCAGGGAGCCCGTCGAGGGGATCGGCTACATCGAGTTCATCCTGCCCGGCCTCATCGTCCTCGGGGCGATCTCGAACGCCTTCGAGAACGCCTCGTTCTCGATCTTCCACGGCCGGTGGAACGAGTACATCCACGAGACGCTCACCTCGCCGATGTCGTACGCCGAGATGGTCGCCGCCTACGTCGGCGCCAGCGCGGTTCGGGGGCTGATCGTCGGCGCCATCATCGCCGCCATCGGCCGGCTGTTCGTCCCGATCAGCCTCGAGCACGCCGGCTTCCTCCTGGCCGTCATGGTCACCATCTCGGTGCTGTTCGCCGGGCTGGGTATCATCGGCGGCCTCGTCGCGCGGGACTTCGACGACCTGACCGTGATGAACCAGTTCATCCTCCGGCCGCTGGTGTTCTTCGGCGCGATCTTCTACTCGCTCGAGATGCTCGAGCCGGTCTGGCAGTACGTCTCGCTGCTGAACCCGATGGTCTACATGGTCGACAGCGTTCGCTTCGGCTTCATCGGTTACACGGACCTCGCGACGATCGCCCCGCCGGGCTACGGCGAGTTCGCCCCCCTGGCCGCGCTGGGCGTGCTCGCGACCCTCACCGCCCTCGTGCTGGCAGTCGACGTCTACCTGTTCAAGATCGGCTACGGACTGACGGACTGAGGCGTTAGTTCCCGTCGGTCGCGATGACTTCGTGATATTTGTGAGGGACGACGTGTGCCGATAGACGAATTTGTTTGTGTTTACTTGCGAGTTCGAGTTACGTATCGAAAATCAGCTATTGGGCCGTGAATACCACCGAAAATGGGTCAGTCAGCTCGAGGGCACGAGAATCGAGTACCCGAGGGAGCTGAACGGATTAGTCGTCGCGCTCGGCCACCTTCACCAGTTGCTTCCCGATGTTCTCTCCCTCGAACAGTCCGAGGAACGCTTCGGGAGCGTTCTCGAAGCCCTCGACGACGTTCTCGCGGTAGTGGAGGTCGTCGTCGCGGATGAACCCCGAAATTCGTCGGAGCGCTCGCCGCCAGTGATCATCGTCGTAGTCGCGCACGAGGAAGCCCTCGACCGTCGCTCGAGTCTCGATGAGCTTCGCGAGCTTGCGCGGTCCGGTGGGGACCTCGGTCGCGTTGTAGAGGGCGATCTGCCCGCAGACGACGACGCGGGCGTGCTCGTTGAGCCGGGGCCAGACGGCGTCCGTGATGGGACCGCCGACGTTGTCGAAGTAGACGTCGACGCCCTCGGGGCAGGCCTCGGCCACGGCGCGGCCGAGGTCGTCGGTCTCCTTGTAGTTGATCGCCTCGTCGAAGCCCAGCTCGTCGGTGAGCCACGCGATCTTCTCGTCGCTGCCCGCGGTGCCGACGACTCGAGCGCCCGACAGCCGGGCCAGTTGGCCGACGACGGAGCCCACGGCGCCCGCCGCGGCGGAGACGACGACCGTGTCGCCGGGCGTCGGTTCGCCGACGTCGAGCAGGCCCCAGTAGGCCGTCACGCCGGGCATGCCGAGGACGCCGAGCGCGGTCGAGACCGGTCCGAGGTCGGGGTTCACCGTTCGGAGGGCGTCCCCGTCGGCCACCGCGTGCTCGGCCCAGCTGAGGTTGCCGGTGACGACGTCGCCCGACTCGAAGCCCTCGTGGTTCGACTCGAGGACCTCGCCGACGACGCCCGCCTTCATGGGTTCGCCGACGTCCCACGGTTCGGCGTACGACTCGGCGTCGCGCATCCGCCCGCGCATGTACGGGTCGACGGACTGGTAGAGCGTCCGCACGAGGACCTCCTTCGGCCCCGGTTCGGGGCGCTCGACCGTCCGAAGCTCGAAGTTCTCCATCGTCGGTTCGCCCGTCGGTCGACTCTCGAGGATCCACTGGCGGGTTTCTGCCATACGCTCACATGCGGCTCACCGGTGGTCAATATTCGCCTCGCGGAAGTCTTCGCGCGATCGACGGCGGGTGCCGTCGGCGCCGGCCCGCGCCATTCGGATCGAATCGAACCGTCTGCACGGACCGATCCGTTCACAAAAACTGGGAGAAGAGCAATCGTTTTGCCGCCGGTTACCGCTGTTCGACGTATGGGAGCGTTCGACGGAGACGTACTGGCGGGACTGCTCGAGGGGAACGACCGACACGTGGAGACGATCCCGGACGACCACTTCTCGGCCGTACAGGACGGGCAAGCGCCCGACGTGGTCACGATCTGCTGTTCGGACTCGCGGGTTCCGCAGGTCCGGATGTGGGGCGCCGAGGAGCCGGGGACGGTGTTCACGCCGAGCAACATCGGCAACCAGGCCTGGGACGAACACGACGGCGAGCGCATCGTCGACGGCGGCCTCCTCTACCCGGTTCACCACGCCGGGACCGACGCGATCGCGGTCGTCGGCCACACCGGCTGCGGCGCCGTTACCGCCGCCTACGGGGTCGCGATCGGCGGCGACCTCCCGGGCCCCGAAGGCGTCGACAAGTACGTCGAACTACTCGTACCCGTCGTCGAGGAGGCCCTCGAGAGCGACCTGATCGATACCGACGCCGACGAGGAGACGGTGATCAACCAGCTCGTGGAGTACAACGTCCACGAACAGGTCGAGTTCCTTCGGAACTCGGCGGACGTCCCGGAGGGAACGGCCGTCTACGGCTTCGTGTACGACTTCCAGGGAGTCTACGGCGACGAGCACGGCCGAACCTACCTCGTCGACCTCGAGGGGGAAACCGATCCCGAGGCGATCGCCGACCGGGTCCCCGAGGGATACGAGGGGGCCGTGAAGAGCCTCCTCTACTGAGCGATCGGTCCACCGGGCGGCGGACGCTAACCCCCGGTGATACGCCGAATCGTACGATATCGTGTCCTGAAGGCCCCGATTCGGACGTTTTCTCGAACTGACCGGGACCGGAAGTGTTATCAACGTGGCGCAACTCCCTTTAGAAGCAATGGCGAAAGGAACCGTTGATTTCTTCAACGACACCGGCGGCTACGGATTCATCGAAACTGAGGACGCGGACGAGGACGTTTTCTTCCACATGGAAGACGTTGGCGGCCCTGACCTCGAAGAGGGACAGGAACTCGAGTTCGACATCGAGCAGGCCCCCAAGGGCCCGCGCGCGACGAACGTCGAGCGCCTGTAAGGCGAATTCGAAACGGTATCGACACTTGACTGCAGTATTTTACACCGGTGAGCGACCGCGTCGTCGCCGAGGTCGACGGACCGTCACCGATCGGTGCTGTGATCTGACTCGGGAAGCCGAGTTCGGCGGTGATAAGACGGGGGCTCGTCACCCACGCTCGAGGAGTGCGCGTGCGACCTGACCGGGGCCTCGTTCGATACGCGTACCGGCACTACTCGCTTCGGAGTCCCGACCGTTGCACCGTCGGGAGGTTCCAGCCGTACGTCACCGCAGCCAACCGAGTCACGACGGTCACCACCGCGCACGCCCCAGCAGCCGTGCTCCCGGTCGCTCCGAGCGTACCCACCATCCAGTAGGCGATTCCCCCGAGGACCGCACAGCTCGCGTAGAAATCCTCGAAGAGGATGAACGGGGCTCGGTCGAGGAGAACGTCCGCAAACGCACCACCGCCGACGGCGTTGATCGTCGCGATCGCGACGATTCCGAACGCAGAAACGCCCGCTTCCGTGGCGACGATGGCACCGGTCGTCGTGAAGGCGGCGAGCCCGATCGCGTCCGAGACGAGGGTGACCGGATGGGTCTCCGGAGACGACAGAACGACGCTCAGCGCGATCGCCAGGCCGACTCCGACGAGCCCCAGGCCGATTTCGAGCGGTGACTGGAGCGCTAACGGAACTCGAGCGACGAGGAGGTCGCGCGTTGCGCCGCCGGCGAACGCCATCGCCAGCCCGACGATGGTAATTCCGAATACGTCGAAGCCCTCGCGGATCGCCTTCGATGACCCGACGAGGGCGAACGCGACGAGGCCGATCGCGTTCATAACGGCAAACGGATCGCCGAAAAAGGATGCGATGAAGTCCTGACTCATTGCGCTCGCCTACGTGGGTGCGCGTCTTGAGTGTCGCGTCTCGAGTGCGCTCCCCTGGGCAAGCCCACTGTGCAGGACGCGTGCGGTAACCTCCAACCGGCGCCGTCCGTACGAGGGGACGAAGTGTGTTCGGTCGAGTGGAAGACTCAGGAAGTCATCGTCGCGCCGTGACGGACGACGAACGACGAGGGAGGCGCGCAACCCCGACGGTTTTGTGGACTCGGCGCGGACTCGAGACCATGACCGAGACGACGGAGACGACCGAGCCGCGCCTCCGACGCGGTGACGAGATCGAATACGAACCGGTCGACGCGGCCGAGGGACTCGAGAAGGGCGTCCTGCTCGCCGACGAGCACGGCGCCCCGAACTTCGCGATCCGGCGGTTCGTCCTCGATGCCGGCGCCGAGGTCCCGAAGCACACGAACGCGGTCGAACACGAGCAGTACGTCCTCGAGGGGGAGTACACCGTCGGGATCGAGGACGAGGAGTTCGAGGTGCGCGCGGGCGACTCGCTGCTGATCCCCGCGGGGACGGTCCACTGGTACCGAAACGAGGGCGACGTGCCCGGCGCGTTTCTCTGTGCCGTCCCGAACGGTGACGACGAGATCGAGTTGCTCGAGGAGTGACCGCCGTTCGGCCCGTCGTTCGACCCCCTCGAGTGTGAGCGACGTGTGAGTGCGAGCGCGAGGGCTCGGAGCGCACGATAGACGGATCGAAGAAGGAGCGAAGAAGGAGCGGTGGTCGACGTCGCGCCACTCGCGGCGTCGATCAGTCGTCGTCCGATCCGATCGGGTCCTCGGCGGGGAGGGGGCCGTCGGGGTCAGCGTCGGAATCGCGACCCTCGGCCCGGGCGAAGATGCGGTCGGCGATGACGTGGGGGCGCGAGCCCGAACCGACGTCCGAGTCCGAGTCGGTGACGACCGGCTTGCGCTGGAACAGCAGCTTCGCGGCGACGTCCCAGGCGAAGAGGACCGCGCCGAGGATCACCAGCGTGTCGCCGGGCATGCGCAGCCACATCAGCGTCTGCACGGCGCCCGACTCGTAGAACGCCAGGCTGCGCGCCACGTCGTACCCCTCGGTGAAGGCGACCTCGAGCTGGAGGAAGCCCACGGGGAGCAGCGAGAGGAACAGCATGAGCGCGAGGCCCACGTTACAGCTCCAGAACGACCAGCGCAGACGGCGCTCGGTCCAGCGGCCGGGGTCGGTCGTCACCCGGAGGATGTAGACGCCCATCCCCATCGCGAGCAAGCCGAAGGCGCCGAACATCGCGCCGTGGGCGTGGGCGACGGTGAGGTAGGTGCCGTGCTCGTAGTAGTTGATCAGCGGCAGGTTGATGAAGAATCCCAGCACGCCGGCGCCGAAGAAGTTCCAGAACGACGAGGCGATGATGAAGTAGAACGCCATCCGGTAGGGGAAGGACGTCCCGGCGCCGGACATCGCGCGGTACTCGTGGATCGCCTCGTAGAGGATGAACAGCAGCGGGATGAACTCGAGCGTCGAGAAGACGCTGCCGACGGGCACCCAGACGTCGGGCTGGCCGACCCACCAGTAGTGGTGGGAGACGCCGATGATGCCGCTGCCCATCACGAGCATGGCCTGGAAGATGACCGCCTTCTCCGCGGACTTCTTCGAGAGCAGGTTCATCGAGACGAGCGTCAGCGAGATCACCACGAGGATGAAGAACTCGAAGACGCCCTCGACCCACATGTGGACGACCCACCAGCGCCAGAACTCGGTGGTCACGATGTTCGTCTCGGGCGTGTACATGAAGCCGGCCATGAACAGGAGGCCGATCGAGCCGCCCGCGTAGACGATCATGTGCGCCAGCCCGTACCGGGGCTCGCGCTTCAGCAGCGGCTTGAAGCCGCGGGCGACGAGGTAGGTCCACCCGAGGAAGCCGACCAGCAGGCCGGCCTGCCAGACGCGCCCGATCTCCAGGTACTCGAGGCCCTCGTTGCCGAGCAGCCACCAGAGTTCGCCCTCGAAGTAGTTGTTGGTGCCGAGCCAGATGCCGGCGAGGCCGCCGACGGCGACGACGAGCAACGCGGCGATGAGGCCCTTGACGTACAGCGCCTGCCGTTTCGGCTCGTAGCCCGTCAGCAGCGGCGCGAGGAAGAGGCCGGCGCCGAGCCACATCGTCGCGATCCAGAGGATGCCCAGATCGAGGTGCCACGTGCGCACGATCGACCACGGGAGGACCGCGAGGACGTCGATTCCGAGGTACTCCTCGAGGCCGAAGAAGCTGTCGCGCTCGACGTAGTAGTGGGCGAGGAGTCCACCGAAGAGCGTCTGGGCGACGAACAGGAGCGCCCCGATCAGGACGAACCGCGTGCTCAACAGCTGACTCGGCGTGAGATCGATCTCTCGCGGGTGGGGGATCGAGACGCCTTCGGCGTCCGGTTCGGGAAGCTCGACGGCGCGGTAGAGCCAGATGGCGGCGCCCGCGCCGGCGACGAGCAGCACCATCGCGACGACGCTCCAGGTCATCGCGGGGCCGGCGGCGTCGTTGCCCGCGTCGGGCGAGTAGGGCCACTCGTTCGTGAACGAGACGTCCCCGCCCGGTCGGTCGGTGTGCGAGATCCAGGCCGTCCACAGCGCGAAGTCGGCGAACTGCTCGGCCTCCTCCGCGGTGGGGATCTGTCCCTCGGCCACGCCGCGCTCGCGGTCGCCCTCGTGGTAGCGCTCGACGTACTCCTCGCGCACCTGCTCGTGGGCGTACAGCTCCGCCTCGGAGTACTCGACCTGCGAGCCGTACTCGCTGTCCTCGAGTTCCTCCTGGACCCGGGCCTCGACGGCGGCGCGCTCGTCGGCCTCGAGGTCGTCGACGGAGTCCGCGTCGTACTCCGCCTGCGCGTAGTACTCCTGCATGTGCTCGGTCTTCAACTCGAGGGCGTTGGCGGTGTAGTCGGAGTCGTAGTAACTGCCGTGTCCCAGGATCGAGCCGAGGTTCATCATGCCGTTCTCCTGGAAGACGGCCTTTCCGGTCCGAACGTCGTCGGCGGTCGCGACGGACTCGCCGTCGGGGCCGACGATGGTTTCGGGGACGTCGGGCTGTGCTTCGTACGAGAGCCACGCGCCCCCGCTCATCACGACGAGATTCACGAGGAAGATCGCCGCGAGGATCGTAGCGAGGGTTTTTCGTCGTACTTTCATACCGCTTCGACGTCGGGAGCCGGTACCCGTCAAACGGCGCGCCTATTCCTATCCCGTGGAAATACCTCCGAATTTGTTCGGCGGGGAGACTACGGGTGTCGGTCCACTCGTGGGTGGGTAGACCGACGGGCACGCGTCGAGGCCGCGGCCGACTCGAGTCCGGTCGCGCGAGCATCGGGTCGTACGGGCGCGGTCTCCCCGAGGACCGGGTTGCGACGCTGGCCGACGAGGAACACGAAAAATCAAATTTGGCCGAGCCGGGTCGGTCGACGGCGTTACGCGGCCGCGACGATGGCGTCCTCGTACTCGGCGATCGCCTCGAGCACCGCCGCCCGGTCGTCTTCGGGGACGTCGAACTCGGCGAGGGTCTCGTCGAGGTGCGTCGCGATGGCCTCGAAGTCGGGCCGCGTGATGCCGAGGTGTTCGTGGGCCTCCTCCATGCTCTGACCGTCGTAGTCGACGGGACCGCCCGCGACCGCGGAGATAAACTGCGTCTGGTGGGCGCGTTGCTTCTGCATGTCCACGTCGTCGAAGTAGTGGGCGACCTGCTCGTCCGACAGTACGCGCTCGTAGAATCGATCGACGACGGACGCGATGGCGTCACGGCCGCCGAGTCGGTCGTAGAGAGTTTCGCTCATCCGGTCATACGTCCGGTCTTTATATCCATAAGCGTCAGCCCGAACCCGTTCGGCGATCGATTAATATGGGGTGGGATAACAACCCACACTATATCGCCGCTCGAGCGGATCGAGACGCCACATCGAAACCGGAGGTCGGGCCCATCGACCGGGTCGCTCCCGAACGAGACGGTCGGATTCGAACGCGAGTGACAAAGGGAAGGAGTGACGGTCCCGAAGGGGGGTGACGCCGGATCGATGCCCGCAGAACGTGCGCTTTTCATACCCCAGGCACGGACTGGTGTCTATGAGAACGCTCGGGACGTTGCGACTGGCGACGCGGGGCTCGGCACTCGCCCGACGGCAGGCCTCGCTGGTGAAGGGGGCCCTCGAGGAGCGTCGGTACGAGGTCGACCTCGTCACGGTGGAGACGACGGGCGACCAGATCAGGGACGAGTTGATCCACCGCCTGGGGAAGACGGGGGCGTTCGTCCGCGAACTCGACGAGCGCGTCCTCGCGGGCGAGCTCGACGGGGCGGTCCACTCGCTGAAGGACATGCCGACCGAACAGCCCGCCGAGCTCGTGACGGCCGCGGTGCCCGAGCGCGGCCGACCGGGGGACGCCCTCGTGACGCCCGACGGGAAGACGCTCGAGGAGCTTCCCGACGGGGCGGTCGTCGGTACCTCGAGCCTCCGTCGGCGCGCCCAACTGCTCGCGCGACGGCCCGACCTCGAGGTCCAGCCGCTCCGGGGGAACGTCGACACGCGCCTCGAGAAGCTGCTCGCACCCGCGTTGCAGGAGGAACACCAGGAGCGGACGGAAGCCGACAAAGAGCGAAAAGGAAACGTCGGGCGCGAGGCGCAACGCGCCTCGGAGAGAGCGAGCGGCGATGAGCCGCGAGCAAGCGAGGACTTCGAGCCCGTGTTCGAGCGATCGGTCGACGACTGGTTCGACGACCTCTCGGAACTCGAGAAGCAGGCCCTCGGCCGCGAGGTCGACGTCGAGTTCGACGCAATCGTCCTCGCGGAGGCGGGTCTCGAGCGAAGCGGGCTCTCCCACCACGTCGAGTACCAGCGCCTCCCCGCCACCGAGTTCGTCCCCGCGCCGGGGCAGGGCGCGCTCGCGGTGACCGCGGTCGACGGCGAGACGGCCCGGGAGATCCAGCGGACGATCGACCACCCGCGAAGCCGCGTCGAGACGACGGTCGAGCGGACGATCCTCGCGGAACTCGGCGGCGGTTGCATCGCGCCGATCGGCATCTACGCCGTCCTCCAGGGGGAGTACGTCCACGCGACCGTCCAGGTGTACGACCGCGACGGCGAGGAGTCGGTGACCGCGAACCGCGACCTGCCGGTCGAGACCCACGCGAAAGCAGCCCGCGAGTTCGCCGCCGACCTCCGCGACCGGGGCGCCGACGAGTTGATCGAGGCGGCCCGCCGGGAGGCCGACGCGGACGACGAGGCCCCCGATACCGCCGACGAGATGAAGGGGAAGTGAGATGACGGACGCGCCGAAAGACGCGGGTGAGACACCAATGGAGACGGACCCAGACGCAGGCATCGTCTACCTCGTCGGCAGCGGCCCCGGCGACCCCGACCTGCTGACCGTGAAGGCGACGCGACTGCTCGAGGAGGCCGACGTGATCCTCCACGACAAGCTTCCAGGGCCGAAGATCATCGACTCGCTGCCCGAGGATCGCCGCGAGGACGTCGGCAAGCGCGCCGGCGGCGAGCGCACGCCCCAGTCTGCGATCAACGAGCGACTGGTCGAACTCGCGCGCGAGGGTAAGACCGTCGTCCGACTGAAAGGCGGCGACTCGTTCGTCTTCGGCCGCGGCGGCGAGGAGGCCGAGTACCTCGCCGAACACGGGATCGCGTTCGAGGTCGTCCCGGCGGTCACCTCCGCCATCGCCGCCCCCGCGGTGGCCGGCATCCCCGTCACCCACCGCGATCACGCCTCCTCGGTCTCGTTCGTCACCGGCCACGAGGACCCCACGAAGGAGGAGTCGTCGGTCGACTGGGAGGCCCTCGCGGCGACCGGCGGCACCATCGTCGTCCTGATGGGCGTCGGCCGACTGCCGGACTACACCGCGGCCCTGCTCGAGGCCGGGATGGCGCCCGAAACCCCCGTCGCGCTGATCGAACGGGGAACCTGGCCCGGCCAGCGGGTCGCGACCGGTACGCTCGAGACCATCGTCGGTGTCCGCGACGAGGAGGACATCTCGCCGCCCGCGGTGACGGTGATCGGCTACGTGGCCGCGACGCGGGAGACGGTCGCCGCGTTCCTCGAGAACGAGTACGAAGACGAGCGCGAGGGCGCCGAGGGGGAGCGAGAATGAGCGACCCGACCCCCACCGTCGCCGTCTTCCGCCCCGACGACGAGCGGCGCTCCGAGGCCGCGTCCCTGCTCGAGTCGCTGGGCGTCGAGCCCGTCCCGGATCCGATGCTCGCCGTCGAGTCCACCGGCGAGGTCCCGCGGACGGACGCCGACTACGCAATTTTCACGAGCAAGACGGCGGCAGACCTGTTGGCGGAGACGGACTGGGACCCCGGCGAATCGACGGTCGTCGCCATCGGTCCCGCGACCGCCGACGCCCTCGAGGCGGTCGGCTACGAGGTCGACGTCGTCCCCGAGGAGTACACCTCGAGCGGCCTCGTCGCCCACCTGGGGGAGTCGGCGGACGTCGACCTCGACGGGGCGCGCGTGGAGGTCGCCCGCAGCGACCACGGCAGTCAGGTGCTCCTCGACGGCCTTGAGGCCGCGGGCGCGTACCTGCACGAGACGATCCTCTACCGACTCGTCCGGCCCGACGGGAGCGGGGAGTCGGCCGAACTCGCCGCCGAGGGAGGGCTGGACGCCGCCTGCTTCACCTCCTCGCTCACCGTCGAGCACTTCCTCGAGGCCGCCGAGGAGCGGGGGATTCGGGAGGAGGCGCTTTCGGGACTCGAGGGAACGCTCGTCGGCGTCATCGGCGAACCGACCGCCGAGACGGCCGGCGAGCGCGGGGTTCCCGTCGATTTCGTCTCGAGCGAGGCGACGTTCGAGGCGCTCGCGACGGAGACGGTCGCCCGGCTGTTCGGCGACGACGTCGAGTGAGACGGGCGACGGCGCTCGAGGTCGATTTTCGACGGCGGTCGCACACGGGGACGGCCAGGGCCGGCCTCACAGCTCGAGCGTGTAGACGACTTCCTGGCGCTCCTGATCGCCGATCTCGACGGTCCCCTCGCCGGTCTGTTCGAAGCCGAGTTGCTCGTAGAAGGCCTGCCCGCCCTCGTTGGAGGCGAGGTCGATCGCGCGCATCCGCTCCATGTTGAAGTCCTCGAGGTCCTCGCGCAGGCGGTCGTGGAGCGAGGTGCCGATCCCCTCCCCCTGGTGGTCGGGGTGGACCGCCATGCGGAGGACGTCACCCTCGTCGCCGCTGACGACGCCGTGGGTGAAGCCGACGACGTCTCGTTCGCCGTTCGACGCGCCCTCATCGCCCCCTTTTTCCGCGACGAGAAACGCCGTTCCAGCCTTCGACAGCGCCGTCTCGAGGGCTTCGTCGCCGTACCACTCGTCGATCGTCCGGTCGACCGTGTCCGCGTCGAGTTCGTCGTAGGTCTCGTGCCACGTCTCCCGGGCGACGGTTCGGATCTCCTCGTAGTCGTCATCGTCGGCGGGCCTGATGGTCGCGTTCATCGCAGCGCGCTACATCGGCGACGGATAAAGTGCTATCATGCGCCAGCGCCCGCGACAGTCCTGAATTCGAACCCGTACGCCGTCGTTCCGCGAGCGACGGTGCGGACTCGCTACAACTCGAGGGTGTAGACCGCCTCGGGGTAGGAGTCGCCCTCGATCTCGACGATTCCCTCGTCGCTTTGTTCGAAGCCCAGTCCCTCGTAGAACGCCCGACTCGCGTCGTTGAACGCGAAGTCGAGCGACCGGACCCGCTCGAGGTCGTACGCCTCGAGTTCGCCCATCAACCGCTCGTGCAGGTCGGTGCCGATCCCTTCGCCCTGGCGGTCGGGGCGGACGTACATCCGGAGGACGTCCGCCTTCTCGTCGTGGGCGACCGCGTGGGTGAACCCGACGAGTTCGCCGTCGTCCGTCTCGGCGACCAGCACGACCGTCCCCGGCGCCTCGAGCGGCACGGTGTCGTCGGTGTACCACCGGTCGACGGTCCGGTCGATGAGGTCGCGCTCGAGTTCGTCGTAGGTGTCGTGCCACGTCTCCCGGGCCACCTCCGTCATCGACTCGAAGTCGTCCTCGCGTGCGCGTCGGATTCGCATACTCCCTGTCTGTATGCCACGAGTAAATGAGTTCGTGTCAGATCGATCCTTGCCACTCGAGTGCCGTGGCGACGCCCAAATGTCGCATTGATAACTACTGTATGAACGTGAGGTGGTCTACAAAGGGGTAAGTTTTGGTCTATCACTGCCCTGTATTGAGCGTTCGACCTTCCGCGTTGATCGCTCCTCACTCTGTGCCACATTCCCACTGTGTGTGGAGTATGGCTGAGACAAGCTACTCAGGTGCTGTCAGAAGTGGCGTGCGAGATACAGAGGATGAGTTCAGCACGGCGTCTTCGTTTGTTTCACGCCGATAATGACGAATTACCCGCACACTATACGTTCGTCTTGAACGGTGTCGGCGGTTAGTCCCTTTCCTCTTCTTGGATAACGGTACTATCCGAGTCCTCGACGATGTGGAACTCATTTGCCCCGCAATCACACCCTGCTCTCTTTCCAATAGGTTGAATCGTTCCGTCAGGCCACTTTTCGGCGGCGTAGACAGACCCACAGGATGAGCAAGAAACAATCGTTCGTTCGCTCTCCCCCTCGGGTATCGTGTCCACCTTTTAACCTGCAGCCAGCATAACTGTGTTGTGATTATTTGAGTGAGATCCAGCAACTGCTTAGTCTATACCCTGTACTGAGCGGATACTGCCTTCGAAAATAGGGCCCCGGCCCCGTACGACATTCGCGCCCTATATTCAGCACGGTCCTTGGAACCTATCACTGCTTAAGGGGTTCAACAAGGTCAAAGAGTTCAGTTCCCGGCACTCGCTGGATTACCTATCCGTTCCCACAGTACGTGAACAGCGATAACTCCTATTATCGGGAAGAGCACGGGATAGACGACTTCTATTAACAACCATCCCAGCAGGAAGCACTCCATCGGTGCGCCCGGACTACTGCACAACGGTATCATGCCACCCGACCAGTTGCCAAACCGCCAAATCTGATGACCAACAGGTTCGGTTTGCGTAGAAACACCGAATAAGACAAGCAGAGTGATATAAATAATCGCCCGCTTGGTCGTGATATTCGACATACTATTCCTGATCAGTAGACATTATTGTGGCAAATATTTTCTGTGTGATATATAGGTTTCGAGCACACGTACCACCTGGTTCACCGATGCCTGTGGCGAAACTAACTCCCTGAAAAGAAGTCCGTGATGCGTGCTACACCACGAACGTGCAATAGAGCCTCGTCGTAGGGAAAAACGGTATCTGACGTAACCTAGTGGCATCCGGAAATCCGACGGATGCTCGCGGAGAAGAACGCGGTGAAAGCTCCAGACCGCCTCCTTTCGGTTCATCCGGAGCGATCCGCGAGCCGTCGTCATGGGCTTTCGACGCGTTAGCGTCAATTGTGGACTCGAGTCGAGTAACGAAACGGTTCCCTGTGGATCGTGAAGGAGGTCGCAACGGAGTATGCCGAACGAATACGCGACCAGTATACGGAGGACGATTAGAGCCGTTCTTTGATCGTCCGAGCGGTCTTCTCTCCGACGCCGGAGACGCTCTCGAGGTCCTCGAGCGACGCGTTCCGCACGTTCTCCACGCTCCCGAACCGTCCGAGCAGCCGTTTTCGGGTCTCGGGGCCGATCCCCGGCACGTCGTCGAGCACCGTCTTCACTTCGTCGCGGACGGTCTGGTGGTACTGGACGGCGAAGCGGTGGGCCTCGTCGCGCACGCGCTGGAGGAGGTGGAGGTGCGGGGCGTCCCGCGGCCACGAGAACTCCCTGTCGGGGGTGATCACGCGCTCCTCGGCCTTCGCGAGCGCCACCGCGGGGACGTCCCAGCCGACGGCCTCGAGGGCGTCGCGGGCGGCCTCGAGTTGGCCCGCACCGCCGTCGATCAGCAGCAGGTCGGGATCCGGGCGGTCGTCGCGGCCCTCGACCGCGCGGCGGGCGCGCCACTCGAGTAAGGCGCGCATGTTGTCGTAGTCGTCGTTCTGGTCGGTGAGCTTCTTCCGACGGTAGTCGCCCTTCTCGGCGTTCCCGTCGACGAAGGTGACGTCGCTCCCCACCGCCGACTTGCCCTGGGCGTGGCTCACGTCGAAGCCCTCGATGCGGCGGGCCGACTCGAGGCCGAGCGCGTCGGTGAGCATCCCGCACTCGTCCCGGCCGCCGACGTTCCGCCGGGCGTTCTTCAGCGCGAGTTCGACCAGTTTGGCCTCCCGGCCGGCGCCGGGAACCCGGACGGCGACGCCCTCGGCCTCGAGCCACGCCGCGACTTCCGCGTCGCCGTGGCGCTCTGGCAGCAGGAGGGCGTCGGGCAGCCGCCGCTCGGCGTAGTACTGGACGATGAACGCCGCGAGGACGGGCGAGACGCCCTCGCCCCCGCTTCCGCTCGCACCTCCGGCTCCGTACCCGCCCTCGTCCGGGGCGGGCGCCTCGAGCGTGTGCCGATCCCGGTCGACCAGCTTTCCGCTTTCCGAGCGGAGGCGAGCGACGACGGCGGTTTCGCCCTCGACGGCGACGCCGAGCACGTCGACGGTGCGCTCGTCGCCGAACGACTGGACCGCCTCGCCGCCCTCGCCGTGGAACGCCTCGACGGTCTCGAGGCGGTCCCGGAGGTTCGCCGCCCGCTCGAAGTTCTTCCCCCGGGCGGCCCGTTCCATCTCCCGCCGGAGCGGGTCGGCGAGGATCCCCGTCTCGCCCTCGAAGAAGCGCCGGACGGCCGTCACGTCCTCGGCGTAGCTCTCGAGGTCGATCTCGCGGGTGCAGGGGGCCGTACAGAGGCCCATCTCGAAGTCGAGGCAGGGACGGTCCCGGTTGGCGTACTTGTGGTCCGAACACCCGCGGACGCCGTACGTCTCCCGCAGCGCCTTCACGACCGTCTCCACCCGCCCTTTGTTGGTGAACGGGCCGAAGACCGTCGCCGCCTCGTTGGGGTCGCGCGTGACCTCGATCCGCGCCGCCTCGTGGTTCGTCAGCTGCACCATCGGGTAGGACTTGTCGTCCTTCAGTCGGACGTTGTACCGCGGCTGGTGGCGCTTGATCAGGTTCGCCTCGAGCAACAGCGCCTGGGTCTCGGTGTCCGTGACCGCGATCTCGACGTCGTCGGCCCGATCGACCATCCGGCGGATGCGCGCGCTCCGCGGGTCGGCGTACGACCGCACTCGGCTGCGGAGGTCGACCGCCTTCCCGACGTAGAGGGTCGTCTCCCCCTCCCGGAACTGGTAGACGCCGGGCTCTCGCGGGAGTTCCCGCGCAACCTCGCGCACCGCTTCGGCGTTCATCGGCCCCGGCAAGGGAGCGAGCGAATTTGAGCCTGACGTCGGGGTGACGGGGGCGGCCGCCCCGCGTTTCCCAACACTCTCGAGGCTCGAGGGAGAACCGACGCCCATGGAAGAGTCGGACGCGACCGTCCGGTGCTGGCTCGTCGAGCGTGACGTCGATCAACGGAACCTGGTGACGCTGGTGTACGCGACGCCGGACGGCACGCGCTACCAGCAGCGCGAGCGGTCGCCGAACGCCCTCCGACAGGGAGTCGGCGTCACCGCGGCGGTCGAGGTCGACGAGGACGACCTCGAGCCCGTCACCGACGAGGAGACCCGGGAACGGTACGCGGCCGAGGTCGATCGCACCGCGGCGCAGTACGATCCGGACGAGCTAATTTGACGTCGGATCCGGCGAGACAGCTTGTGATGGGGCCACACACCGACGTGATAAAATTTATCCGAAGCGGGTGAGAGAACACACGTATGCCCGCGATCACGGTCGACGGACTGACCAAGGCCTACGGGGAGACCCTCGCGCTCGACGACCTCTCGTTCGAGGTCGAAGAGGGCGAGGTGTTCGGATTCCTCGGGCCGAACGGTGCCGGAAAGTCGACGACGATCAACGTCCTCCTGGATTTCGCTCGCCCGACCGCGGGCGACGTCCGCGTGTTCGGGTTGGACGCTCGCGGACGCAGCCGCGAAATCCGCCAGCGAACCGGCGTCCTTCCCGAAGGTGTCGAAACGTACGATCGACTGACCGCCCGCCAGCACCTCGAGTTCGCGATCGAGTCGAAGGGAGCCGACGACGATCCCGAACGGCTATTGGAGCGGGTCGGACTGAGCGACGCGATCGACAGGAAGGCCGGCGGCTTCTCGAAGGGGATGTCCCAGCGGCTCATGCTCGCGATGGCGCTCGTCGGCGAACCCGACCTGCTCATCCTCGACGAACCGTCCACGGGTCTCGATCCGAACGGCGCTCGCGAGATGCGCGACATCGTCCGCGAGGAGAACGAACGGGGCGCGACCGTCTTCTTCTCGAGCCACATCATGGAGCAGGTCGAGGCGGTCTGCGACCGAATCGGCATCCTCCGGGACGGCGAGATGGTCGCCGTCGACACGGTCGAGGGACTGCGCGATTCCGTCGAGGGCGGGACGACCCTCCGGGTCACCGTCGATCGGATCGACGACGAGGCCCTCGAGGCCGTGCGTTCCCTGCCCGACGTCTCGAACGTCGTCGTCGAGGGGCGTGAGCCGCCGACGGTCGTCGTACAGGTCGACGGGTCCAAGACGAACGTCCTGCGCGAGTTCGAGGACCGCGGCGTGGAGGTCAGGGACTTCTCGACGACGGAGGCGTCGCTCGACGACGTCTTCCAGTCGTACACGACGGGCGCGGAGGTGCGCGCCCGATGAGCGCGAGTTCGAGCGCCGAGACCGGGTCGACGTCGTCGGCCTCCTCGTCTCGGTCCGCCTCGAGTTCGATCAACCCCGAGAGCGTCCTCGCGGTCGCGCGAAAGGACTTTCGGGACTCGATCCGCTCGTGGCTATTCCTGGGATTGAGCGCGTTCTTCTTCCTGATCCTGGTCGGGGTGACGGGAACGCTCTCGTACTTCGGCGAGGACATCGCGGCCCAGGGGGCGACGACCGACATGCTCGTCGTCTTCGTCAGTCAGATCACGAGGCTCGTCATCCCGCTGATCGGGCTGATTCTCGGCTGGAAGTCGATCGCGGGCGAGCGCGAGTCGGGGAGCATCAAGATCCTGCTCTCGCTCCCGCACTCGCGGCGGGACGTCATCCTCGGCAAGCTCGTCGGTCGGTCGGCCGTCCTGTCGGTTTCGCTGACCGTCGGGTTCGCGCTGGCCGCCGTCGTCGTCGCCGTGTTACTCGGCGGCTTCGACGTGGTCGATTACGTCGGCCTGCTCGTGATGTCGATCGTCTACGGCGTCGCCTACACGAGCGTCGCCGTCGCCCTCTCGTCGCTGACTCGATCGACGACGATCGCGGGCGCCGCGATGTTCGGGGTCTTCGTCCTGTTCTACGTCGTCTGGAACGGCCTGTCGACCGTATTCCAGTTGCTCGCCCAGCGAGATATCATCGCAACGAGCACGTACACCACCGAGATCCAGGGCCAGGAAATGGAGGCGCAGCGCCTCCCGGATTGGACGTACTTCATCCAGAACCTCGATCCCGGCGAGGCCTACAGCAGGGGACTGACCCTGCTCACGGACGTGGACGCGATCGAGACGCAAGCCCAGTTCAGCGCGGAGATGTTCGGCGGCGAGCTGCCGTTCTTCCTTCAGGACTGGTTCTCGTTCCTTATCCTCCTGTTCTGGATCGTCGTTCCCGTCGCGATCGCCCTCTACCGGTTCGATCGCGTCGACATCTGACCGACGACCGCTCGCCGGGCGCGTCGATCCCCCGTTTACGCGTTCGGGATCGACCGGTTCCGAACACCGTCACGCCGATCCGACGATTCGCTTAGAAGGCTGCAGCCCCTCTCTCCGGTCGTGACCTCGAGCATCTTCTACGGCGGCAAGGGCGGCGTCGGCAAGACCACCTGCGCGGCGGCGACCGGGCTCCGCCTCGCCGCCGAGGGTCGGGAAACGCTCGTCGTCTCCACCGACCCGGCCCACTCGCTCGCCGACGCCCTCGAGATCCCCCTCGGTCCCGAGCCCCGATCCCTCGAGTCGGTTCCTCGCCTCTCGGCGGTCGAGATCGACCCCGAAACGCGCGCCGACCGGTACGAGCGGATCGCGAGGGCCCTCGCCTCCGACCTGCGCAGCGCCGGCGTTCGCCTCTCCGACGAGGAGGTCGAGCGGCTCTTCGCTTCCGGCGCGCCCGCGGGTGCGGACGAACTGGCCGCCCTCGACCTCCTCGTCGAGTACGTCGACGGGGGCTCGTGGGACGCGATCGTCTTCGACACCGCGCCGACGGGCCACACCCTCCGCCTGTTCGATCTCCCGGCGGTGATGGATCTGGCCCTCGAGACGACCCAGTCGCTACGGGGGCAGGTACGCCGGATCGGGGACTCCGCGAAGCGGATGATGCTCGGCCCGATGGCGTTCGCGACGGGAGGGGACGACGGACCGGACGGGCTGGTCGACCTCCGCGGGCGGATGCATCGAGCACGCGAGATCCTTCGAGACCCCGACCGCACCGAGTTCAGGGTCGTCACCATCCCCGAGACGATGGCCATCGAAGAGTCGAAACGCCTCGTCGACCGACTCCGGGAGGCCGAAATCCCGGTCCGAACGATCGTCGTCAACCGCGTGCTCGAGCCCGAGGCCGTTCACGACGACTGTTCGCGGTGTCGGTCGCGCGCGAGCCGACACGAGGAGCGCCTCGAGGAGATCGAGCGGGCGTTCCCGAATCTCGCGGTCGTCGCGCTGCCCGAAGCCGAGGGGGAGGTTCACGGCCTCAGGACGCTCGAACCGCTGGCGGATCGCCTCTCGAGGGCGCCGTCGCCGGTTCCGGCGGAGTGACGCCGTGAACTGACGTAAAACGGACGAAACGATCGAAAACGGTGACGATCGCGCGTAAACGACGGTCACCTTATTTACCGACCGGCGCCTCCCGTACGGATGCAATGACGCACGAACGAGTGCACCTCGCGGACGCGGTCGACCGGTCGACCGTTCGGACCGCGAGCAAACTGGTCCTCGCCGCCCTGTCGGTGATACTGCTCTGTTACCTCGCCTCCCTCCTTCCGGGGGCCGAGTGGCTGCTCCCCGGCACGCCCATCACGGTGATCGCGCTCGCGGGCGCGGTCGCCACGCTGCTGGTCGTGGGCCTGCTCCTCTCGCTCGCCCCCGTGCTCGCGACGTTCGTCCGCCTGAACCTCCGCGGGCCGGACGCGGTCGTCGAGGACGTCGCCTCGATGGTGCAGACCGTCGTCGTCCTCCTCACCGTGCTGGTCGCCCACCGCGGACTGGCGCCGGCGATCACCCCGCTGCTCGAGGGTGCGACGTGGGTCTACGACGTCGTCTTCCTCACGCTGACGCTGCCGCTCCTGGTGGTCCTCGCGATTCGCCTGTACGAGTTCCTCGACCCGGCGGCCGACGCGGTCGCCGACCGGGTCGCGGGCGGGCAAGCGACCGCGGAGGAGGCCGACGACGGGCCCGAGGGGGTGTGACGATGGCCTCGACGAACGCCAGCGCGACCGCCACAACCGCGCTCGAGGCGCGCTCGATCGCCCTGGGTTCGGTCGCCAGCCTCGTCACCTGGGTGCTGGGCTACGCCGCCACCTACGTGATCGTCGCGCCCGACGTCCGGGAGTCGGGGCTCCACCGCGCCCTCGAGGCGTTCGGGGGCGAACCGGCCACCTACGAGGTGGTGGGGTGGGTGTTCTACAACGCCCACTTCGTCGACACCGTCTTCCGCGACGTCCCCATCCTCGGCACGGAGACGTCCTCGTACGTCGGCGGCGACGGCGGGTTCACCGCGGCGCTGTACGCGATCCCGATCGCCCTGCTGTTCGTGGCGGGGCTTGGCCTCGCGAGGTACCGCGGCGCGACGGACTGGCGCGACGGCGTTCCCATCGCGGCGTCCGTTCTGCCGGGCTACCTGCTCGCGTCGATCGCCGGCGTCTTCCTGGTCGAGGTGTCGATCGGCGGAGCGACCGGCGCGCCCGACCTCCTCCCGGCGGTCGTCCTCGCCGGCGTCTGCTACCCGCTCGTGTTCGGCGGCGCCGGCGGCGTCGTCGGTGCGCTCACGGCCTCGAAACCGAGGGCGGAGTCCGAATCCGACGCCCGGCCGAACTGACCGGCGTCACTCGAGGTCGGGGCTGCCGTCGCACGGGGTCGAGCCCCGCCAGTCGAGTGTATCCTCGAGTCCCCCTCAGCCGAGGTCGCCCTCGAGTCCCCGGTCTTCGAGCAGGTTCCGAAACTCGTCCTCGTCGACGATCGGCACGTCGTTTTCCGCCGCGTCCTCGCGCTTCGTCGCGCCGGGGTTCTCCCCGACGACGAGGTAGTCGGTGTTGCCGGAGACGCTGCTCGTGGCGTTCCCGCCGTGGGCTTCGACGAGTTCCTGCGCGTCGCTCCGGGTCATTCCCGAAAGCGAGCCGGTGAAGACGAAGGTGAGGCCCTCGAGTTCGTCGCCCCCTCCGCCCTCCGTTTGCTCCTCCCGCGGCGAGACGCGCTCGAGGATGTCGTCGACCGCCTCGGCGTTGGCCTCGCTCGCGAAGAACTCGTGGATCTGTTCGGCGACGGTCTCGCCCACCTCGTCGACGGACTCGAGGCGCTCGGGATCGTTCTCGGCTGCCTCGCGGAACGCCTCGAACGTGGCGAACTCGCGGGCGAGTTCCCGGGCCGTGGCGGGGCCGACGTGGGGGATGCCGAGCGCCGAGAGGAAGTCCGGGAGGGGCGGTTCGCGGCTCGCCTCGAGTTCCGCGAGCAGGTTCTCCGCGCTCGTCTCGCCCCAGCCCTCGAGGCCGGTGAGGTCCGCGGGCTCGAGGTCGTAGAGGTCGGCGATCGAACCGACGAGGCCCGAATCGACCAGCTGGCGGACGCTCTTCTCGCCCAGGCCCTCGACGTCGAGGCCGTCGTCGCTCGCGTAGTACTCGATCGAGCGGCGGAGCTGGGCGTCGCAGGCGAGCCCGCCGGTGCAGTAGGCGATCGGGCCGTCGCGCTCGATCGGACTCTCGCAGACGGGGCAACGATCGGGGAACTCGTAGTGGCCCTCGCTCCCCTTCTCGACGACCTCCTCGACGTAGGGGATGACGTCGCCCGCGCGCTGGACGCGGACGGTGTCGCCGACGCCGACGTTCTTCGCGGCGATCTCCTCGGGATTGTGCAGGCTCGCGCGCGAGACCGTCACGCCGCCGACGTCGACCGGCTCGAGTAACGCGACGGGCGTGAGCCGCCCCGTCCGGCCGACCTGGACCGCCACGTCGACGATCGGCGTGACCTCGGCGCGGGCGGGGAACTTGTAGGCGTACGACCAGCGGTCGTGCCGCGCCGTTCGGCCCAGCGCCTCGCGCGCCTCGCGGTCGTCGACCTTGATCACCACGCCGTCGATCTCGAACGGGAGGTCGTCACGGCGCTCGAGCAGGTCGTCGCGGTACTCGATCGCCCCCTCGATCGAGTCGACGAGTTCGACCTCCTCGGTGGTGCGCAGCCCGTACCGGGGGAAGCGCCGCAGTTCGTCCCAGTGAGTGTCCTCGAGGTCGCTCGCGTCGAGGACGTCGAAGTAGAACACCGAGAGGGGGCGCTCGGCGACGACCGAGGGGTCGAGCTGGCGGATCGTCCCCGCGGTCGCGTTCCGCGGGTTGGCGAACGGCTCCTCGCCGCGCTCGATCCGCTCGCGGTTGTGCGCCTGGAAGGCGTCCTTTGGCATGTAGACCTCCCCCCTGACGGCGAAGCGTTCCGGCGGGTCGTCGTGCAGTCGTCCCGGAACCGCGCCGATGGTCCGCGCGTTCCGCGTGACGTCGTCGCCTTCCCGGCCGTTGCCGCGGGTGACCGCCCGCTCGAGGCGGCCGTCTTCGTAGACGAACTCCATCGAGACGCCGTCGAACTTGGGTTCGCAGACGTACCGGACGTCGTCGGGGTCGAACCCGGCCTCGCGAAGCTCCCGGCGGACGCGCTCGTCGAACTCGCGGACGTCCGCGACGTCGCCGCTCGAATCGATCGAGAGCATCGGCGCGACGTGCTCGACGGTGTCGAACGCATCGATGGGCTCGCCACTGACGCTGCGGGTGGGGCTGTCTGTGTGGGCGAGGTCGAACGCCTCCTCGAGCGCCTGCAGCCTCGAGAAGAGGGCGTCGTAGGTCCGGTCCGCGATGATGGGGTCGTTTTCGGCGTAGTAGCGGCGATCGTGTTCCCGGATCGCTTCGCGGAGGCGTTCGATTTGGCGCTCGGCCTCCTCCTCGGAGAGGGCCTCGAGCGGTTCGAACTCCGTCGGCGGGTTCCGGAGGTACGGGTTCTCCCGGTCTTCGGCGTCGGAATCGTCGTGGTCCTCGTCGACGACGGTCATTATCGGGGTGGTGGAACTCGAGGGTTATAGTTCGCGTTCATCGCTCCTCGAGTCGCGGGCGCGGACGTCGATCCGGTTCGCGTCTCGAGTGTATCGGCGGCCGGGGCAGCGTCGAACGCTCGAGTCGACCGAGCGGCCTCGGTCGCACGAACGCGAGACGTTTCCACGCCCTCCCCAGCCGATTGCGGTGCTCGCTTCGCTGCGCTCCTCATCCCTCGCGAGTGCTTCGCCGCGACTCGCTCGTCGCTCGACGCGGCTCAGTGCGCGCCGACGAACGGTTCCGGGCTGTGGACGGCCGACGACGGAGTCACCGCCGGTGGACTCGGGGAGGGGGTGCGAGACGGACGGTAAAATCGGGAGAGAGGAGTCGTCTCACGCCGGCAGCGAGACGCGGCTCACCGGGAGCCGATAGGTGCCGTCGAAGAACTCGAGTTCGCTGACGGTCCACCGGATGGGGTCGATCTCGCGGTCGGCGAGTCGCTCCGCCGCCTCGAGGTCGCCGCCGCGGGCGAGGGTGACGTGGGGGACGTAGTCGGGGCCCTCGAGGCCGTCGACGGGGTCGAACGCGCTCGCGAGGTCGACGTGGATCGACTCGAGGCCGGGGCTCTCGACGGCGAGGTAGACGACGGGCGCGGAGCCGAGCGGCGGGTCCGCGAAGTAGTCGATGCCCGTGATGCGGGCCTCGACGGCGGGCGTCCCCTCGAGCGCCCGGTGCGCTCGTCGCTGGAGGTCGCCGACCTGGTCGGCGTCGCCCAGCCGTTTGAGCAGGAACGAGTGGTCCTCGCGGACGGAGTCGAAGCCGAGCAGGGAGGGGTAGAGGTCGGCCGCGAGTTCGCGAACGCGTCCGGGGACCGGGACGTTGACGCTGTACACTTCGGCGAACCTAGGGGATCTCGGCCTATGAGTCCTGCGTTCTCCGGCGCGGGGCCGCTCGAGGGCGACGCTCCCGGCGTCGGTCGGAAAGACCTATTTAGCCGGCAGGACCATCACTCAATAATGGACGAACGGGGGCTTCAGGCCCTGCTCTGCGTGCTCGTGGTGGTTGGGTGTTCGTTCGCGCTGGTTCCGTCCGCGGTCCTCGGCGATCCCGCGGTCGACGGGGGCGTCGCGGACGGGAGTTCGACTCCGGCGATCGAACCGGCGAGCGCCACGTCGATCGATCGGGGTACGTCGATGCCAGCCCTCCAGGAGGAGGAAGAGAACGCGACGCTACCGGTCCCCGACTCGCACCTGACCGAGATCGAGGTCGCGGAGAACGGAACCGCGTTCGTGACCCTCGAGTACGAGTACCTGCTCGAGGAGGACGGAACCGACGACGGGAACGAGAGCGACGCCGGCGGTGCGGACGAGGACGGCGACGAACCCGTCGACTGGGAGGAGCTGAACGCCTCCGTCGACCAGCGCGAGGACGAGTACGTCGCGACGTTCGAGGAGCGCTGGTCGGAGACCGCTACGGAGGCCGCCAACGAGACGGGCCGCGAGGAGATGGCGATTCGCGACGTCTCCATCGGAACCGACGAGACGACGACGCCCCACGAGTACGGCTACGTCCGGGTTACGTTCGTCTGGGAGGAGTTCGCCTACGTCGAACTCCCGATGATCGAAATCGGCGACGCGATCGAGGAGTACGAACTCGACGACCACATGCGCCTGGTGATCGCCTGGCCCGAGTCCCACGAGGCCACGTCGATCGAACCCCAGCCCGACGATCGACGCGAGTCGGCGGCGGTCTGGGACGGCGACGAATCCGAATTTTTCGAGGGCGAACCCACCGTCGAGGTGGTCGAAGCGAGTGAAACCGGCGGGGATGGGCCCGCGGGCGGATCGTCCGACGCCGAGTTTCCCGCGACGTGGTTGCTCGTCGGCGGCGTGGCGCTCGCGCTGACCGCCGTCGGCGCCGCGGGCTGGTGGTACCGATCCGGGCGGACCGGGTCCGAACCCGCGGCGCCGACCGCGTCTGCCGAATCCCCCGTCGCCGCGTCCGGACTCGAGGACCCCCCGGAGGGCGAGGGGGAAGCGCACGCGGACGAACCGGACGGACCGCCCCCGGAGCTGTTGAGTAACGAGGAGCACGTCCTCCGACTGCTCGAGGAGCGCGGCGGGCGGATGAAACAACAGGAGGTGGTCTCGGAACTCGACTGGACCGAGGCGAAGACGAGCCAGGTCGTCACCGGACTCCGCGAGGACGACGAGATCGACGTCTTCCGGATCGGCCGCGAGAACGTCCTCACGCTCCCCGACGACGAGCGGGAGGAGTGAGACGCCGGCGAAGGGGCCCTGCCGACCACCCTCGGAGGGGCAATCGTTGCCAGAACGAGCAGGATTTAAGAGGGAGGAGTTCGTTTGGTCACGCAATGAGTCACACCGTCGGCACCGCGCCCACCGTTCTCGGTACCGACGGGTCCGTCCCACGGCGGCGACCGCGGCCGGGCCTTTGAGCCCGCACTACATCACATCCCTCAATTTCGGTGTTTTCCCCAAATCCCCAGATACTCTTTGGTTCTGTAGTTAGCTACCGCTTTCTGAGAAAATTACCTAACTGAAATCAGTGAATTTAAGTCCGTCCTTCGATTGCTATCGAGTACGATATGACCCGCGTGGCACTTGCGTTCTCGGGTGGGCTGGACACGACCGTCTGCGTCCCCCTGCTCGAGGAGGAGTACGGATACGACGACGTCATCGGCGTTACCGTCGACGTCGGCCAACCGGCCGAGGAGTTCGACGAGGCCGAAGAGACCGCCGAGGCGCTGGGCCTCGAACACTACGTCGTCGACGCGCGAGACGAATTCGCTCAACTCTGTCTCGAGAGCGTTCGCGCGAACGCGACCTACCAGGGATACCCCCTCGGCACGGCGCTGGCTCGTCCGGTAATCGCCGAGGCGATCCTCGAGGTCGCCGAGGAACACGACTGCACCGGCATCGCCCACGGCTGTACGGGTAAGGGGAACGACCAGCTGCGGTTCGAGGCCATCTGGCGCGACTCCGATCTCGAAGTGATCGCGCCCGTGCGCGAACTCGGGCTCACGCGCGAGTGGGAGCAGGAGTACGCCGCCGAGAAGAACCTGCCCGTCGAGGGCGGCAGCGGCGGCGACTGGTCGATCGACACCAACCTCTGGAGCCGCTCGATCGAGGGCGACGAACTCGAGGACCCCAACTACGTCCCCCCGAAGGAGATCTACGAGTGGACGCAGGACCCGACGGGCGAGACCGAGACGATCGAGATCGAGTTCGAGGAGGGCTACCCCGTCGCGGTCGACGGCGAGGAGATGGACCCCGTGTCCCTCATCGAGCACCTCAACGACCTCGCCGGCTCCTACGGCGTCGGCCGCACCGACTCGATGGAAGATCGCATGCTCGGGCTGAAGGTGCGCGAGAACTACGAGCACCCCGCGGCGACGACGCTGCTCAACGCCCACGAGGCGCTCGAGGGGCTCGTCCTCACCCAGGAGGAGCGCGAGTTCAAGCAGCTGATCGACGGGAAGTGGTCGAAGAAGGGCTACGAGGGCCTGATCGACGCCCCGCTCGTGAGCGCGCTCGAGGGATTCATCGCCGAGACCCAGAAGCGCGTGACGGGCACGGTGAAGATCCGCTTCGAGGGCGGCCAGGCCCGCGCGGTCGGCCGCGACAGCGAGTTCGCCGCCTACTCCGCAGCCCACGCCTCTTTCGACACCGAGACGGTCGGGAAGATCACCCAGGAGGACGCCACGGGCGTCGCGAAGTACCACGGCTTCCAGCGCCGCCTCGCCAACTCCGCGGTAAAGGCCGCCGAGGAGAAACTCGAGGTCGCCGCCGACGGCGGCGAGTCCGACGAGACCGACGAGTAATCATGACCGAGGAGAGCGCCACCGACGACGGGACCGCCGACGCCGCAGCCGAGGGTGACGGGAGCGTCATCCGACGAGACCGGTTCAGCGGCGGCCCCGCGCGGAGCTTCCTCTCCTCGCTCGAGGCAGACGAGCGCATCTTCGAAGCCGACCTCGAGGTCGACCGCGCGCACGTGGTGATGCTGGCGGAGCGGGGGATAATCGAGGCGGACGTCGCCGGCGAGATACTGACCGCCCTCGACGCGATCGAGGTCGACGGCCACGCCTCGCTGCCCGACGGCGAGGACGTCCACGAGGCCATCGAGACCGCCGTCATCCAGCGCATCGGCGAGGAGGGCGGGAAGATGCACACCGCGCGCTCGCGCAACGACGAGGTGGCCGCCTGCATCCGGTACCGCCTCCGCGAGGACGCCCTCTCCGCGCTCGAGGCGACGTGTTCCCTGCGCGAGGTGCTCTGCGAGGTGGCCGACGAGCACGCCGAGACGGTGATGCCCGGCTACACTCACCTCCAGCCCGCCCAGCCGATCACGGTCGCCCACTGGGCGCTTTCCTACGAGCAGACCGTTCGCCGCGACACGGCGCGCCTGCTCGAGGCGTACGGCCGCATCAACGCGTCGCCGCTGGGTGGCGCGGCGTTCGCGGGCACCACGTTCGAAATCGATCGCGAGCGCACCGCCGACCTGCTGGGATTCGACTCGGTGCTCGAGAACTCGATGGACGCCTCCTCGAGCCGGGACTTCCTGCTCGAGACGGCGAGCGCGCTGTCGATCCTGGCGACGACGCTGTCGGGGCTCGCTGAGGACGTGATCCTCTTCGCGAACCGCGGCTTCGTTTCCCTGTCGGACGACTACTCCTCGACGTCGTCGATCATGCCCCAGAAGAAGAACCCCGACACGCTCGAGCTGGTTCGGGCGGTCGCGGGCGACGCCGCGGCCGGCGTCCAGGGGCTTCAGACGACGCTCAAGGGACTCCCCCGCGCGTACAACCGCGACTTGCAGCGCGCGACTCCCCACGTCTGGGAGGCCGTCGACGCCGTGACCGAGGCGACCGAGGTCGCCGCCGGCGCGGTCGCGACGGCCGACTGGAACGAGGACGCGCTGGCCGGGGCGGCCGGCGAGGGCTTTTCGACCGCGACGGGCGTCGCGGACCTGCTGGCCGAGAACGGGTTGCCGTTCCGCACCGCACACGAGGTAGTTGCGATCGCGGCGGAAGACGGCGCGGACTACGACGCGCTCGAGTCGGCCGCGCGGGAAGTGCTCGGCGAACCCCTCGAGGTCTTCGTCAACCCCGACGCGGTCGAGGCCGCGCTGGACCCCGCCGAGAGCGTCGCGAGCCGCGATTCGCAGGGCGGACCGGCACCTCTCGCCGTTCGGACACAACTCGAGTCGGCTCGTTCGTCGCTCGAAACCGATCAGGAGAAACTCATGGATGCGTCGGAATCGCTCTCGTCGGCCCACGACGCGCTCCGCGAGGAGGTGAACGAGTATGTGTGAAATCGCACCCGTTCCGACGCCGCCGCTACCGCCGTCCGCAGGTGAGGGACGAACCTGCGGGCGAGCGGGAGCTCGGCTCCCGCCGCCGTCCCCGCGAGGGGACAATTTACCTATTTGATGATAAGTCAAACGAAACACGCGGTAAATTCGCCCTGACGGACCGTTAGAGGACAGTGCGCTTATTGTAACCTCTCTGGTAATTTCGAAGCCTTTAAGGGATACCGGCTCGGAGTTGGGAGTACAATGACCGAATGCGTCGAGTGCGGGGCTGACGTGACCCTGCACGACGATCTGGAAGTCGGAGAGATCGTTGACTGTACGACCTGCGGAGCCGAACTGGAAGTCGTCGACACCGAGCCGCCAGTCCTCGAGCGAGCCCCGGAGCTCGAAGAGGACTGGGGTGAGTGATCGTGAAAGTAGGATTACTCTACTCCCGGATCCGCAAGGACGAGAAGCTCCTGCTGAACGAGCTTCGCGAGCGCGGCCACGAGGTCGAGAAGGTCGACGTCCGCAAGGAGGTCTTCGACATCTCCGAGGCGCCCGAGGCGCTCGCAGACGTCGACGTCGTCGTCGACCGCTGTCTCGCGACGAGCCGGAGCCTGTACGCCACGCAGTTCTGTGCGGCCTACGGGATCCCCGTCGTCAACAGCCACGAGACCGCCGAAATCTGCGCCGACAAGGCGAAGAACAGCCTCGCGCTCGAGTCCGCGGGCGTTCCCACGCCCGCGACGAAGGTGGCGTTCACCAAGGAGAGCGCCCTCGAGGCGATCGAGGAGTTCGGCTACCCGTGCGTCCTCAAGCCCGTCGTGGGCTCGTGGGGACGCCTGATGGCCAAGATCGACTCCCGCGACGCCGCGGAGGCCATCCTGGAGCACAAGGCCACGCTCGGCCACTACGAGCACAAGGTGTTCTACATCCAGGAGTTCGTCGAGAAGAACGGCCGCGACATCCGCGTGCTCGCGACCGACGGCGAACCGATCGCGGCGATGGTCCGATCCTCGGACCACTGGCTCACCAACGCCGCGAAGGGCGCCGAGACCGACGTCTTCCAACTCGACGACGAGGCCGAAGAACTCGTCCGGAAGGCCAGCGACGCCGTCGGCGGCGGCCTGCTCGGCATCGACCTCATGGAGGACGGCGACGACGGCTACACCGTCCACGAGGTCAACCACACCGTCGAGTTCAAGGCGCTGACCGACGCCGTCGACGGCGAGATCGACGTACCCGCGCGGGTCGTCGACTGGCTCGAGGCGAAGGCCGAGGCGGGCGTCGACGATTCGATCGAGGTGACCGTCTGATGGCGGTCGAAACGAGCGACGTCGAGACGGGTGCGGAGACCGTGACGGCGAGCGTCGTCGGCGGCTCCGGCTTCACGGGCGGCGAACTCCTTCGCCTGCTCGCGGGCCACCCCAACTTCGAACTCGCCGAGGTCACCAGCCGGTCGAAAGCCGGCAAGAGCGTCGGCTCCGTCCACCCGCCCCTGCGCGGGACGGACCTGCGATTCACCGAACCCGACGACCTCGAGTCCGTCGACGTCCTGTTTACCGCGACCCCCCACGGCGTCAGCATGGAGCAGATAGACGACTTCTTCGAGATCGCCGACACCGTCGTCGACCTCTCGGCGGACTTCCGCCTGAACACGGAGGAACAGTACGACGAGTGGTACGACGGCCACGTCGCGCCGGAGTACCTCGAGCGAGCGGAGTACGCCCTGCCCGAGATCAACCGGGAGAGCCTCCCCGGCGCCGACCTGATCGCCGGCGGCGGCTGCAACGCCACCGCGACGATCCTCGGGCTCTACCCGCTCGTCGAAGCGGGAATCGTCGACGGAGATCAACAGATCGTCGTCGACGTGAAAGTCGGCTCCTCGGAGGGCGGCGCCGGCGGCGGCGAGGCCTCGAGCCACCCCGAGCGCTCGGGCGTCGTGCGCCCGTACGCGCCTACCGGCCACCGACACGAGGCCGAGATCGAGCAGTTCCTCGGCACGACGGTCGCCTTTACGTGCCACGCCGTGGACATGGTCCGCGGCGCCAGCGCGACGAGCCACGTCTTCCCCTCGGGACCGGTCTCGAAGGGGGACCTCTGGAAAGCCTACAGGGGATGCTACGAGGACGAACCGTTCGTCCGCATGGCCGCCGGCGGCTCCGGCGTCTACCGCTACCCCGAACCGAAGGCCGTCGCGGGAACGAACGTCGCCGAGGTCGGCTTCGAACTCGACCCGTCGAACAAGCGCGTGGTCGTCTTCTCGGCCATCGACAACATGATGAAGGGATCGGCCGGACAGGCCGTCCACGCGGCCAACGTCGCGCTCGGCTTCGAGGAGACGGCCGGACTCGAGTTCGCGGGGCTGCACCCCGTGGGGGCGCCCTAGCATGACTACGCCAAGAGGCACCTGCTCGCGTTGCTGCGCGGGCTGCGACTTATCTAGTCACACTCGCCACCGGAGGTGGCTCGCGTGACCGTCGTGGTAAAGATCGGCGGCGCTCGAGCCGTCGATCCGAAGGGCGCGCTCGCGGACGTCGCGAGCCTCGTCGAGGCGGGCGAGGAGGTCGTCCTCACCCACGGCGGGTCGACCGCCGTCGACGAGACGCTCGAGGAACTCGGCGAGGAGCCCACCTACGTCGAGACCCCCGGCGGCGTCGTCGGGCGGTTCACCGACGAGCGCACCATGGACGTCTTCAAGATGGTCATGCCGGGCAAGCTCAACACCGACCTCGTCGAGAGCCTGCAGAACCTCGGCGTTAACGCGGTGGGACTGACCGGCACCGACGGAAAGCTCCTCGAGGGCAAGCGCAAGTCCGCGGTCAGGGTGCTCGAGGACGGCAAGAAGAAGATCAAGCGCGGCGACCACTCGGGCAAGATCGAGTCCGTCAACGCGGACCTGCTCGAGACGCTTCTCCCGACCTACGTCCCCGTCGTCTCCGTCCCGATGCTCGGCGCGGAGCGCGACGGCGGCTACACGGCCGTCAACGCCGACGCCGACCGTGCGGCGGCAGCGATCGCCGGCGCGATCGACGCCGACCTCGTGCTCCTGACCGACGTCTCGGGCGTCTACGAGGACCCCGACGACGAGTCGACGCGGATCGAGTCCGCCTCGACGGTCGAGGAGTTCGGGGTCGTCAAAGACGCCGCGGAAGGGTTCATGACGAAGAAGGTGATGGCCGCTCGGGAGGCGCTCGAGGGCGGCGCGACATCGGTCGTCGTGGCCGACGCGAACGCCGACGAGCCCATCTCGAGCGCGCTCGCGGGCGACGGGACGACGATCGAACCCGGCGCACTCGAGGGCGACGACGAGAACGAGGAAGCGGAGGTGGCCGAGCAGTGAGCGACCTCGACTTCGTCTCCGGCGGCAAGCCCATCGCCATCGAGCGCGGCGAGGGACCGTTCCTCTACGCCACCGACGGCACCGAGTACCTCGACGCCGGCGCGAGTTACGCCTGTACGCCGCTGGGTCACTCTCACCCCGCGGTCGTCGACGCGGTGCAAGAACAGGTCGGTGATCTGACGTTCGTCGACTCCTCGTACCCCGTCCAGGCGCGCGAGGACGCCTACGCCGCGCTCGTCGCGGCGACGCCCGACGGACTCGAGGGGGCGTGGTTCTGCAACTCCGGGACCGAGGCCAACGAGGCCGCGCTGAAGTTCGCTCGCTCCGCGACCGGAAATTCGAAGATCGTCGCCGCGACCCGCTCGTTCCACGGACGGACGATGGGGTCGCTCGCGGCCACCTGGAAGGACAAGTACAAGAAGCCCTACGAGCCCCTGGCCGGCGACGTCGAGTTCGTCCCCTACGGCGACGCGGAGGAACTCGCCGACGCCGTCGACGACGAGACCGCCGCCGTGATCCTCGAGCCGATCCAGGGCGAGGGCGGGATCAACGTCCCGCCCGCGGGCTACCTCGAGGCGGCACGCGACCTCACCGACGAGGCGGGCGCGGCGCTCGTCCTCGACGAGGTCCAGACCGGCATGGGTCGCACGGGCGAGATGTGGGCCTGCCAGCACGCGGGCGTCACGCCCGACGTACTCACGACGGCGAAGGGGCTGGGTAACGGCCTGCCAGTCGGCGCGATCGCGGTCCGCGACTGGATCGCCGACGGCGCGGCCTCGCACAACGCCACGTTCAGCGGCGGCCCCGTCGTCGCCGCGGCGGTCCACGCGACGATCTCGACGCTCGTCGAGGATGAGGTGCCCGCCCACGCCGCCCAGGTCGGCGACTACCTCGTCGACGAACTCGAGGCGGCCGTCGGCGACCACGTCCGCGAGATCCGCGGCGAGGGCTTACTCGTCGGCGTCGAGGTGAAGCGGGGGGCGAACCGCGTCGCCCGCGACCTCGCGCTCGACCACCAGATTCTGGCGCTGCCGGCCGGCCGAACCGTCGTGCGGCTCCTGCCGCCGCTGGTGCTCGAGGAATCGCACGCCGACCGACTCGTCGAGGCGCTCGAGGGCGTCCTCGCGCCCGAAGCCGAAACGGAGTCCAGGTAACCATGAACGCGACCATGAGCGACACGAGCGACGTCTCGCTCGAGGAGGCCCGCGAACTGCTGGTCGACCTCGTGTCGATCCCCTCGCCGTCGGGCGAGGAGGAGGAGGCCGCGGCCCGACTCGCCGAGTTCTTCGAGGCCCACGGCCGTGAAGTCTGGATCGACGAAGTCGGCAACGTTCGCGCCCCGGCTGACGATTCCGTCCTGTTGACCTCTCACGTCGACACCGTGCCGGGCGAGATCCCGGTCGAGGTCAGGGAGGCGGACGACGACGAGGACGGGTCGGTCGCCGAGGTGGGCGAGGACGTCCTCTGGGGGCGCGGCAGCGTGGACGCGACCGGGCCGCTCGCGGCGATGGCAGCTGCGGCCGTCCGAACGGGCGTCTCCTTCGTCGGCGTCGTCGGCGAGGAGACCAACTCCCGCGGCGCGCGCCACCTCGTAGAGGATCGCGACGACGTTCCGGAGGCCGTCGTCAACGGCGAGCCCTCGGGCGCGACGGGCATCACGCTCGGCTACCGCGGGTTCCTCGCGGGCACCTACGTGGCGACCAGCGAATCCGGCCACACCTCGAGACCCGAACCCAACGCCATCCAGCACGCCACCACCTGGTGGACCGCCGTCGAGGAGGCGTTCGCCAACGACGAGTACCACCCCGTCTTCGAGCGCGTCACCGCCAAACCCGTCGACGTCGACGCCGGTATCAGCGAGGACGGCCTCTCGGTCGAAGCCACCCTCGACGTGCAACTGCGGATCCCGCCGTCGCTCGACGCGGACACGGTTCGAGAGACGGCCGAGGCGGAACTCGAGGTCGGGACGGTCTCGTGGGCCGAGCCCATCCCGCCGGTCATGATGAGCCCCCGAACGGAGGTCGCGCGGGCGTTCCGCGCGGCGATCCGGAAGGAAGGCGGCGAGCCCCGCCTGCTGCGCAAGACCGGCACCAGCGACATGAACCTCTACGCCCGCGAGTGGGATTGCCCGATGGTCACCTACGGCCCCGGCAACTCCGAACTCGACCACGCGCCCGACGAGCGCCTCTCGCTCTCCGAGTTCGACCGCTCCGTCGAGATCTTAGCGCGCGTCGCGCTCGACCTGCGGGGTGACGACTGATGGCCCGCACGGACGACGGGACGGATGCGAACGCGGGGGCGGCCGGCCTCCGCCACCTCACCGACGTCGACGACCTCTCGGCGACCGAACTCGAGGAGGTTCTCGACCTCGCGGCCGCGTACAAGCGCGCCCAACGCGCGGGCGAGGAGCACGCGGACCTCGAGGGGCAGACGCTCGGAATGATCTTCCAGAAGCCGAGCACGCGCACCCGCGTCTCCTTCGAGACGGGGATGACCCAGCTGGGCGGCCACGCCATCTTCCTCGGCGCCGACGACATCCAGCTAGGCCGGGGTGAGCCGCTGAAGGACACCGCGCGGACGCTCTCGCGCTACGTCGACGCGGTGATGGCCCGGGTGTTCAAACACGAGAACATCGAGGTGCTCGCCGAGTACTCCTCGGTGCCGGTCGTCAACGGCCTCACCGACGACGCCCACCCCTGCCAGACGCTCGCCGACCTGTTGACGATCCGCGAGCACGAGGGCGGCTTCGAGGATGTTTCGGCGGCCTGGATCGGCGACGGGAACAACGTCGCCCAGTCGTTCGCCCTCGGCTGCGCCCTCACGGACGTCGACCTGAGGGTCGCCACGCCGGCGGGGTACGAGATCGACGACGACGTGCTCGAGCGCGCCCGCGACCTCGGCGGCGATCCGACGATCACGAACGATCCCGTCGAGGCCGCCACCGGCGCCGACGTCATCTACACCGACGTCTGGATCAGCATGGGCCAGGAGGACGAGCGCGACGTCCGTACGGACGACTTCGAGGGCTTCCAGGTCTGTTCCGACCTCCTCGAGCACGCCGACGACGCCTCCGTGATGCACTGTCTGCCCGCCCACCGCGGCGAGGAGATTACGGACGACGTCCTCGAGAGCGAGCGCTCGATCGTCTTCGACCAGGCGGAGAACCGGCTGCACGCGCAGAAGGCGCTGTTGAGCTGGCTGCTCGAGTGATCCTCCGACGCTCGATTCCGCATTTCTGACACCGTCGCTCGATCCCGACAGCCCCAGCGCTGAGATCGGAACCGACGAAGTCGCGCCGCGGAATCCACGTCCTTTTTCCCCTCACCGACCCTCTCGGCTGACAATGAGTCTCAGCCTCTCCGCCGCGCAGCCGGCCGAACCCGCGGACGCCGTCGACGGCGTCTGGCTCGAGTGCATCGCCTGCGGCGACACGTTCGCCCCCTTCGAGGAGATCTGCTACACCTGCGATTCGTGCGACGGCCTGCTCGAGGTGCGCTACGCCGACCTGCCGACGTTCGACGACTTTTCCGGAACCGGCGTCTGGCGCTACGCGGCGGCCCTCCCCCTCGAGTCGGGCGTCTCGATCCAGGAGGGGGCGACGCCGCTGTACGAGGTTCCCCGACTCGAGGCCGACGTCGGCGTCGAGGCCCTGCGGATCAAACACGAGGGGATGAACCCCACCGGCTCGTTCAAGGATCGCGGAATGACCGTCGGCGTCGCCGTCGCGAAGGAACTGGGAGCCGACCGCCTCGCCTGCGCCTCCACCGGGAACACGAGCGCCGCGCTGGCCGCCTACGGCTCCCGCGGCGGGATGGAGACGCTCGTCCTCCTCCCGGCAGGTAAGGTCGCCGCCGGTAAGATCGCCCAGGCGAGCCTCCACGGGGCCCGAATACTGGAAGTCGAGGGGAACTTCGACACCTGCCTCGACATCGTCCAGGACCTCGCCGAGGGTGGCGAGGCCTACCTGCTCAACTCGCTCAACCCCTTCCGCCTCGAGGGGCAGAAGACCATCGGCCTCGAGATCCTCGAGGCGTTCCTGGCCGATTACGGCGAGGTCCCCGATCGGATCGTCCTCCCGGTCGGCAACGCGGGCAACACCTCGGCGCTGTACAAGGCGTTCCGCGAACTCGTCCAGGCGGGTGAACTCGAGGTCGACGACGTACCCAAACTAACCGGCGTGCAGGCCGAGGGGGCGGCCCCGATGGTCGAAGCCATCGAGAACGGCGCCGACGAGGTCCGACGCTGGGACGAGGTCGAGACCCGGGCGACCGCGATCAGGATCGGCAACCCGGTGAACGCGCCCAAGGCCCTCCCGGGGATCCGGGAGACCGGCGGCACCGCCGTCGCCGTCAGCGACGAGGAGATCACGGCCGCCCAGCGCGACCTCGCCGAGGAGGGCATCGGCGTCGAACCCGCTTCCGCCGCTTCCGTCGCCGGCCTCAGGGAACTCCGCGCCGAGGGCGTCGTGAGCGACGACGAACGCGTCGCCTGCCTTACCACCGGCCACCTGCTCAAAGACCCCGACGCCGCCGCTGCCGCCGGCGTCGACCCCGAACCGGTTCCCGGCGAAACTGCGGGTGTTCTCGACCACCTCGAGCAGTAATCGCGACGGTCGACAATCGACCGCAGTCGCATTTATCTCGCCGCGTATGTTTTAAATATAATCGCGCGAAACGGGACAGTGAGGGAACAACGGTAATGGCAGATACCAATTCAACAGGACGTTGTCCGGAGTGCGACGGACGACTGCGGATCACAGGGACCGAAACCGTCTGCGAACGGTGTGGACTCGTCACCTCGGAGGATGCGATCGACCCCGGTCCCGAGTGGCGATCGTTCGACGACGAACTCGACCGGCGCCGAACCGGGGCCCCCCTGACCCGCTCGAGACACGACCGCGGGCTCTCGACCGAGATTGGCTACGGAACTCGCTCCCGATTGACCGGACGGAAACGACGGCAACTCGCGCGAATGCGTCGAGAACACAACCGGGCGCGGATCTCCTCGAAAGCCGATCGGAACCAGGTCTACGGCTTCACCGAAATCAAGCGGATCGTCTCGGAACTCACCCTTCCCGCCACCGCCCGCGAACAGGCCTGCACGCTCTTCGAATCAGCCCAGTCCGAAGATCTCCTTCGAGGGCGTTCGATCGAGGGCTTCGCCGCCGCCTCGGTGTACGCGATCTGTCGAACCCTCTCGATCCCGCGGACCCTCGGGGAGATCACCACCGTCGCCCGCGCGAGCGACGGCGAACTCAAAGTCGCCTACGACGCGCTCAACCGCGACCTCGGATTGCCAACGGGTCCGATCGACCCGACCCAGTACCTCCCGCGGTACGCGTCGAAACTCGGGCTCGACGCCGACGTCGAGCGCAGAGCCCGGGAGTACGTCGAAACCCTCCTCGAGGAGGGGCTGATCGGCGGCCGAAACCCGAGCGGCGTCGCCGCGGCCTGCCTGTACGCCGCCGCAGTCCGAGCGGCCGAACCCGACGCGGCCACCGACGGCGGCGACGATACGCGAGGCGAGAACGTCGACGATCTGACTCAGACCGCCGCAGCCGAGGTCGCCGGCGTCTCCCCCGTGACGATCCGATCGACCGTCTGCGTACTCGAGGAGCTTTAAGTACGACGAGCCGACGCTGCATTCCATCCCGAACGCGTTCGGAGGCGAGTAGCAACGGCGCCGGGTCTCGAATTCGTCACTCGGGTATCGAAGCGATGCGCTCCGCTCAGCACTCGAGCGTTCTCCCACCGGAACGTCGTGCGGCCGGAGCGGCACAGATCGAGGTTGCCTCTCGCCTCTACGTCGTCCGGAGGTGGTCCGTGCTCGGCTCGTAGACCTCCCCCTTCTGCTTGAGCTTCTCGATCTCGTGTTCGGCCTTCGACTGGTCCATCCCGATCTCGGCGGCCCGCTCGAGCACGATGTCGATCGGCGCGCCGTCGTCGTACTCCTGTTCGACGTCGCTGATGAGCTGCTTGATGTTCTTGATCCGGTCGCGTTGGGACTTCGACGTCCCCGCCTCCACGATGTCCGCGTCGAACTCGCCCGTCTCGGGGTCGACCCCGATGTCCTGCAGGCACGAGTGGACGATGTCGATCACGCGTTCCGCGTCCTCGATCTCGACCGTATCCGAGAGACGGACGCGAGCGCTCGCCTCCGAGAGGCGGACCAGCCCCTCGAGTTTTCGGGCCGTCACCGGCACTGCGGCGTCCTCGTCGGTCCCCTTCGACCGGAGGTCGACGTAGAAGTCCCGGATCGCCTCCCGGGCCTCCTCGGTCATCCGCGGGTGGCAGTTCTGCTTGGCGTAGGCGATGTACTTTCGCAACAACTCGGCGTCGATCACCGGATCGACCTTCTCGGTCATCTGCTCGATCTCCTCGGTCGAGACGTCGAGGGAGGTAATGTGCTCGCGCTGGGTCGTCAACTCGCCCGCGTAGTTCGTGTTCAGGATGTGCTCCGCCAGGTTGCGATCCTTCTCCTCGTCCGGCTTGTCCGTCACCGTGAAGATCAGGTCGAATCGGGAGATAAGCGCGGGCTCGAGTTCGATCTGCTCGGCGATCGGCTCGTACTGGTCGAACCGACCGTACTTGGGGTTCGCCGCGCCCAGCAGCGAACAGCGGGATTTGAGGGTGGCGTTGATCCCGGCTTTGGAAACCGAAATTTTCTGCTGTTCAAGTGCCTCGTGCATAGCCGACCGGTCCTCCGGCCTCATTTTATCAAGTTCGTCAACTGCCGCGATTCCCTGGTCGGCGAGGACGAGTGCACCGGCCTCGAGGGTCCACTGCTGGCCGTCGCCGAAGTCGTCGCGTACCGCCGCGGCCGTGAGGCCGGCGCTGGAGCTGCCCTTCCCGGAGGTGTAGACGGATCTTGGCGCGATGTTCTGGATGTACCCCAGCATCTGCGATTTACCAGTACCAGGATCACCGATCAGGAGCATGTGCAGGTCCCCGCGGATCCTCGAGCCGTCGGGCAACTGCTTGGTCACGCCGGAGAAGAGCTGGAGGATCATCGCGAGTTTCTCCTCGTCGTAGCCGTAGATCGCGGGGGCGATCGAGCCGACCATCCGCTCGTAGATGTCCTCGGAGTCGGAGAGGCGGACGATCTCCTGTTTGTCCTCGTCGGTGATGTCCATGTCCTCGAACTGCTCCTCGTCGACGTCGACGGACATCCCCTCCATGTAGAAGTCGAAGATGGGGGATTTCTCCTGCTGGTTGCCCTGCTGCTCGAGGCGGAGGACGCCGACGGCGGAGACGTGGTCGCCCGGGGTGACCTCGCCGGTGATGTCGTCCTCGATGTTGACGTCGAGCGACTGGGGGGTCTCGCCGCCGCGCAGTCCCTCGGGACTCTCCTGGATGCGCAGTTTCTGGGAGTCGACGAACTCGGACTGGTCGAAGTTGACGCGGAAAGGGCCCTGGCGCTCACAACCCTGGCACTCGTGGGGTTCCTGGAAATCGCCGGTCGACTGTGGGATGCGCGTGAGGGTGCCACAGAGCTGGCACTCGAAGGCGGCCTCCTCGATCTTCGGGCGGACGTCGGTGGCCTTGCGGACGATGCCACGGACCTGCACGAGTTTGTTCATGTGCCCGGCGCGGATCTCCCGGATTTCGGGCGACTCGGTGTCCGGGAGGTTGCGGATGCGGACGTGAGCCTGGCCGAGACTCACGTCGATCGGGAGGTCGTAGAGGCGGAGGGCCTCCTCGGCGTAGGCCTGGAGCTGTTCGGGGTGCTCGAGGTAGTCGTCCGCCAGGTCGGGATCGAACCGGTAGAGGTCGTCCCAGTCGATGGAGAGCGAGCGCTGTTCGTTGGGGTATCGCTGCGCAAGCTGCTTGATCTCGTTGTCGTAGTAGTTACGGAAGAACTGCTCGAACGCGTCGACGAGTTCCGCGTTTCCCGCTTGCGCCATTGCACTGTGATAGGGGCGTCATCGGGTATAAATGGTCGTATACCGCACCGGAAGTGGTCGGGAAGACCGCGTGCGTCACCGGCGGACCGAGACTCGATTCAGGGCGTCGAGGGGGTGGATCGCCGTTCGGACTCACACGCTCGCCGCATTCCCTGCGTTCCGAGCCGGACGACGCGCCACTCTCACCGTCAACGTCCCGGTCCCTGTAGCTTCCCCCAATATGTGTTGGAATGAGCGAGATCCACACGCACGAAAGGGGACGCCCCCGTCGGCGTCCGGGGACGCGTCCCGGTTGCCGCCTCGAGGCAGAGACAGTACGGTATCGAATCGGCGGCGATGTGTGACAGCACGTGCACGCGTGGATGACACCAGTCAGAGGCCTTCACGCCGCAGTCCTGTATTCCCGGGCCACGGTTCGTGGCCACTCGAGGAGTATGCGAAACACCGACGTAACTGTTCCCCATAAACAGTTTGCCGTTTCCTGGAACGCACGCGGAACGAACTGCTGTCTCGTTCGGCCGAGTCGTCGGGCGTCCGGGGGCGTTCCCGATCTCACGCCGACGTCCCACCTCGAAAACGGGCGGTTAGTGGCCCGTCTCCCTCCGGTGATCTCCTCGTTCTTCGGCGACCTCGCTCGAGGGTCGGGGATGGTCGTCGTGCCACGGGTTCACTCGCTCGTAGGCGGCGCTCGCGGCGACGATCGTTCGATCGTCGTGCGACGGACCGATGAGCTGGAGCCCGACCGGCGCGCCGTCAGCGGTGAGTCCGGCCGGGACGGACGCCGCAGGATGGCCGGTCATGTTACAGACGGTCGTGATGAGCCAGCCGACGACTGGGTGGACGTCGACCCCGTCGACCTCGGTCGGGCCGAGCACGTCGTTCGGGAACGGCGGCACCGACAACGTCGCGGTGGCGACGAGGTCGTACTCCTCGAGCGCCGCTTGCAGGCCCGCGTACGCCCTCGAGCGCGCCTCGATCGTCTTTGCGAGTGCGTCGTCGCGGATCTCGCCGTCCTCGCGGTACGCGAAGCCGGTTTCGATGATGTCGAGCAGCGGATCGGGGTACAGGTCCCGATCTTCGCCCAGTACGTCGATGCCGTGTTCCTCCATGTGGTTCTGCGCCAGTTCCGCGTACGAGGTGGTCCAGACGATCCAGACGGCGTCGATAAACTCCTCGTAGGACTGCCCGAGGTCGACCTCGGTCGATTCGACGGTCGCCCCTTCCTCGGTGATCGTTCCGACCGCTTCGTCCACGACGTCCCGGACGCGTCGGTCGACCGGGTAGGTGCTCAACCCGGGGTCGTACCCGATCGAGAGACCGTCGACGTCGTCGGTGAGCGCGGCCCGATAGTCCGTTCGCAACTCCTCGGTCCCGTCGTACTCGTACATCGCCGACAGCGTGAGTGCGGCGTCGGCGACGGTCCTGGTCGACACGCTCGGCTGGAAGTACGTGTTGCCGGTCCCGAACTCCCCGGGATCGTCGATCCGCGGAAAGAGTCCGTAGGTATTGGTGAACGAGGCGGGGATACGAATCGAGCCGGCCCCGTCGGTGCCCGTCGCGAACGGCAACATCGCGTCGGCGACCGCGGCGGCGCTCCCGCCGGAGGAGCCCCCGGCGTTCAACTCGAGGTCGAACGGCGTCGGCGTCGGCCCGATGAGCAGGTTGTCGGTCTTCCCCATGTAGCCGCCCTCGGGCGTGTTCGTCTTTCCGACGGGGATCGCTCCGGCGTCGAGGAACGCCTGCACCTCCGGATCCGTCTCCTCGGCGACGTTGTCCTCGAGTGCGAGGAACCCGTCGGTGAAGCGGACGCCCTCGAGCCGCTGGCGATCCTTGATCGCGAACGGGACTCCGTGCAGCGGCCCGACGTCGTCCCCGCGCTCGAGCGCCCGTTCCGCTTGCTTCGCCTCGGCTCGAGCGCGCTCCGGGATCAGCGTGATGAACGCGTTCAGTTCGTCGTCTCGCTCGTCGATCCGCTCGAGGAAGGCGTCGACGACTTCCACCGGCGAGAGCTCTCCCTCTCGGATTCGCTCGGCGACGACCGTCGTCGGTTCGAAGACGAAGTCGTCGGTCGACGTTCCGCCAGCCTTCTCGCCCCGTTTTCGTTTGTACTTCTCGTTCGTCTCGTCCTCACCGACCGCGCCGACCCGTCCGCCTCCGAGGACCGCCGCGCCGCCCCCGAGCAGCGCCCCGAGGTAACCGCGTCGGCTGTGAGATCGTCGTCCGTCAGCGTGACCGTGATTATCAGTCATCTGGAAGCCGTCATCGACACCGGTAAAAAGTAGTCTTGGTAATGTTTGATCCGTTTACATCCGAAAGCTATCGTCCACCTCGAGTCGGGCCTCTCGGCGCTATTGCGGTCAGTCTCAGTGTACACGTCCGATACGGCCCCCTCGAGGCATAACGGCTCGAACGAGATTCGGGGAGACCCCGCTCGAGTGGTTGCACGATTACACCGTATCACATCCAAATCGCGTAAGTAGATATTAGAACGGTATTCGCAGTAGCGGTTCGAGTATCGAAGGGCTACTCGAGGGTTCGTTACTCAACTCCGTGTCGATCGAATGTTGCGGCTCACGGAGTTGTTCGCGGTAGCAAAATGGGATCGCTCGGATTTGAACCACGGTCGTTCCGCTTCGCACCACTCCCTGATTCAAATCCTCGCTCGTCCACTTCCTGCTGCTCGCGAGGTTGCTCGCAGTAGCAATATGGGATCGCTCGGATTTGAACCGAGGTCACGGGCACCCAAGGCCCGAAGTATACCAAGCTAACCCACGATCCCGTACCCCTCCTTCCGCACCGACGTCATAAAGCGTTTCGTTATCGGCCGAACGGTTTTCCCGGGCCCCGTCGTAGCGGGCGTCCACATGGTCACCGGACTCGAGATCGCACTGCTGGTCCTCGCCCTCGTATTCGTGCTCGTCGCCGCGACGATCGTCCGGGCGGCGAAGCCCCTCATCGTCAACGCGATCGTCGGCCTGCTCGTCCTGTTTCTCGCACACGCCGTCTTCGGCGTTCAGGTCGCCGTCACGCCGATCGCGCTCGTGATCGTCGCCCTCGGCGGATTCCCGGGGTCGCTGGTCGTCCTCCTGCTGGCGCTGTTCGGCGTCGCGTTCGTGCCGTGACGGGCGCAGCCTCGAGTCACTCGTCGAGCGTCTCGGCGATGTCCTCGTCGGTCGCCTCGGTGAGCGAGTCGGGCGACTCGCCCGCCTCGGGGTCGACGTCCGTCTCCGACGCGGGGTCCGACTCGATGGCGACGTCGATCTGCCGGTCGAGGTCGTCGAGCGCGCCGGTCGTGACGCCGAAGACGAACTCGGATCCGTCGTCCGCGTCGTCGCCGTCGTCCCACTCCTCGAGCACCGTCGCGACCTCGTCGTCGGTCGCCTCCGGGATCGACGCCGGCGAGCCGTCCTCGGCGACGACCTCGTCGAAGAGCGTCCCGAAGGTGGCGACCACCCGGTTTTCCACCCGCGAGGTGTCGAGGTGGAAGTGCGCGTAGGCGTCGACCCGCTCGAGACGGGTCGCGAGCACGTGGGCGAACTGGAAGACCGTCGCCGGATCGGTGTGGACGAGGAGGGAATCGAGCGAGTCGAAACAGACGACGAGGCGGTGGTCGTCGTCGTCGGACCAGTGCTCGCAGAACCGGCTGAGCGCGATCCCGATCGCCGCGAGGTCCGTCGGGTCCTCGACCGGGTCGACCACGAACGCCCGGTCGTACGCCGGGAGCCCGTCGCCGGCGCCGAGCACGTCCCCCACCGCGACGACGCCGAAGCGCTCGAGGTCGTCCGCGTACGGCCACTCCGGCGGTTCGTCGGAGAACGTCACGGCGACCGCGGCGGTCGGCCCGTCGACGTGACGGAGTCCGTGGCAGGCCGTCGGCTCCGGGCGGGGATCCGCCGAACGGTGAACCAGGAGGACGTTCGCCGGAGGTTCGACGTCGAGCGGCTCGGACGAGTCCGCGTTCGCGTTCGGCTCCATGGGGGACTGTGCGCCCCGGATTCGGGGTGCGTTGGCGCCCCTTCTCAGCGGACCGACTTAATTCCCTCGAGTACGGCGGTCGAACGATCCGCGGCGCTCGACGACCGGCGATCGAGCGATCCGCGGTGCCACTGACTCGCGGTCGGACGGCCGGGAGAACGGGACCGCCGCGGAGGGAGCGGCGACGAACTGCGCTCCAGACGCGGGTCTACGAGTCGGTATCCGTTCGATCGGCGGTTCCCGTTCCTTCCTCGGTTTCCCGTTCGTTCCCGCGTTCGGTTCCGCTCTCGCGGTCGGATCCGCCCCCGTTTCCGGCGTCGCTCGTCCGAGTTTCGTCGTAGGCCGTCCCCGACCCCGACGACTCGGGGTCGGCGTTCGCGCTCGAGTCGGCGGCCGTCGAATCGGACGGTCGGTCGGACGGGGCGTCGCGCTCCTCGGTCGGCGTTCCCCCGCCTTCGCGACGAGCGTCACGGTCGTCGGGGCGACCGCTGGCCGATCCGCGCTCGTCCGCCGACCGGTCGGCACGACGGGAACCCGCTCGAGAGCGTCCGAACGGCGAGGTCCGGTCCGGCGACGGGGGTTTGGATCGGGTGCCGAAGCGGTCCATGAACGTCGGTCGTTTGAGCGCCTCGGTGGTGTCGGGAGGGAGCGTGTCGACGTCGAACCCCTCGAGCGAGTCGGGGAACTCGGCGTGGCCCACGTCGTACGTCTCGGGGTCGTCGATCGGTTCCGGTTCGACGAGTTCCTCCCAGAGTTCCTCGTCGGTGTCGACGTCGGCGGCGCGCGCGCGGGCCTCGTCCCGGCCCTTCTGGTAGGCGAGTTCGACGAAGCTCCGGTCGTAGGTCGTCGGAACGGCGTCGACCAGTCGCTCTAACTCGTCGGGGTAGCGTTCGCCCAGTTGCGCGGCAACACCCAGCGCGTACGCCCGCTCCACCGCCTCCTCGCGGTCGTCGATCTCCTCCCAGTCGGTTCCGTAGGTGTCTTCGTACATCTCGAGGGACTCACGAGTGGATTTTCGTCTCCGGATCGACCCGGAGGCCGCGGTCGGTGAACTCGATCTCGCGGATGTCGCAGTCGATCGGCGTCCCCCGCATCTTGATCAGCTGGATGCCCCGAACCATCTCGCCGGCCTCGAGGTAGTTGTGGAAGAACACGACGCCGTGGGCCAGGTAGTGGGCGTCGGAGTAGGAGGTCGGGTCGGTCATCTCCGAGATCAGAAGCACCGTGGCGTCGGTCCGCTTGAGCTTCGTCAGGAACGTGACGAGCGCGTCGAGGTCGTCCGAGAAGTAGTACTCGAGCAGCATCGTGGAGTCGATGATCAGCCGGTCGACGCCCTTCGACTCGACGATGGAGACGATCTTGTTCGAGAAGTTGTCGATGTTCGCGGAGACGTCCCGGCTGCCCCGCGAGGAGGTGGAGAGGAGGCGCTGCGCGTCGCCGTCGAGGACGTTGAGGAACTTGACCTGGCCGGAGGCGATCGCCTTCTCGAAGCCGAACTCGAAGCTCGACATGTCGTTGACCAGTTCCTCCTGGGTCTCGTGCATGCTCAGGTAGAGCGTCCGCTCGTCGTCGATGGCGCCCTTGGTCGCGAACTGCGCGCAGAAGGTCGTCTTCCCGCTGCCCGGCGGGCCGCTGATGATGTACAGGCGGTCTTTCAGGAGGCCCCCGTTGACCAACGTATCGAAGCCGGGTACGCCCGTCGAAACTCGCATTGAGGGAACCACGGTCGTGATCGGATAAATAGGCACTGGCAACGATCCGAATTCGGTACAGGTCGCGACGCTCGTCAGAAATCGGACGGCGGGAGGGAGGAGGCGCGATCGGAGCACGAGTTGAGCGTACTCCGAGTCGAAAGGGTCCTCGAGTCGGGGCGCCCACGAATCGGCGCACCCCTCGAGCCGAACGGGAGCGAGCGCCCCTCAGAGATCGTCGTCGCGGAGTTCGAGCGCCGCCACCAGCTCGTACGGGTGGGCGTCCTTGCGGATGCCGTCGAGGAGGGCGAACGCTTCGCCGGGGTCGAGGAAGTGGCGGGTGACGACCCGGCCCAGCGGCGTGGGCTCGAAGCCGTCGATGAACTCGTACTTGAGGAGTTTTCCGATCGCGTGTTTGGTGGGCACCTCGCCGAGCATGCGGTCGTTGAGCCGTTTCGCGGCCTTGCCGCCCACCGTGACGTTGGCGAGGGTCTCCTCGACCGCCGCGGCCTCGTCGTAGCGGGTCATCACCGGCTCCATCTCCCCTTTGAGCAGCTTGAACGCCACCTCGTCCTCGGTCATCTCCATCGAGTTGTGGTACGCGCAGTCGGGTTCGACGAGGACGTACACCGTGCCCTCGTCGTGGTAGTCCGGCCGGCCCGCCCGCCCGAGCATCTGGTGGAACTCCTGGACGGAGAGCCACTCGATGCCCATCGCGAGCGTGTCGAAGACGACCTGGGAGGCCGGGAAGTCGACGCCCGCGGCCAGGGCGGCGGTCGTCACGACGGCGGCGAGTTCCTGGTCGGCGAACTGCCGCTCGACGCGCTTTCGGCGCTTGTAATCCAGCCCCGCGTGGTACGGCGCCGCCGAGTACTCGAGTTTGCGCGCGATCTCGTGACACCGCCGCCTCGAGTTGGTGAATACGATCGTCTGGCCGCGGTACCCCTTCGACGACTCGGTGTCGAACTCGCGCTTGACGAGTTTGTTCTCGATGCGCACCTTCTCCTGTCCGTCGGCGAAGGTGACGTGGCGCTCGATGGGGACGGGGCGCTCCTCGAACTCGATGAGTTTCGACTCGAGCGTCCCCGCCAGCTGTTCGGGGTTGCCGACGGTCGCCGAGAGGTAGATCCACTGGGCGCCGCCGTAGTCGTCCCGGCTGCGTTCCCGCTGCTCGCAAGTGTACTTCAGCCGCGAGATGAGGCCGTCGAGGCGGTGACCCCGTTCCTCCTCCTTGAGGGTGTGGACCTCGTCGATGACGACCGTCCCGACGTCGCCCATGTCCTTGCCGGTCCGGAGGGCGTGGTCGATCCCCTCGTAGGTGCCGACGATGACGTCCGCGTTGGGGTCGAACTTGTTTCCGGAGTCCGAAATGCGGCTCGCGCCGACGCGGATCGAGACGTCGACGAGGTGGCCGTACTCCGCTTTGAAGTCCTCGTACTTCTGGTTCGCCAGGGCGACGAGCGGGACGAGAAAGAGCATCTTCCCCTTCCCGTTGAGCACCCGGTTGATGCCGGCCAGTTCGCCTACGAGGGTCTTGCCGGTCGCCGTCGCGGAGACGACGAGTTGATCCTCGCCCTCGAACAGGCCGTTCTCCGCGGAGAGGCTCTGGACCGGCAGCAGCGTCTCGAACCGGTCCTCGAGCAAGTTCTGCAGCCCCGGATGCAGGTTCAGCGAGTCGACCCGGACGGGATCGACCTCGTCGGTCGTCGCCGAGATCGTATCGAACTTCGTCAGGTCGGGGTCGAGCCGCCCCTTGAGCAGGTTGGCGATCCGTTCTAAGTCCTGCACCTCGAGCATCAGTTCCTCGAGGCGCTCTTTCGCCGCGCCCGTCACGTTGCCGGCGTAGGAGAGGTGGCGCTCGAGTTCGCGACCGGCGCAGTCGGTGCAGATCCAGTCGTCGCCGTCCCTGATCGCCGTCTCGGTCGTGATCGGCGAGTAGCGGCCCGCGGAGGCGCAGTACCGGCAGGTGCGAACGGTCTTGGCCTTCTCCTCGAGCTGGTAGCCCTCGAGCATCTCGGTCAGTTCCCGCCGCCCCTCGGGGGAGGTCTGCTCGGAGATGCGGATCCGTCGGGCCATGCGGGCGAGTTCGACGAACTCGTCGGGCTGGCGGGGCTCCTCGCTCGAGCCGCGCTTGAGCCTGAACTTGGCGGGCCGGGGGCCCGCGTCGGTTTCGGAGAGGCCGAGTTTCGCCCGGAACAGCCGCTCGCCGTCCCGGGTGACCACGACGAGGTAGTCCTTGCCCGTCTCGTGGCAAAAGATCGTCTCGACCTCCTGCACCTGCTTCGACACGAGTATCGATAGTGGCGTGGCGTACTTGAGCGGTTCGGACTCGAGCGGCGGTTCGGGCCGCTCGGACCCTCGTGGCACGGAGCGACGCGCTCGCTCGCGTCACCCGTCCATCGCTCGTCGCCGACGCAGGAGGTAGTATCCCGCCACGACCGGCTGGAGCGGCGGGACGACCAGGCTGCCGAAGGCGAGGCCGAAGTAGAACGCCGGATTCGGGCGCCACGTCCCGCTGTGGGTGCACACGTAGGCCGCGTCCCGGTGGATCGCGATCGGAAACGCGCCGAATGCGACCGCGCCGGCCACCCCGACGGCGACCGTGAACAGCCCCGGAACGGAGCGGACGATGGCGACGGCGGCGGCGACCAGCCCGAGCGTCGACGCGGCGACCGAGACGGCGACGACGAGCCACCAGGCCGACCACCCCGGCGGCGTACCGAACCGCCGGTGGCGCCGGTAGAGGTAGACGACGCCCGCGACCGGGGCCGCGAGCAGCGCGAACGCCGCGTTGCGCCGCGGGTTCGGTCGCCACCGCGAGTACCGACGGACCCGGCGCGCGTCGAGGAACACCGCGGCGATCGTACCGAGCATCAGGAGGACGTAGCCGGCGGCGGCGAACAGGACGAACCCCCGCTCGAGGAGGGGGACGCCGGGGTCGGCCTCGCGAAGCGCGCCGACCGCGCCGACCCCCAGCACCGGCGGGAAGAGGTACAGCACCCCCTCGACGATGCGCGCCCAGTCGACCTCGTCTACCTCCCCCGGGGCGAGCGTTCGCGGCGTCATCGGCCGGCGCTCCTCGTTCGGCCGTCGCTCGCCGCCCGTCGTCGGAACGGGGTCGGCGTCGAGCGGGTCGAACGCACGCGTTCGCTCGAGCGACGCGGTCCTACAGCGCCTCCTTGTACGCCTCGAGCGTCCGGTCGACGTCCTCCTCGGTGTGAGCGTAGCTGACGAACTGGCACTCGAACTGGTTCTGCGAGAGGAAGATTCCCCGATCCTTCATCTGGCCCCAGAAGATCCGGCGCCAGCGCTCGGTCTCGGCGTTCTTCACGTCCGCGGCGTTCTTCGGGCTGTAATCGTAGCGCGGACAGGTCGGATCCTGTCGGCAGCCGGCCGGGCACTGCTCCTCGAGGGCGTCCTTTCCGGGACCCTCGCGCGTGAAGATCACCTTGAACATGCTCCCGATCCCGGTGACCGTATAGTTGGGCGCCTGGTCGGCGAGGATCTCGGTCAGCCCCCGCCGGAGGCGGTCGCCGAGGCCGTCGACGTGGTCGTAGACGTCGTTCTCGGCGGCGAACTGCAGCGTCTCGAGGCCGGCGGCCATCGTGACCGGGTGGCCGGAGAAGGTGCCGGCCTGGAAGACGTCGCCGACGGGCGCGAAGTGCTCGATAATTTCGGCCCGGCCGCCGATGGCGCCCACGGGAAAGCCCCCGCCGATGATCTTCCCGAACGTGGTGAGGTCGGGCGTGACGCCGAAGTGGCTCTGGGCGCAGCCGAGGCCGCCGACGCGGAAGCCGGTGATGACCTCGTCGAAGATCAACAGCGCGCCGTGTTCCTCGGTGATCTCCCGGAGGAACTCGTGGTAGCCCTCCTCGGGGTAGACGATGCCGTAGTTCCCGAGGATCGGTTCGGTGAGAACTGCGGCGATGTCGTCGCCGTGTTCCTCGAACACCTCGGCCATCGCCCCCTCGTCGTTGAAGGGAACGGGGAGGGTGTGCTCGGCGAACGACTGCGGGATTCCGGCGGAGGACGGCCTGGGATTCTCGCGGTCGCCCTCGACGAGCGTCGACTCCTGGGCGCCGTGGTAGCCCCCCTGCATGACGACGATCTTGTTTCGGCCGGTGTAGCCGCGGGCGAGGCGGACCGCCGAGACCGTCGCCTCGGTCCCCGAGTTCACGAACCGGATCTTCTCGACGCTCGGGACGTGGCGGACGACGAACTCGGCGAGATCGACCTCGATCTCCGTGGGCATTCCGTACATCGGCCCCTCGCTGGCGGTCCGCTGGATCGCCGCCTGCACGGGTTCGGGGAGGTCGTGGCCCAAAAGCAGCGGGCCGAGGCCCATGACCCAGTCGACGTACCGGTTCCCGTCGGCGTCGACGATGTGGCCGCCGTCGCCCTTCCGCACGAACGAGGGGTACGGTTCGATCGCCGCGCGCACCGCGGAGTTCACGCCGCCCGGCATCACCGAGAGCGCCCTGTCGTACAGCGCGCGCGATTGGTCGTCGTTCGCGTTCATGCGCGATCCTTGGGCACCCGGTGGCAAAGTAGTACCGAGGTTCGCCGCCGGCGGCGACTCGAGCGCCGCGGTCGCACCTCGTCGAACGACGTCGCTCGAGGTGGGCTCTCGAAGCCGTCGCTCGGCGTTCGAAACCGAACGAACGGGCGTCACACCGCGAGCGATCGCGGCGGACGCGGACAGGAGCAGTCTCGCAACCGATTACGTTCGCAGCGATGTCGCATTCGGCGTCGGCGCCGCACCGACGGAACGCAGGGTGACCTCGAGGCCCGTTCGGTCGTCGCGATCAGACGGCGTCCGTCCCGGTCTTGCCGGTGCGGACCTGGTAGGCGTCCTCGACCGGAATGACGAAGATCTTGCCGTCGCCGGGTTCGCCGGTGTTGGCCGCCTCGCCGATGGCCTCGACGACGTCCTCGGCCGGGATGTCGGCGACGACGCACTCGATTTTGACCTTCTGGTGGAGGTCGACCGTGTACTCCTCGCCGCGCCACTGGCCCTTCTTCGCGGGCTGGGAGCCGCGGCCGGATACGTTGGTGACCGTCAGCGACGGCGCGCCGACTTCGGCCAGCGCCTTCTTGACCGCGCCGAGGCGGTCGGGGCGGATGATCGCGGTGACCATCTTGATTTCCGCGCCGCCGTCGGATCGGAGATCCGACGAAGATCCCGAATCTTCGATTCGCTCACCGCCGTCGGTGCGGATCTCCTTCCCGCCGTCCGTCCGGGCGACGGTGCCGCCGTCGGTGGCGACGTCCACGTCGGGTTTGCCGAACTCGGGGTAGGTGTCGACGCCGTGTTCGGAGACGTCGAGGCCGTCGCGCTCGTGTTCGGGCGTGACTCGAGCCTGTCCCATCGCCTTGAACGCACCCCAGATGAGGGCGGTCGTGACGACGGTCCAGGCGGCGATGATGACGACGCCGGCGAACTGGGCGAGGAACATGTCAACCCTGCTCACGCCGGCGTCGGCGAGGTAGTCGGGTGCGACGACGATCGGGAGCATGAGGGTCCCGATGATCCCGGCCGAGCCGTGGACGGGGAAGACCGCACAGACGTCGTCGATCTTCAGGACCTTCTCGACGAACTCGAAGACGATCGGCAGCTGTGCGCCGGCGACGCCGCCGACGAGGAACGCGCCCCACCAGCTGGACGCGTGGGGAATGGCGGTGATTCCGACCAGACCCGCCAGCAGGCCGTTGGCGACGTACAGCGTGTCGACCTTTCCGGTCTTGAACCACGCGACGAGCCCGGCGCCCATCGCGCCGCAGGCCATCGAGACGGTCGTGGTGAGCGCGACGCGGCCCAGTTGATCGCCGACGAAGGCGCCGTCGGCGAAGATGGCCGAGGTGCCGACGTTGAACCCGTACCAGCCGAACGCGAGGATCAACGTCCCGAGGACGGCGAAGGTCAGCGAGTGGCCGGGGATGACGTTCGCGGAGCCGTCGTCGTTGAACCGTCCGATGCGCGGTCCCAGGATCCAGGCTGCGGTCAGTCCGGCGATGCCGCCCATCGCGTGGACGACCGTCCCGCCCGCGAAGTCGTCGAAGGGGTACCCGATGGCCGATCCGACGGCACCGTCGATGCCGAGCAAGCCGGTTTCGTACCAGGCCATCCCCGAAACGACCGGGTAGATGACCGCGGCCAACAGGAAGGTGTACGTGACGTACGCGCGGAGCTTCGCGCGACCGGCGACCGCCCCGGAGACGATCGTCGCGGCGGTCATCGCGAAGACGGCCCCGTACAACCAGTCGATCCAGTCGGTCCCGCTACTCGCGTAGGCGGGCGCGTACTCGCCGGCACCGACCAGGCTATCGACCCCGGCGCCGACCAGGAAGAACACCGTCACGCCGACCGACCAGGTCAACAGGTTCTTCGTCAACTGGTTTGCGACGTTCTTCGAGCGCACCTGCCCCGCCTCGAGCATGGCGAAGCCGGCGTGCATGAAGAAGATCAGGAACGAAACCATCAGGATCCACGTGTAGTTGATGGCCTCCATGGTGGCGTCCGCTTGCAGCAGCGCCGACTCCATCAGCGACCCGCCTCCGTTGGACGGTCAGTTACCCACGATACAATTAGACGATCGTACCCATCTGACGATTTCGGATTCATTTTCGTATTCCAAATCACGTTCAAGTTCGACGTAGTTAGACAATATAAGGATTAGCGTTTACAAACGTCAATATACGGGTCGATAATAGCACGATGCGTCCGAATCTAGAGGTGATGTAATGCGTATAAGGGTGTTGAACTGGGCGGTCTTTTCGATCGGTGCTTATACAGTGGACGTTCGTAAAGACATCTGGTTGATAGTATATCGTCGGATTCCCTCGAACGCCCGTACAACCTCCGCTCGATCGGGTCCCGCGCGGCAGAACGTACCAGTTCGCACGGTAATGAGGAGTCCCGCTGGACGAACGGTCGATCCCTGGTGTGAATCAGTGGCGAACCGCATCGGGAGTCGCGCGGTCGAACGGGATGGGGGCCCAAGCCGCCGAGCGGTCCGATCAATACTCGCCGGCCCTGCACTCGAATCGCCGCGGCGACCGGTTCGTACTCAGGCACCCCCGCGAGGCGTACCCGCGAGCACTCACCGGGCGCCGCCCAGCGACCGCGCCACGTCCTCGGCGAAGTAGGTGAGGATCAGGTCCGCGCCGGCGCGCTTGATCGACAGCAGCGACTCGAGGGCGACCGCCTCCAGATCCAGCCACCCCTTCTCGGCGGCGGCGTGGAGCATGGCGTACTCCCCGGAGACGTTGTAGGCGGCGACGGGGTGGTCGAACTCCCGGCGGACGGCGCTGACGATATCGAGGTAGGGGAGGGCGGGTTTGACCATCAGCACGTCGGCGCCCTGCTCGACGTCGTGGCGAACCTCGCGCATCGCCTCGCGCGCGTTCGCGGGATCCATCTGGTAGTGGCGGCGGTTGCCGAAGGCGGGCGCGCCGTCGGCGGCGTCCCGGAACGGGCCGTAGAACGCGCTCTCGTACTTCGCCGCGTAGCTCATGATCGGGACGTGCTCGAACCCCTCCCGGTCGAGCGCCCCGCGCATCGCGGCGACCATCCCGTCCATCATCCCGCTCGGAGCGACCATGTCCGCCCCCGCCTCGGCGTGGGAGACGGCGATCCGCTCCAGGGCCTCGAGCGTCGCGTCGTTGTCGACGGTGAGCGTCGGTTCGCGGTCGTGGGCGTGGACGTTCTCTCCTCCCTCACCGTCGCCGCGCACCCCCTCCTCGAGCGGGCCGCAGTGGCCGTGATCGGTGTACTCGCAGAGGCAGACGTCGGTGACGACGTAGGCGTCGGTCTCGGCGGAGATCCGGCGAAGGGCCTCCTGGATCACGCCGTCGTCGGCCCAGGCGCGGCTCCCCTCGGGGTCCTTCGACCTCGGGATGCCGAACAGCATCACCGACTCGACGCCCGCCTCGAGCACTTCTTCGACGCGGTCGACGCTCTCGTCGATCGGGACGCGCTCGTGGCCGGGCATCGACTCGATCGGGACGCGCTCGTCGGTCGTCGCGTCGACGAACACCGGCGCTATGAAGTCCGTCGGCTCGAGGGTCGTCTCGCTGACGAGTCCCCGAATACGGTCCCGGCGGAGCCGACGGGGGCGGTAGGTGAGTTCCATGCGAGGACTCTACAGACGGACGGATGAAAAACGGCGCGCTCTCGAGCGTCCGACGCCCGCTTGGCGCGTACTGGTGAGACCTTCATCGGTCCGGGAGACACTCATCGGTCCGGGAGGCCCTCGTCGATCCGGGAGAACGAGCTATCGATCGAACGGAGCGCGGCGACGATCCGGAAACGCGACCGACGGGCGAGCCGATCCCCAGTTTTAGGCGGCCCTAACCCTCGAAACCGGCAGATTCGGAGGGTGCGTATTCCGTATCTTTAAGTGTTCGCCTCTCGTTTCACCTGTTAGCAATGGCCATAGATCCGCAGTTCACCGAAAACCGCGAGAAAGTCGACGAGCACGAGGGGCACGCCGTCTGGGGGCCGGTCGACGAACCGGAACAGCTCGGCATCCACGGCACCCACGTGGCCGTCGACTTCGACATCTGCATCGCCGACGGCGCCTGCCTCGAGGACTGTCCGGTCGACGTCTTCGAGTGGGTCGAGACGCCGGGCCACCCCGAGAGCGAGGAGAAGGCGGATCCGGCTAACGAGGCCCAGTGCATCGATTGCATGCTCTGCGTCGACGTCTGCCCCGTCGACGCGATCGACGTCGACGCCGGGCGGACGGCCTGAACGGGTACCGCTCGCCCGCTCGCCTTTCTCGCTTTTCGCGGTTTTCGTGAACCCGTCGTCCCGTCGAACGTCACGGCCGTCTTCCCTCGACCGTCGCCTTCGTCGGCGTCTCGGTGCGAGCGCCCGCGGTGATCCTCGCGGTCGGTCGCCGGTCACCACGCTCGCGGTCGGGGATCGATCGGCCGCGATAATCGATAGAGGAGAGCGGAGTGGGTCGTCCCGGCTCGGCGGATCGCGATCGGCGCGTCGGCCGCGAATTCACTCGGCGCGGTCGACGTCGACCTTCTCCTTCAGGGTCTCGAGCCCGTCGGACTCGGCGAGCTCCTGTAACCGCTCCCGGAAGTGTTCCTCGCAGAGACCGACCTTGAGCCCGTCTGACTCGGCTGCGAAGGCTGCCTCGCGGTCACAGTAGTGGCAGTTCATACGAGAGCAGTAGGCGCCACGCCGCATTGAACCCTCCGTTATCGGTTACGTCTCCCGGATTCGGTGAACAGTCCCAGCGCCGTGAACGTCCCCTCCGATAGACCCGCGACGCCGAGGCGGTCGTCGTGTGCGTCGCTCCCGCCGGTCGCGTGCACGTCGAAGCGATCGACCGCCTCCTCGACGGGATTGCGATCGACGTCTCGGCCGTAGGGGTAGTACAGTTCGACGGCGTCGAGGTCGGCGACCAACTCGAGCGCCCGCTCGGGGAACCGGTAGCGAAGCGGGTGGGCGAGCGAGACGAGCGCGCTCGCCTCGGCGAGGGCCCGCCGCCCGCGGTCGAACGACGGGACCTCCCGCGGGACGTAACAGGGCTTCTCGAACCCGATGAGGTGGTCGAACGTTCCCTGGTAGTCGTACTCGGTATCGGGGTGGTCCGCGACCGCGCGCGCCACGTGGGGACGGCCGAAGCCGTCGTCGACGGTCACGTCGAGGTCGACGCCCAGGCGCGCCTCCACGCAGTCGACGATCGCCCGCCCGCGCTCGCGACGGTTCGCCTGGATCTCCTCGAGGAGCGCCTCGAGCGCGTCGGTCGGCTCGACGCCGTAGGCGAGCAGGTCGACCCGCTGGCCGTCGGCCGCCTCGACCCGGAGTTCGACCCCGTGGACGATCGTGACGCCGTCGCGCTCGATCCACGGCTCGTCGAACGGCTGGAGGCGGTCGTGGTCGGTGAGCGCGACGACGGTCACGCCGGCCCGGCGGGCGGCGTCGGGAACCGCCTCGAGTTCGAGGCTACCGTCCGAGCGCGTCGTGTGGACGTGCAGGTCGGCGTAGGGCATACCCGACTCGAGTCGGCCCGGTCCCATAGGGGTTTCCTCGATTCGCCCCAATCGACGGGGGATCGCGAGCGGAGCCACCCTTTCACACCTCTAGGGATATAATGACTAGGGGGAAGCTAGAGAACGTTTATGGACAATGTTTATAATCATTGTTCACGCAGGTTCGAGCGTAATGCAGCTGAATGGCACCGGCGAGTTCATCGACGACCACGAGTATCCGGCGACCACGGAGGAGTTGATCGACGCCTACGGCGATCGAACCATCGACCTCCCGAACGGGACCGAGACGGTCGGCGACGTACTCGCCCGCCTCGAGTCCGAAACATTCGAAAATCCGGAGGACGCGCACTTCGCCGTCTACTCCGCCGTTAGCAACAAGGCGATCGGCCGAGTCGGCTACAGCGACCGCGACCCGACCCCGGTCGGCAGTCCGTACTCGCCCGACGTGGTCTCTTTCTAACTGACCCTTTCCACGCGGGCCCCTCGCCCGCTACGTTCACCCGAACTCCGCGGAGATACGTCGGCGAAAAAGGCCGAGCGCGATCGGAGCGATGGGGTCGGGACAACTACACGTACAGCACACAGGCTGCGACGCCTCCGTTCCGCGGACGGAGGGTCCGCTGCTGGTGTCCGCGCGCGACCAACGGGAGCGAGGAGATCGACGACCGGCCCGGAACGAGCGAAGCGGGGAGGAGAGAGGAGTTGCATCGCGAGCGCCGTCGTTCGAGACGGCGAAACTCTCGAACCACGGCGCAACCGGTAGGTTCTAGAAGTCGTCGATGACCGGGATACCGACGGTTTCGAAGTTCGTCATCGCCTCGAGTTTGTCGCTGACGTCCTCGAGGCCGATCGTCTCGGAGACGACCTTCTCGGGCTCGAGTTTGCCGGTCGAGACCATCCGGAAGATCTCGTCGTAGCGGGTCGGGGGCATCCCCAGCGAACCGATGAACTCGACCTCTTGCATGACCATCGCGTCGGTCGGCAGGTGGACCATTCCCCGTTCTTCTTGCGTGGTCAGGCCGACCTGGATGTGCTGCCCGTGTGCGTCCAGGCTCAGTACCGAGTTCTGACAGGTGGTCGCGATTCCCAGCGCGTCCATCGAGACGTTCGCCCCACCGTCGGTGATCGCCTCGACCTCGCCGGGGACGTCGTCGACGTCCTCCGCGTTTACCGCCTCGACGGCGCCGAGTTCGCGGGCCTTCTCGAGTTTCTCGTCCTTGAGGTCGACGGCGACGACGTTCGCGCCGAGGGCGTCTGCGATGTGGACCGCGGAGAGACCGACGCCCCCGCAGCCGTGGATCGACACCCAGTCGCCCGCACCGACGTCCGCGCGGTGGGCCAGCGCGTGGAACGAGGTCATGAACCGACAGCCCAGGCCCGCCATGTCGACCGAGGAGACGCCGTCGGGCAGTTCGACGAGGTTGTGGTCGGCCGCCGGAACGTGGACCTGCTCGGCGAAGGCCCCCTGCGCCTCCTCGATGAACCCCAGCGGCATCACGTTCTCGCAAATGTTCGAGTGGCCCCGCTGGCACCGCGGGCAGACCCCGTCTCCGAGATTAAAGGGGATCGCGACGTGGTCACCCTCGCGGACGCCTTCGACGTCGTCGCCGACGGCGACGACACGTCCGGCCGGCTCGTGGCCCAGGATCTGGCCGGGCTGTGTCTCGAGGTCGAGCCACTCCCAGTCGCCCTGCCAGCCGTGCCAGTCGCTCCGGCAGACCCCGCAGGCTTCGATTTCGACGACCGCGCCCTCCGGCGTCGTGTCGGGCGCGTCGACGGTTTCGATCGATAGCGGTTCGCCGTGCTCCTCGAGGACTGCTGCTCGCATGGGTTTCTCTATCACTGCCCGGGTAATTAATGTTCGTGAGGGTGACGATCTCCCGCACGCTCCAGCGGCGGCGCGTGCGTCGACCGATCGGCGGGCGGCTGATCGGTTCCCCGTCGAGCCGCTCGGCCGTCCTCAGTTCAGAAGTTCGATCGTATCGCCCAACTCGAGCGGGACGCGCCCCTTCCGGTAGCCCTCGACGCTCCCGTCCGGGCGAGCGCGGTAGACGACGGCCGGCCGGTGGCGGACGTCCGGCCGTTCACCCTTGACCGCCGCCCAGCTGTCGTCGCGGAAGCTCGAGCAGTCGACGAAGAGGACGGCGCCGCCGCCGTGTTTGGCCAGTTGCCCGCTGGTCTTGGTCTCGGCGGTGTCGCGGACGGCGGCGACGGGGCCGGCGGCCGCGCGGTTCGCCGGCGGCTGGGGTCGGGTGACCTCGACGAGGACGTTCGTGTCCGCGTCGGTCGCCCGGAAATCCAGGGAATGGCCCGTCGTCACCTCGATCTCCGGGATGACCACGTAGCCGGCCTCGACGAGGATCTTCGCGGCGATGAACTCGGCCATCGCGGCGCTCATGCGGACGCGGTCGACGCGGTCGCTCGTTCCGAGCTTGCCGGACATGACGTGTCGGTGCTCGTCGAGCGCGCCGGTCGAGAGAAAGTCCTCGAAGAAGCGGGTCACCTCGCGCCGCCCGGCGTCGGGGAAGCCGGCGGCGTGCTCGCGGAAGAACGCCCGGGTCGACTCCCGGCCGTCTTTCGACATGAACACCGGGAGGAAGTACCACGAGAGGTGCGGGTAGTCCGCGAGCCAGGGTTCCTCCTCGTGGAGCGTCGCGAGCAGTTCGCGCTGGGTCCACCGCGAGACGTGGTAGGGGACCTCCCGCCAGCCGAACTTGTCGGTCTTCCACAACGAGGAGGGCGTCTCCGTGTTCCCCATCCAGTAGGCGCCGTCGCCGTTCCCGCTCGCGTCGCGGGCGAACAGGGCGACGTCGCCGTTTTTCATCTCGAATCGGTGCGTCTCCCAGGGGCCACCGATCTCGAATCGCGGTGCGACGGCTCGAGCGCCGATGTTCGACCGGAGCGGCTGGAGGATTTCGTGTCGGACTCGCTGTTCGCTCCAGGTCCGAGGCGAACAACGAAAGCGAAGCGGCCGTGCCACGGGCGACCGTAGGCCCTCGGGCCGCTTACGTCTTCCTCTCTCCGCCGGCGACGCGCCGCTCGCTCCCCTCGGCGATCGGTCGTCCGACGCGACCCCGCACGGCGACCGGTTTCCCGTCACGACTCGAGGACGTGAACGACCGTTACATTGATATCCGTTTACGCCCTACTATGACCATACTTACCATGTCAATGGGTGCCTATGATGAGGATGAGCACGAGCGCCGCGAACAGCAGGCCTCGAGGGTGGATGCGGACTTCGACGACGAGCGGACGATCTATCACGGTGAGATCGAGTACGACTCGGGCGACTCTGCGGAAGCGCTGCTGAACAAGTTCGAGGAGATCAAATCGAAGTAACGACGATCGAGGCGGGTTTTCCTGACGCCACCCGCGAGAGCGACGGCGCCGTCCCGCTACCTCGAGCGGAGGATTCGAACTCGAGCGAGAAACGCCCGAGCGAATGACCCCAATCCGCGCGTCCGTTCCAGAGGCGATCACTCCCAGCCCGGCGTCCCGGGCGCGCCGCGGTCCTCCTCGACGTCCGTCGCGATCCCCGCAGGAGGGATGGGTTCGTCGCCGTCACCCTCGGCTGCCAGCCGCTCCCACTCTCGAATCGATCGGCCGACCCACGAGTCGGCCTCGAGCGCCCGCTCGCGGGCCTCCGCGTAGTGGCGGTCGGAGACGCCGAGCGTCCCCAGACTCGAGGCGGCCGCGACGGCGACGAACTCCGCCCGATCCTCGGCGGTCAACGCGTCGGTCGCCGCGCGCTCGACGACGCCCTCGAGGTCGTCGGGTCGAGGGTGGCAGAAGACCTTCTGGCCGAGCGCCCCAGGGCCCAGGAGGAGGCCCTCGAGGGCCGCCGCGTCCGCGGGCGGGTCGTCAGAGACGAGGCGGTCGCCGCCGAAGGTCGCCTCGACGCGCTCGCACTCGGTCTCCTGCTCGAGCGCGAGGTTGTAGCCCGGATAGGTAGCGCACTCGTCGGGGAAGAGATCGCCGCCGTGGATGCGACACTGCAGCGTCGTCGGATCGAGGAAGGTGCAGGTCGACAGCCACACCTCGGCCTCGCGGCCGAACGGCGCGACCGGCTTCGGGGGCTTGCGCAGGCCGACGAAGAAGGCGGGCCGCCCCCCGATGGCGGTGACGCGGCGGCCGTCGATCTCGACCGCGTGGCCGCTCTCGGCGTCGGCGACCCACAGGCGCGGCGTGAGCGCGTCGGCGAAGCCCGCCTCGAGGAACCTCCGCACCTCGTCGCGCGTGAGCGGCACGAGGTTGTAGACGTCGTCGAGCGGTTCGTACGGACCGCGGCGCTCGTGCTCGTGTCCGCGCTCGAGGACGCCCTCGTCGTCCCGTTCGATTCCGTCGTCCCCTTCGGTCCCGTCGTCCTCCCCGTCGCGCAGGTCCTCGAGGAGCGGTCGCCAGTCGAGACAACAGCCGGCACACCCTTCGCAGTTCACCTCCATGCCGGTCGATTCGCCCTCGAGCGGTTTAACCCGCGCGCCGGGCCGGATCGGGGTCGTCGGGGGAACGGCTTTCAGCCTCCGGAGTCGATACTCGAACATGGCAAACGCAACCTGCGACGGCTGCGGACGCGGGGTCACGGTCGCGGGCAGCACGGCCAACATCTGGACCTTCGGCGAGGACGACGGCAGCGAGGGCACCGCGCTGACCCTCGAACTCGAGGACGGTTCGAGTCACACCCTCTGTTTCCCCTGTATCGAACGGTTACCCGACCACCCGACCGCGGAGGACGTCGAGGCGCTCGAGGAGGTCGAAGTCGAGGCGTCGGCGCCCGACGAGCGGTAACTCGTCGTCCTCGAACGGCTCTTTGTCAGTTCACTCGACTCCACCGCGTGGCGCGCGCTGGAGACGCGCCCGAGTACGACGAGGGCGCGGCTACGAAATCGCGCGAGGGACGAGTGAGCGAGTGTAACGAGCGAACGAGTCGGCTGGGGAGGGTGGGGCTTCGGGTGGAACGAAAGGGGCCGATTCGCTCGAGGACGCTGGCGGCTGGTAGCACCACAGGCGAACGGAGTGAGCCGAGGAGCGCACGACGTCAGCCGTTGAGCGAAGCGAAGCTTCGCGATGCTCGGAAGAGCACGCTCTTCCGTTGACTCGAGCGGGTCGGGGGCTTTCACCGTATTCCTATCGTCACACCGACTCGAGGGGCGTCCCACACTGAAACTGAAAAAGCGGAAGGGGTGGGATTCGAACGCCACAAGGCCGTGAACGGCCTCCGCGGGCCACGAGGACCCGCGGTGCTCTGCCAGTGAGCAACCCTTCCGAGTGGGCGCTCGAGGGCACCGCGTGTGCCGCGTTTGGGACGATGGCGGTGTCGGTATTTGTTATCGGTGGCTTATTCGCCCGTAGGCGTGCGTTTGATCCCCACGCAGTCGGCCGGTTTTTGAGCGGCACCGACTCGAGGGGCGCCGCCGGTCACCCTCGAACCGGAACCGACCCCTCGCTCACGGCCCGAACGTGCGCCGATCGCGCTCACGGCTCGAGTTCCACGGGTCCTCGAGGGTTCGGTGTGCGAGACGGTCCGCAGCCTTTAGGAGTCGGCCGGTCCCTGACTCGAACGGTGAACCCCGAGCGGATCTTCGACGAGTTTCCCGCCCCGAGCTTCCGCGGGGCGCAGGAACAGGCCCTCCGCGACATCCGCGACGCCTTCGAGGCGGGCAACGACGTGGTCCTCGTCCGCGCCCCGACCGGCAGCGGCAAGTCGCTGCTCGCCCGCGCCGTCGCCGGCTGCGCCCGAACGGTCGACGAGGCCGAGCCCAGCGAGGCCGCCGGCGCCTACTACACGACGCCGCAGGTCTCCCAGCTCGACGACGTCGCCGAGGACGACCTCCTGACGGATCTCAACATCATCCGCGGGAAGTCGAACTACACCTGCATCTTGCCGGGCGAACTCGAGACGCCGGTCAACCAGGCCCCCTGCGTCCGCGAGCGCGGGTACGACTGCGACGTCCAGCACCGGTGTCCGTACTTCTCGGACCGGGCGATCGCCTCGAACCGCGAGATCGCGGCGATGACGCTGGCGTACTTCATGCAGACCGCGGGCAGCGACGTCTTTCGCAAGCGCGACGTGGTCGTCATCGACGAGGCCCACGGGCTGGCCGAGTGGGCCGAGATGTACGCCACGATCCAGCTCGGTCCCCGCACCGTCCCCTTCTGGGACGAGTTGGCGGTACCAGAGATCGACGGCCTCGAGCGCGCGGCCCGGTACGCCGAGAACCTCTCGCAGCGCTGCACGCGGCGCAAGGACGAACTGCTGGCCCAGGAGAAGCTGACGGCGGCGGACGTGCGCGAGCGCGACCGCCTCCAGGAGCTGATCGGCGAACTCGACTGGTTCGTCTCCGACTACCGCGATCCCCAGAGCCCGACGACGTGGCTCGTCGACCAGTCCGAACCCTCGAGCGGCGGCCGCAGGGGCGGAGAGAGCGGTGACGGTGGCGGCGAGGGGGGCGAGGGCGGCCCGATCACGATCAAGCCGATGAACCCCGAGATGTACCTCAAGCACACGGTCTGGGACCGGGGAAACAAATTCGCGCTCCTCTCCGCCACGATCCTCAACAAGGAGGCGTTCTGCCGGCAGGTCGGCCTCGACCCGGAGCACGTCGCCCTCGTCGACGTCGAGCACACCTTCCCCGTCGAGAACCGGCCGCTGTACGACGTCACCCGGGGGAAGATGACCTACGACGAGCGCGGCGAGACGCTCCCGAAGGTGGCCCGGACCATCGTCCGGATCATGCAACGCCACCCCGACGAGAAGGGGCTGGTCCACGCCCACTCCTACGACATCCAGCGCCGACTCGCCGACCTCCTCCGGGACTTCGGCGTCGGCGACCGGGTGCGCGTCCACTCGAGGGACGGCCGGGACGCCGACCTCGAAGCGTGGAAGGCCAGTTCCGACCCGGACGTCTTCCTCTCGGTGAAGATGGAGGAAGCGCTGGACCTCAAGGGCGACCTCTGTCGGTGGCAGGTGCTCTGTAAGGCCCCGTTTCTCAACACGAGTGACTCCCGCGTTGCCCACCGCCTCGAGGAGGGCCAGTGGGCGTGGTACTACCGGGCGGCCCTCCGGACCGTCATCCAGGCCTGCGGCCGCGTGGTTCGGGCGCCCGACGACTACGGCGCGACCTACCTGGTCGACTCGAGCCTGCTCGACCTGTTCGAGCGCTCGCGGACGGACATGCCCGACTGGTTCGCCGAACAGGTCGACCGCCTCTCGAACCCCGACCTGCCCGACTTCGAGCCGCGGGCCGCCCTCGGCGAGTCCGCGCCCGGCGGGGGATCCGGCTTCGGATCGACCGGCCCGGACTCGAGGGTCGGATCCGACCGAACCAGCGGGGGCGCCGACGGGACCGGGGACGCGACCGCCTCGGCCGACGACCGCGACGACGGGTTCGGCTCGCGCCGCCGACGGTCGCGACGGTCGTCCCGCTCGAGTCCGCTGGCGGACGTCTGGGACACCGACGAGTAGCACACGGCGACCCGTCCGGACGAGTCGACGGAAAACGAAGACGGCGCCCGAGGCGGTTGACCCGCTCGAGGCGAACCGCTCGACGAGAACCGGGACGGTTCGTCCGTCGCGATCGGCGACGAGACGGTCGGGGGAGTGGGGGATCGACGCGCGTGCGTTCGACGGACAGCGCCGTCGATCCTACAGCGCCATCGATCCGGCCCAGGCGACCATCGAGGTCGCCATCAACACCGCGAAGAGGAGGGCGATGAGCTGATTTCGGTCCATACCCGGTAGGTCACACCCCGGCGGTATGAATCTCACGCCCGTCCATCGCGTTCGCGTTCGGCACACCGTCTGCGCGGCCGAGTCGACGACCGTCACTCGACGCGAACGTCGACCACCACGTGCGCGACGCCCGCGCTGTGACTCTTCACCCGCCGCTTCGCGAGCACCTCGAACGTTCGTCCGGCTTCGCCGATGGCCGACTCGAGGCGCTCGAGGGGTCGGTCCCACAGCAGCGACTCGGGGGTCGCCTCGTGGTAGTGGAGGACGCCGCCGGGGGCGAGCGCCTCGAGGGCCTCGGGAAGGAACTCGTGGGCCTCGTCGGTTCGCGCGCTGCGGTCGCGGTTCTCCGACTCCGATTCGCCCTCGGCGCGGCCGTAGTAGCCCATGACGACCCGGTCGGCCTCGAGACCGTCTGCGACCTCCCGGCAGTCGGTCAGGTAGGCGTCGACCCGCCCCTGGACGTCGTTGAGCATGGCGTTCTCGAGCAGGTAGCGAAAGGCGGTCGGGTTGAGCTCCGTCGCCGTCACCCGCGCCCCGGCCCGGGCCATCGGGAGGGTGAAGTACCCGATGCCGGCGAACATGTCGAAGACGCGCTCGTCCGGTTCGACGAGGTCGCCCATCCGGGCGCGTTCGGCCTGGTTCCCGGGCGAGAACATCACCTTCGCGGGGTCGAGTCCGTAGCGTGTCCCGTGTTCGGTGTGGATCGTCTCCGTGTTCCGAGAGCCGGCGATGACGCGCGTCCGGGGCTCCCGGAACGTCCCCGCCTCGCCCTCGTTCGCGATCCCCTCGTCGGCCAGCACCGTCTCGGCCTCGCCGTGGAGTTCGAGCAGCGCCTCGCCCAGTTGGGCCTCGTCCGGGCAGTCGTCGGGAACGGTCACGAGGATCACCGAGCCGATCACCGCCCAGGAGCCGGGCGCCGACTCGAGGTCCGCCTCGCTCCAGCCCCCCTCGGCCAGCAGGTCCTCGAGGTCCGAATTTCGGAACTCGGGATCGACCTGCCGGATTACCTCGAGCACGCGCGTTTCCGCGGGCGGTTCGGTCACGGGGAGCGCGACGGTCTCGGCGCCGTACTCGCGGACGCGCCGGTCGTCGTCGTAGACGCTCTCGGCTCGGAGGGATTCGATCGCCGCCTCGCTCCGGGGCTTTTCCACGACGACCGCGAGCGGCCCGTCGTCGGTCGCCTCGAGCACCTCCGCGGAATCGGGTCGCCCCGCGTCCGAAGAGTCGGCGTCGTCAGCCATCGTCGGGGAGGATGTGCAGGCCCGCACGGCTCTTCAGGACGGGGACGGTCTCGGCATTGGGGTCGAAGTAGTCCGGGCGGGCGACCGTCTTCGCCCGGTACGTCTCGGGGTCGAGCACCTGGACGGCGTTCTCGTCCTCGACCGTCACGACCGTCGTCTCGACGCCGTCCTCGAGCTGGCCGAGTCGGCGCGCCTCGGGGGCGTTGCCCTCCTCGTAGCCCGCCTCGTAGCGCTCGCCCGTCGTCAGGCGGGTGCCCTTCAGGTTCCCGCGGGCGCTGCGCACGAGGACCGGCCCGCCGTCGTCGCCCTCGAGGTCGATGATATCGCCGGGGGTGTAGGGTGGCAGGCGGACGGCGAACGTGACCCGGTAGACCGGGTTGCCGTCCTCGTCCTCGGTGACGAGCGTCTCCGAGTCGTTCACGGTGCCGCCGTACTCCTCGACCATCTTGTTGGCGATCTTCTTGCCGATCTTGTTGGTCGAGACCTTGACGTTGAGGCCGTCGGGCACCTCGCCCATCTCGGTGACGAAAGCGTTGCGGTCGCCCGTCGCCTCCATGTCCGCCACCACGCGGTTGGCGATGGTCTTCGCCCGGTCGATCTCCTCGCTCGAGGGGGTGCGGTCTTCCGCCCGGATCTGGACGATGCTGGCGTAGTAGTCGCCGGCGATCCGCCCGCAGCGGGTGCAGGTCTGGCGGGCGATCTTCACGGGAACCGTCACCCGCTCCTCGACGGGCGTCCCGCGAACGACGCCGGTGAAGTAACAGTGCATCCGGATCGCGTTCGGGTCGATCTGCTCGGGGTCGACCTGCCAGGCGACGTCCTCGACGTCGACGTGGACGGACAGCGCCTCGCTCACCTCCTCGATGGCGACGTCGGTGTAGTCCTCCGCGCCGACGTCGACCCACCGCCGTCCGCGCCAGACCGCCCCGCACTGGGAGCAGACGCGCACGTCGATCCGATCCGGCGCGTCCACGAAGTCGAAGTCCTCGAAGTAACAGGCGTCGCAGAGGTCGACCTCGGCGCTCGGCCGGAGCGGATCCGCGGCGGTCGCGTCGCTCTCCGGCCGCTCGGGCACCGGATCCCCGCAGCGGGGGCAGAACGCGCGCGAGTCACTCATCAACTCGCCTATGGACCTCGGCGAGTTAAACGGCGCGTTCTCCGACCGCCTCGAGCGCGGATCGGGTGACGGAGCGGCCGTCCAACCCGCCGTCGCGTCGACGCCGACTCGTTTCCGCAGCCGTCGACCGGCTCAGTTCGTGAGAACTCCACCCGAAAGTAAGGGGTGCGAAACGGGTGAGGAGGGGGCAACTCGTGCGTCCAGTTTCGGACGAATTCGCCGGCGCTCGCCGATCGCTCGACGGTTCTCCTCCGCAACCGATCGCGTCCGATGACGTTCTCGAGGGCCGTCACTCTAATGTCAGATAAAACATATATAATCCAACATATGTGTGTCAGACGTACGCACGTGGCGGAGTCTCCAGGCGAAACGGAGGGGTTCGCGAGCCGACTCGAAACGTCTCTCGAGTCCGATACTAGCCGACGGGTACGGCGGTGGCACTTATTTCCGTTGAGCCCCATAGTCAGGATATGAACTGGAAACCGGACTGGGGGTTGCGGTTCCGGATGTTTCTAACGATGTTCCTGCTGTTCGCGCTGTACATCGTCTTCGCCGGCGTGATCACCGCCTACATGGGGGGCGGACTCCTGATCTTCGCCCTGCTCTTCGGCGGGATGTCGCTGGTGCAGTACTACTTCAGCGACACGCTCACCTTGCGGACTATGGGCGCGAAGACCGTCTCGGCGGAGGAGTACCCCGAGCTGCACGCCTCGGTCGAGCGCCTCTCCCAGCAGGCCGACCTGCCCAAACCGAAGATCGCCGTCGTCGACACCCAGGTGCCCAACGCCTTCGCGACCGGGCGCAACCAGAAGAACGCCGCCGTCGCCGTCACGACGGGGCTGATGCGCACCCTCGACCGCGACGAACTCGACGGCGTCATCGCCCACGAACTCGCCCACGTCAAGAACCGCGACATGATGGTGATGACCATCGCGTCGTTCCTCGCGACCGTCGCGTTCATGATCGTCCGCTGGGGCGCGTTCTTCGGCGGCGGGCGCAACCGACAGGGTGGCGGGGGCATCGTCGTCGCCATCGTCGCCTCGCTGATCGTCTGGATCGTCAGCTACCTGCTGATCCGGGCGCTCTCGCGGTACCGCGAGTTCGCCGCCGATCGCGGCGCGGCGGCCATCACCGGCAAGCCGTCGGCGCTCGCCTCCGCCCTGCTGAAGATCTCCGGCGAGGTGGAGAAGGTGCCCGACAAGGACCTGCGCGAGGAGGCCGAGATGAACGCCTTCTTCATCATCCCGCTGAAGTCGGGCATCGTCGGCAGGCTGTTCAGCACCCACCCCCCGACCGAACGGCGGGTCGAGCAGCTTCGGCAACTCGAGCGGGAGATGATCTGAGCGCCTTCTGATCGGCCGGAGTAACCGCAATAGATCCGCGCCCTCCGAGTTCGACCGGTCCCGGAGAAGGTACACTTTCTACGGAACGGGACCTACGGTCGCACATGGGACTACTCGACGGACTCCGCGCCGTCCTCGGCGTGCGCGCCGAAACCGACGCCAGCAGCGACGCCCACCCCGACGACCTCTTCGGGATGAGCACCGCCTACATCACGATGGAAGCCGAACTGGGCCACCGGTCCCTGGACGTCGGCGCCCTCTGCTTTTCGGGCGTCGACTCGAGCACGTTCGCCGACGCCGTCGACGAGGTCGAGGCCATCCTCGAGGCGGGCCGCGAGGAGACGGACACCGACTTCTCCATCTCCGCGGACGACCACGGCTACCAGTGGGTGATCCTGGAGGACAGCGACCCGGAGGACCTCATCACGAGCCTCCACTTCGCCGCCGACACGTTCATCGAACACGGCTACGGCTCGCGCCTGCTCGCCGCCGTCTTCGCCTACGAGGACCGCAACGGCGATCCCGCCTACTGGATCTACTCCTTCCGCCGCGGACGGTTCTACCCCTTCGCGCCCCGCTCCGGCCGGGAGCGCGACTCGAGCGCCGAGTTCAAACTCGAATCGGCGCTGGACGGCGAACTCGAGATCGAGCGCGAGAAGGAGTACTGGTACCCGCTGTGGCCCAGCGAGACGGGACGACACCCCTGGGAGTGACGCGTCGAGGTCGGGTCGCCGCGGTCTCGAGCCGTCGTCGCTCGAGGAACGGGCCCGGCGATCGAGGGGTCGACGGGAGCGGATCGGGCGGCGGCCCCCGCGTACGAACCGTATCGGATCTATTTTGAGACGGCGATTCGTATCCGAGCGCAGTGACCGAGTGGAACCAGTCCGGCGGCGACCCCCGGAATTCCGGCCGTTGCGACGACCTCGAGAGCCCCACCCGCCCCGAAGAGGCGTGGACGGCGGAACTGCGCGGCCCCGTTCGATCCTCGCCCGTCCTCGACCGCGACACGGTCTTCGTCGGCACGAGCGAGGGGGACGTCCACGCCGTCGACAGCCGGACGGGTCACCGGCGGTGGGTCTTCGAGACGGCTGCGGCGACCGAGCCGTCGCCGGTCGTCACCCGGGAGTTCTGCTACGCCTGTACGACCGACGGGACCCTGTACGCGCTCGATCCGAGTACGGGCGACGAGCGGTGGCAGGTCGACCTCGAGGGACCGATCGACGCCTCGCCGACGTACGTCCGCACCGCGGCGGGCTTCGATGCCGCCGGCAACTTCACCGCCTCGAGGACCGACCCCGACGGCGTCCTCTACGTCGGCGATTCGGCCGGCGTCGTCGCCCTCGAGGGGACCACGGGCGAGGAGCTGTGGCGCCGCGAAACCGAGGCGCCGGTGGTGGGTAGCCCCGCGGTCGACGACGGTCGCGTCTTCGTCGGCAGGCGGGACGAGGCGGTGACCGCCCTCGACGCCGAAACCGGCGAGGAGAGCTGGACGGCGCCCACGAACGGCGTCCTCGCCGGCGGGCCGACGATCGACGGCGACGGCGAGCGGGCGTACGCCGTCGACAGCGAGGGGCTGCTCGTCGCCCTCGACGCCGAGACCGGCCAGACGTGGTTCACATACGAGATCGACGGCGCGTTCGTCGACGCGGCGATCGTCCGCGACGACAGCGTCTTCGTCCCGGCCGACGACGGCCACCTCCACGTCACCGACACCACGTTCGGCCGGCGGAAAGTCCGCGGTCTCCTCTTCTCGAAGAAGGGCGTCCGACTCGACGGGATCCCCCGCGGGGCCGCGCTCGTCGGCGACGTCGTCTGCCTGGGCGACTCGAGCGGCGCGTTCTACGCCATCGACGCCGACGACCCGGATTTCGTCTGGTTCGTCTCGCTCGAGGCCGGCGTCTCGAGCCCGCCGGCCGTCGGGGACGGTCGGCTGTACGCGGGTCTCGAGGACGGGACGCTCGTCTGTCTGTCCTGGCGCGACGACTGATCCGGCGCGAGGGCTGATTCGACGGACGTCGGGCGATCGATACCGTCGCGTTCGACCGGGTTCGGCCACCGTTTTCCCACCTAAACCTGTCGGCGATATCCCGAGCACCCCCGCGCAGTCCGCCACTTTCACTTTCACTCCCCTGTTAACGAGGGTTTATGAGGGGTCCGGCACAAAGAGCGATTATGGCAGACGCAGACCTCGAGACCCTCCCGGGTGTCGGACCGGCGACCGCAGACAAGCTCACCGAAGCGGGCTACGACTCCTACCAGAGTCTGGCCGTCGCCTCCCCCTCGGAGCTGTCGAACACCGCCGACGTCGGCGAGTCGACGGCGAGCGACATCGTCCGCGCGGCCCGCGACGCCGCCGACATCGGCGGCTTCGAGACCGGTTCGACCGTCCTCGAGCGGCGAAACAAGATCGGCAAGCTCTCCTGGCACATCGACGAGGTCGACGACCTGCTCGGCGGCGGCGTCGAGACCCAGTCGATCACCGAGGTGTACGGCGAGTTCGGGGCCGGCAAGTCCCAGGTGACCCACCAGATGGCCGTCAACGTCCAGCTCCCCCAGGAGGTCGGCGGCCTCCACGGCAGCGTCATCTTCATCGACTCCGAGGACACCTTCCGCCCCGAGCGGATCGACGACATGGTGCGCGGCCTTCCCGAGGAGGCCATCGAGGCCGCCCTCGCCGACCGCGAGATCGAAGGCGGCCCGAACGACGAGGCCGCGCTCGAAGCGCTCGTCGAGGACGTCCTCGAGAAGATCCACGTCGCGAAGGCGTTTAACTCGAACCACCAGATGCTGCTCGCGGAGAAAGCGAAGGAACTGGCGAGCGAGCACGAGGAGAGCGACTATCCCGTCCGCCTGCTCTGTGTCGACTCGCTGACCGCCCACTTCCGCGCGGAGTACGTCGGCCGCGGAAACCTCGCCGACCGCCAGCAGAAGCTCAACAAGCACCTCCACGACATCGACAAGGTCGGTAACCTCTACAACGCCGCCATCATCGTCACCAACCAGGTCTCCTCGAACCCCGACGCGTTCTTCGGCGACCCGACGAAGCCCATCGGCGGCAACATCCTCGGCCACAAGTCGACGTTCCGGATCTACCTCCGCAAGTCCAAGGGTGACAAGCGGATCGTCCGCCTCGTCGACGCGCCCAACCTCCCCGACGGCGAGGCCGTCATGCGCGTCCAGGACGGGGGGCTCAAGCCGGAGTAACCGGCGACCCCTCGCGAGAATCGTACCGTAACCGAAAACCGAACGCGGAAACCCGGACGCGCGAGCGCACGGCCGTTTTCTTTCACTCGCCGTCACCGCCTTCGACGCCGGGCGAACGCGCTACTCGCCACCGAGCAGCGACACGGTCGTCGACTCGCCGGCGTCGACGCGGACCCGATACCCGTAGTAGTCGAACTCGACCCGACCCGCCCTCGAGGCGCCCGTCTTCATCGGTGCGAACAGCGCGTCGAGCGCCTCTGGGTCGACGACGTCCCAGAGGGGCGGAAGGTCGAGCGTATCCTCGTCGGCGGCGTCGGCGACGGCGGTGACGATAGATTCGGTGACCGACGTGGCGGTGGGTTCGTCGTCCGGAAGCGCAGTGGCGATCATCGAAATCAGTACCCCGCGAGGGAGCAAAAGCCTATCCGCGCACGGTCGAGCGGTCGAATACTCGAACTGGCCGAAACGCGAGCCGAATAGCGCCGGCAAAGAATCGAACGCGATCGGCGGCCGACCGCGACGAGCGGTCACTCCTCTGTCGTCGTCTTCTCCTTCTCGAGTTCGCCGCGGTAGATCTCGGCGCCGTCCTGGGCGACCTTCTCGGCCAGCACGGCGCACTTGACGCGCATCGGGGAGATGTCCACGCCGAGCATGTCGATGACGTCGTCGCGGTCCATCTCGAGGAGTTCGTCGACCGTCTTGCCGGTCAACTCGCTCGAGAGCATGCTCGCGGAGGCCTGGCTGATCGCGCAGCCGTCGCCTTTGAACGCGACCCGCTGGATCGTCCCGTCGGTCTCGTCCAGGCGGACGTCGATGCGAATCTCGTCGCCGCACATCGGGTTCTCCCCGACGTGGGTGAACGTTGGATCCTCGAGTTCCCCGTAGTTACGGGGGTTCTTGTAGTGGTCGAGGATCTGCTGTCGGTACATGTCCGAGCCCAGTCCCATCGTTGTCCGGTATACGGCCGGTCGACCGAAAAGCGTTCCGACGCCGAGCAGTTCGACGGCGGCGCGCGGCACCGTCACGAGGTCGTCGAGGGGCTTCGCTGCTCGCCGGCTCACCGCTCGCCGCGAACCTCCCGGTCGAAGCGCTCGAGGTACTCTCGGACGAACGCCGCCCGCTCGTCGGCCATGGCGCGCGCCTCGTCGGTGTACATCCGCTCGGGCAGGGCGAGGATCTTCTTGTGGAAGTGGTTGTACCGGGTTCGACCCGCGCTCGAGTCGTCCTCGGCGGGTGGAACCGCGGAATCGTAGATCGGCGACCCGTACCTGGCCCCGTGGGCGAACGTGCGGGCGATGCCGACCGCTCCGAGGGCGTCGAGGTTGTCCGCGTCGGAGACGACCTCCGCCTCGAGCGTCTCCGGTTCCGCGCCGGTCGAAAACCGGTGGGCGCGGATGCAGTGGGCGACGCGGTCGATCGTGGACTCGCTCGCGCCGACGTTCCGGAGGATGCGCCCGGCCTCGCGGGCTCCCCACGTCGCGTGGTCGTCGATCTCGCCGCGATCCTCTCGAGCGCGGCCGATATCGTGCAGGAGGACGGCGAGACCCACCACCGTCTCGTCCACCGGTTCGTCTAACCGCGCGACGAGCGTCTCCGCGTTCGCCTCGACTCGCTGGACGTGGTGCCAGTCGTGGGCCGGCGCCGCGTCCGCGAAGTAGGTGCGAGCACGAGCGCGAACCTCCTCGAGCATGCGTCGACGGTTCCGAAGGCGGGACGATAAGCCGATCGGGACGACGTCTCCTCGCACACCGTCGTTCGCTCACGCGAACAACTGTCGCGTCTGGCGAGAACGAAGTTCTCGCTGACCGTCGCTCACTCCGTTCGCGAAGACATCCCGCGCGTCAGCTAAAGAGCTGACGCGCGTCTACGAAGCGGCAGAGCCGCTTCGAGCCTCGCCTCGCACCGCTCGGCGAGACGTCCCTCGCCCTCCGTTGTTCGCTTACGCGAACAACTGTCGGGCCAAGCGAGAGCTTCGCTCTCGCTGGCCTTCGCTCACTACGTTCGCGAAAACGTCCCGCGCGTCAGCTAAAGAGCTGACGCGCGTCGTCGATGGCCTCGACCAGCGCGTCGATCTCCGCTTCCGTGTTGTAGACGTAGAACGACGCTCGAGCGGAGGCCGCCACGCCGAGCTTGTCGTGTAGCGGCTGGGTGCAGTGGTCGCCGGCGCGGATCGCGACCGCGTGGTCGTTCATGATCGAGGCCAGGTCGTGGGCGTGGACGCCCTCGAGGTTGAAGCTCACGAGGCCCCCGCGGTCGGGACCCGGTTCGGGGCCGTAGATTTCGACGTCGCCCTCGGCCGCGAGCTGCTCGTAGGCGTAGCGGGCCAGTTCCTCCTCGTGAGCCCGAATCCGATCCATGCCGATCTCCTCGAGCCAGTCGACGGCGGCGCGGAGGCCGACCGCCTCGGCGATCTGGGGCGTGCCGGCCTCGAACTTCCAGGGGAGTTCGTTCCAGGTCGCGTCCTCGAAGGTGACCTTCGTGATCATGTCGCCGCCGTAGAGGTACGGCTCCATCTCCTCGAGCAGGTGCTCTTTCCCGTAGAGGACGCCGATGCCGGTGGGGCCGGCCATCTTGTGGCCCGAGAATGCGTAGAAGTCGGCGTCGATGGCCTTCACGTCCACGGGGCGGTTGGGAACGGCCTGAGCGCCGTCGATGAACGCGAGCGCGTCGTGGTCGTGGGCGATCTCGACCAGTTCGGAGACGGGGTTGACGGTGCCGAGCGTGTTCGAGACGTGGACCGCCGAGACCATCGCGGTGTCGTCGGTGATCAGTTCGCGGGCGTGATCCATGTCGAGGCGGCCCTCGTCCGTAACCCGGACGTACTCGACGTCCGCGCCCGTGCGCTTGCCGATCTGCTGCCACGTGACCAGCGAGGCGTGGTGTTCCATCTCCGTCAGGACGATCCGGTCGCCGGGGCCGAGTTCGTTCAACCCCCACGAGTAGGCGACGAGGTTCTCGGCTTCGGTCGTGTTCTTGGTGAAGACGACCTCCTCGCGCCCGTCGGCGTTGATGAACTCAGCGACCCGATCGTGGGCGTCCTCGTAGGCGATCGAGGCCTCCTGGCTCAGGTGGTGGATCCCCCGGTGGACGTTCGAGTTGTAGTTCCGGTAGTAGTCGCTCATCGCGTCGACGACCGCGTCGGGCGTCTGGGTCGTCGCGGCGTTGTCGAGGTAGACCACCCGCTGACCGTTCACTTCCCGCTCGAGGATGGGGAACTGGTCGCGGATGCGCTCGACCTCGAGCGCGCCGACGTTCTGTTGGCTCATTGGCGGATGAAAGGCGCCGCAGACAAAACACTCCTTCGGTCCCGCCCGTGTTCGCCGCCGTCTCGGCCGCCGCGAGGTCCGTCGGCCCCCGTCGATCGCCCGGTCGCCGTTCGCGCCGTCGGTCCGGCGCTACATCCGAAGCATCTGGGCGTGCAGCGTCGCCCCCACCTCGAGGACGTTCGCCTCGTCGACGATGCCGGCCTCGATGGCGACCTCCACGGAGCGGGTGCCGACGATGTTGGCGACCGACGCGCGGGCCAGGCTGTCGACCACCGCCTCGGCGTCGACCTCGTCGCCGCCGTAGAACTCCTCGGTGACGGTCAGCGAGATGCCCCGCTCCTCGTTCTCGAACGTCTCGCCGAGGACGTCGCAGTCGCAGACGGCGACGAGCAACCCCTCCCGGGTCTGGCGCTCCCTGACGATCATCCGACTCGCGGTCTCGCTCCCGTCACCGCTCTCGTCTCCGTCCCTGCTCGCGCTCACGGCCCCTGCCCTCGCTCTTGCATTCGTTCGCGCTCCTCGACGAGTTCGCGTTCGGCCCGCTCGCGCAGCTCGTTGGCCTCCTCGGCGATCTGCTCCGCCTCGTCGTACTCGCCCAACTCCTCGAGGATCTCGGCTTTCTCCTCGAGCACCTTCGCGTTCCGGAGTCCGAGCCGGATCGCGTTGTCGATGCAGTGCAGCGCGTCTTCGGCCAGGCCGCGCTCCGCGAGGAAGAACGCGCGGTTGAACCAGCCCTCGGCGAAGCGCTCGTCGATCTCGACGGCGCGTTCGGCGTGCTCGAGGGCCTGTGCGGTCTCGCCGAACTCCCAGAGGGCGTAGGCGAGGTTGGTCTCGGCGGTCGCGGCGTGCTCGCTCTCGTCGTCGATCGACAGCGCCTCGCGGTGGGCGCCGATCGCCTCGTCGTACTCCTCGAGTTCGGCGTGGGCGACGCCCTTGTTCACCCAGGCCTCCTGGGCGACGAGGTCGTCGTCGGCGAAGCGAGCCGCCCGCTCGAACGCATCGGTGGCCTGCTCGTAGCGGTTGATCTGCACGTAGCTCAGGCCCACGTCGAGCAGTTCGGTCGCGTCGACGTTCTCCCGGTCGATCGCGCGCTCGTCGAGCGCGTCGGCGACGACGCGCGAGTCGACGGGGTCGACTTTCGACGGGTCGACGCCCAGTTCCGGCGGGTCGAGATCGAACTCGTCGTAGGAGTCGTCGAAGCCCGCCCCCTCGGAGAAGCGGTGGCGGCGGTCTCGATCGCCCTCTCGGTCGGTCATCGAAGGGAATTAGCGACGGCGGCTGTTAAGACCTGCGACCTGGATTCGCCGACAGCACGCGGTTCGCGAGTCTCGACTCAGCGACGGTCGCCGATCCGGCCGATCGTCGTCCGAATCGACCGGCCCACCGCGGCCGGGTGGGGCAGGCCGAGTCGGTACCTGATCCGGTCCTGGCGTTTGAACGGCTCGAACACCGCCGGTTCCTCGAGCCCCCAGACGCGAGCCCTCGCGGCTCGATCGTCGCGCCGGTCGAGGATCGCGTTCGCCGCGCGCCGGCCGGCCTCGTTCGCGGACTCCATCGAGGCCAGATCGGAGTTGGTGCGAACGTAATCGCCGGCCAGCGCGAGATTTTCGACGCCGACGTCGGCCGGCGGCCGGTTCTCGAGCGACCCGACCGTGTTGATCAGCAGCGGCGATCGGTTCTCGACGCCGCCGCTCGTCTCGACGATCGCGGGATCGAGGAACCACCCGACGAGCGCCTCGTCCGACAGGGGTTCGTCCGACTCGAGGCCGGACTCGTTCAGGTGGACCTTCAATTGCGTCCAGATCTCCCACGCGATCTCCTCGCGAGTACACGACTTCGCGGGCTTCCCGTACAGGATACCCTGCGTCTCCCAGTCGGAAGCGATCACCGAGAGGACGCCCTCGATCGCGTCGCGGTCGCCGGCTTCGGTCTCGGATTCGGCCTCGACCGCGGGGCCGCGCTCGGTCCAGAACTGCCGCTGGGAGATAGACGTCAGCGCCCAGGGCGAGTCCGCGTACACCTGGTGGCCGCGCGTCAGTTCGACGTCCTCGGAGAGGAAAAACTGGATCCCGTTCATCCAGGCCGTCCGGAGCCGCTCGATCCGGGCCAGTTCCGGCGCGGCCCGCCCCAGTTCCGGCGTGACGAACGACGGGGCGACGTCGACCGGGACGGCCAGCACGTAGTCGTCGGCGGCGACCGCGCGTCCGTCGGCCAGGATCAGGCCGTCGATCCGACGTCCGTCGAACGAGAGACTTCGGACCTGCGACCCCGGTCGAAGATCGACGCCCAGGGCCTCGAGGTGTCGCAGCCACGGATCGATCCACGCCTCGCTCGTCGGCGCGTTCAGGATCCGCTCGGTCGGCCTCGTCGGATCGAGCTGTCCGAACAGCAACTGCAGGTAGATCGTCCCGATCGTCCGCGCGCTCCCCTGCCGGGGACGGAGCGCGACGAGCGACTGGGTCGCGTAGGCGAGCCGATCGCGAAACTCCGGAGAGCGGCGGTCGGCGTCGACGAACTCCCACCAGGAGACGTCGTCGAGCTCGTTCTCGCGCCGCTCGTCGCACGCGGTCAGCAGGTACAGCAGTCGCTCGAGCAAGAACCGGACGTCCCTCGCGGGGAGGTCCTCCGCGAAGGCGGGTCGAAGCGCCTCGAGCCAGCCCCGAATCGACGAGGGGGCGTTCGTCGCCGCGATACGGTTCGGACGGTCGACGCCCGCGATCAGCGTCGCCTCTGTCTCGACGAGGTGGTCCGCGACGGCGCAGTCCCCGTCGGGGATCCGCGCCATCGTGTCGATCACGTGGCGGTAGAACGCCGGGAAGAATCGGAAGCCGTGCTCGCCGCTGAGTCGAGGCCCCGTCGCGTCGGTCGCGATCGGTATCGACCTCGACTTTCCGCCGAACCGGGCGTTCGCCTCGAAGACGGTCACGTCGAAGCCGCGCTCGGCGAGTTCGTGGGCCGCGGTGAGGCCGGCGATGCCACCGCCGATTACGGCGACGTCGATCATCGGCGAACGGAGGTCGCCCACGGAAATAACGTGCGCCCCTAACGGTCGCGTCCGCGTCGGGCCGTTCGGCGCCCGCGAACCGCGTCGGCCACACCTTCAAGACTCGAACGGCCGAACCGTCGTCGTGAGTATGCGACTGTTCGTCAGCGTCGACCTGCCCGACGACCTCGCGGAACCGGTCGCCGACCTCCAGGAGGAGTTCGCCGACGCCTCCGGGCTCAACTTCACCGACCCCGAGCAGGCCCACGTCACCGTGAAATTCCTCGGCGACGTCGAGGAGGATCGGCTTCCGGCGCTCAGACGCGAACTCGCCGCCGCGGTCGCCGACGCCGGCGTCGACCCCTTCACCGCGCGGTACGGCGGTCTCGGCGTCTTCCCCAGCCTCGAGTACATCAGCGTCGTCTGGTTCGGCGTCGAGGAGGGGGGCGCGGAGCTGACGCGGCTGCACGAAGCCGTCGAGGAGCGGACGACGGCGATGGGCTTCGAACCCGAGTCGCACGACTTCACGCCCCACGTCACCCTCGCGCGGATGGAACACGCCGGCGGGAAGGAGCGCGTGCAGGAACTGGTCCGCGAGCGAGATCCCACGATCGGCGAGACCCGCGTCGACGAACTCCGACTCACCGAGAGCACCCTGACGCCCGACGGCCCGGAGTACGCCACGGTCGAACGGTTCTCGCTCGAGTGACTCGTCGCGAAGGATCGGTCGGATTCCCCGACTCTCACCGTCGGAGTGAACTGGTATGATACCCCTCGGTCCGGTAGGATTCCGACTCGATGGCACCCCCAGCCTCGTCTCCGTCGAGCGATGGACCGGCGACCGACGGCGGCGCCGATCGCGACGCTGTCGGCGGCGGAACCGACGGCCGCGGCGAACGGACGGCCGGCGGCCGCGGCGAGCAAACGGCCGACGGAGGCGGCGAACGCGACCGGGCCTCGAACGGCGTCGTCCCGGGCGGGCCCGTCACGCGCCGGGAACTGCTCGCGGCCGTCGGCGGCGCGGCGGCCGTCTCGAGAATCGGCGACGTCGACGCGCAACCCACCGAGGGCGGTGCGACGCTCCGCGTTCGGGTTCACCCGGGGTCGGTCCCGCCGTCGGTTCGGTTCCGGTCCGCCGCGGACGAGATCCGTGGCGACTGGCCCGAGCCCTACCGCGCTGCGGCGGAAGCGGTCGAGGACGCGTTGGGGCAACTCGCCGACTACGTCGCCGAACACACGGGCTTCGCGACCCCGTCGGTCGCCGTCGAACGGGGAGAACCAGTGTCGGTTCCGCCGGCGGAGCGGCCCCGCTCGAGCGAGGCCGTCCTGCCGGGACCGGACACCGTCCTCGAGGCCGTCCGGAGGCGAGTGGACGAACGCGAGGACGCCGGTGACGCCGACAGCGGTGCGACCGCCCACCTGCACCTGTGCTGGGCGCCGCTCAACTACCGGCTCGGGTACGGGGTGGCTCGAGGGGTAATCGGAGACGGTGCGGACGCGCCGGCGCTGGCCGTGGCGAACGTGGGGGCCACGGAACGCTGGGACGGCCGACCGATAACCCGGAATATGGCGATCCACGAAGTATTCCACACGTTTCTGACCGAGCGGGCGGTCCGATCGGTCGGGGGAAGTCGCTGCGATCACGACCTCGGTAGGGCCGTCCGGACCGACGATGGCGCCCTGCGCGTCTCGCCGATGGCGACCGCCTACGCTGGCCCCGACCGGTTCGGCGTCGGCACCCGCTGGCACGGAACCGGCTGTTACGACCACGACGAGATCCACCGTCACGGCGACTCCGGCGGTCCCGACGACGTCGACGACTTCGAGTACGCGACCGACCTCAGCGACGCCACGCTCGACGCGGTGACGCGCACCTTCGAAGCGGGAACGCGCACCTTCGAGCGAGGAATTGGACGATCGTCGTAGTCGGTCGACACCTGCAACCGACCGTTTCCGCCCTCGTCGCGGACGGTCGCCTCCTCGAGCCTTGCAAGATGGACAAGATTTTAAGCCCGCACGGGTTACGTGCGGCCACTATGGGTAAAAAGTCGAAGGGCAAGAAAAAGCGGCTTGCCAAGCTCGAGAACCAGAACAGCCGCGTTCCGGTCTGGGTCATGCTCAAGACCGACATGAACGTGCGACGGAACCCCAAGCGACGCCACTGGCGGCGCAGCGACACCGACGAGTAAACCAGAACCATGAGTGCAAGTGATTTCGAAGAGCGCGTCGTGACCGTCCCCCTGCGGGACGTCAAGAAGGGGCCGAACCACGCGGCCGCCGACCTCGCGATGAGTATCGTCCGGGAACACCTCGCGAAACACTTCGCGGTCGACGAGGAGGTAATCCGGCTCGACCCCTCGATCAACGAGGCGGTCTGGAAGCACGGCCGGTCGAACCCGCCGCGAAAGCTGCGCGTCCGCGCGGCCCGCTTCGACGAGGAGGGCGAGGCCGTCGTCGAGGCCGAGGTCGCCGAGTAACGGTGCGACGCGCCTCCTTCGCGGGGTCGGCCTACGTGGGCGTCTTCGCACGGGCGACCGACACGCACCTGCTCGTCCGCCCGGACGTCGACGACGACCTCGTCGCCGACCTCGCAGACGAACTCGAGGTCGAGGCGGTCCCGACGACCATCGGCTGCTCCTCGACGGTCGGCGCGCTCGCGACGGGCAACGAGAACGGCCTGCTCGTCAGCAGCCGGATCCTCGAACTCGAGCGCGAGCGCCTCGAGGAGGCGTTCGACGTCCCCGTCGCCGAGCTTCCCGGGAGTATCAACGCCGCCGGGAACGTCGTCCTCGCGAACGACTACGGCGCGTACGTCCACCCCGACCTCCCGCGCGACGCGGTGGGGATCGTGAAGGAGGCCCTCGAGGTGCCCGTCGAGCGCGGCGACCTCGCGGGCGTCAGGACCGTCGGCACCGCCGGCGTGGCCACGAACTCGGGCGTGCTCTGCCACCCGAAAGCGACCGACGCGGAGCTCGACCACCTGGAGGAGGTGCTCGACGTCAGGGCCGACGTCGGGACGATCAACTACGGCGCGCCGCTGGTCGGCTCCGGGCTGATCGCCAACGAGGCGGGCTACGTCGTCGGCGAGAACACCACCGGACCGGAACTCGGACGGATCGAGGACGCGCTGGGCTACCTCGACTGACCCCGGCAACGCCGCTTTTCCGACCGCTCGACTAACCGAGCCACAGCTATTTTGCCGTCCGCGTGGAAGCGCCGTCGGGGCCAACGATGGTAGCCGTTACCGAATTACAAGCCATGTTCGAGGACATGGTCACGGCGCGGTACTACGAGGAGCGCCTCCAGGAGGAGTACCTGGAGGGGAAGCAACCGGCGTTCGACATCTCCGCGGGGCCGATCCCCGGCGAACTGCACCTGGCGGCGGGCCACGAGGCCTCGAGCGCGGGGGTCTGTCGGCACCTTCGGGACGACGATGCGGTGACGGCGCCGCACCGCCCGCACCACGTCGCGATCGCGAAGGGGGTCGACCTGAAGCGGATGAGCGCCGAGATCTTCGGCCGCGAGACGGGGCTCAGCTGCGGAAAGGGCGGTCACATGCACCTCTTCGATCCCGACGTGAACTTCGCCTGCAGCGGGATCATCGCCGAGGGGTGCCCGCCGGCCGTCGGCGCGGCGATGGCGGCGAAGAAACGCAACGAGGACGGCGTGGCCGTCGCCTTCCTCGGCGAGGGGGCGATCAGCCAGGGGGCGTTCCTCGAGTCGCTCAACCTCGCGGCGGTCCGGAACCTGCCCGTCGTGTTCGTGATCGAGGACAACGACTGGGCGATCAGCATGCCGAAAGAGCGCGTCACGGACGTCGAGGACGGCTCCCAGCGCGCCGACGGCTTCGACCTTCCCGGAACCCGCGTCGACAGCGACGACGCGGTCGAGGTCTACCGCGCCGCGAAGGAGGCGATCGGCCGCGCGCGAGACGGGAACGGGCCGACGCTGCTCGAGGTGCAGGTTCACCGGCGGATGGGTCACTTCATGGGCGACCCGGAGAGCTACCGGCCCGACGCGGACAAGGAGGCCGCCCAGGAGCGCGACTCGATCGAACGGCTCGCCGACGAACTCCGAACGCGCGACGTCGACGACGAGACGCTCGAGGAGATCCGCGAGCGGGCCCGCGAGCGCGTCGACGAGGCGATCGAGTGGGCGAAGGAGCAACCGGAGCCAGAGCCCGACGCGGCCTACGAGGACGTCTTCGTCTCTCCGCCGTCGGGCGTGACGGACGAGGAACCGTCGTACGAGTTGGCGGGGGCGAGCGCCGGTGCGGGCGCGAGGGCCGATACCGAGCCGGGGACCGGAGGTGACGAGTGATGGCAAAGCAGGAACCGCGGGAAACGGCCGAGATCGAGCGCGATCTGACGATGAGCCGGGCGATGGTCGAGGCGATCGCCCACGAGATGCGCGAGAACGAGGAGGTCTTCTACATGGGCGAGGACGTCGCCGACTACGGCGGCATCTTCGACAGCACGGAAGGCCTGCTCGAGGAGTTCGGCTACGACCGGGTGATGGACGTGCCGATCAGCGAGACGGCCTACCTCGGCGCCGCGGTGGGCGCCGCGCAGGCGGGGATGCGCCCCATCGCCGAACTCATGTTCGTCGACTTCTTCGGCGTCGCGATGGACCAGCTCTACAATCAGATGGCGAAGAACACGTACATGAGCGGCGGCTCCGTGAGCGTTCCGATGGTGCTCACGACGGCCGTCGGCGGGACGTACAACGACGCCGCCCAGCACTCCCAGACGCTGTACGGGACGTTCGCCCACCTTCCAGGGATGAAGGTCGTCGTCCCCTCGACCGCCCACGACGCCAAGGGGTTGCTGCACAACGCCATCCGGGACGACGATCCGGTCGTCTACATGTTCCACAAGCGGCTCATGGGCATCGGGTGGATGCCCGCGCCCGAAGGGCCGAAGACGCCCGTTCCGGAGGAGGACTACGCGATCCCCTTCGGCAGCGCCGACGTGAAGCGCGAGGGCGAGGACGTCACCGTGGTCACCCTCGGTCTGCACGTCCACCGCGCGCTCGAGGCCGCCGCAAATCTCGCCGATGACGGTATCGACGCCGAGGTGATCGACCTCCGGACGCTCGTCCCGCTGGACACCGAGACGGTCCTCGAGTCGGTCTCGAAGACGGGGCGGCTGGTCGTCGTCGACGAGGATTACCGCTCGTTCGGCGTGACCGGGGAGATCGTCGCCCGCGTCGCCGAGGAGCGCCTCGCCGACCTCGAGGCGGTCGAGCGGGTCGCGGTGCCGGACGTGCCGCTGCCGTACGCGCGGCCGCTCGAGGACGAGGTGATTCCGGGGACGGAGGACGTCGAGGCGGCGATCGAACGGGTTCACGGTGACGAGTAACGAATGAGCGAGACCGACCGGGAGACCGTCGACACGGCGGCGGTCTGGCCCGAGGACGCCGAGGAAGAGGAGGGAGTCGTCGCCAACTGGTTCGCCCGCGAGGGGAGCCGCGTCGAGGAGGGCGACGTCCTCTGCGAGATCCAGATCGAGAAGGTGAGCGTCGACGTCCCCGCGCCGGCGACGGGGACGCTCGCGGAGATCCTGCTCGCGGAGGACGAGGAGTTCGAACGCGGCGACGCGCTGGCGGTGATCGAGCCGGCCTGACTGCCGGGTCCGTCCTACCTTCTCGTGGACCCGCTCGAGCGACCGTTCAGCGCCAGCACCGCCGAGAGCGCGTCCGGTCACCGTCGAATCCGCGAGGAATTCGATATAGCACGAGACCATCTCAAGCTATATTAACAGCGAGTGCGAAGAGTGACGCGTGACCGAACGGACGACGGACGACGAACCGGGACTCGCGGAGCGCCTGACGACGGGCGAAGACCGGGTCCGGATGGTCGCGCGCCAGCTCTCCGAACCGCGGACGGCGAACTGGATCGCGTCGGAAGCGGGGTGGTCTCACGAACCGACCACGCGCGTCCTCGAGCGGCTGGTCGACGACGGAGTCCTCCGACGCGACGAGGGCGGCGCTCACACGACGTACTATCCGGATTACCGTCGACAGGCGATCCAGGAGGCGACGCGGCTTCGAGACGGCGACCACACGGTCGAGGAGTTGACCGACCGACTCACGGAAATGAAAGCTCGCATCCGGGGATGGGAAGACGAGTTCGGCGTCGACTCGCCGAACGGGTTGCGGGCGACGGTTGCCGACGCCGACCTCGACGCCGCCGAGGAGGAACGCCGACGCGACATCGCACGCGACTGGGAGCACCTCGAGCGGCGAATCCGAATCGTGAGCTTCGCGATCCGTGAGTGGGACTTCCTGGCACCCGGGGCGGACGGTGCGGCGGCCGAGAGCTGAGGAATGTCCGTCCCCCATCCCGGCGGCGATCCGAACGTCCACCTGTACGAACAGCTCAAGCGGGACGTCCTCGAGCGTGTTCCCCAGATCGCGTCCGTCGAGTACGTTCCGGACGATATCGAGGCAAAACATCTGCGGGCGACGTTCGATCCGCACCGACTCGAGCCGCCGACCGGACCCGAGGCACCGGAACTCGTCGTCACGTGGTACAGGGGGTCGCCTCGTGACTGGTTCCGCGTCGACTACGGCGATCCGAATACGGGATTTCACGCCGGGTGGCACCAGGACGAGGACCACCCGGATCTCGGATACGCACACGTCCAGTACTCGTTCCCAGACTGGGACGAAACCCATCGAACGGGCATCGCGTTCGAGCACGAGACCCCGTCGCTCGTGCTCTGGGAAATCGTCGACGACCTCCTGGAGACGGTGCTTCCGACGGACGCCGATCCGGGGTGATCGGCGCCGTCGAATCGACCGGCGGCGGCCGAGTCCCGCGATCGACTCGCGTCAGTCGGTTCTCGCGGCAGACGCGCGTTCGAACCGGTGCAGGACGACCTCGCTCTCGTCGTCCCACTCGAAGTTCTCGTGAACCCGCTCGAGCAGCCGTCGGTACGATTCGAGGTCGTCCATCCCCTCCGCGCGGGCGTCCTCGTCGGTGAGGTCGCCGAGGGTTCGCTCGGTCACCTCGACCACTTCGAAGGTAGCGTCGTCGATTTCGAACGCGTCACCTTCTTCGGCGTACAGTTGCCCGCGGTGGATCTGCGTGACCTCACCCTCGAGGGCCTGTCGTCGCATCCGCTCGCTCGGAAGCAGTTCGTCGGCGTCGATTTCTGCCATGGGGGACCGTTTACCGGGCGTCGACAAAACGGTTTTCCGGCGCCGCGGCGGTCGAAACGGCGCCGGGGTCGGGCCGCCCGGGAAGGGAAGATTCTTCCGACTGCCTGCCGGATGGGTAGGTATGAATCAGTACACCGTCACCGGTCGGTTCAAGAACCGCGACGGCTTCGCCGAGTTCGAGACGACGATCGAGGCCGAAAACGAGGACGTCGCCCGCGAGCACATCCTCTCCCAGCTCGGCAGTCGTCACGGACTCAAGCGAACGCAGATCGACCTCGAGGAGGTCGCCCAGCGATGAGCAGTCAACAGCAGCTTCAGGAACTCTCCCAGCAGCTCCAGGAGATCCAGGGCGCGATCGAGACGCTCGAGGGAACCGTCGAGGACCTCCAGGCGCAGAAGACGGAGGTCGACGAGTCGATCGACGCGATCGAGACGCTCGAGACCGACTCGATCGTGCAGGTCCCCCTCGGCGGCGGCGCCTTCGTCCGAGCGCGCATCGAGGACATCGACGAGGTGATCGTCGAGCTGGGCGCCGACTACGCCGCGGAGTTCGAACAGGAGGGGGCGATCGACGCCCTCGAGAGCAAGAAAGAGCGCCTCGACGAGCGCATCGAGGAGGTCACCGAGCGCATCTCGGAGCTCGAAGCCGAGAGCACGCAACTCGAGCAGCAGGCCCAGCAGCTCCAGCAGCAGGCCCTCCAGCAGCAGATGCAGCAGATGCAGGGAGGTGGCCAGGGTCCGGGTCAGGGCGACTCCGACGAGTAGCGGTCCAGCCGATCACACCATGTTCGACAACCTGAAGAAGAAGCTCGGCAGCTTCCGCAAAGACGCCGAGGAGGCGGCCGAAGAGAACGTCGAAGAAGTCGACGAGGACGAGCTCGAGGAGCTCGAGGACGTCGACGACGAAGCGCTCGAGGGCGCCGACGAGGAGGAACCCGAGGCCGAGAGCGAGGGCGAACCGGAGCCCGAGGCCGAGGACGCGGAGTCCGAAGCGCTCGAGGGCGAGCGCGAGGCGGGCTCCGAAGCGGAAGTGCCCGAAGCGGCCACCGCCGCCGGCGGTGAAGCCGTGGTCGAATCGGAGGTCGACGCTGGTGCAGAGGTAGGGGCGGCCGTCGAGAGCGACGCCGAAACCGCACCGGAGGCGGAACCCGTCGCCGGTCCCGACGTCGACGCGGAGGTCGTTCACGACACCGAAGCGGAGGCGAAAGCAGAAATCGGAACCGAGGACGCCCCCGAAGCCGAGACCGAAGTCGAAGCGGAATACGAGGACGAGGGCGAGGACGAAGACGAGGATGAGGCCGAGGCCGAAAACGACGACGGGGGCTCCGTCGGCTTCGGCGCCAAGGCCAAATCGCTCGTCCGCGGGAAGTTCGTCATCGAGGAGGAGGACCTCGAGGGGCCCCTGCAGGAACTCGAGCTGGCGCTGCTCTCGAGCGACGTGGAGATGAGCGTCGCCGACGAGATACTCGAGAACATCCGGGACGAACTCGTCGGCGAGACGCGCACGTTCACCACCTCGACGGGCGAGGTGGTCGAGAACGCGCTCAAGGACGCCATCCACGACGTGATCAGCGTCGGCCAGTTCGACTTCGACGAGCGGATCGCGATCGAGGACAAGCCCGTCGTCATCATCTTCACCGGCGTCAACGGCGTCGGGAAGACCACCTCGATCGCGAAACTGGATCGCTACTTCGAGGAGCGGGGCTACTCGACCGTGATGGCCAACGGCGACACCTACCGCGCCGGGGCCAACGAGCAAATCCAGGAGCACGCCGAGGCCCGCGACACGAAGCTCATCACCCACGAACAGGGCGGCGACCCCGCCGCGGTGCTCTACGACGCCGTCGAGTACGCCGAGGCCAACGACATCGACGTCGTCCTCGGCGACACGGCGGGGCGGCTCCACACGAACGAGGGGCTGATGGACCAGCTCGAGAAGATCGGCCGCGTCGTCGGCCCCGACATGACGCTGTTCGTCGACGAGGCCGTCGCGGGCCAGGACGCCGTCAACCGCGCTCGAGAGTTCAACGAAGCCGCGGAGATCGACGGCACGATCCTCACGAAGGCCGACGCCGACTCCAACGGTGGCGCGGCGATCTCGATCGCCCACGTCACCGGGAAACCCATCCTCTTCCTCGGCGTCGGCCAGGGATACGACGACCTCGAGCGGTTCGACCCCGACGAGATGGTCGAGCGACTGCTCGAGGAAGAGGAGTAGGCCCGATTCCCTTCGTTCGACGTTCTCTCGAGCGCCGAGCGTCGGCGCTCGTCGCCGGTCGACGACCGCGAACCGAACTCGACGTCGGCACCGGTCGGCACGAGACGCCCTCGAGCGCGAGCGGCGAGACCGTCACAGCGATTCGCAGGGTGTCCCGCCGGTCACTCTTGCCGGTACCGGTGACGTACGGGTGCGGTCCCGCCGCGAGACCGTCCGCGTTCCGGGGGCTCTCGGCCGTCTCGAGCGACCCGAGCCGATCGGTGGCGATCGCTCAGGCAATATTTTCCGCATCGAAAGACCGTCGTCAGGTTTCGCCCCATTACGGGAAGGTATACCCGCACGGTGTAATAACCCGGTAAACGATGGGCTTTGAAGATATCGCGACGATCCAGTCCTCCAGACGGCGATCGCGCCTGTGGTGGTACCGATGAACACGACGGAGAAATACAAGCAGGAAAAGCACCCCCTCGACGTCATCGACGACGTCTACGAGTACGCCGAGGAGGGGCTCACGTTCGAGGAGATCGAAGCGCGCGCCGGCGGCGGCGAGTGGGAGCGCCTGAAGTGGGCCGGCATGTACGCCCAGAAACAGGAAGGCTACTTCATGATCCGGACGAAGGTTCCCGGGGGCTACCTGACGCCGGAGCAAGCGGAGGTCATCGGCGAGTGCGCCACCGACTACGCCGTCGCGCCCGAGGAATACGGCGGCGAGCAACAGAACGAACTCTGGGGCGACGCCTACCTCGACATTACGACCCGCCAGGACATCCAGAAACACTGGATCCGCGTCGAGGACGTCCCGGAGCTGTGGGAACGCTACGACGAGGTCGGGCTGACGACGGTCCAGGGCTGCGGCGACTCCGCCCGTAACGTGCTGGGTTGTCCCGCCGCCGGACTCGACGATCACGAGTGCTTCAACGCTCAGCCGGTCGTCGACGCCGTCTCCGACTACTTCACGGGCAACCGAGAGTACGCGAACCTCCCGCGGAAGTTCAAGCTGACGATCACGGGCTGCGCCCACGACTGCGCCCAGTCCCAGATCAACGACATCGGTCTCGTCCCCGCCCGCAAGGAGGTGGACGGCGTCCGCGCGAGCGAAGCGAGTGCGGGCTCGTCAGAGCCCCGCTCTGACGGCGAGTTCCTCTACGGCTTCCACGCCCGCGTCGGCGGCGGCCTCTCGGACGGCCCGCGGATGGCCTCCGAACTCGACGTCTTCATCAAGCCCGAGGACGCCGTGGAGTTCTGCCGCGCCGTCGCTCAGACCTTCAAGGAGCTGGGCGACCGCCACAACCGCGGCGTCTGCCGCATGCGCTACCTCGTCCAGCAGATGGGCCCCGAGAAGTTCGAGGAAGCCGTGCGCGACCGCTGTACCGTCGACCTGCCCACCGCCGGGACGAACATGACCGTCGGCTACCAGGGCGACCACGTCGGCGTCCACGATCAGAAGCAAGACGGGCTGAAGTACGTCGGCTTCAACGTCGTCGCCGGCCGCATGGGCGGCGAAGAGTTCGCCGAGGCGGCCCGCGCCGCGAAGAAGTACGGCACCGAGGACGCCTCTGTCCGCCTCGCGACCGATCAGAACTTCCTCATCACGCACATCCCCGAGGAGAACGTCGACGACCTGCTCGAGGAGCCGTTCGCCCAGGAGTACAGCCCCGACCCCGGGCCCTTTTCCCGCGGCGCCGTCGGCTGCACGGGCAACGAGTTCTGCAAGTACGCCATCATCGAGACCAAACAGCGCACCAAGCGCTGGGCCCGCGAACTCGACGAGCGCATCGACGTCCCCGACGACGTCGAGGCCATCCGGATGCACATGTCCGGCTGCTCGGCCTCCTGCGCCCAGCCCCAGATCGCCGACATCGGCTTCCGCGGCGAGACGGTCAAGCTGGACGAGGAGGGGAAGATCGTCGAGGGGATGGACTTCGGCCTCGGCGGCGCGCTCGGCGCCGACAACGACTTCCTCGACTGGATCGAGAACGCCGTGCCCGCCGACGCCGTGATCCCCGCCCTCGAGCAGCTGTTCGAGGCGTACGCCGAGGAGCGCGACGAGGGCGAGAAGTTCTACCAGTGGGCCCGTCGCACCGACAACGATCGACTCCGGACGATCATGCAGGGGGCCGACGCGCCGGTCGCTCGAGGTGTTGCCCATGGCGACTGACGGGAACGACGAGCGACTCCCCGGCGTCCCGCAATCGGACGGCGAGGATGACGCGGTGATCGGGCTGTCGAACGCCGACGCCGCCCGCTCGAGCCGCGGCCAGGACCACGGCGGCAGGGATGCGGTCCGAGCGGACGGGGGATGCGGCCCCGAGACGTGCACCTGCGGCGACCGGAGCGCCGGCGACGAGCGTCCCGTCCGCGCCGACGGGGGTGAGGGAACCGAAGGTTCGCGATCCTCGTCAGCGCTACGCGCTGACGGTGTGGGCGTCTCGAACGTCGACGACGAGGGCAACCTCGGCGACCTCGAGTTCACGCCGCCGGCCGAGGACGTCAGCCAGGACGTCGATAACGGCGAACCCGACGTCCGCGTCAGCGTCCCCGAGGGCGTCGACCTCGACACGCCGACGTACTCGATCCGGTCGGAGATGAACGACATCGAGACGCCGGACGAGAAGACGTGGTTCATGGAGCTCGACGCGGCGGTCATCGACGCGGGGCGCTGCATCCAGTGTGGGACCTGCGTCGCCGCCTGCCCCTCCGACTCCATCGGGGTCGGCGAGGACGACCACCCCGAACTCGTCAAGATGTGCACCGGCTGTTCGCTCTGCTGGGACTTCTGTCCCCGCGGCGGCCTCCGGTACGAGCGCCAGTGGAAGATCACCGGCGGCGAGGACAACGTCAAGGGAGCCGGCGACCCGATCACGGAGTTCTCCGCCCGCGTCGACGAGGAGTGGACCGAGAACGCCCAGGACGGCGGGATGGTCACCCACCTGCTCGCGACGCTCCTCGAGAAAGGGGAGATCGACGGCGCGCTCATCGCCACCGAGGACGACGAGGAGCCGTGGAAGGCCGTCAGCTACCTCGCCACCAGCCGCGAGGACCTGATCGAGAACGCGGGGACGATCTACAACCAGACGCTCGCGGTCGGAAACCTCGACCTCGCCCGGTGGGAGCACAAACTCCCCGACAAGGACTGGGACGAGCTCAGCCTCGCGTTCGTCGGCACGCCGTGTGAGATCGAGGGGCTGCGCGCGCTGCAGGACTTCGACTGGGACCACGACTCCCAGGAGGAGGGCATCCGCGCCGTGGACTACATGATCTCGCTGATGTGCACGAAGAACTTCAACTACTACAGCCTCATCGGCGAGCAGCTCCAGGAGAAGCGGGGCATCTCACCCGACGAGATCGGCAAGATGGACGTCCTCCACGGCAAGATGATGGTCTACGGCCGCGACGGCGAGATGATCCTCGAGGAGGACGTGAAGAACTTCCACGACGCCGCGCTGAAGGGCTGCGACGAGTGCGCCGACTTCACCGGCTTCTGCTCGGACATCACCGTCGGCTCCGTCGGCTCCTCCGACGAGTACTCGAGCGTCATCATCCGCACCGAGCAGGGCATGAAGGCCTGGGAACTCACCGAACCCACCCTCGACTACCACGACTTGGAGGACCGCTCGGCGGTCGGCAAGCTCCAGGGCTGGGACAAGAAGAAGGCGTTCAACTCGCTCGAGCGCCCCTTCGACCCCGACGCCCCGCGCTTCATCGACTACACCGATCACGCCGAACAGTACGGGTCGACGCTGAACCCCCACGACGACGACTACAAGGCGGCTAACGCCCGGAAGCGGGACGCGAGCGCGAAGAGCGACTGAGGACGCTCGCGTTTCGGTCAGCAGAATTCGGATCCGGTTCGTTCTCGGTTTCGCTCGTCTCCCCTTCACGCTCGATTCCGCCTCGTTCGAGCGGTTTGGCCTCGACGAACACCGAAGCGAACTCAGACGGTGTATAGTAACAACTGAAACGAGTTACACACTGCTCGCAGCCAAACGGCCGGGAAGCGGCTCAGCACACCGCCTCCCGGCCGTGGATCGCGAGCAGGTGTGCGCTGACGTTCAGTGGCTACTATAGTAGACGTGCGCGAGGTGATCGTTCGGACACTGCGCGATCAGCTTCCGCAGCCGTTTCGACGCGAGATTCGCCTCGGCATCGGGATCGGGGGTCGCGGTGACCGCCGTCAGGGTCGCCCCGTAAGGGACCCCGATCGGGATCGTCGCGCCGCAGGTGGGACAGTCGGGGTCGGGCCACGCTCTCTCGCTCATGGGTACTCGAAGCGTATGTCGAGTCGCGCTTTCGCGTTCGGTCTACCAGTGCAACCATCCGGCACGTATTTCCGGTTGTTCGGCGAGCGCCCGGGAACGTCGGAGATAATGGCCGCCGGACGAAACCAACCCACGAGCATGCAACGCCGTCTTCGCGTCGCGACTCCGTCGGACGCGGCCTCGATTCGAACGATCTACGCCCCCTACTGCGAGTCGACGCCGATCAGCTTCGAAGAGACCCCGCCCACCGAGGCCGAACTGACCGAGCGGATCGAACGCACCCTCGAGCGCTACCCCTGGCTCGTCTGCGAGGTCGACGGGGAGGTCGTCGGCTACGCCTCCGCGGGTCCGCTGCGCGGGTACGACGCCTACGAGTGGGTCGTCGAACTGTCGGTGTACGTCGCCGAGCGCGCCCAGGGCGCGGGCGTGGGGCGGGCGCTCTACGCGTCGCTGTTCGCGATCCTCGAGCGCCAGGGGGTCCGAGACGCCTACGCGGTGACGGCGGTTCCCAACCCCGGCACGGAGGCGTTCCACGAGTCGCTCGGCTTCGAGTTGCTCGCCACGTTTCCCGAGATTGGCTACTCGAACGGCGACTGGCGGGACGTCAGGTGGTGGCGCAAGCCCCTCGGCGAGAAGGCCCCCGATCCGGACCCGCTCACGCCGTTTCCGGCGCTGCTCGAGGCGGTGGAGGACGCGGATGCCCTCGTTCGCGTCGGCGAAGAACACCTCGAAGTCGAGTAACGGCGTCTCGGCACGAGTAACGGCACCTCGAGGTCGGGTAACGCTCGGTTTTCGCCCGTCCTCGAGACGTCTCCCTACCCGCCGCCCGCACGTCGACGCTGACGGCCGAGTGAGCGCTCGTGCATACAGTACGCGTCGGGATGCGTCGGTCCGTCAACAGCCGAGGCGGTCGGCCAGTTCGTCGATGCCCTCGACGGTCAGGTCGGGTTCGGGGCCGAACGGTTCCCAGGGCTCGCCCTTCCGGTCGAGCCAGACGCCCTGCATGCCGGCGCGGATCGCCCCCTGGACGTCGAACGTCAGGGCCGCGACGTGGGCGACCTCCTCGATCGGCGTCCCGGTTCGGCCCGCGGCGTGGCGGTAGAGGTCCGGGTCGGGTTTGAACGTCGCGACCTCGTGGGCACTGATCGTATCCTCGAGGAGGTCGCCGATGGCCGCGTGGTCGACCATCGACGCGAGCATCGCCGGGTTGCCGTTCGAGAGGACGTAGACGTCGTACCCGCCGTCGCGGATGCGCTCGATCCCGTCGCGGACGTCCGCGAACACCTCGAGTTCGTGGTACACCTCGAGGATCTCCTCGCGATCGTCGGCTCCGATCTCCTCGTCGTGGGCCGCGAGGGCGTACTCGAGGGCGTCGCGGTTGACGTCGTAAAACGGCGCGTACTCACCGAGATCGTTCCCGACGAGCGTGTACAGCATCGAGCGCTGTCGCCACGTCTTCGAGACCGATTCGGGGTCGTCCACCCCGTGGTCCTCGAGCGCCGAGACGGTCGCGTCGACGTCGACGAGCGTGCTGTAGGAGTCGAACGTCACCGTCGTTACCCGGTCGGAGTCGAATTCGGCCATACGGGCCGTACGCGGGCGACGACAAAGAAAGCGGTGTCGCGGACCGAACCGATCCGTCGGGTTCCCCTCGGAGTCACCACCCCCATCCCCACCCCCGTGGCCCTTTTTCAACCCGTCCGTGGTGTTCGTGGTCGTAAGGAACTCGCTCATGTCACCCGATTCGAACTCCCGGAAGGCCGCCGCGAAGTGTCTCGAGTGCGGCGAAATCTCCGTCGTCGAGATCGAACCCGACGGGACGATCGTCCCGATCGGCCAATCCGAACTCTGCGACTGCGACGGTCGAAGCGTTCGAATCTTCGAGGACGACGTCCTCGACGATCCGGACTGACGGGGGGTTCCAATCGAGTCCGCCGGCCGAGAGGGGGCCGCGTTCGCACTCCGAGGGGCCGATCTGCGATAGAAAGACAGTTCCGCACCGCCCCCGAACCACCGGCACATGCGAATCGCCGTCCCCAACAAGGGCCGCCTGCACGAGCCGACGATCGACCTCCTCGAGCGGGCGGGACTGCACCTCGAAAACGGCGCCGACCGCAAACTCTACGCCGACACGGTCGACCCCGAGGTGACCGTCCTCTTCGCCCGCGCGGCGGACATCCCCGAGTACGTCGCCGACGGCGCGGCCGACCTCGGGATCACCGGCCTCGACCAGGTGCGCGAGGCCGGCGTCGAGAACGTCGAGGAGCTGCTCGACCTCGAGTTCGGCCGCTGTCGCCTCGTCCTCGCCGCCCCCGAGGACGGCGACATCGAGACGGCCGCGGACCTCGAGGGGAAGACCGTCGCAACCGAGTTCCCGACGATCACCCGCAGATTCTTCGACGGCGTCGGCGTCGACCCCGACGTCGTGGAGGTCTCCGGCGCGACGGAACTCACCCCGCACGTCGAGATGGCCGACGCCATCGTCGACATCACCTCGACGGGGACGACGCTGAAGATGAACCGGCTGGTCGTCGTCGAGGAGGTCCTCTCGAGTTCGGTCCGGCTGTTCGCCCGATCCGACGTCGTCGACGACCCGAAGGTGCGCGAGGTCCGGACGGCGCTCTCCTCCGTGATCGCCGCCGAGGGCAAGCGCTACCTCATGATGAACGTGCCGGCGGATCGGCTCGAGGCCGTCCGCGATGTCATTCCCGGACTCGGCGGCCCGACGATCATGGACATCGCCAACGGGGACGGCGAGAAGGTGGCCGTCCACGCCGTCGTCGACGAGCGCGACGTCTTCGAGACGATCACGGAGGTCAAGCGGGCCGGCGCCAGCGGAATCCTCGTGACCGAGATCGAACGGCTCGTCGAGTAATCCGCCCTTACTCGCCCGAGGCGCGACTCGCGGTCGCTCGGGTGCCCTTCGGAATCGCGGCCTCGCTCACTCGAGCGCGCCGCGGTCGCCGAGGGGGCCCTCGAGGTACGGTTCGAACACGAACAGTCCGGCGGCCGCCGCGACGAGTCCGCTTCGGACCTCGTACTCGACGAGTCCGTGCGCGGTGAGCGTGGGAAGGTGAGTCTGGCGCAGCGACTCGTAGACGCGCTGACACCGCTGGAGGAGCGGCGTCTCGTGCGTGGGGTGGTGTTCCTCCTCGGCGAGGCGGCGCGCGAGCGTCCCGACCGCGACGGGTTCGTCGGTGTCGGCCGCGAGCAGACACCGGAGCACTTCGCGCCGGCGGCGACTGCGAAGGAGGCGGCGGACGTCGTCGTCCGGGAGCGCGAAGGGGTCGGCGACCTCGTCGACGGGGGAACGATCGAGGCGTTCTCTCGACCGGGTTCCGGAGACTGTCATCGTCACCGGCACCTCGGTCGGTTCGGGGGATAAACGAGGCCGTCCGTTCGGGTCGATCGACGCCAGTTTAGCGCGTCTAGGATCGTTCACGGTCGCGCGAATTCGGGACGAATGGGGCGAACGAGCGTCGAGCGTCGGTGCGAACGGTGCGCGGCGGACGGGCCACGTCCGGAGGACCGACCGCTCCGCGGCCGAGACCGTTCGCGAACCGGTACGGTCACCGAAATCCGAGTAAAGCCGTCGCAAACGAAACCGGCGAACGGCGAACGGGCGGTTCGTTCGGATCGACGGGGGCGAGAACGCGCTTCGATCGATCGGACCGACGGATCGGGTCGCCCGGCGGCGGCGATGGAACTCGAGTCGAAGCGAACGGAGGAGGTCGAGCGGTCGCGGTCGCCGAATTCGTTACTCGAGCAGCCCGAGGTCCTCGAGGCGCGAGACGATCTTGTCGACGGCGTGTTCGGCGTCCTCGGGCTTCTTGCCGCCGGTGATGACGAGCTTTCCGGAGCCGAACAGGAGCGCGACGACCTCGGGTTCGTCGAGTCGGTAGACGAGACCGGGGAACTGCTCGGGTTCGTACTCGATGTTCTCCAGGCCGAGGCCGATGGCGATGGCGTTCAGGTTGAGGTTGCGCCCGAGGTCCGCGCTCGTGACGATGTTCTGGACGACGATCTCGGGGTCCTCGTTCACCTGGATCTGGAGTTCGCGGAGCTTGTCGAAGACGATGCGGAGGCTCTCGTGGACGTCCTCGGTGCTCTTCGCGCCGGTGCAGACGATCTTGCCCGAGCGGAAGATCAGGGCGGCGGACTTGGGGTTCTGCGTCCGGTAGACGAGGCCGGGGAACTGCTCGGGGTCGTAGTCGGCTCCCTCGAGGTCCATGGCGACGCTCTGAAGGTCGAGTTCCTGCCCGATACCGGTCGACGCGACCACGTTTTCGATGTTGATGGTGTCCTTCGGATCCGTCATAAGTCGCTTAAAAAGACGTATTTAAGGTTTATAAAGGTTGGTGCCGGTGGACGATATATCCGGTTCGGACGACGGGTATCGACCGCCTACCACCTCGAGAGTGCGCCGGACGAAGGCTCGTTCGATGGTCTGACGGTTCTCCGGGGCGTCGGGAGGTCGGCGAAAGCGGTAGGCTGATACTCGATCCGACGCGATGACCGGGCGTGCACCTGCTCGAGCTCGGCGGTCGGGACGACGCGTTCGCGGCGTACGAGGCGACGAGCGCCGCGACCGGAGTCCGACGGATCGCCCCGGGGCTCGCGGTCGCGAACGCCGTCGTCCCCGAGCGGGCACGCGGACTCGCCTACACCCACCGCGCGAGCGAACTCGTCGGCCGAACCGACGCCGACCTCGAGGCCGCTCGCACGCTGCTCGAGGCGGCCCCGATCGATCGCGAGGGGAGCGTCGCCGTGCGCGCGGCGGACGTCCGCGGCTCGACGGGGATCAGCACCAGCGAGGCCGAGCGCACGCTCGGCGGGGTGCTCGTCGACCGGGGGTTCTCGGTCGACCTCGAGGAACCGGACCACGTCCTGCGTGTGGCGTTTTCGGAGGGCGTTCTCGACGTCGGGGCCGACGAGGAGGTGACTGATGGGCGAGGCGACCTCCTCGAACCCGCCGAGGGAGCGGGTGGCGAGTCGGCCGGAGAGCGCGTCTCCGTCTGCGCCCTCGGCTGGCTCGAGGCCGAGAGCGTCCGCGACTTCGGGACGCGCGCGCCGACCGACAAGCCGTTCTTCCAGCCCGGCAGCATGGACCCGATGCTCGCGCGCGCGGTCGCGAACCTGGCCTGCGCCCGCCCCGGACGGACGCTTCTGGACCCGATGTGCGGCACCGGCGGCGTCCTCGTCGAGGCGGGACTCGTCGGCGCGGACGTCGTCGGCACCGACGCCCAGGAGAAGATGGCCCTCGGAGCCCGGGAGAACCTCGCCCACTACCTCGAGCGCGACGATCCGTCGCCGACGGGCGTCCCCCGGGGCTCCTGGGCCGTGGGACGGGGCGACGCGACCCGACTCCCGCTGAAAGACGGCGCCGTCGACGGGGTCGTCTTCGACGCGCCCTACGGCCGCCAGTCGAAGATCGAGACCCACCGGCTCGAGGACCTCGTCGCGGGCGCCCTGGCGGAAACCCGTCGCGTGGCGGACCGAGCCGTGGTCGTGGCGGATCGGTCGTGGGCCGCGCCCGCGATGGAGGCGGGGTGGGAACTCGAGGCCACCTTCGAGCGCCGCGTGCACCGGTCGCTGACGCGGTACGTGCTGGTCCTCGAGTGAGCGACGGTCAGACCGAGCGGTAAATCACCGCGGCCTAATGGGGGATATTTGGTTCCCCAGAAGCTATGGTGATTCGATTCGTTTGACTTACTACGGGTGATACCGTGAGTGGAACCGACAACGGAGCGGACGAGGAGTACGGGACGGCAACGCTCAATCATCGGGGGCGATTGACGATCCCGAAGGACCTACGCGACGACCTCGACCTGGAGGACGGGACGGAATTCCGGGTCGTCCGCGAGGGCGGCGACATTCGACTCGTACGGGTGCTGCCCGAACTCGAGACGCTCACTCGAGGCGAAGAGTGGGGCGACGATGCGTTTCGTGACGCTGGCGAAGCGACCTTCGGTGGACGGTGAGGCGATGGGGCCGAGACGCGTTCTCCCGGACGTCAACGCGCTGGCGATTCAACTCGTGGACGACCATCCGGGCCATCCGTACATCGCCGAGGAACTCGTCCCGGGGCTCGCGGGCGAAGAGACGTTACTCGTGTTCGGATACCTTCCGTTACGAATCCAGTGGGTGCTCGAGGACCTCGGGTTCGAGACGTACGAGGCGAGGAACGCCGTTTCGTCGCTCCTCAGGTATCCGATGCGATTCGTCGACGTCGACGAGGAAACCGTCCTCGAAGCCTACGAGATCAGCGCCGCGAAGAATCACGACGTGTACGACTGCTTTTACCTCGCCCTCGCTCGCCGAGCGGACGCGGACGTCATCGTCACGACCGATCGGGATTTCGAACGGCTCTGCGCCGGCGAACCGTTCGAGTACGTGAACCCGGTTCCGTCTGACGTTCTCGAACGCTTCCGAACCGTGAACGACTCCTGAGTTGAGCGACCGACTCAGGAGTCGGACTCGAGCGCGCGCTTGCGAAGCCGTTCGCCCTCCTCGCTGTCGACTCTGAGCACGGGGACGGGGACCGGCCGCCCGTCGTCGTCGATCGCGACGAAGGTGAACGACGACTCCGTCGTCTTCTCGGTGTCGCCGGTTCGCGGATTCTCGCGCCACGCCCGCAGCGCGACGCGCACGCTCGAGGTGCCCGCGGCGTAGACGTACGACTCGACGAGGGCGACGTCGCCGATCCGGATCGGCCGCTCGAAGTCGAGTTCGTTCACCCGCGCGGTGACGCAGGTCTCGGCCGCGAAGCGCATCGCGGACATCGCCCCCACCTCGTCGAGCCACTTCATGAGGTAGCCGCCGTGGAGCGTCCCGTTGTTGTTCGCGTGGTTCGGCTGAACGCGGAATCGGTTTCGGATGCGCGTCTCGAGGAGCGTCGGCATACCCGTGACTTCGACGGGCGAACGGAAAGGTTCGGTCCGCACGAGCGCCGCCGCGACCCGTTCGAGTCGTCGATCGCGATCAGGCGTCCCGCCCGAGTTCCGCCAGCAAGCGCCCGACGTGGATTCGGTCGCTCGTCCCCTCGTGCATCTCGAACTCGACGTCGGCTGCCAGCCGGTGGACCCGTGCGAGTTGGTCGCCCTGATAGCGCTTTCGCGAGGCGTTCAGGATCTCCTCGAGCACCTCCTCGCCGTCGAGCCCCTCGTCGACGAGCAGGTCGTCGAGGGTCTTGCGGGCGTCCGTGAACGCCCCGGCCTCCGCGTCGTCGAGCATCGACTCCACCTCGTCGGCCAGCCCGACCTCGCCGATGGTCTGGTAAGCCGCCTGCATCGTGAGTTCGCCCTCCTCGAGGACGGTCGTCTGCGCCGCGAGAATTGCCTTCCGGAGGTTGCCGTTCGAGTAGCCGGCGACGAACTCGAGGCCGTCGGGGTCGTACTCGACCTCCTCGGCCTCGACGATGCGCTCGAGGACGGCGGCGGTCTCCTCGCTCGAGGGGGCGCGGAAGGGGACGGGGAAACACCGCGAGCGGATCGGCGGGATCAGCTTGGTGGGCTGGCGGGTGCCGATGATAAACTGGGTCGTCCGGTGGTGTTGCTCCATGATCCGGCGCAACGCCTGCTGGAAGTCCTCGCGGACGTCCTCGGCGTTGTCGAGCAGGATCGTCTTGTACGACCCCGAGACGGGCGCGTAGCTCGCCGACTCCTTGAGCACGCGGTTGATCATGTCCCGCTTGGACATCGACGAGCGGCCGACGAGGAAGTGTTCGAACCGGGGATCGTTCTTGATCTCCGTCTTGGTGCGGCCGAAGAAGTCCGCGACGTTGATCTCGACCAGATCGTTGTCCGGGTCCTCGTGGGCCTCGCGGGCGAGCGCCCGCGCCGCGGCCGTCTTGCCGCTGCCCGGAGGCCCCTGCAGGAGGAGGTTGATCGGCTCCTCGACGGCCCGCGTGAGATACTCGCGGGCGTCGTCCTGGGGCAACTCCTCGAGGTCGGGAGCGTAGGTCTCGGTCCACAGCGGCGCGTCCATCGCGCGGAGGTAGGGACGGGCCGGGTAAGAATCGGTCGGTTGGCGTCACTCGTCGCCGTCGTCCCCGGTTCCGTCGTCACCGTTCCCGTCGCCGTCATCGCCGTTCCCGTCGTCGTCGTCGGTTCCGTCGTCACCATTTCCGTCGTCGCCGTCACCGTTCTCCTCGCCGTCCTCGGACTCGAAGTCCGCCGGCGAGAACGTCGTCGAAATCGGCTCGCCCTCGTCGTCCTCGATCGGTTCGGCGTCTCCGTCCTCGAGTTCGTCCGGGTCGCCGGCGTAGAGGCTCGCGGTCAGTTCGGCGTCCTCGTCGACGTCCTCGTCGAACTCGACGGTGACGTTCTCGTGCTCGCCTGGCTCGAGTTCCTCGCTCGTTCCGACGACCGTGTCGTTGTCCTCGACGGCGACGAACCCCTCCTCGGGGATCGCCGCGTCCACCTGCGCGGTCGAAGCGTTCGCGTCCGTCACCGTCACGTCGGGATCGGTGTGGAACTCGAGGTCGATCTCGGCGAGTTCGCCGTCGCCGTCGGTGTAGACGCCGAGGGTCCGATTCCCCGGCTCGGTGCCGCTCGTGTCGGCTTCGAAGGTGACTTCCTGGGACTCCTCGGGGTCGAGGTCGAGCACCTGCTCTTCGAGCACGCGGCCGTCGAGGCGGAACTCGACGGGCTGCTGGTCGCGGTACTCGTTCGGATTTCGGATCTCGGCGGTGACGTTGATGGTCTCGTTCGTCGTCGCCGACGACGGGGCGTCCATCGATTCGACGACGAACGAGTCGTCGAACTCCTCCGAACTCGCCGAATCTTCGGCCGTAACCGTCGCGGTGTCGCTGACCGGGTAGCCGTCCTCGAGGTACGGGCGATCCTCCTCTCCGTCGGTCTCGTTGTACGCGTACTCCTCGTCGTCCGTCGTGTCCCGGTGGGCCGTCGCCGTCAGCCGGCCGAGGAGCTCGCCCTCGGACTCGTCCGCCTCGATCGTGACGGTGTCGTGCTCGCCGGGTTCCAGGTACTCGGAGACGGCGACCGTCTCGCCGCTACCGTCCTGGACGACGACGAATCCCCCCTCCGAGAGCCGTACGTCCTCGACCGTGACGCTCGAGCCGTTGCCCCGCTGATCCTCGAACGTGATCGACGCCGTCGGCTCGTCGTCGACGCCGAAGATCGACGGGGCCTGTCCGACGACGAGGCCTGCCGCGAGAACGATCCCGAGCGCGATCACGATCGCACCGACCCGCTTTATCGTTCTGAACTCCATGCTCGGTAGATTCCGGTTCGAGCTAGAGTCATCGGGCTCGAGCGTTGTAAAACGCGCAGTCGCTTCCCGCGGACGGAAACCGATTATCGGCCGACGGCCCGACGGGGCGAGTCGGACGGGGCGGGGACGATCGAGGCCGGGCCGCCCGATTCGAAGGCGGTTTAGCCCCGGCGGCCGGAGGACGTACCGATGCCACTTCGCGTGACGTTTCTGGGGACCAGCGGGGCGATTCCGACGCCCGAGCGGAATCCGACCGGGATCTTCGTCGCTCGGGAGGGCGAGGAGCTGCTGTTCGACGCGGGCGAGGGGACCCAGCGCCAGATGATGCGCTTCGGGACCGGCTTCGCCGTCTCGCACCTGTTCGTCACGCACCTCCACGGCGACCACGTCCTCGGGATCCCGGGACTGCTCCAGACGATGGACTTCAACGACCGCGAGGCGCCCCTGGCTATCCACGGCCCCCACGGCACCCGGCGTCAGCTCGAGTCGCTCGTGAACGCCCTCGGGAACCGCCCCTCGTTTCCGGTGCGGGTCAACCAGGTCGGGGGCGGCGACGTCGCCTACCGCGCCGACGAGTACGAAATCCGGGCCTTCGAGACGGATCACGACACCCGCTCGGTCGGCTACGCCCTCGTCGAGGACGAGCGCAAGGGCCGATTCGACCGGGAGCGCGCCGAGGAACTCGGCGTCCCCGTCGGACCGAAGTTCTCCCGACTCCACGAGGGGAACCCCGTCGAACTCGAGGACGGGACCGTCGTCCGCCCCGAACAGGTGGTCGGCGAGCCCCGACCCGGCCGAACGATCGTCTACACGGGCGACACCCGTCCCACGGTCGAAACGATCGAGGTCGCCGAGGAGCCGGACCTGCTGATCCACGACGCCACCTTCGCCGACGACCGCGCCGAGCGAGCGGTCGAAACCGCCCACTCCACCGCCCGCGGCGCCGCCGAAATCGCCTCGCGAGCGGGGGCGAAGCGACTCGCCCTGATGCACGTTTCCTCGCGCTACGCGGGATACACCGACGACCACCTCGAGCAGGCCCGCGAGAGCTTCGACGGCGAGGTCTTCGTCCCCGGCGACGGGGACGAACTCGAGGTGCCGTACCCGGACGCCGAGGAGTGAGCCGGTCGGATCGGCCGCGATCCTCCGAGGTGGATCGATCTCGAGCCCGAACGGGAATCGAATCGGCTCGCCCATCCGAAATTCCGCGTCGGATTTATACTCCGCTCGACCCTATGCCTCCCTGTGAGTACGCGAACGAGTGCGCTCGACGCGGTCGTCTTCGGCGTCGACATCCAGAGCGGTGACGTGCGCGGTGACTCCCCTTCGTACGCCCTCGTCGTCTACGACGGAGAGGAACTCGAGCGCGACGTCGTCACGTACCGGAAGCTCAGGCGGCTGATCGAGGACGCGGAGCCGGCGATCGTGGCGACGGACAACATGTACGAACTCGCCGCCGACAAGGACGAGCTGATCCGGTTTCTGGGCTCGCTCCCGTCGGGGACGAAACTCGTGCAGGTGACCGGCGCGGAACAGCCCGAACCCCTCTCGCGGGTGGCCAAACGCCACGGCGTTCCCTACGGCAAGGACCCGATGAAGGAAGCCGAGGCGGCCGCCCGGCTGGCGGCCCACAACGTGGGCCACGAGGTGTCGGCGTTCACGGACACGACGACCGTCAAGGTCTCGCGGGGCCGCTCGACGGGGAAGGGGGGCTGGAGCGCCGACCGCTTCACCCGGCGGATCCACGGCGCCGTCAAGCGCCGCGCCCGCGAGGTCGAGTCCGAACTCGAGGCGGCGAACCTCGCGTTCGAGACCGAGGTCCGGGAGGCCTACGGCGGCTTCGCCAACGCCGTCTTCACCGTGGAGGCCCCGCCGACCGAGATTCCGGTCTCGCGGAACCGGGCCGGCGACGTCCGGGTGGAGATCGAGCGCGAGCGACGGGACGGAATCGAGTTCCGCCCGCTCGCCAAACGCCGGGACCACGTCATCGTCGGCATCGATCCCGGGACGACCACCGCCGTCGCCATCGTCTCGCTCGAGGGCGAGGTGCTCGACGTCTGGAGTTCGCGCATGAGCGACGCGGCGGACGTGATCGAGTGGATCGTCGAGCGAGGGCGGCCGGTGATCGTCGCCGCGGACGTGACGCCGATGCCCGAAACGGTCGAGAAGTTCCGCCGGAGCTTCGACGCCGCGGGCTTCACGCCGGCCAGCGACATCCCGATCGACGAGAAGCAACACCGCACGCGCGAGCACCCCTACGACGACGACCACCAGCGGGACGCGATGGCCGCCGCGCTCTACGCCTACGACGCCCACGAGGACCAGTTCGAGCGCATCGCCCGAAAGCTTCCCCCGGGGCTCGACCGCGGCGAGGTCACCGCCCGAGTTGTCGCCGGCGAGGAGAGCGTCGAGGCCGTCCTCCGCGACCTGACCGAGGACGAGGAGGGCGAGGAGGAGTCGACCGAGCACCAGCCGCGGGAGCTCACCCCCGAGGAGAAGCAGATCAAGGACTTGAAGCGCCAGGTCGACCGCCTTCAGTCGCACGTCGAGAAGCTCGAGGGCCGCCTCGAGGAGCGCGACGAGACGATCGAAGATCTCGAGGCCGAACTCGCCGTCTCCCGGCGGGAGGAGCGCCGCCAGGTGCGGAAAGAGCGCGAGGTGACCCGCCTCGAGCGCAAGACCGATCGGCTCGAGGGGGAACGCGACGAGGCCCGCGAGGAGGTCGCGGAACTCGAGCGGAAGGTCGAGCGGATGAAGGCGCTCTGGAAGCTCGACCACTCGAACTTCAGCGACGTCTCGGCGAAGAAGGAGGGGCTGGTCCCGGTGAAGGTCGTCGAGAAGTTCACCAGGGGGGCGATCCGCGAGGCCGACGAGCAGTACGGCATCGCGCCGGGCGACGTGGTCTACCTCCGCGACGCCAGCGGCGCGGGCAAGTCGACCGCCGAGTTACTGGCCGACTTCGACCCCCGGGTCATCCTGAAGGAGGGCGGCCTCTCGGGGATCGCCGACGAGATCCTCTTCGACGCGGAGATCCCCGTCGGCCCGGCCGACGACGTCGCCATGCAGGAGGTCGACGAACTCGCCGTCGCCCGCGAGGCGGACGTCGAAGCGGTGATCGACGACTGGCACGAGCGGGCTCGAGCGCGCGAGCGCGATAAGAAGGCGGCGATGGTCGACCGACTGATCAGCGAGCACCGGGCGGGGAACAACGAGGCCTAGAAGGAACGGGTTCGATTCAGGTTTCGGGGCCGGTCTCCATCGGCGACAGCACCTTCGGCACCTCCTCGAGTTCGACCTCCTCGGTCAGGTCCTCGACCCCGTCGACGGGGCCGTTGACGAACAGCGCGTGGCCGATGAACCCGATCGAGACCCCCCCGAGGGCGACGACCGACGCCTCGATGGGGATCGGCGTCGCGTAGCCGACGAGCACGCCCGCCGCCAGGCTCGCTGCGATACAGACCAACACCAGATCGTAGTACTGCAGCGTATATCCCATACCAAAACGAGGGGCTCGAAGGGTAAAACCGTTCGGAGGGAACAGTGCAAGTCGTTCCGAGGAACCGGTGCAAGCCGACCGCTCAGAACATGCCGAAGGAACTGAGGACGCTCGAGATCAGCGATCTGACGACGAGACCGAGGCCGGCGAGGACGAGGGCGATCCCGACGGCGATGATGGGGTCGGCGTAGGCGACGAGGCCGACGCCGGCGAGGACGAACAGGAAGCCGACGATGCCGAGCGGGCCGAGCTTATCGAACATAGTCAGGATACCAGAGGGGGAGGAAATAAACGGCGTGGTTTTTCCGTCCGGGCGGATCCCGCCGACGGATCGCCCGACCGTAGCGCGCTCGAGCGGTGACGACCGCCAGAGGGAGCGATCGACCGCGGCCGAATCGGGCGGTCGATCTCGGCTGAACCGAACGTCGACGCCGAAGACCGGGCGTACACGTCATCCGGCTGTGACCTCCACGGTTCGATCAATAAAACGTTAAACGGTCACGTCGCCAATCTCGAGGCATGAGCGACGACGAGGGCGGTCGCAAGAACCTCAGAATGCCCGAAGACGACGAGGTCTTCGCGACCGTCACGGACATGCTCGGGGCGAACCGCGTCAAGGTACGGTGCGCCGACGGGAAAGAGCGCACCGCCCGGATCCCGGGGAAGATGCAAAAGCGCATCTGGATCCGCGAGGGCGACGTCGTGCTCGTCGAGCCGTGGGACTGGCAGGACGAGAAGGCCGACATCACCTGGCGCTACGAGAAGAGCGAAGCCGACCAGTTGCGTCGCGAAGGCCACATTCAGTAGTCGGAGACTGGACCGGGAACCGTCGGATCGGCCGATTCGCACGGACGGTCACCGACGGTCGAGTTCCGCGTCGAACCGATCCATCGGACGTTCGTACGGAAATTTCGGACCGAAACGTTCATCGTGAGCTATATCGGGTAGTGGTAACAACAGGCGCGACGTGATAGTATGACAGATAGTACCGATCCGACGGAACCCGACGTCGATCCCGGCCAGGCGTTCGCCGAGGGAACGACGGACGGACCGGACCTGGAGTTCTACGGCGGTCCGGGGATGAGTGCGCTCCCGATCCTGGTGTTCATCGCCTGGGCGATCGTCCAGACGGCGCTGTTGCGAATCTCCTCCGAGGAGGGCCTCGTCGCGGGGATTCTGATCGGGCTGATTGTGGGAATGTTCTTCGTGAAAGGGTCCTGGACGGACTACGCGAACACGATCTTCGAGGGAATGACCCAGCCGGTGGCCGTGACGGCGATCGTCGCCTGGATCTGGGCCGGCATGTTCGCCACGACGTTGCAGGAAGGCGGCTTCGTCGAGGGGCTCGTCTGGCTCGCCGACGTCACCGGAGTCGGCGCGGCGCTGTTCCCGGCGATCACGTTCGTGCTGGCGGCGCTGCTCGCGACCGGGATCGGCACCGGCTACGGCACGACGGTCGCGTTCGTGGCGCTGTTCTTCCCCGCGGGCATCCTGCTCGGGGCGAACCCCGTGTTGCTGTTCGGGGCGATCCTCTCGGGGGCCGTCTTCGGGGACAACCTCGCGCCGGTCAGCGACACGACGATCGTCAGCGCGGTCACCCAGGACGCAGACATCGGGGGCGTCGTCGCCTCCCGGTTCAAGTACGCCATCGTCGCCGCGATCCTGGCGTTCGTGGGATACATCGTCGCCGGCCCGCTTTTGCCCGGCCTGGACGTCGCCGGTGACGCCCAGGAGATCCTGATCGACGAGAGCGAACCGCTGGGACTCGTCCACCTGCTCTCGATGGGCGCGGTCATCGTGACGGCCGTCGCCGGGCGGCACATCGTCGAGGCGATCTCGTGGGGCATCGTCGTCGCCGTCGCCGCGAGCCTGACGCTCGGCCTCTCCTCGGCCGCCGACATCCTCGTCTTCCAGGCGCCGACGGACGCGCCGGCGGCCGACGCGCTCTCCGCCCTTCCGATCGTCGAGGTCGTCTCGGAGGACCCGACCGTCGGCGGCAGCATCGTCGAGGGCGCGGCCGGCTTCTTCACGCTGTCGATCCTCGTGTTGTTCATCATCGCCGCCGCCCAGATCATGATCAGGGGCGGCGCGTTCCAGGCGGTCCTCGACTGGTCGCTCGACAACGTCGCGACGAACGTCCGCAACGCCGAACTGACGATGGTCGGCTCCACGGCGCTGATCAACGCGACGATCACGATCAACACCGCCGCCGAGGTGGCCATCGGACCGTACATCTCGAAGATCGGCGAGCGGTTCAACATCAACGGCTACCGCCGGGCGAACATCCTTGACGCCCAGACGTCGGCGCTCGGCTACATCTTCCCGTGGTCCGGCGGCGTGCTAGTGGGCTACACCACGATGCGACAGCTTCCGGACGACTTCGACTGGTTCGAGGCGTCGATGGTCGTCAACCCCATCGACGTCGTCCCGTTCGTCTTCCACGGCTGGCTGCTGGTGGCGGTGTTCGTCCTCGCGGCGATCACCGGCTTCGGCAGGGAGTACGTGATCGACCGCGAATCCGAGGAGGTGGCCCGCGTATGAGCGTCCTCGAGAAGTTCCTCAGCGGCTGGCGGTTCCGCACGACGAGGCCGACGCTCACCCCGAACTCGGAGGTGAACGTCTTCGTCTCCGAACTGGACGGCGAGGACGTCGGCGTCGCTCGCATCGGCGACACCAGACTGTACGTCGAGGGCGTCGGAGCCGAACACCTCGAGAAGCGCGTCAAAGTCCGCGTCACCGAGTTCGACGAGTCGGACTCGACCGGCAGAGGCGAGTACCTCGAGACGGTCGGCGAGAGTTCGTACAGCGGCTGATCCCGATCGTCGGACCGCTTCGTCCGCCCTCGCCGTGATAGCGGTCGACGGGGCGGACTCGAACTCGAGCGCTACTCGTCCCAGTCGATGAGCGGCGCTCGCTCCGATTCGTGGAGGACGAACGGACCGATGGCGCCCGACTCCTTCGCGATCGAAGCCGTCCGGAGGACGTACGCGGTGAAGATGAAGAACGGAACCAGCGCGAACGTCACGCCGAGGTTGATCAGCCAGACGAGCGAGGGGACCCCGAGCGTCGATCCCGACACGATCCCCGGTTTGAGATAGAGGGCGGCACAGACCGACGAGATGAGCGCCGGAACCCCCGTGTAGAGAATGCGCCGGGAGAGGTTGACCAGTTCCCACTGGAGGTAGTGCGCCTTGAAAAATTCCTCCGCCGGACCGAACAGCGCCAGGATGTCGACGAGGTTCTCGATCGCCTCCCGCTCGTCGTCGCTCACGTTCTCCCGGTGTTCCCAGTACACCCGGCGAACGAGGTAGATCTTCCACGAGTAGTTGTACGAGAGGGCGGCCCGCATGATCGTGAACTCGCCGAACGGTGCGTCCGCCAACTCGTCGGTGGTCTGGTCGGCGCTCGTTTCGATCCGGTCGACCAGTTGATCGACCCGGTTCCTGAAGACGCGGTCGGGGTTCCCGTCGACGGCCTCCCGGAGCGCCTCGGCTCGATCGACGCTCGTGTTGATGAGCGTGCTGAGAAACCGGCTCGGTTCCGGGGGGCCGGTCCACCGAAACTCCCGCTCGGACTCCTTCCTGAACGCCATCGACTTGTCCATTCGCTCGCGTTGCCGGCCCAGCGAGCCGAACTCCTCGGAGAGGACGAGCTGGTTGATCGAGACGACGAGCGTCATCCCGGTGATGAGAACGCCGACGAGGGTCTGAAACAGGGTCTCGATCGTATCTCCGTCGTTCAGGATGGACCGAAGTGGGAGATCGAGCGCGGCGAACGCCGTGAGGGCGACGAAGCAGGCGATAGCCAGCAGTCCCGTGACGATCAGGCGGTTCGCGCCGAACAGGAACCACTCCCTGACCGACCGCCCACCGAACATCATCCTGCGGGTCCGCGAACGACTCGCGGGAGACGTCCCGGTTCCACGCTCATTCCTCGAGCGGAAACAGGCGTTACGGGAGTATAATACGCGGGGGTTACGGACACGGGAGTCACACCCAGGGGTTCCGAACACAGGGATCACGTCGACCGAAAACTCGCAACCGCGATCTCGCGTCGATCCCGAAGCCGCGCCAGTTCGGAATCGAACGTTCGACCGAACGCCCGGCCACGGATTCTCGACTCGCCTCGAGCGGCCCCGACCGACTACAGGTCGGCGACGTCCTCGATGGCGTCGGTCAGCGCCCGGATGCTCTCGAGGTCGTGTTCGCCCATGTGGCCGATGCGGAACGTCTTCTCGCCCAGCGCCGAGCCGTACCCGTTCGAGAAGACCACGTCGTACTCCTCGGAGACGGCCTCGATGGTCGCCGCGACGTCGATTCCCCGCGTGTTCTCGATGCAACTGACCGTCTGGGACTCGTAGCCCTCCTCGGGGAACATCGCGAAGTGTTCGCGGGCCCACTCCCGCGTGTACTCGGCCATCTCGCGGTGGCGCTCGTCGCGGGCTTCGTGGCCCTCCTCGAGCATGTGTTTCATCTGTTTCCGGTAGGCGAGCATGATCGGGATGGCGGGCGTGGAGTGAGTCTGGCCCTTCCGGTCGTAGTAGTCGAGACAGCGCTGGAAGCCGCCGTACCACGAGGCGGAGTCGGACTCGAGTTCGCGCTCGTAGGCGCCCTCGCTGACGACGCACACGGCGAGGCCGGGGGGCATGGCGAAGGCCTTCTGGACCGACGTGAAGATGACGTCGATTCCGTGGGCGTCGATGTCGACGTAGTCGCCGCCCAGCGCGGAGACCGCGTCGACCACGAAGTACGTGTCCGGGTACTCGGCGACGACGTCGCCGATCTCCTCGATCGGATTGCGGACGCCGGTCGAACTCTCGTTCATCACGCACGTGACGACGTCGTAGTCGACGTCGCTCCCCTCGAGCGTCTCGCGGACGTCCTCGGGTTTGACCGCGGTTCCCCACTCGTACTCGAGTCTGTCGACGGACGTGCCGAGGCGGTCTGCGATGTTGGCCTGACGCTCGCTGAAGCTACCGCAGGTCGTACAGAGGACGTGCTCGTCGACGAGGTTGAGGATCGAACTCTCCATGAACTCGGTCCCCGACCCCGTGAGGACGATCGCGTCGTTGTCGGTGCCGAGAAACTCCTTCGTGTCCTCGACGATGGTCGTGTAGAGGTCGGTCATCCGGTCCGTGCGGTGGCCGAACATCGGCTGGCTCATCTCCTCGATGACGTCCTCGCGCACCTCCGTCGGACCGGGGATGTACAGCGTCTTGTCGGGATAGTCGTCCTCGTATTCGCGTTTCTCGGTCACGGAATCACCTGAGTACGGCTTACTGGGTCGTGAGGCGGCATGGTACTTTTGATGCTGGGCGAGAGTGCCGACCAGCACCGAAGGGAGCTACGCACCGCCGGCGTGACGTCGTGCACGTCGACCGGACCCCACGTGCTCGCGCCTTCGAGGCGGCCGGCACGCTCGTTCGGCGGTCGGTGCGGACGGCCCACGGCGCGCTACCGACTGCGTGCGTCGGCGTCGATAAGCGGTCGCTCGGCGGGTGCGCAGAAGTCAACAACCCCGACCTCAAGGGTCGGGGCTTGTCAGTGAACTCCCGCTCTACCGCTAGACAGCGGAGGCGTTGAAATCGCCGTTCGCGTTCACCGTTCCTGACTTTAGGGCTAGTTGACTGGTAGCCCGTCCAGCACCAGACTTGAGCCAGTTCTGGACAAGACGCCACGCCACGTTCCGCGCAGCGTTGTAATCCGCATGCAACTCCTTCTCGCACTTTAGACACTCGAACTCGTCGCCATCGCGGTTATCCTCGTGAGTAAACCCACACTCGCCGTGACTACACCGCTGTGACGTGTACTGCGGCGCAACGGTAGCCACTTCGATGTCGTGTTCCTCAGCCTTGTACTCGACCTGTCGCTGAATTTCCCTGAACGCCCACTGCTGGAACTTCGAGGCGTTCGAGATGCGCGTCCAAATGTGGGTCAACCGCTCGAACGCGATATGCGTACAGTCGTTCTCAATGGCCTCTCGAACGATGTCGTTCGACACGTCATGTAGGCGGTGGCGACTCCACTCGGCGAACCTGTCACCAATTGACTGGATGGTGAGATGCGCCGAACGAGTGCCGGTCTGTTGCAGGTTTCCACGACGGCGTTCGTACTCGTCGCGCTTGTGGTTGAGTTCGTCCGCGTTTCCGAGGAACGCTCCAGTGCTGGTGACGGCGAGGTAGCCGTCCACGTTGAGGTCAACGCCGAGAACCACTCCGTTCTCGGGCTGCTTGTCGGCAGAAACAGGTTTGACTTCTTTCTCAACGGCAACGTGTAGGTAGTATTCGCCGTCTCGCTTGTGGAGCGTGGCCTCTTTTTTCTCCCATTCATCCCCGTTCCAGTACTCCTCGAACGGCGTCCCTCTGTCGTCGTGTGGCAGGACGTATTCGGCGGTCACACGGTCGCCAGTGGTGGCGAGTGTCACGTGGTCGTCGTTGTACGTGATGGTACGCCCGTTGTACACGACGACGCTTCCTCGGAACTCTGGCTTGCTCGTGTTCTTGCCGTCTTCGAGCAAGTCGTGGCAGTTCGAGAGGGCGTCGGCGGCGAGGTTTCTCGCTGATTGGACGAGACTGGATTGGAGACCGGTTTGCTTGCGGACTTCGGTGTACGTGGCTTCGTGGAGTTTGTTTTTGGCTTTGACGAGGTGGTCTGAGTCGTCGCTCCACCCGTAGTCTGCGACGTGTTGGGCGGCTTGGCGGAACTCCTCGAACGCCTCGTCAACATCCGAGTGCCGCGACTCGGGGATGTTGAGTTTGACTTGGATGTTCCTGACCACCTCTGCCATACTTCATTATATGGCAAGATACTATTTAATAGTTGGTGGTTGACCGCGTGGGGGAGTTGGTCGTTCTGTGAGGCGTGGTTGTATTCCCAAGTGTCGGCTTCCTCCCCGAGGTCAAGCCTCGGGGTATCCGCCTTGACCGCTGATGAAAACCGAAAATCGGCGACTGCCCCGCAGTTTCCGTCGATATCGAGTCCGTTACTCGACCTCGATGTCTCCGACCATGGCGCTCGAGTGCGGGTCGCAGACGTACTTGGCCATGTCGCTGGTTGCTTCGATCTCGAGGATCTGGTCGTCGTCGGGTTCCGTGACCTCTTCGGTCTCGTAGTCGTCGATGACCTCGTCGTTCTCGTCCCAGATCTCGATGTTGTGGGCGGCGCCGTCGCCCTCGGACCAGCCGATCGAGTACGTCTCGCCCTCCTCGAGGATGAGCGTCGGGTTCGACGATCCTTCGATGTCCGACGGTTCGAGACCCGTCCATTCGGAGGTTGCCCCCTCGAACAGGATCTCGTCGCCGGATTCGGCCTCGTACTCGCTGCTGCCGCCACCGTTGCCGCCACCGTTGCCGCCGCCGTTGCCGCCGCCGTTGCCGCCGCCGCCACCACAGCCGGCGACGAGGGTCGTCGCGGCCGCCGCACCCGTCACCTTCATCACTGTCCGTCGAGAGTACGTACTGTCTCGTGCCATCGTGAATGGGTTAGTGATGAGCATATAAAAATTGATGCACTCACGACCGTCGATGAAACGCGTTCACACACCACAAAGAGGGACCGTTCGACCGGTGTGACAGTATCGACGGAATTCTCCGCCGGCGAACGACGGATCACCCGTCACCCCGTTGTTTCGCCGGGCGTCGGTTCGAATCGGCGACCGAGATCGTGAGAAACGCCGGCACCGCGACGACCGCGATCGCGATCTCGAGGCCGCCGACGACGAGGAACGCGAGGTCGTAGCCGTGGGCGTCAGCGACCCCGCCCCCGACGAGGAAGCCGGCGAGAAAGCCGAGGCTGCCCGCGAAGTTGAAGCCGCCCATGGCGACGCCGCGTTCGCCCTCGGCGGCGAGGTCGGTCACGAGCGCCATCGTGGCCGGGGAGACGAGCGCGCCGAGGACGCCGACGCCGACCATCGCCGCCGCGGCGAGGGGGACCGACGGCGCCGCGCCGACGGCGACGATCCCGACGCCGTAACAGATCGAGCCGACGACGATCGGGATCGTCCGCCCGATTCGGTCGGAGAGGATCCCCATCGGGTACTGCAACAGCGCGAACGGGGCGAAAAAGCACGCGAGTAAGAGCCCGGTCGCCCCCGCGTCGAGGCCGAACGCCTCCTGAAAGTACAGCGTCCCGACGAGGGCGAAGAAGCCGGCCGTCATCCGGTCGACGAAGCCGAACGCGTAGGGGATCGACAGCGTCGGGCGGCGCCGAACCCCCTCGATGACGGCTCGAGCGGTCCGTCGGTCGGTCGGCGCGCGATCGTCGACCTGCGTAACCAGCCCGCCGACGGCGACGAGCAAGCCGGCCGCGACCAGCAGCGGGGCGACCGGATCGACCGCGGTGAGTTGGCCGCCGATCGGCGCGCCGAGGGCCGCTCCGAGGCCGATCGCGATGCCCGCGGCGCCCATGTTCTTCCCGTGGCCGCCGCGCAGGTCCATCAGCATGGTCATCGTCAGCGAGAAGGCGCCGATGGTCATCGCCCCCTGGACGAAGCGCAGGACGAGGACCCCCTCGAACGAGAGGGAGCCGACCGACGGGACGGCGGCGAGCGCGGCGTAGCCGACGGCGCCCAGAAGCGCGCCGGCGACGATGAACGGCGTCCGCCGGCCCGCGGCATCGCTCGCGATCCCCCAGAGGCCGACGAACGTCACGTAGCCGGTGAACTCGGCGACGAGGAACCACATGCTCGCGTCGAGCGGCGTCTCCGCGAACGACGAGGTGGCCGCGTCCGCCCCGAGGGTCGCGACCAGGGTCGCCACGCCCGGGTAGAGCAACAGCTGGGAGAACAACACCGCGAAGACGACCGCGGCGAGGACGAGTCGATCACGGCCCGGGGTTCGGCTCCGATTCCCGGACCGGGGAGACGCGTCGGGCCGGCCGCCGCTCGAGCCCCCGCTTCGATCACTCGAGTGCACGGTGGACCGTTTCGCCTGCGACCCTATGAACCCGTTCGTTTCGGTAGGAACGGACGGCGCCGTCGTCGTCGGCCGTCGAGTAGCGACTCGCTGTGACCCGTCCGCACCCGTTCCCGACGGCGCCGCCGAAGCGACAGCTCTTGTGTCTCCAGTCGAAACGTCGGGGTAGACGCATGCGCAGCCGTACCCACTCCGACGCCGACGCTGACGCCGACGAGATTCCCGTCACCGTCCTCTCGGGCAGCCTCGGTGCGGGGAAGACGACGCTCCTGAACCGCCTCCTGCGAAACGCCGGCGACCGGGACCTCGCCGTGCTCGTCAACGACATGGGCGAGGTGAACGTCGACGCCGAACTCGTCGCCGAGGGCTCCGACCTCGAGGTCGAAGGCGGCGTCGCCGAACTCTCGAACGGCTGCATCTGCTGTGAACTGCAGGACGACCTCGAGACCGCCGTGGTCCGCCTCGCGCGCGAGCGGTCGTTCGACCACCTGATCGTCGAATCGTCGGGCATCTCCGAACCGGCGCCGGTCGCCCGGCTGTTCACGACCGCCTCGCGCGTGGCCGCCCGGTACGAAATCGACGCCCTCGTGACCGTCCTCGACACTCGCCTCTTTCTCGATTACTTCGCGGGGGAGGGGGTGCCCGAGCGCAGCGACGCCGCGGCGGCGGCGAACGAGGGGGACGGGGAGGGGAACCGACCCCTCTCGGACCTGCTCGTCGACCAGGTCGAGGTGTCGAACCTCGTCCTCTGCAACAAGGCGGACCTCTGCACCGAGGCGGAACTCGAGGAGGCCGAGGAACTCGTCCGCGCCTTCCGTCCGGGCGTCGAGACGATCAGAACGGAGTTCAGCGAGGTCGATCCCGATCGGATTCTCGGGGTCGACCTGTTCGATCCGGACCGGATGGGCGACCTGGCGGGGTGGCAGCGGGCGCTGGCGGAGGCGGAGGGAAGCGATCACGACCACCACGACGACGAGCACGACGACCACGGCCACGACCACCACGACGGCCACGGTCACGATCACCGCCACCCCGACGAGGTCTACGGCGTGACCTCCTTCGTCTACCGAGCCCGGCGCCCCTTCCACCCGAAGCGGTTCGCGTCGTTCCTCGAGACGCTCCCCGAGGGCGTCGTCCGGTCGAAGGGAACGGCGTGGGTCGCCTGCCGAGACGCGAAGATCGGGATCGGACAGGCCGGCCCCTCCGTGCGCGCGACCGTCAGGGGCCCGTGGATCGCCGCACTCCCCGAAATCGACCGAGAGCTGTACCTGTCGAACCGGCCGGGGCTCGAGGACGAGTGGGACGACGAACACGGCGACCGGCGGACGGAACTGGTGTTCATCGGCACGGACGTCGACGAAGAGCGCCTCCGGGCGGACCTCGACGACTGCCTGGTCGCCGAGGAGGAGTGGGCCGACGCCGAGGACCTCGAGAACCCGTTCCCGAGCGACGCGGAGGAGGAGTTCGTGATCCGCGAGCCCTGAGCCACGGGAAAAGCGAGATCGAGATCAGGCGAATTTCTCCTCGAGCGCGTCGAGTAATCGTTCTACCTCCCCCGTTCGCTTCCAGGCGGCGATCCGGTCGCCGAAGGGGATCGGCGCCGCGAGTTCGACCGTCGAGCGAACCGCGACGCGCGAGCCCTCGTTCTCCCGCTCGTGCTCGATCCACGTCTCCATGTGCGCGAACGGCCCCCGGTCGCCCGCCTGCGCGTAGTAGATCGCTGCGTCGCGGTCCTCGAACAGGAGGGGGAACTCGAGGCCCGGACCCGAGGCGAGGACGATCGTCGCCTCGCCGTCATCGGGCTCGAGGACGGACTCGTCGACGGGTTCGACCGGTCCCGACTCGCCGGCGCCCTCGACCGACTCCGGACCGCCAACGTCCTCGACCGTCCGCGCGGTAAAACTCCCCTCGGCCTCGACGATCCTCGTCGGCTCGAGCCAGCGCTCGAGTTCCTCGGGGCTCGCCCGGACGAATCGCGAGCGTTCCACGGTTCGCATACGCTGACGGTGGCGCGTGACCGCCATAAAACCGGGCGGAGCGGGGCACCGTCGGGAGACGGTTCGGGGAGGCGAAGATGGTCCCGGATCGACCCACAGAAACGACTAAGCGTCCCGCCGCGCGAGTGAGGGCCATGAGCGGTCGAGACGACGGTCGGAAGGGGTTTCTGGACGGAGTCGAATCCTCCGAGGGCGACGTGCGCGTCTTCGTCGCCCTCAACGCGATCCTCTCGGCGATGTTCGGCTGGCTGATCGTCTGGGCGCTCGACCTCGCCGGGTTCGTCGAGTACGCGACTCGCACCGTCGCGATCGCCGTCGTCGCCCTCTTTCTCCTGACGTTCGTCGTCGTTCGGTGATCGAGCGCCCGGGACGCGACTCGAGCCTCGAGCGACCGAAAGCGAGCGGCGTCACTCGCTCGAGCAGGTGTCGATGCCCAGCAGCGCGTTCACCGGACACCGCCGGATGACGGCCGTCGCGAGGAGGTCGCTCCCGAGGACGAACGCGAGCGTCCCCGCGGTCCGGTCTCGAGCGCGGTACCCCGTCGCGAGCAGGAAGAGTCCGACGACGACCCGCAGTGCGCGGTCGGCACCGCAGACGTTTCGATCCATACCGGGATCGTCGGTCGCCGACCCCAAAGGTTTCGGCCCGAAGGCCCGGATCGTCTGACGGTTCGGGTCGAGGATTCGAACCCTCCCGTTTCGACTCGAAATCGGAGGAGGGCGGCGGGTATGGTGGGAGCGATTCCAGGTGAACCGTTCCCCTCCGGATCGCCGTCGGTCAGTTCTCGGCCGATTCGCGCCCCTCGCGCTCGTCGGCCGGATCGTCGGCGGTGAGTCCGTCGCCGGGCTCCCGCTCGAGGGCCGGCGGCGCGTCGTGGTGCTCGGAGTAGCCGTCGAACCAGCGGGCGATCCGCTCGAGGCGGTCGACGACGTGGGCGGGTTCGCCCGACCGCGAGAGTTCGTGGCCCTCGCGGGGGTAGCGCACGAGGCGTGAGTCGACCCGGTGTTTCTTCAGGCCGACGTAGAACAGTTCGGCGGTGTTGGCGGGCGTCCGGTAGTCCCGGTCGGAGTGGAGGACGAGCGTGGGGGTGTCGACCTCGGGGACGAGCGAGACGGGCGAACGCTCCCGGAGGAAGTCGGGGTCGTCCCAGGGGGTGACGCCGAAGTCGTACTCGACGAGTTTGAGCGCTTCGTCGGTCGAGCCGTAGAAGCCCGTGAGGTCGTAGACGCCGCGCTGGGCGACCGCGGCGCGGAAGCGGTCGGTGCGGCCGACGGTCCAGGCGGTCATGAACCCCCCGAAGCTGCCGCCGGTGACGAACAGCTGATCGGAATCGACGTAGTCGCGCTCGCAGACCCGGTCCACGCCAGCGAGGACGTCCGACAGGGTGACGTCGCCCCAGTCGCGCTCGATGGCCATCTCGTGGTCCTCGCCGTAGCCCGTCGAGCCCCGCGGGTTGCACCAGAAGACGACGTACCCCCGCGCGGCGAGCGTCTGGAACTCGTGCCACATCGTCCCCGCCGTCGTCCAGTGGGCGTGGGGCCCGCCGTGGATCTCGACGATCAGCGGGTAGGTTTGGGACGGGTCGAAGTCGGGCGGCGTGAGGAGCCAGCCCTGGATCTCGGGCTTCGCGCCGTCGCTTCCCCATTCGTCGTCTCCCTCCCCTTCCCCCTCCCCGTCTCCGTCTTCGTCAGCGTCGATCGGAGCGCCACCCTCGAACCGCAGTTCCTCGGGTTCGGAGACCGCCCGATCGATCAGGTACTCGTCGTTGACGCGGGTGAGCCGGTGGGTTTCGTTCCCGCCGCGGGTGGTCACGAAGATGTCGCCGGGGTGGTCCCACTCGCTCTGGACGACAGCGACGGCGTTCTCGCCGACGTCGAAGCCCTCGACGGTGACGTCGTCGCCGTAGACCCGCGTCGGTTTCGGGGATCCGCTTCCGTCTCCGTTCCCGTCCTCGTCCCCGTTCCCGTTCCAGTCACCGTCCCCAGCGGGAACCGACCAGAGCACCTTCGAGCCCCCGTCCGGCGTCGTGAAGTACAGCACCTCGCCGGCCGGGTCCCACGCGAACCCGCCGTCGTAGGCGAGCGTTCGATCCAGCGACTCCGTCGGGGTCCACTCCCGGCCCGTTTCGGCGTCGTGGACGCGAACCTCGGTCTGGCGCATCGTCAGCTTCTCCTCGGGCGTGTACGGGAAGGCGACCAGGTTCTTCCGGGTTCCGGCCATCGAGTCGAGCCAGCCCGTCGTCTGCGTGAGCACCTCGGCGTCGCCCGGCGGGGTCGCACTCGAGTCGTCCCCGTCCGGGTCGCTCGAGTCGTCCTCCTCTGGACCACTCGAGTCGCCGACGTCGATCGCCACCGTCACATCGCAGAGATGGTGCGCGTAAACGTCGTACGTCACCGAGTCGTCGGGCACTTCGCCCGACTTGGCGGCGTAGAAGACCGTCTCGTCGTCCCCCCAGGTCGGCGCGACGTGGTCCGCGTCCCCCTCCGTGAGTCTGAGCAGGGCGTCGCCGAGTTCCTTGCTCCCCGCGCGCTCGAGGGCCGCCTCGACGTCGAGGACGTAGACGTGGCTCCGCCGGTCGTCGAAGTACTCGGTCCCTGAACGGTAGACCATCCGGTCGATCACGCGAGGGTCGGGCGTTTCGGGTTCGTAATCGGGGTCGACTGCGAGGTCGCGACCTTCCTCGCGATCCGTGGCGGTAACCGACTGGGTGAAGACGATTCGGGACCCGTCGGGGCTCCACTCGAGGTTCGAAACGCCGCCGACGACCCCCGTCACCCGCCTCGCCTCACCCCCGTCGGTCGGGAGTATCCAGAGTTGCGGCCGATCGCCCTCGCCGCGGGTGCTGACGAACGCGAGGCGATCGCCCGAGGGACTCCAGCGCGGTTCGCCGTCGACGCCGTCGGCGGCGGTGAACTGCCGCGGCGGATCGCCGCCGAGGGGAACGACGTACACGGTCGCCTCGTCGGACTCGTCGTCGGCGGCGACCGCCCTGACGAACGCGACGCGCTCGCCGTCGGGGGAAAGCCGCGGCTCGCTCACTCGAACGATATCGTGATAGTCAGCTGCGCCAACTGTTCGCATACCTCGCGATGAGGACGGCGCCGGTGATAAACGTGGGCGCCGGTCGAGCGGGCACCGACCACCGCTGACCGGTACGACCGCCGATCACTCGAGGTCGACCCGACCGCTCGTCGCGCTCCGCAGTCGGTCCCGAAGCGCCTCCGCCTCCGCGATCGGAACGCGGACGTCGAAGGAGACGTCGGCCCCGTAATCGGCGTCGAAGGCGTACCCCTCGCTCTCGAGAACGCTCCGAACGGTCCCCGAGTCGTCGTACTCGACGGTGATCGAGAGCCGTTCGTGGGGGCGCTCCTCGATCACGCCTGCCTCGTCGACGGCGTCTTTCACCGCACGCGAGTAGGCGCGGACGAGGCCGCCGACGCCGAGGTTCGTCCCGCCGTAGTAGCGGGTGACGACGACGGCGACGTTCTCGAGGTCGCGCTGGGTCAGGACGTTCAGCGCGGGTTTGCCGGCCGATCCCGAGGGTTCGCCGTCGTCGCTCGAGTACTCCCGCAGGAACTCGCCCGTCGGATCGGCGCGCACGCGGTAGGCGGGGACGTTGTGGGTCGCGTCGGCGTACTCCTCGCGGACCGCCTCGACGAACGCCTCCGCCGCCTCGACGGAGTCGACGGGACGGACGCGCCCGACGAACTCCGACCCCTGGACGACGAATCGCGCCGCGGCGGGTTCCGCGACCGTCCTGTACGGCCCGCGGCCGCGTTCGGTCCCGGGACCGGTTCCGTCGCTCACGGCCGCTCACCTCGCGCTCGCGGAGGCGCCGCGTTCGGTCCCGACGCCGCGAATTTCGGCCCGCCCATGGCCGGCCGTACGGCGGGTGCCGAAAAGAGCGCGTCGGTCTCGGCGGCGTAGCGGTCGCCAGCGGACTCCAGCGGCTCTCGCGAGCCCGTTCTCGCCACCGACCGTCGCGCGACCGCTCGTCGATAGTATCCCATTAGCCTATTTCCATCGATGACCAATGAGAGTACACGCCATGTCACCCGACGCCGATACCGACGACCTCGAGACGGAGACGGTCGATCCGACGTTCGCCGAGGAGGTCATCAGCGCCTGCCGAACGACGGTCGGCGACGAGTTGCGAAGCATCACCTACTTCGACGACGAGGAGGAGGTCGAGCAACTCTACCTCCGGTCGGACCTCGAGCGGACCGCCGACCTGATCGGTTTCGCCGACCACGAGCGCCTCGGCTTTCACTCGCAGTCGGCTTACCGGAACACCCAACTGGGCGAGTACCAGGCCACGATCCGAATGTTCGAAAACGGGTTCCTCAACCGGGTTATCCGCGGTGGTCGCGGCATCTGGGTCACCACCGACGACATGTCGATCGATCGGTTCGAGGAACTGACGAGCGCACTGAAGGCCGTCATCGACGAGTTCAACGAGTCGGAGGCCGCGGCGGAAGCGGACGACGACGAGAGCGAGCGAGAGGAGTGAGACGGGGACGGAGACAGAGACGGCGACGACGCCGGACCCACCTCGAGCGACGGCGATGGAACGTCGACGTCCCTCGAGCGAGGGCGGTCAGAATCGACGAGAGCGAACGCTCCCCCTCGGCCGAGACTGACGCCCGCGTCACTGCAGTTCGATCTTCCTGACGAACTCGAGGTCGCGGATCTCGGTGATCGTCTCGCCTGGTAGCTCCTGGTCGGTGATCAGGTAGAGTCGGGGCTCGTCGGTGAACTCCGGGTCCTCGCTGATCGTCTGGCGGATCGAGATCCCGTGGTCGGCGAGCGTGCCGGTCACGCCCGCGACGATCCCCTCGCGCTCGGCGTCGTCGGGCGTGATCGTCAGCACCGTCAGGTCGAGCACCGGCGCGAGGTCCATCAGGCTCGGCACCTGCGAGATGTTCTGGAAGATCCGGCGCAGCTCCGGATCCTCGAGGATCACGTTCGTCGTCGAGTCGACGACGCGCCGGTCGACGTCGATCTCGCGGGCGATCCCCGTGTTCGGGATCTCGATGCCCCCGGACACCACCCGCCCCTCGTCGTTGACCGAGAAGCCCCGCTCTAAGAGCAGGCGGATGACCGCCTGCTGGCTCGGCGACCCCTCGAACTTCTCCATGATCTCGTCGAACATTCGTTGCGACTCGTTGGACCGCCGGGATATAATGTTCGGCGGTCGACGCCGGCCGTCTGACGGACGCTTTTTGACGGTTCGCCTCGACCGTCAGTGCATGCGCGCACTCCAAGCCTGTGACTTCTGCGGCGCCGACGCCGTCGGCGCGTTCGAAGTCGTCCCGCCCGAACTCGAGCCGACCGAAGCCGAACAGCGACGCGTCGTCCTCTGCGGCGCGTGTCGGTCGACCCTGGAGGACCTCCTCGAGCCCCTGATCGCCCGGGCCAGCGCCGGGTCCGGTGCGGGCGACGACCGTCGGAAAGTAGCGCCCGACTCCGACCGGGACGACGGCGGCAGGGTCGTCGCCTCCGCCGACGAGACGACCGCGAAGCGCCAGCCCAGTGCGAGTCCGAACGCGACCGTCTCCGACGCGGGGTCTGACGACCGGCGGCGAGGGCGTGACCGGTCTGAACCCCGCGATAGCCTGCTCGAGGACGGGATAACGCTCGAACAAACCTCGAACGACGCCGAACCGGACGCGACCGACGACGGCGCGGAGTCTGAACCGGAACGTCCGGCCAGCGAGGACGCGGAGTCGGGAGCGGACCGCGCGGCTGGCGGTGGTGCAGCGTCGAAAAGCGAAACTGCGGCCGACGACGGTGCGAGGTCGGACGCCGAGGACGCGCCCGCCCCGCCGCGGGGCTACGGCAAGGTGATGCGCCTCCTGCGAAACCGCGAGTTCCCGGTGGACCGCGGCGCCGTCGAGACCCTCGCCGCGAGCGCCTACGACCTCGAGAGTCACGAGGTGGAGGCGATCCTCGAGCACGCGCTCGAGCGCGGCGAACTGGCCGCCGACGGTTCGAAACTCCGTCGTCCCTGAGAACCAGCCGTCGGCCGCGATCGGTCCCGTTCTACAGCGTCCCCTTCGTGCTCGGCGTCCCCTCGCGTCGGTCGTCGATCCGCGTCGCGTCGTCGAGCGACCGGGCCAGCGCCTTGAACAGCGCCTCGACCTCGTGGTGGGCGTTCGTCCCCTCGACCTCGAGGTGGAGGGTGAGGCCGGCGTTCATCGCCAGCGACTCGGCGAAGTGCCTGGCCATGTCGCTGGTGAATCCGCCGATTCGATCCTGGGAGAACGTCCCGTCGAAGTAAAAGCGCGGTCGACCGCTAACGTCGACGACCGTGCCGGCGACGGCCTCGTCGAGGGGGACCCGCCGGTCGGCGTACCGAACGATGCCCGCCCGGTCGCCCAGCGCCTCGTCGAACGCCTCGCCGAGGACGATGCCGACGTCCTCGACCGCGTGGTGGTCGTCGACCTCGAGGTCGCCGTCGCAGTCGACCTCGAGGTCGAAGAGTCCGTGTCGCGCGAACGACGTCAGCATGTGGTCGAAGAAGCCGATTCCGGTGTCGACCTCGGCGGTCCCGGCCCCGTCGATCGAGAGCGTCAGGTCGATCGACGTCTCGGCCGTCTCGCGCGTCACGGTCGCCGTTCGCTCGCTCATGGCCGGGAGATGTCGCCGCCGGTACAAGGCGGTTGCGCTCGCCTCCTCGAGTGGAACCGACGGTTCGGATGCGGACGGGGGCGACGGACGGGGGTGATCGACGGGCGGGGCCGAAATCAACGATACCGCTCCAGATCCGGTTTTGAAACGTCTAATACGATCTGAGGACCTCGTAAAACGTCGAGATCGCACCCAGAGTCGGGTGAAACGGATCGAAACGACGCCAATATTCGGGCCATTATATGATACGGGAGGTGAATGTCAGGAACAGCCCGAGGTGCCCCGGTCCACATGTCTCGCCACTCCCCGCTTCCGAACGAATCGATCGCCCCGTCGGCCTCCGAGGCGGAGCAACGCCACGAGAGCCAGGCGCGGTTCCACCGCGCGCTCCGCACGCTGAAACCCACCGCCCAGTTCCTCTCGTTCTGGGTCGCGGTCGCGCTCCCGTTCGTCCACGTCCCGCTGCTCGCGCAGGGACTCGGCGAACCGGGCGTCGCGCTCCCGTTCTTCGCCCTCCTCGCGATCAACGTCGCGGCCCTCTACCTCGGCCACGGCTACAAGCAGTCCTGAGTCGTCGCCCGGCCGTTCTCTCCCCGCCCACCGACCGTTCCCCGACCCCGGCTTTCCGGGTCCCCGGGTGGCTCCGTTCGCGCCCCCGATCGCAACGTCGCTTCGTGCAGCGAGCGCCGCCGCCCGCTCGACGAACCGACGATCACGTTTCCGAACGGGTTTTGTCCCGTCCCGTCGGAGTGGGACCAACGTAATGGCGATTCGCGTCGACTGGCGCTCGAGTTGTAGCCTCACGGGGACCGTGATCAAGTGGCTCTCGGTGCCGCTTTCGGCGCCGCTCGCCCTCGACGTGCTCGACGGTGCCGATCCGATCCCGTTCGCCGTCGCCATCGTGGCGACGGTCGTCCTGGGTGGCGCCCTCGAGCTGTTGAGCGACGATCGAGACATCGGACAGCGGGGCGCGTTCCTGATGGTCGCGCTGACGTGGTTCGGCGTCGCGGCCGTGGGCGCGATCCCCTTTTTCCTCGCCGGCCTCGAGGCGGGGCCGGTCTCGGCGTTCTACAACCCGGTCGATGCCCTCTTCGAGAGCATGAGCGGGGTGACGACCACGGGGGCGACCGTCATGACCGCGTGGGACTTCGAGAACCAGTCGCGGGGAATCCTGCTCTGGCGGCAGCTCCTCCAGTGGCTCGGCGGCCTCGGAATCCTGGTCATCGCCATCGGGTTGCTCTCTCAGCTGATGGTCGGCGGCGCTCAGCTGATGGAGACCGAAACCCAGACGCGGAACGTCCACAAGCTCCGCCCGCACATGGACGAGACCGCTCGGCTCATCTGGTGGCTGTACGTCGGCCTCACCGCGATCGCCGTCGCCGCCCTCTACGGCCTCCACCTCGTCGGGCTGGCGCCGAACATGGGCCTCTACGACGCCGTCTCCCACGCCCTCACGAGCGTCTCCACCGCAGGATTCTCGCCCGAGGCCGAGAGCGTCGGCGCGTTCACCCCGATCGTCCAGTGGACGCTGATCCCGATCATGGCCGTCGGGGCGACGAACTTCGTCCTCATCTACTACCTCACGCTGGGGGACCTCCGGGCCCCGCTCGAGTCCGAGGAGTTCCGCTTCTACGTGGGCGTCCTCGGATTTTTCGCCGCCGTCGTCACCGCGATGATCGCCCTCGATTCGGACCTCGCGTTGGGGATCGAGCCGACGATCCGCCACGCGCTGTTCAACGTGGTCTCGATCGTGACCACGACGGGCTACGCGTCGATGGATTACAACGCGTGGTCGGCCGGCGCGAAGCACATGCTCTTCCTGGGGATGTTCGTCGGCGGAATGGCGGGGTCGACCACCTGCTCGATCAAGACCCTGCGCTGGCTGGTGGTCCTCAAGGGCTTCCAGCGCAGCCTCTTCGTCGCGGTCCACCCCGACGCGATCCGGCCGCTGCGGCTCGGCGACGACGTGGTCGACGAGGACGCGATCAACGACATCTTCGCCTACGTGCTGCTCGCCATCGTCATCTTCTTCCTGCTGACGGTGTTCGTCGTCGTCGACTCCGCCAGGGCAGACGCCGGCATCACCGAATTCGAAGCACTCGGTGCCGCAGCCTCGATCTTCCTGAACATCGGCCCGGCGTTCGGCGTCGCCGGCCCGTTCGACAACTACGCCGCGTTCCCGGTCACGACTCGAGCCGTGATGGTGATCATGATGTGGATCGGTCGGATCGAGATCGTCCCCGTGCTGGTGTTGCTGACGCCGGCGTACTGGAAGTCGTGAGCGGGTTCCGATCGGAGAACCGCGAATGGACGGCCGAAGCGCGCTCAAGGGACGAGCAGCGTTAACGAGTTCCAGTGAACATGTGTCCGCTTTAAATCGGGTGAGATAATCGACCGTCGATCGGCCGAGATCGCGTCCGTCACTCGCCGCCGACCGCCGCCCGCGCCTCCTCGAACGACCGAACGATTGATGTTTCATGCATGCATACGTACATGCATGGGGACGACGACGATCAGCCTCAGCGACGAGGCGTACGAGCGGCTCAAGCGACGCAAGCGGGACGGGGAGAGCTTCAGCGACACCGTGTTGCGGCTCACCGACCGCGGGGATCCCCTCGAGTCCGCCGGCGCGTTCGACGAATTCGCCGAGTACGATCGGCGCGAATTCCGCGACGAATTCGAACGGGGGTTCGAAGCGCGTCGGCGGCGGCTGTTCGAAACGGACGAGGCGTGACCGAGGATGTACGTTCTCGATTCCGATTGCTTCATCGACTACCTGGCGGGATCGCGCGAGTATCACAGGGACGCCGTCTCGTTCATCGAGGAACACCGAAACGATTCGCTCGGTGCACCGACGCCCGTCCTCTACGAACTCGCGCGTCACGAAGCGCGCACCGAGTACGGACCGACGGTCGACGAACTGTTGGGCGCCCTCGAGTGGGCGGAACCGCTACCGCTGACGGTCGACGCGATTCGTGACGCGGCGTTCATCGACGCCGAGTTGCTGGATCGCGGCGACCGAATTCCGCAGTTCGACGTGTTAGTCGCGGGAATCGCTCGATCGGTGACGGGGACGCTCGTCACGAGAGACGACCACTACGCCCGAATCGAGGGGCTCGACGTTCGACCGTACGCGACCGATCGATAACGGATCTCGCTCGAGCGGAGCCGGACGGCGAGATCAGTCGTTGCCGACCGCCGCCTGCGCCTCCTCGAGCGTGAAGTTCCCCTCGTACAGCGCGCTGCCGACGACCACCGCCGCAGCGCCCGCCTCCTCGAGCGTCCGGACGTCATCGAGCGTAGCCACCCCTCCGCTGGCGACGATCGGGATCGAGGTCGCCTCGACGAGGTCGCGGACGGGATCGGGGTCGACGCCCTCGAGTCGGCCCTCGACGTCGACGTTCGTGAAGAGGATGGCGGCGGCGCCGAGGTCCTCGTAGCGCTCGGCGGCCTCGGCGGGCGAGACGCCCGCGCCTTCGGTCCAGCCCTCGACGACCACCTCGCCCTCCTTCGCGTCGAGGCTCACGACGACGCTCTCGGGATGCTCCTCGCTGATCTCGCCCACGATCTCGGGGGTCTCGACCGCCGCCGTCCCGAGGATGACGCGGTCGACGCCCCGTTCGAGGAGGTCGATCGCGTCGTCGGCGGTCCGGATGCCGCCGCCAAGTTGCGTCGGAACGGAAACGGCGTCGACGACGGCGTCGATCGCCTCGGCGTTGCGCCGCTCGCCCTCGAACGCGCCGTCGAGATCGACGAGGTGGAGCGAGCGCGCGCCGGCGTCGATCCACCGCTCGGCCGCCTCGACGGGCTCGCCGTAGCGTTTCTCGGTGCCGCGTTCGCCCTGGACGAGCTGGACGACCTCGCCGTCCTGGACGTCGACGGCGGGGACGACCTCGAACTCGGGAAATACGCTCGTGGCGCTCATGCCGGGACGCAGGCTGGACGGACGCGTAAAGCCACCGACTCGCGATCGAGGTGGGCGCTCGAGGTCGACGGTGCGAACGAGGTGGGCGCTCGAGGTCGAAGACGCGAACGAGGTCGGCGCTGGGAAGTCAGAACCGATCGGGGTCGTCCGCGCAGGAGGCTCGAAGGACGCGACGAACCTCGATCGTCGCGTGACCGTTCGACTCCCGTAGAGAACGGTTACGGGGCTCGTCGTGGAGGGTTCGTCCAGAAGCGCATGGCGGTCCGGAGCATCGCCCCCGACGCCGCGTTCGTCCTCGCCCGCCTCCCGCTAGCGCAGGAACCGATCGCCGGGCCCGAACCGACGGTCGACGTTCTCGTCGTCCTCGGCGTCGTCGGCCTCGCGATCACGCTCTTTCTCACCGAGCGGCTCCCGATCGACGTCACCGCGATCCTGCTGATCGTCGTTCTGGTGGTGCTCGAGCCGTGGACCGGCGTCGATCCCGCGACCGGCATCTCGGGGTTCGCCAACGAGGCGACGATCACGGTGCTCGCGATGCTCATCCTGAGCGGCGGGGTCAGCCGAACCGGGGTCCTCCAGGAGGTGGGCCGACGGATGGCCGAGTTCGCGGGCTCGAGCGTCAGGAAGCAGGTGTTCGCCACGGTCGCGGCGACGGCGCCGGTGTCGGGCTTTCTGAACAACACGCCCGTCGTCGCGCTGCTGGTTCCCGTGGTGACGGACGTCGCCAATCGGGGGAACACCTCGCCGTCGAAGCTGCTCATCCCGCTGTCGTACGCCTCGCAGATCGGCGGGATGCTCACGCTGATCGGCACCTCGACGAACATCCTCGCGAGCGACGTGGCCGGACGGCTCTCCGGCCGGTACCCCGAACTCCACCGCTTCTCGATGTTCGAGTTCACGCAACTGGGCGTGCTGGTCACCCTCGCCGGCGGTCTCTACCTCGTCTTCGTCGGCCACCACCTCCTCCCCGAGCGGGTGCCCCCGCGCGCGGACTACCTCGAGGAGTACGCCGTCGGCGACTACGTCGCGGACGTCGCGATCGTCCCCGGCTCGCCGTTCGTCGGCGAACCGGTCGGCGAGGTGACCTCGCGACTCGGCCCCGAGGTCGACGTCGTGCAGGTCGTCCGCGGGGGGAGCCGGGAGATCGCACCCCGGCAGGGGACGACCCTGCGCGAGGGGGACGTGCTCGTCGTGCGGACCGATCGTCGGGCGATCCGGACGCTCGAGGACGCCGAGGGGGTCGAACTGGTCGGCCGGCCCGCGGGCGACGAGGAACTCGAGCCGGGTTCGGGAAGCGGCGAGCGGACGATCACCGAACTGGTCGTCTCGCTCGACTCGCGGCTCGTCGGCGACCGCCTCGACCCCGAGCGGTTCCGCGAGGAGTACGGGGCCGCCGTCCTGGGGATGCGGAGTCACGGCGAACTCGTCGGCCGGCGGATCGTCGGGAAACGCCTGACCGTCGGCGACACGCTCCTCGTCCAGGCGCCGCCGGCGACGCTCGATCGACTCGCCCGCGGCGAGGACGTGATCGTGGCCCACGAACCGGCCCGTCCGGAGTATCGCCGGGAGAAGGCGCCGATCGCGATCGCCATCGTGGTCGGCGTCGTCGCGGTCGCGACCCTCGAGCTGTATCCCATCCTCGTCTCCGCGCTCGCGGGCGTGGTCGCGATGGTCGTCGCGGGCGTCCTCGAGCCCAACGAGCTGTACGACGCCGTCGAGTGGGACATCATCTTCCTGCTCGCGGGGGTCATCCCGCTGGGGATCGCCCTCGAGAACTCCGGCGCGGCGACGTACCTGGCGCGGCTCGTCGTCTCGGGCGCGGGCGGGCTCCCGCCGATCGTCGTCTGCTGGCTGTTTTACATCATCACCGGGCTGATCACGGAGGTGATCAGCAACAACGCGAGCGTCGTGTTGCTGTTGCCGGTCGCCGCCGCTGCCGCGGCCGGAATCGGCGCGAATCCGTTCGCGTTCGTCCTCGCGGTGACGTTCGCCGCGAGCACGGCGTTCCTCGGGCCCGTCGGCTACCAGACGAACCTCTTCGTCTACGGACCCGGCGGCTACCGGTTTTCGGACTACTTCCGGATCGGCGCGCCGCTGCAGGTGCTGCTGTCGGTCGTCACGGTCGGCGGGATCGAGCTCTTCTGGGGGATCTGACCGCTTCGAACTCGGGCGCGTATTCGACGGACGCGCTCGAGGCTCGAGGCGCATCCGAACGCCGACGCGACGATCCGCCGCGCCATCGGATCGCCACCCCGCCGGGAATCGTACTCGAGGGGGAGCCCGCGACGTCACCGGTTTTCGGCGCTTCCCGTCGAGTCACCGTCGACGGACTCGTCGATCAGCTCTTCGACCTGCTCCTCGCGAGGGCGACGGCTGACCCGCTCGTCGACCGTTTCCACCCGCGTCCGAACCTCCTCGAGTTGGTCTCCGACCGTTTCGTCGACGGTCTCTTCGACCGACTCCTGGACGACCCGGGTCATCCAGTCGGGGTCGAACCGGGCCATCTTCCAGACGACGTGAAGGAGGTACGAGGCGAAGACGCCGACGCCGAACGCGATCCCGACGTTGGTGTCGAGCGTCACGATCAACACGACCGAGAGGGCGATCAGGGCTCCGTACAGTAGGTCGACGATGGCGTCGACGCGAACCGGATTCACCATCGCCGATCGCCACCCCCGCCGGACCGCCGCCACGAGATCATCCTACCGCCACCCACGGCATCCGACGTTGAAACGTTTTGGCCGACGGGACGCCGACGGAGCGCCTCGGCGGGCGGAGACGCCCTCCGACGCGTCGCTCACGGTCGAGTGATCGACGGCGGTTCCCGCGGGTCGGAGGCTGGAGCGAGTACGGGGAACTGGCGGGTGACCCAGACGTCAGATGCCGAAGATCGGCACGAACCGGAACGTGAGGAAGGCGCCGATCGTCGCGAGGACGGGGACGAAGTTCTGGATGACGATGACGCGGGCGGTCGTCGACGGGTCGAACAAGTCCGACGCCTTCGGGATGTCCTCGACGCTCTCCTCGCCGATGGCGGGCGCGCGCTCGCCCTCGTGTTCGGCCGTCAGCGCGCCGATGGAGACGGTCGTCTCCTCCCTGCCGCGAACGGCGTCGGAAACCGTCGTCGTCCGCGTCGCCCGGCCCCAGCCGAGGCCGATGATGCTCATCGTCGCGACGACCACCAGCTGGACGGGAATGCCGATCGCCGAGAGGGCGGTGACGATCGTCGCCGAGACGGTCATGACGACGACCGCCGCGGTCAGCGGCAGGTTCGTGATGTCGTTACCCATCGTCTCGAGCGTCCGCCGGCCGATCGTGAACGCGCCGACGGCGACGGCGATGCAGGCGACGATCACGCCGGGACCCATCTCGAGGGCGCCGCTGCCGACGAGGGGGGCGATCGCGTTTGCCACGTTCGAGGCGCCGCCGCTGAAGGCGACGTAACAGCCGATGGCGACGACGATCAGCGATCCGACGACCTCCCGGCGGTCGGTGCCCTCGACGGCGCGTACGCGCGGGACGGCGCCGGAGCGGTCGACCTCCCAGAGGTGGGTCTCCCGCCGGGAGATGGCGACCCACTCGTTGATCGTCGGGTAGAAGTACCGGCCGATGACGCCGCTGACCCAGAAGGCGACGATCGGCGCGACGATCCACCACGAGACGATCTCGCCCATCGTCGCCCAGTCGAGCGTTCCCGAGGCCATCCCCAGTCCGGCGATCGAGCCGACCGCGGTCATCGAGGTCGAGGCGGGGACGCCGAAGAGGTTCCCGGCGAACAGCGCCAGTCCGATGAAGAACATGACGACGATTCCCGTCTCGAGCGTGAGAACGTCGCCGGGAACGAGTCCCTCCCCGAGGGTGTCGACGACGGCCGGGCCGATGAACCAGCCGCCGACGAAGAAGAAAAATGCCATCAGGACCGCCGCGCCGGCCTTCGAGAGGACGCGGGCGCCGACGGCCGGACCGAACGAGACCCCCGTCGTCGCTCCGCCGATGTTGTAGCCGACGAAGACGGCGACGATGATTCCGACGGCTAACAGCGTCTCTATCACAGTCAGTCTATCGGACCGGTAGCCTAAAAGTCATACTACACGGATCGGCTCCCGTCGCGGTGGATCGGGTCCGCGTCGGTTCGGACCGGATCCCGGATCCGCGCCGGCGGTCGCGACGCCCCAGCGCGGACGCCCCGGAGTTTCGAACCGAAATCCCATTTTTTCCGTTTTACGGGCGAATTTTCGCCCGAGATGCGACGAATGACGGGTGTATACTATACTAATTATTCGATCTTGATTGAAAGACAATTTAGGTCTGAACAGCAAGCTATACCAGTACGGGTCTCGAAGCAACGGGTGATGCCCACGGTAGAATACCTCAACTACGAAGTGCTAGACGACCAGGGATGGGACATGGACGACGACGACCTCTTCGACAAGGCGGCCGACGCCGGCCTCGACGGGGAGGATTACGGCACGCTCGACGTCGCCGAGGGCGAGTACATCCTCGAGGCCGCCGAGGCCCAGGGCTACGACTGGCCGTTCTCCTGTCGCGCCGGCGCGTGCGCGAACTGCGCGGCCATCGTCTTCGAGGGCGAGATCGAGATGGACATGCAGCAGATCCTCAGCGACGAGGAAGTCGAGGAGAAGAACGTCCGACTGACCTGCATCGGCTCGGCGGAGACCGACGAGGTCAAGATCGTGTACAACGCGAAGCACCTCGACTACCTGCAGAACCGCGTCATCTAGCCACCAGCGTAGCACGTACGTTAAACAAATTTTTTAAATTATTTAGCTCGTTAGAGGAATTTGTATAAATATGAGGGAACAGGCCCTCTATCCAGGATCTACGATAACCGCCGAAACTGCGGTCAGATTACAATCTGAAAAACGCCCTAAAGCACTCGTATTTGCCCTTCTTGTCCAATTACTTTCATACGTTTCAGCAAGCAGTGAGCGCTGGCTGGCCTCCCCCTCCAGAAGAAGTGAAAGCGGTCAATCCACATCGAGACTAAGACTGAGTAACTGTTACTGGTATGTGAAGTACTGGGGCTGAGTCCCTTTCACACGTATTCGAGGCGGAAGCCCACGACTTCAGTCGTGGGTCGATGACGATGAAGTCCGCCGTTTCGGACTGCTACGAGTCCGTGAGTTGATCGAGTTCGAGATCTCGATCAACAAATTGCTCCATACAGTCCGTAGCACCTTCGACCGAATAGAATTTTCGATTTCAGAAATTACGATTTCCAACGATACGATTTCCAGTCATGAGAGAGAAGAACTTAAAGATGAGACTCACTGCATGACCAAGATCAGTATCAAGATTCGCAGAGCCAGTAGCTCAAAAAAGTGGCCCAAGGGAGAATATATTTCTCTCACCTCTAGGCCTTGTTTAGACGCTCTGAAACGGTCGGTAGAGGGCTTCTATCCCGAATGGACGTTCTGGCAGGGTCGAAAAATGAGGGTGAAGAGGAGCTAAAATCGGGGACAAATTGACGTCAGTAGCTGAATGGACACTTGAGTCGAGCGAATCACCTCAACACGTTCCCGATCAGAAGCACCGGAAGCGCGTTAGAACCCCTGTGAACTCTGAAATTTGGCGTCTAAACAAGGCCCACCTCTATTCAACTGATGCCCGACGACGCGCCAGCAGACGTGAACGAGCGGGTGGAAGCCGAGTGGGTTGAGGAGACGACTCCCTTCGAGCGCGTTCGTGCTACCTTGGCTACGCACGTCGTCGAGATACAGCAGACAATTCGAGCGTACCGAGAGGAGTTCGACGCTGATTCGCCCGAAGATGCGGCACTAGCTGAATACATTGCAACAAGGACGGATACCCCCACGCACTTAGCTTCGAATTATCACTCCCAAGCTACTCGCCGGTCGTCGGTAGTCGAAGCCAGAGGAGCAGAAGCCAGGACTGTGAGCCGAATTCAGGCGTCCGGCCAGCGCTCGATGTATACCTGTTCGTCGGTATAGAAGTAGATCATGTCCTTGCCTTGTGCATGCAGGTCGCCAAAGAACGAGTCCTTCCAGCCGCCGAAGTGGAAGAAGGCCATCGGCGCCGCGGTGCCCGCGTTGACACCAAGGTTGCCGACGTCGGCGTTGTGGCGGACCTTACGAGCGTCAGCGCCGCTGCTGGTAAAGAGGCTGGCGGCGTTACCGAAGTCGCTGCGGTTGAGCACATCGATCGCCTCGTCGACGTCTCCGACGGGCAGGAGCCCTATTACAGGGCCGAAGATCTCCTCACGGGCGATCGTCATCTCAGGGTCGACGTTGCCGAACACGGTCGGGCCGAGGAAGTTACCGTCCTCGTAGCCCTCGACTTCGACGTCCCGGCCGTCAAGCAGCAGTTCTGCGCCCTCGTCGATCCCGGTCGCGATCATGTCACGGACCCGGGCCTCATGTTCGGGCGTGATGAGTGCGCCAATGTCGGTGTCCGTGTCGAGGCCATAGCCGATGGTCTGAGCCTCGGCCTCCTCGAGAAGCAGGTCGACGAACTCCTCATAGACACCCTCCTCAACGACCACCACGTCGTTCGCGAGACACCGCTCGCCACCGCAGGCGCAGGCAGAGGAGATCGTCTTCCGTGCAGCGAACTCGAGATTCGCCGTCTCCGTGACGATGATGTGGTTCTTCGCGCCACCCTGGGCCTGGACGCGCTTTCCGTTCGCCGCGGCGCGCTCATAGATAATTCGCGCGACGGGTGTGGAGCCAACGAACGAGACGCCCTCGATTCCGTCGTGATCGAGCAGGGAGTTGACGGTATCGACGCCACCGTTCACCAACTGGACGACGCCATCAGGGAACCCGGCCTCGTCGATCAGTTCGAACATGCGCTGGGCGACGACCGGATCCTGCTCGCTGGGTTTCAGGATAAAGGCGTTCCCGGTTGCGACTGCGTACGGCAGGAACCACAGCGGAATCATCGCCGGGAAGTTGAACGCGGTGATCGCGGTGAACACGCCCAGCGGCTTTCGGACCGCGGTCTCGTCGATGTCGGGCGCTGCGTTGGGCAAGTGGCCGGCCTGCATCATCGAGGGGATGCCGCAGGCCACCTCAACGTTCTCGATGCCCCGGCGGAGTTCGCCCTTCGCCTCCGCGACCGTCTTGCCGTGCTCCTGGACGAGGATCTCAGCGAGTTCGTCCTGGTGGGCTTCCAGCAGCTGCTTGAGTTCGAACAGCGGTTGGATGCGTTCCTCGACGGGGCGCTGGCTCCACTCCTCGAACGCTTCCTGCCCCGCCTGCACGGCGGCATCGACGTCATCCTCACTGCTGAACCCGACATATGAGATTGCCTCGCCGGTCGCTGGGTTGATGACGTCCTCTCCGTCGTCCGACGGTGCGCGCCAACCGCCGTTGATGTAGTTCTGTACGTCGTCCCACGGTGGGGTGGTGTCGAGTACCATTGGACACATGAAACTGTGTCTCTTGGCCAATAAGCCTTTCCAACGTTTTCCTACGTCAGAGACAAAACGAGGGATAGAATGGATTGAGGTATTCAGGTAGCCAAACAGCGTACTAGAAAATCCGCTCTAAGGCAAAGATTAATCAATGCTAAGCCAATAGATGACACACACGGATGTCAGAACAGGAACTCTCGACCGGTGCAGGGTTGAACGAAATCGAACAGATGGACAAGGAGTACGTGTTCGGGACATGGTCGTACCAAAAGGAGGTCAGTCCGACCGAGGTCGTCGACGCTGACGGCGTACGGTTCACCACTGCCGACGGCGACGAATACATCGACTTCTCCAGCCAGCTCATGTGCTCGAACCTCGGTCACTCGGCCAACGAGGTTGCCGACGCGGTCACCGAGCAACTCCGCAGGGCCGCCTATGTTGCGCCGAGCTATACGACCGAGAATCGCGCGAGGCTCGGCAAAAAACTCGCGGAGGTAACGCCCGGCAGTCTCTCGAAGACGTTCTTCTCGACCAGTGGCACTGAAGCAGTCGAGGCCGCGATCAAGATCGCGCGCTTCTACACCGGGAAGCAGAAGATCATCTCCCGGTACCGGTCGTACCACGGTGCAACCTACGGGTCGATCAGCGTCACCGGTGACCCGCGGCGGCTCAAGGCCGAGCCCGGTATCCCGGGAACGATTAAGGCGCCCGACCCCTACGCCTACGGCTCGACGCTCGATCCGATGGAGAGCGTCGAGTATATCGATGAGATGCTCGAACTCGAGGGTGACACGGTCGCGGCGGTACTGGTCGAACCGATTGTCGGTTCAAATGGAATCCTCGTACCGCCCGAGGAGTACCTTCCCCGACTGAAGGAGATCACCCACAACCACGATGCCTTGCTGATCTGCGATGAAGTCATGTCCGGCTTCGGCCGCACCGGCGAGTGGTTCGGCTGCGATGTATTCGATGTCGAGCCCGATATCATGACGATGGCCAAGGGGTTGACCGGCGCGTACCAGCCGCTTGGCGCGACGACCGTCACCTCCGAGATCGCCGAATATTTTGAAGAGAACATGCTCTGTCATGGCCATACATACGCTGGCCACCCGGCCGCGGTCGCAGCAGGGCTCGCAGCAATCGAGACCTACGAGGAGGAGAACCTCATCGAGCGCGCCAGCGAAGTCGGCGAGTATCTCGGCAAGCGGATCAACGACCTCGTCGAGAAGCATCCGAGCGTCGGCGAGGCCCGTGGCGTCGGCCTGTTCCATGGGATCGAGCTGACGAAACACCCTGAGAAGCGCGTCCCATTCGGCGAGCGCGAGGACAAGATTAGCACCGGATCGACCGTTGTCGATGAAGTGTCCGCGACCGCCGCCGAGCATGGCGCCTACGTCGCCAATATGATCAACACGCTGATCATCGCACCACCATTGACGATCACCGAAGAGGAAATCGACGAGGCGATTACGGCAATCGATGCCGGCCTCGAAATCTCCGACGCGGCCATGGAGCACTGAGCGCGGTGTTAAACTGATCTCCCTCGAGCCGGGGCACCACTTCCCTGCGGAACTGCGAAACGAGGATTCTTCATTATGCACTGCAACAGAGACATATGAACGACATACCTCACACGGCGCCGAACCTCGATGAATCGGATTTGGCTATCCTTGAACAGGTTGAAGCAGACTTCGACGTCAGCCTTGAGACGCTGGCCAAGGAACTGGACATCTCGAAGTCTGCAGTCCACTACCGGCTGAATAAGCTCAAGGACAACGGCGTGATCCAAAGCGTGACCGCCGATGTCGATCCGCTCGCGTTCGGCTTAGAGATGGTCGCGATCACCGATATTTCGGTGACTCACGAGAGTGGCTACTCCGAGGATATCGGCGGAGAACTGAACAAGCTGAAAGGCGTCGAACAAGTCTACTACACGATGGGCGACATCGACTTCGTCGTCATTAGCCGTGTGCAGTCACGCGACCAACTGAACGACCTCATCGACCGAATCGTAGCGATTGATGGCGTTAACGAGACATCCTCGAAGTTCGTGATGCAGGAGTTCGAGAACGACCGGTCCGTGGTGGCGAATCTCACCAAGAAAGCCCGCGAAGGCGTGCTCGACCCCACAAACGACTAGCGGGTACCCACTCCCATTCTCCGGCCTACCGGCTGGCCGAACGACGGCACTTGCGCAGTTCGTTTCGGTCGCCGAGAGACCAACTGGAGACCAGTAAGCAGAGCACACTTCCAAGCGCGAAGATCAGTGTGCTGAACGACGACGCCCACCCGAACAAGTCTACTAACACCTTAATTATCACTGACTGGCCAAGGCAAAAATGGGGGATGCAGTCCGCATGCGGCCGAACTCGGCGCCATCTTCATCCTCAAAGAAGTGGGCTATGCTCCGTCCAACTCCTAACGCGTCGGCCAAGGGACACGCGCACCCAGCCGTCGAGCCTATCTCTTGGCTGGAAATCTTAAGAGACTAAGGTGTCTATAGCTGTAGCTTGTCAGATTAATCAATATACACTCGATGAAAATCCCCACGAACACCGTCGACGATGTACGTCAGAAATGTTCCTGACGCAGTTTGACACTCCACAAGGTGGAATGGGCGGTAGACACGCTGATCCTCGATAACGGTCAGCTCGGGCGGTGAGCCAACGCGGAGTTCTTTGCGTGCAAGCTCGAGTATATAGTGCCGGGCGGTTTGCTTTGGATCCTCGATTTCCGGAGCTGGCGGGACGAGCGCGTCTTCAGTGACAGTCCGTTCGGTGAGAGTTGGCTGCTGGTCAATGAACATCTCCTTATCATTACAGAGATCGATGCCACAGTAGACCCGTTCCTCGAACTCGTCGATCAGTGCCTTGGCACGCAGATGGAAGCCGAAAACACGGTATGGATAGTAGACGTACCCATCCGCGGTGGCCTGGATCATCTCCTCATCCGTCTCAAGTAGTATTTGCTCGGCGTCGGCTGCCAGGACCGTCGGGTCGAATACAGCGACCGTCTGCTGGGTATGAGCTGTGGACATACTGTTTAAGGTTAGTCGTCAGCGGGGTGACCAGAGGCCACTGATTGGGTAGACGCCTGCGGAACAGTTTCGTTGACGGCGAGATGCTCACCGATGGCACGCGCTTCAGGTGCAAGTGAGCGGGCAGATTTCCGGACGGTACCCGATGGCGCAGTACCAGATGTGCGCGCACGTCGGACGATCGAGATGGAGTCACCGGCCGGCGGTTTCGTAATCAGTGACACAACAACAACCAGGACAGCCGAGACGATCAAGCCCGCAAAGAACGGATGGACTGCAGTCGTGTCCTGAAGATTCTGGGAGGTCCAAACAATGTTCGTCGCAGACCCGCCAATCATACCAGCGAGTGCGCCTTGCCAGTTCGCACGGTCCCAGTAGACACCAGCGACGTTTGGAACAAGGAATGCCGTTCCGAGCCCCCCAAACGCGAATACGACGAGATCAAAGATTCCTGGGGGTTCAATGGCGGCGATGACTACCCCGAGGATCCCAATCCCCAGAACGAGTAGGCGCGACCACACGAACATCTGGTCGTCAGTCAGGTCATCGCTCCCGAACCGTTGGACAATATCACGGGAGAGAATCGAGCCAGCCATAATAAGCAGCGAGTCGGCGGTGCTCATAACAGCAGCCATGAGGGCCGCAAGGACGATGGCGGCGAGAATGCTGGGGAGGAGTGATGTTGCGAGCTGCGGAATCGCCATTTCGGGGTCACTGATGTTTGGTAACAAGACGATCGCGAGCAGCCCGAGGATATATGGCTGGTACACGAAAAACGTATTATAGAATACGTTCCAGACAGTGGCCATTTTCGCCGTATCAGGATCCTCCATACTGAGATGTCGAACAACGGCATGTGGGAGGCCCATGTATCCGATCGCATAGATCAGAAGGGCACCGGCCACAACTCCCCAATCACCAGCGTTTTCGAGGCCTTTGCCCCACATTGAGAGGTATGTTGGGTCTTCGGCCGTGAGTTCACTAATCAGAGCGCCGATACCGCCGACTTCAATGATGCCAGCAACGAGGATAATGTTGATCCCGACAGCCATCACAATTGCCTGGAAGGCATCAGTCCAGGCAACAGCGAGATAGCCGCCGACGAATGTATAGAGGACAATGATGCCGGCCCCAATTATTAACCCATAGAGGTACGGAAGACCACTAACCGACTCGATTGCCTTCCCGGCAGCTATGAATTGGGCGAACACATACGCGGCCAGGAAGATAATCGAGATGGTCGCCCCCGCAATTCGAATACTCGGGTGGGGATAGCGATCCTCAAGCCATTCAATGGGTGTGAGCGAGCCAAGGGCTTCGGTGACTCTCCGGAGGTTTCGCCCGAGAATAGAGAGGTTGACGAGACCACCGCCGAAGTCACCAGCAGCGTACCACAGCGCCCAGAGGCCTTGTTGATAGGCGAGCGCTGGACCACCCATGAACATAAAGCCACTCATGGAGGTCGACTGCAACGTTAACGCAGTTACTCCACTGCCAATCGTTCTCCCTCCTAAGAGGTAATCACTCAGATCGTCTAATCTGTTGCTCGCGATATACCCGATTACGAGCAGGCAAAGCAAGTACACGACAAACGGTATCACGAGCATCCAATTCGTCATGCAGTCTCAACCTCCCTGGAATCTCCACGAGCTTTTTTGTCGTTTTGATTCATCCGATACAAACTGATCAATGCGACGGCCCACCAGAAGGGAATCCATCCAAAGAGGATGATGATGGTGCTGAGGTCGAGTGCTCCAATACTCATTCCCCCATCACCCCCTGGACTGTTTCCAAGTTTACTTGGCTTACTGTTGATAGCGTCGTCAGTTTGCACGGTTCTTTCATATATTTTCCCGTGATCTGTGATGGCATGGCATATAGAATAAATCTTACGACTAGATAGTGATTTTTCACTGACCAGTGATGCGGTGCTCTCGTAGAGCGTGTTTCAGCGACTCCAGAGCAATGAGGGATGAAAATACGAGTACACCTTTCCGAAAGACGTGGTCTGGTGGTTAATCTCGCATACTGCACGGCTGTGGATTTTCTCGGCGACAAGAAACAGAATGCGAGACAAGTGTCGAGGAACTCGTGGCGTTCTTCAGCATTGTCGAATAGTATCGGATAGCTCTTGATTGGCTGAAAGACACGGAGGAGTCCGAGAGAAAAGTGAACTACCCCACCCTACTCACTCACGGCTGACACCGTTCGCTCCTTGAGGGTGGGGCTTCCTGTTTCAACGACGCACTTTGCATCCACGACGGTGGACGAGCCACCAGTCGCGGACGTAGGGAGTGCAGTCTCCGCAGGCGTGACTTCGGCGTGTCCCACGCCTAACTCCTGAAGACCACGTTGTAGCACGTTGTACGCGGCGTTCTCGTCACGGTCAGTCTCGAACCCACACGTTGGACAGAAATGTTCGCGTACCCACAGTTCTTTTTCAACCTCAACCCCGCACTCGGCACACTCTTGCGTCGTGCCCTCAGGTTCGACTTTCACGAAGTGCGTGCCCTCGCGCTCGCATTTGTATTCGAGGAAGTCGATGAACGTCCGCCATGACGCCGACGCCCGGTTCCGACTGTTCGACGGCAGTTGCATCATCCCGTGAACGTCGAGGTTTTCCACGGCCACAAGGTCATACTCCCGAGCGTAGTAGTTCGAGAGTTTGTGCAGGAAGTCGCAGCGTTTCCGTACAATACGAGCGTGGATACGGGCCACGCGGCGGCGTTGCTCGTGCCAGTTTTGCGACCCCTTCTCCTTGCGACTCAACGCTCGTTGCTCGCGTTCGAGCCGCTCGTACTCGGCGTCGAGGTCGAGACTACCGACCATCGTGCTGTCGGTGTCGTGAGCGTACTTGATGATGCCCACGTCGATACCAACCATATCCTCACGGTCAACCTCGTCTAACGCGGGTTTTTCGGGCGCGTCGCCTTCGGTTTCGATACCGAAGATGGCGTACCAATCCCCCGTTTTCTCTTGCTTGACCGTGACCTGTTTGACTCGGGCGTCGTCGGGGATGTCGCGGTGGAGGTGTATCGGCACCTCATCTATCTTGGAAAGAGAAAGCACGGTCTGGTCACTCGTGTTCTTGAGTTCGAAACCAGACTGGTTGTAGGTGAGGCTCCGATACTCCTGCGGCGACTTCCACTTGAGCATCCCGACTTTGCGCCCGTTGTCTTTCTGGTCTTTGAGGCGGTCGAGATTGTCGCTGACGCGCCGAGCGACCATCTGCAACACTTTCGAGTACACATCGTTCAACTCGCCCCACCAATCTTTCAGGTCGGGAAGCATATTCTGCATCGCCGTGTACGACAGGTACTCGTCGGTGTTGCGAAGTTCGTACAGGTAGTGGTTGTAGAGTTGCCTACAGGTATCTATGTGCCGTTCTAACTCGGCTTCGACGGCTTCGTCAGGCTCGATTCGATACCTGCAGTTGTAGTTCATCGTGTTACTCGTCTTGGTTGTCGGGGTCGGTGACGCGGATGACTTTCACGTCTGCGCCGCGCCAGTCTTTGGGGACGGTAACGTGGGCACTCCCGCCGAACTCCTTCGCTTCCCGGTCGATGATTTCTTCGCCTTCCAGTTCGAACGTGCCCATACACGACTATATATTGGGTATATATTTATGCGTTTCGGTGGAGGGTGACAATGGCTTACGGCTGTATCCCCGCCCTACTGCGCTACTCACTCGCTCCGCTCGTTGCGTTGCTCCTTGAGGACGGGGACTTAGCCTGCACAGGTTAAACTGAACTTCGGTTATGGAGCTCGAGGCGGAATTCGCGGCACTGTCTAGGTTCGGAATTCTGATGGAGAACGGTGTTTCAGCGGTTGTTACTCCTGCAGTGCTGAGATGCGTGACGGTCGCTCTTTGCGAGAGATGTACTGGAGCAGTTGAAGCGTTGCTTCTCGTAGCACAGAGGCTCTTTCTGTCACATTCTCGTTTATGGTTTCACGGTTAATCTTGCAACGTTATCGGCTCCTCACCATGCGGTTTCCCGTATCTAGACAGTGCCGAATTTACTATCCTCAAAGAGGAACTCACTCAATTGGTGAGCTAGTGAGAGCAACGAGTTCTGCCTGGGTTAGCTCACATTCCGCCGGAGGCGGAGTCAGTGGGATGAACTAACCCTTCGTTGCTGATAGAATGATCGGTGGGACCAGGGACGTGGACTCCACATGAGATAAGGTCGACCACCGTCACTTCACCGTACCCCCGTCGGCCGCCAGTTCGAGTGCCGCGTTCGCGAGAACGGTCGCCGCCTCATAACAGTCGTCCCAACTCGTGTACTCGTCAGGGGAGTGGCTTTTGCCTCCCTCGCTTGGGGCGAACACCATCCCAGTGTTACACACCGACGCGAGGTGGGTCGCGTCATGGCCTGCGCCACTGACCATTTCGAGGTACTCACAGTCGCGGGTCTCCGCTGCTTTGCGGACCGAATCGACGGCTTGGTCCGGGAAGGTGACGGCCGGTGCGCGCATGCGTTCTTCGGTATCGAAGTCAACTCCTTCGCGCTTGGCGGCGTGTTCGGCCTCCGCGAGAACCCGGCGGTACGCTTCCTCAACGATCGCGTCGTCGGGGTCGCGGAACCCCCAAGTCACCGTCGCCTTCTCTGGGATGATGTTGATGGAGTTCGGTTCAGCATCGACGTAGCCGACCGTCCCGACCGTCCGCTCCCCGAGCATGCCTGGGATTCGCCGAACCGCCGTTATCAAGTCAGCGGCAGCCACGAGCGCATCGCGGCGGTGGTGCATCGGCGTCGGCCCAGAATGGTCGGCCTCACCGCGGAACGTAACCGAGCCCCACGTAAACCCGACAATGCCGGTGACGATACCGATGTCGGCGCCGGCCTCCGCAAGCACCGGCCCTTGTTCGACATGAAGTTCGAGGTATGCCTCATAGTCGGTGGTCGGTTCAGCGGGTACGTCCCCGCGGTAGCCGATGTCGTCGAGCGCCTCACCGAGCATGACCCCGTCGTCGTCTGTCTTCGCATACTCCTGCTCGAGATCGTGGGCACCGGCCCAGACCCCGCTGCCTTGCATCGCAGGCTGGAAGCGTGACCCCTCCTCGTTGGTCCAGTTGACGATCTCGACCGGCCTTGCTGTCTCGATCTCCTCGTCGTTCAATGTGCGCACTAACTCCAGGGCCGCGACCACGCCGAGCGCCCCGTCGTAGATGCCGCCGTTCGGCTGAGAGTCGAGGTGCGAACCCACTAACAGGGGCGCAGCGTCGGAATCAATCCCCTCCCGCCGGCCGAAGATGTTGCCGAACTCGTCGATGCGGACCGAGAGGCCGGCCGTCTTCAGTTGGTCGACGAACCAGTCCCGTATTTCACGGTCGGCCTCGCTGAGTGCGAGGCGGTGGAGACCGCCGCCCTCGGTAGCGCCGTACTCTGCCTGCTCTTTCATCGTCGTGATGAGGCGCTCGCGATCAAGCCTGATCGTCATATCGATCTCCTTGGGGGTCTGTTTTGAAAGGCGTTCCACGAGTGGTGAGTAGACTTTGTTCGCCGGTCGCGTTTCTGCGAGGGATGTTTAACTCTGGCAATGTGTTCGTGATCGTCCATTTGCTGTTAGTCATCATAAGTTTCGGTCGTGGGGCTCTCAGTCGCTTGCTATCGTACCGCCCTTTGGTTCGCTGTCCGAGAGGAGGACATGGCCGATGAACAACACTAGCAGTGCTGAACCGAGGCCAACGAAGGCCGACGGTACACCGTACAGTCCTCCTGCGAACTCTGCTCCGACGCCGAGTATTGCTCCAGTGACGACCGACGCGAGGATGGCTCGACTGCTTAGACCGACCCAGTAGAGGCCACCATAGACGGGAATGAGAAACGCGCTGGTTAACAGGACTGCCCGGAAGTTGTAGAGTTCGATGATGCTCCCGGGTGGATTGACCGCAGCAGCGGTCGCCGTGATGCCGAAGAAGACGGTCGCCATTCGCGAAACTTTAAGCTGAGTATCGTCACTGGACTCAGGTCGGAAATAACTGTAAAGGTCACGCGCCGTGGTGATCCCGGTTGAGTGCAGGCGCGTATCCGTCGTCGAGAGAATAGCGCTCATCACTGCAAGGATGATTATCACGCCAACGCTTGAGGGGACATAGTCGGTGATGAGCGTAGGGAACGCGTTGTCCTGCGTCTCAACGGAAAGCCCAGTTGTTTCGAGTGCAACGGTCGTGGCCCCTCCTAGCACAACGAGTGCCGTATAGAAGACCGCGAGGATGACACCAGAAGCTGCGAGGTGGAGTTTTGCTGCCCTGACGTCTCTGGTGGCGGCGATGCGAACGATGTAATTCTGTTCGGTAAATATCGTCCCAAAGAAGGCAACGATAATCGCGGCGATGCCTATGAGGGTGTAAGCCCCTTCGGCCGTGGGATGGACGTACGACGAATCAATCGAGGCAAACTGCTGGTTGATCGCCGTGAACCCACCAAGGTCAAACATCATGTATCCAAGCGACAGCAACACTGCGCCGACCATCAGCGTCCCCTGTAAGAGGTCGGTCCAAGCAACGCTGACCATTCCGCCTAGAACAGTGTAAACGATAAAGACGGTGCCGATAACCCATACCATGTATCTGTAAGGGGCTCCGGTGATGGTGGTAACAAGGAGACTTGCACCGACCAGTTGCATAATCAAATAGATCCACGCGTTGCCCAGCAACACCGTACCCGCGATGGGCCGAGCGATTTGGTAACCAGTTACGTTGGCAATGAGGTCGGGGAAGGTAAGCACGTCAAGATTGCGGATTCGGTCAACGACAAAGTAGAGCGCACTTATCCCCAGCATTAGGCCGAAGATGGTGTGAGTCATTAGTGTATAGCCCTCGCCATATACCGCACCTATGAAGCCAATGACGCTGACCGCGCTCACGAAGTTGGCAACGAACGACCACGTCGCTAACCACGGTCCCATCTCCTGTCCAAACACCCAGAAATCCATGACGTCGGAAGTCTTCGTGTACCCCCAAACACCGAGGGCAAGTACGATAATGAGATACACGACGAACGTCCCAAGGTAAAACGGATTAACGTCAGCCATCCGTCTGACCTCCATCGGTCGTGCGGTCTTGTAGGGCATCATTGCTCTCCGCGATGCCGTCCTTCGTCAGGTCATGTATCGGTCTACCCAACAGAACGTGAACGACCACGTAATGTATCGCTCCTAGGCTCCCCGTGATCAAGGTTGCGACGAACACGAGAAACGTCGATTCTGGCATGCCAAATATTGTCATGTTTGCATCTGGCATGTCATCTCAACGCCTTGTAAATCTAACGGTGTTTACGAAATATTGTCCTACGAAATTTTGCCACCATGGGAAATAATCCGCATTTGTCTCTGGAAGCCAAACAGGGTGTAGGTATTCGTAGCTACTCAACCTCGTCCGCGAGTACCTCGCGAGATGCACGAAGTAGCACTTCGAGACCGTTCCGGGCAGCCAATAGGTCGATGTGTTCATTGTAGGTGTGGGCCTGCGAGATATCCCCCGGACCCCAGGTAATGGCCTCGATGCTGGCATCGTTCACGAAGTTTCGGACATCGGTTGATGCGTTGATGCCCCATGGATCAGTGGGGATGTCTGCAACCTCGGCGGAATGGCGCCGGAAGACCTCAGCAAGAGGACTTTCAGGGTCGATGGCGGCCGACTCGTACGTTCGGGTGCGCTCCCAAGACACCTCAACGTCGTAGTCGCCGGAAACCTCCGCGAGTAGGTCGTCTATCTCGGCGTCGATGTCTTCGACGGTCTCCTCGGGGAGGAATCTCCGGTCGACCGTGATAGTCGCCCGCTCCGGAACTACATTCTCCTTCGTTCCTGCGTCGAGCATCGTCACAGTAGCGTACGCTTGTCCGACAAGGTCGTCTTGACGTTTTCTCACTTCCTTGTCGTAGGTCTCGAGCGCCTCTAGCACTGGCTGAGCATGCCGGATAGCGTTCTCGCCCTGATCAGGGCGGCTCGCGTGGGAGGGGTCGCCTGAGATGGTTATCTCATACCACGCTAATCCCTTCTCGCTGGTCGCGGTCCGCATCTCAGTCGGCTCGAGGACGACGCCGTAGTCGCCGTCGTACCCCTGCTCTAACAGCGTCTTCGTCCCGGGCTCGGCGGTTTCCTCGCCAATGGCGGCATGAAACACTATCGACCCTTCGAGGTCGCCGGCTTCGATCTCTTCGGCGAGGTCGACGGTCGCCAGCATTGCTAACGCAACACCTGTCTTCATATCGACGCTTCCTCTCCCGTACAAGTCCTCGCCCTCTACTTCACCGCCGTAGGGGTCGTGACTCCACTCGTCGGTGTCGCCCGCGGGTACGACGTCAATGTGGCCGTTGAGCACGAGCGTAGGCTCGCCGTCACCGACGCGCGCGCCGACCTGTGGCCGGTCGGGGTATGGCTCCTCGACGAGTTCGGCGTCCACGCCGCGCTCGTCGAACCACTCGATAATGAACTCCGAACACGTCTTCTCATTGCCTGGCGGGTTCTCCGTCTCTCTCTGAACCAAGTTGCTGATCAGTTCAGCAAGTACCTCGGCGGATTCCGTGTGGGGCATAATCACTCACACTCAAGCATCATTGAAAAACTATTTTGAAACCAATGTGATATTATGCTGCTATCTGGGGAACGTCCAATATACAGTTCAATGTAATCCGGAAAAGCGGTATGATTTCCACCAAATCTCGGATGGGGTTCAAGCCCGTCCAATAGGAGAAGTCGATGGCACACTACCTCGACCGCTCGCCGAGCGGAACCATGAGCGGTCGGGTGTCTCGCAGGCGTCGAGCCAGCACTCAACGTACACGGTCTTGTTCATGTAGAAGTGAAGTGCCAGCCGCTCGGGGCCACTATCGTCTCCGTCATCATCGCGGCCTAGTTCGAGGAGAAGATAGTCTGTCACGGTCACACTGACTCCAGCCACCCAGCCTTACTCACGTCCGGCCTCACACCAATCGAAACCGACGAGGAGGAGGAGAACCGTATCGGACACGTGAGCGAGGTCGGCGAGTGAATCGACGGCCTGGCCTAGCTGAGCGCCATCCTAGCGTCGGCGAGGCGCGAGGCGTCAGCCTATTCCGCGACACCTCGAAGATGTGTTCGTGCTGTGGACAGAAACGAGATGCCAATCGTGTAGAGCGTGGCTTGTACGTCTGTCGTGGGTGTAACGCCGTGATGAACGCTGACTCGAATGGTGCAGAGAACATTCGTTGTCGGTTAGACCAGTCAGAAAGGGTAACTCTGAGTCCTCGGTCTTCCGAGGATAGGAGTAGCGGGCGTGTGGCACGTCCTGTAGTTAACCTGTTCCGTCGTGGAGAACACGACCCGAGTAGTGGACAGGGGGCGTTCGCTGAACATGCGAGCAGCTGCGACCGTAAATATCCCAACGCGGAACGGGAAGCCCCGCCGTTTAGGGCGAGGATTCCCGAGTCAAGCGAATTGAAGAGTCACGTACCTCGCAAATCTCCAATTTGCTCAGCGTTGGGACATTACGGTTTGCAACCAACCGGTTCATTCGGTGCGAAACGCCCCGAAGTGTGATTGAACAGGGGAGCTACTGGTCCTGCCAAACGGCCGTTACTCATAACCCCTATCGGGAGACTCTGAGTTATTCTTCTCCGAATGTTCACCGCGTCACACGAATCGCAGACGTACAATCCACGCTCCACCCAGCTTGCCTTACGCTTCAGCCCACAACACGAATACGTCTTTGACGTATCCCGCTCGCCCGTGCAGTCAACGAGGAGACCGTATTTTTTAGCTTTGTATTCAAACAGGCGCGTGAATCGGTCGAACTCCCATCCATGAAGTTTCTTATTCCCACGCATTCACGATTGAAATGTGTCGGTTGAAAATTCAAATCGAGCCCCACCTGTTATGCTCTCGGTCAGTTCGAGTTCCCAGTCGTGTGCTTCGGTGATTTTCCTGACAATCGACAGTCCATAGCCAGTCCCGTCTGGAATCGTTGTATACCCGTCCTCGAGCACCAGGTCGCGTTTCGCGTTCGCGATCCCGCACCCATCATCCTCGACGAAGAAGCCGTCATCTACCTCTCCGACGCGGACAGTGACAGCTGAACCACCGTGTTCAATCGCGTTTCGGAACAGATTTTCGAAGAGTTGCTGAAGCCGATCTGGATCGGCAGTGACTGAGCTCTCACACTCGGTATGCAATAATGCGTCCCCCGTCTCGACCTGCCTCCACGCGTTCTCGACGACTCGGGGAAGCACGACCGGGTGCGTACCTCCAATGTCACGACCCTCGCGTGCCAGCCAGAGCAGATCATCGATAATTCGCTCTATGCGGTCGTGAGAGCGTTTCACTTCCTCAAGATGCGCTGTCTCGCTCGTTTCTCGAGCCAACTCGAGATGGCCTGCGGCAACCGTGAGTGGATTTCGGATATCGTGAGAGACCACACTCGCAAATTCCTCTAATTTGTTCCGTTGGTGTTTCAATTGCTCCTTCTGCTCTTTCTCCTCGGTGATATCACGGTACATCCACAGATGGCCATCACCCTGGGGGAGGTCGATCGGCCGATAGCTTCGCTCAACTATTTGCCCGCTCTGAAAGGCTATCTCCTCGTTATCCGTTGGGGTGCGTTCTGCAACGACCGTTTCAATTCGCTGAACGAATCCTCGTGGGTCGACGCAGTGCTCACTCACGTGCTCGGCCATCGATTGACAGTCCGCGCCGACTATGTGTTCTGGTGATCCGTCGAATCCGAACAGCTCAAACAGACGCTCGTTGATCGCGAGGACGGTTCGCGATTCGTCCTCGACGAGGATACCGACAGGGAGTGTCTCGATCAACGTCGAAAGAACGGCATTTGTCCGTTCGAGATCTTGCTCGTACGCTTTCTGTTTCGTAAGATCGGTGATGAGCCCTTCCAGCGCTTCAACGTTGCCCTCCGAGTCGTAGATTCCCTGTCCCCGTTCCCACACCCATCTGGTCGTCCCATCCTTCGTTTTGATCCGATAGGTGATTTCGAACGGCTTAGTAGTAGCGAGTGCATCTTGCACCTCGTGCCACGTTTCTTCTCGATCGCTTGAAACAATGATCTCCGATCCAAAGACAGCTTTTCGGGACTCGAGTTCTGAGGGCGTGTATCCGGTGAGTTCTTCGGCATCGCCCAGAATGTTCTCCATCGGCCACCCCGGTGCGTTTTGACAGCGGTACACCATGCCCGGAATGTTTTCGATGAGCGTCTCGAACTGTCTCGCAGACTTCTGTTGTTCGGTAATGTCGAATACTGTACAAATGAGATTCCCGTTCGCAGTCGTACTGAACCTCTTTTCTTCGACAAAGGTAGTGCCGTCGGACCGGAGGCCTGTCATTTCGCCGTTCCAGAAGCCAGTCTCTTCGATTGCCGGGAGAATCTCGGTGCGGATTCGATCACGATCCTCATCGTGAGAGACCACTTCCCAATGTTCGCCGATGAGTTCGTCTGGAGGGTAGCGATAGAGAGCCGCAAACGAGTGATTCACATATGTGAAATACCCGTCTTCGTCGAGGATACTGATTCCTTCTCGTGATGTTTCCATCGCCTCGAGCTGGCGCTGGTTTTCGTGTTGTGCCCGAACTCGCTCGACGACATTTTGAACGCGGTTTGCGAGGAGGGTATAGTGATCGGCGCTGAACTCCTTCTGTAAGTAATCCGTGACACCTGCGGAGATTGCCTCACTCGCAATTTCCTCGCTTCCCTTTCCGGTGAAGAGAATAAATGGCATGTCTGGGTACTCGGCGCGGACAGCTTCGAGAAACTCAAGTCCGTTTTGACCCGGCATATCATAATCGGAGACGATACAGTCGATGTCGTCGACAGCAAGTCGATCCAATCCGTCACTGGCTGATGGTGCCGTCTCAACAGTGATCTCCGCATTCGCCCCCTCGAGAAATGTCGTTGTCAAGCCCGCAACTGAGGGATCATCATCAACGTGGAGAACAGAGATTGGATCATCCATACCGAGACTGTTCAGAGTACGATACCAAAAAGGGATTGCCCAACAGAGATCGACAGGCGGGGCAGGCCGGATGCCCCAGGGCTTGTTCTCGTGGGTAAAGGCCGTATCCCCGCTAAGGTTCAGAGAATTGCGAGGTGGATACCCGACCTCAAAGGTCGGGATTGGTGACGATTGCTCGCCCAATGTTGCACCACTCCAATTGAACGGTCGGGATGATATGATGACGTGAGGGAGAATCTACAGGCGGAGCAGGCCGAATGCCTCGGGGCTTGACCCCGAGGCGGTTCACGAGTGGTCGGGGAGAACCCGACCAGCGTCCGACTCTCCCACCGGAGTGCGAGGGAAGAGGGCAAGCAAACCGAAGGAGAGCAACAACCCGGCCAGCGGCAATGGGCCGATCACGTCGGTCAGCGGCGTCGAGCCAGTCACCACCAGTACCTCCGGGAGAGCGTATGGGGCAGTGTCACCCAACTGCTTCCATCCAAACAGGAAATTACTGTAGTTGAGAGCAGCGTGGGCCCCTATTGCAGCAGTTAGTGATCCTGTGTACGTGTAGACAGCTACAAAATATACCAGTACAACAAACAGGAAGACAGCCGCCTGGAGCGGCGGCAGGAATCCTGCTGCGCCCGCACCGAGCAAAAAGTGGAATGCGATGAAAAAGAGGCCAGTCACGGTGAGCCCGCCGATACCTGCTGTCGTCTCGTCAGTGATCCGGGATTGTATTCCCTCTATCGAATTGGTGAATATCAACCCAAGAAATGCCAGTTCCTGTACGGCGGCATCTGCGACGGTAAGTACAAAGATCAATAGGGTAGCGAGGGCGAGTGAGCCCTCCTCGTACGACAGCACCACATCGACGGACATCCATCCGGTCGCGATCCAAAACAGATACCAGAGTCCAATCCCGGACACCGTAACGACGAGCCCCGTGACGAACTGCCCAAGATCGCTTAGAGAGAGGGCAATCCCGTACCCCTCTAGCGGTCGCCTGTCGAGCCGCCGTACCCAAATGCCGTAGAACAACACGGTCATCACCAGCAGACTACACATGGTACTCACTGCCCCAACAGGGAGCGACACCGGCAATCCTGCCACGGAGATCAGGAGTTGACCGGCGAGTAGCGAGGCGAAAAACGCGACGAAGGCCAACACGACCCGATAGGTCGCTCTGGTTTTCCCGTCGTTTCCGTGTAGTACCCGTCTCAGCAAGTTCCGATTCGATCCTGGTGTCATATGACGATTTGTTTTTATTTATCGATGATAATAGTTGCGGAGGCTGGCCATCACCTCACCGGTGCCTCGGGCCAATCCAATCACGGGTCCTCTCCCGACAGCCAGTCCATCCACGATCCCAGCATTTCCTTGCCTAGTCGGTGCCCTCCTCCGAATGATACCGCATCTCGTGGAGCCCCGGATCGCGGCCGATAAACTCGTCACAACTCTCACAGACATAACCACCCGCTACACGCCTATATCCCTCTATGTCGGTCTCTGACTCTTCCATAGGATAATATACATTCTTCTAGAATATTGGTGTAAGGTATTTAATACTAGATATAAACTGTGAGACACCCTATTGATACGTGCAATGTCACAACACCACTACGACTCCGACGCCAACGGGCAGCAAGCCCACGGCGCGCGTTGTACGATCACCCACACCACCGACAGGCTCCAAATCGACATCGTGGGTCGCCCCAGCGACGACCTCCAAGATGTCGTCCAAGCGGCGCACACCGAGTACTCCTACTTCAGCGACGAGTGGGCCGCATTAGAGTACACTGAACTTGTCACACTCCGGTGAGTAAAATGTCACAAGACATCACCCGACGATGGATCGATGAGGATGAAGCAAAACAGATCGTTAATTATCCAGATCCTGATCAAATTCCCTCGAGTCTCAAAGACCGTGTCGCGGTGGAACTCATTGTCCGGGCGATGTGCCCATATTGTACGCACAACGCCTACTATTACAGCGAATCCAGCACTCACACCGTCGAATGCCGCGCAGACGACTGCACCGAAGAGTTTGTCTTACCGTAGTCGAGCGCTCCCCCGACATGAACAGCGAAATCGCGCTGGCCCTCGCGATTATCCTCATCCCCATCGCGATTAGCAAAGCCGTCATATTTCTTGTACGTCCGGGAGTCGGCCGGTCTGAGTACGTCGGTTGTGTCGTACCATGTCGGTTTCCTCTCCGGCCTCAAGGAGCGACCAGAGGGAGCGGGTAGGCCGGAGGCTCCACCTTGAATTACGCTAACTCGCGAGATCCCAAGCCACCACGGGAGAATTCCTTATCTCTCCAGGCCTACCCCTTGATTTCCAGTCGAAGTCCAAGCCTCCTGGGACTCTCGCTCGCTCGATTGTCAGTGCATCCTTCGCTCGATGGAGAGAGACCGTGTCCTGTGACAGAGGGGCCTCTCTTGTAAGAGGAGTCGGAAACGTCCAGAGGCGTCCACCTGTGGACGAGTACACCTTTATTTTTGTACGTTGTCCTACATATGTGATCGAACTCAGTGATGACGGAAATGGATGCATTGACATCATCGACCAGCGCATCCTGCTATCGCTCGAGGGCGCGGACGAACCAAAGCCGGTCTCTCGGATCAAGTCAGAGATTGGCGAGCGCCGACAATCGGTGTATTACAGGCTTGTCGAACGCGAGCCCAGTTTGATCGACCGTGGGTTCGTTGATCGCGATGAGGACGATCCCCCGGCATACTCCTTGACGGTCGAAGGGCGGTTCGTCGTCGATAGTCATCGCGAGACGTTCGAGGCCCCGCACTCGTTCGCGGAGCTGCAGAAAGAAATCCAGGAAGCCCGAAAAGAAGCGGCGAGTGCGAAGCACTCCGTGCAAGCGTATCGAAAGAAGGTAAGTCGGACGAAACAAACAGCCGAGTCGGCGGCCGAACGCGTCGAGGAACTTACGGAAGCCGCTGCGACCCACGAGGAAGTACAGCGCATGCTGCTTGAGTTGCAAACTGAGCTGCTCGAGTCAATGGATGCACGTCTCACCAGTCACCTCGCGCAGATCGAACACACACTGGGAGATCCATCCCACCTCGAACGTGAGACACTTGTTGATGACCTCGTAGCGCTCTACAGCATTGTTGAATACCATCGCACCTATCTCGACTGGCTGAAAGACACTGCGGAGTCCGAGATCCAATCGAACACGACTCGGATTGTGGCGCTCGAAGCAGAGGTCAATGCCCTCGAAGACAAACTCACCCGTGGTGGTGAGGAGAAGAAGGGGAACACGTTCAACCTGCGCTGGCTCCCGTTCCGCCGGTGACTGAGTGAGTGGGGTAAACTAACAGATCAATTCGGTTCGTAGGATCGATGGGAGTGGAAGCGACGACTCCACACGAGGCCATCGGCCAACAATGTCAGCCACGGGCGTCCTCTTTGCAGATCTGTGCTCCCTGTGGCCCCGGCTACGTGAGCCGTCGCCCGGACACCCTCACTCGAGGCGCAGGAGGCCGGTAGAGTTGCTCCTCGAGCGCCTTCTGCAAGCGATCCGGCTGCAGTAGCGCTGATCGACGACTTCGACACGTGCCAAATATATCAAATATAGTTACTTCGACCTACCAGTGTTGGTAGGACGCTCATCGGCATGGGCGGTAGCCGGGACGCGTTATACTACCGCGTTGAGTAGTAGACCCCGTTCTAACGGAGGCAAAGTAACAAGTGTAACACAACACAGCTTGTCTTTGTCCAAGCTGAGTTAGCGGTTTTCGAGGCCAGATCACCCCCGACCTAACAGGATGACCCAGTTGCGTCCTACCAACACTGGTAGGTCGGTGTGGAAACCACTTTCCGGGGGTGGTGGATGAGACCTCCGCTTCTCAATCCATATGCCTCATCAATAATATAAATATTCTAAGAACTAAAATTTTATCATAGGATGTTACTCCCACCCCGTTCGTTTGAGGCGGTGGGGCGGGGCTGGGAGGGACCACGCAGCATCCTTTTGCGCGGACTCGCTCAAGTAGGGGTGGTTTACTCCGAATCAATGCCTACGGAGACTGTGCTTCCTCCGGATACCTATTCGGCGTCTGCAAAGCGCGTCGGAGAACAGGAAACCCCGTCCTCAGCGAGGCCGCAAGGCTGAGCAGGACGGGGAGTTCACATTCTAAAGAAGACAGCGAGAGTTCCACGGGTCACCTGACCCGTGGGTGAATCGCGTACGCTCGCCTACTGTTCCGTCTCCTCGATGTACCGACGAACCACATCCTCGGAAACTGCGCCTGTCGTCCCGACGTAGTAGCCATCCTTCCACAGGCCACTTCCCCAGAAGTACCGCTGTTTAAATTGTTGTTTCACGGCTGATCTTGCAACGTTAGCAGCTCTCCACCGTGGGGTTTCCCGTATCTAGACAGTGTCACGGCAATGATCGTATCAAGTGACCGATGCACCATTGGGCGTTCCACGAGTTGCAGGAAATGCTCGAATGGAAGGCTGCCGAAATCGGCATTCGGGTCGAAGACGGGAATCCGGCGTTCTCGTCGCAGACGTGCTCGAAGTGGAGCCATCAGTCGAGTACGAACCGCGATTCGGATGGTTGGTTTTCGTGCAACGAGTGGGGCTACGAACTCGACGGCGACACCAACACGGTCGTCGGATGCCATCCGACGGGCAGCAACGTCGCGAGCGACGTTGCAACGGCGAAGAACATCGGCATACGGCTCTTGACTGTACCCGAGGGCAAATACCCCTCGAGGCTGGGTAACGGTCAGCGTGCCCTCACGTCCGGCACGCTGAACCTGAGTAACGACCATTCGTCCGCCGAATTTCGGCCAGAAGGGGAGTCCCACGGACACGTCCACGACGTCAGTCGTGGGTAGCTGACTGTCTGTCTTGAAGCTGCGTGAGTACAAGATCTGGATTGGCAAGGCCAACCTGAACGATCGCATCGTGCAGTTCGTAGGTTTGCGCGCGGAACATCGGATCGTACTCAAGCTGGAGCCGCTTGATTTCGCGCTGGACTGCTCGTCGATCGTGCACTCGGAGAGTGAGTTGCTCGCTCATGAGATCCCTCTTTCTGTCGGAAGAATATTGCTCAATGGCATATTTATTAAATTATTAACTTATGTCATGATTGATGCCGAAAGGACACACATCTGTGTACCAGGGAGTTTGCATGGAAGTGATGGGCCTTGGTGTCATCTCTGTAGAATGGATAGTGCGTCAATCCGCGAGCCCCGCCCTTACCGCGTCGGTTCCCTGGATGACTCTGCGCCACCACCATCTTGGAGTTCGCTGTAGGTCGTACACAGTGCGGACAGCCGTAGACCTCACCGTCGACACCAAAAACGCGGTTGAGCTACCCACGGCTAAAGCCGTGGGTTTTCTCCTGTATCGTGGGAGACATCCTCCCCGTCGTAAACGACGGGGCTTCCCGTACCGCAGGTTGCAGGAAGCCCTACCCTCAAGGAGCGAACGGCGCCAGCCGTGATCGAGTAGGGGGGAGGGGAGTTCAATGGGGCGAGGAACACCTCCCTGGTATTTCTGCTGTAACAAACACAGAGCATATTTTATTTTCACGATGCGCATACATATTACTGCATTCGGAAAAGAAGCCAAATACAGCTTCGTTGAAGTCTCACGCGAGATGCACGACCTCACCGGCTTCCAGCGCGACCTCCTGTACGTCATCGCAGGGGCCGATCAGCCGTCCGGGCAAACCGTGAAGGATGAAGTTGAGACGTACTATAGCTCCGAAATCAACCATGGACGGCTGTATCCGAACCTTGACACTCTCGTGAACAACGATCTGGTAGAGAAAGGCCAGCTCGACCGCCGGACGAACTACTACGCGATCACCGATGCAGGTGAAGAATTGATTCAGGAGCGGCGAGAGTGGGAAGAGCAATACATTGAACGGTGAACCGGCGACCGAAAGGTGAGTCAGGAGCTCACGGCAGGAAGTGTGCACGGGGTGCCGGCCCTGCCGCATGTGAGAGTTACTCACATACAGCATTATGTACTTGGCCTAAACAGGTAGGGTGGATGGAGAATCACTCGGTGTCGGCCGAGGGGAGCGCTACCTCATCAGTGGCCGTACGATCCGGGGGGTGGAGCCCAGCGAGCGTCAGAGCCGCGTTCCACGATCCAAACCGATGCTGGTATGTGGTCGAACTGTACCTCCCCCTTTGATCCATTTCAGCGGCTGTTGGCGCCCGCTCGAGCGTATCAGCAAGCGCGGTGAGTTCGTCGAGAAGTGAACTGCGCGGGATGTATCCATCAGGGATTGAGTCGAGCCCCGCCGCGGCTACTGCAGCCGTCCAGGACCCGAATCGGTCGGTATAGGTGCGACTGTGGTACTTGCCGTGGGTGATCATGTCTGTGGCAGCGGGTGGCCGACCTAACTCTTCGGCGAGTGTCTGTAATTCGGTAAGCAGTTCTTCATCCGAGAGGCGCCGTTCGCGGGACGGTTCGAGGCCCACTTCGGATAAGGCGGCGTTCCACGCCCCAAACCGGTTGTGGTAGGTTGCTGCACAATACGTCCCCTCCCGATCCATGTCGGTCATTGTCGGTGTTCGCTCAAGGTCGGCAGCAAGGCGGCGGAGTTCTGTGAGGAGGTCGTCTGTAGGTATCTTATTCATAGTATGGTACAGAAATTGATTAGAATAAAACTTTTCGGCCGACGGCTTGGCGATCCAGAAGCGATGTGTGCCAGTATCTAGGCGCCGTCAAGTGGGCCGATGCTGGAAGCAACAGTGATCTTCTCGCTCGACTGGTGACTCCGCTTCTGAGAACCGACCCGAACAGAACGACCAACCTCACGCGGTGAACGAAAGCCTCTGACACACAGCACTATCTTTCTTCGAGGAGAGACTCCCGCCGTTCACGGCGGGTGTGACTCCAACAACGCCTCCACGAACCACGTATCGGCACTCAGACGGATATTTCTGTAGCATCGGCTCGGCGTATGACGGACGCCGAGGCGGCATGACCGCCCACCTAATCGGACAATATCGGGACTCCAAGACCCAAACTGTTCGAGACACACTCTCGAACCGCTGTGGTGTCCCGACCAGCGAGATACCGCCGAGTCCAATACCGGGATAGGAGTAACGGCGGTGTGGCCCCGCCATCGGCCTGTCATGCCGACGGGTCGTAAACCAGCAACTATCCCAACCCAGCGATGCGCTGCCGTGGGACGCCTCGCCGGTTACGGCGAGGAGGAGGAGGTCACGCCACACTCAACACCACATGCAGCGCGAAAGTCCACGGCTTCAGCCGTGGGATGAAGCGCATAAGCTTGAGTTGGCGTCCTCTTGTGTGTATGGATGGCGAGTCCGAGGCAAGCCCATCAAAGCCGCTTTCTCGATCGGGGGCCGTATTAGTTCGGCCCAGAATCCCGGTATCCGACCGGGAAACTCCCACGTGGGATGCCCGTTGGTGACGGGTGCTAGTCTGTAGCCAACAGAACGCTACGACCGCAATCGTGGGAGAAGTCAGTCTACGGTGACGCTTTTCGCCAGGTTTCGCGGCTTGTCGATCGACCGGCCGAGCCGATGGGCGATCCAGTAGGCGACCAGCTGTAACTGGATATTCGCCAGAATCGGCGTGAACCGCGGCCCCGCTGAGGGGACCTCGAGGACGTCATCCACAGCCTGGCCCACCTCGTTGGGGATATCGGTCACCGCGACGACGGGCGCCCCCCGGGCCTCGACCTCCTTAACGTTCCCGAGGGTTTTCGCTGCACTGCTGCCGCTGGTCACCAGCGCGAACACCGGCGTCCGCTCGGTCACGAGGGCGAGGGGCCCGTGTTTTAACTCGCCCGCGGCGAACCCCTCGGCGTGGGTGTAGGAAATCTCTTTCAGCTTCAGCGCCCCCTCAAGTGCGACCGGCGCATTGTAGCCCCGACCGATGAAGAAATAGGCGTCAGCGTCCGCGTAGGTCTCGGCCACCGCCCGTGCGGGCGACTCATCGAGGACCTGCTGAATCTGATCTGGCAGTGCCCGCACCCGCTCGACGAATGCGGTCGATCGCTCGCCCGCCAGCACGCTCGCGAGCATCGCCAGCGCGACCTGCTGGCTCGCGAACGTCTTCGTCGCCGCGACGCCGATCTCGGGGCCCGCGCGGATGTACATCACGTGATCGCACTCGCGGGCGGCCGAACTCCCGACGACGTTGGTCAGCGCGAGCGTCGTCGCCCCCACGCGGTTGGCCTGGCGCAGCGCGCCCATCGTATCCGCGGTCTCGCCGCTCTGGGTGACGCCGACGACGAGCGTCTCCGCCGAGACGGGAATCGAGTCGACGGCGTACTCGCTGGCGAGGAAACACTGCGCGGGAATCCCCCGCTCGCGCAGGAGCCGGGCCCCGTAGAGGGCGGCGTGATATGACGTCCCACAGGCGACGAACTGCACCGGCCCCTCACAGTCGAGATCGGCCAGTTCGTCGATGGTCACCGTTCCCTCGAGTTCGGAGACGCGGCCACGGAGACACTGCCGGATCGCCGCGGGCTGTTCGTGGATCTCCTTCAGCATGTAGTGGTCGTACCCCGCTTTCCCCGCGTCCTCTGGATCCCACGCGATCCGGTCGACGGTCGGGGTCACGACGGCGCCTTGTTCATCGGTGATGACGAGCGCCGACGGGGTGATCTGGGCGAGTTGGCCGTCCTCGAGGTAGACCACCCGATCCGTGAAGTCGATAAACGCGGGGACATCGCTGGCGAGGTAGTGGCCGTCGTCGCCCAGCCCCAGCACCAGGGGTGACTCGTGCCGGGCGGCGTACACCGTCTCGCTGTCGGGGAAGACGGCCGCGACAGCGTAACTCCCCTCGAGTTGCTGGATCGCGTCTCTAAACGCCGCCTCGGGGGGCGCACCACGCTCGCGGGCCGCTTCGATCAGGTGGGGGATGACCTCGGTGTCGGTCTCGCTCGTAAACGTGTGGCCCTCGGCTTCGAGATCGCGGCGCAGCGCCGCATAGTTCTCGATGATCCCGTTGTGGACGACGGCCACCTGCGCGTCGCAGTCGGTATGGGGGTGGGCGTTTGCGTCGGTCGGTGGCCCGTGGGTCGACCAGCGCGTGTGGCCGATGCCGGCCAGCCCGTCGACCCCCTCAGTGGGCAGCGCCGCCTCGAGCGTGGCCACCTCGCCGGCCCGTTTATGGACTGTCAGCGACTCGTCCGCCACCGCGATGCCGGCGGAGTCATAGCCGCGATACTCGAGGCCCGCCAGCCCCGTCAGCAGGACGTCGTGGACGCGCTCGCGCTGCCCGGTGTAGCCGATAATGCCACACATTAGGAGCGCACCTCCGTCTCCGCTGCAAGCGTGCCACGGACGGTGGCGCCGGCTTCGATCGTCGCGTCGGGGCCGACGACTGATCCCGGCACGTACGTACTGCCGCCGGCGTCCGCCACCCGGTCGGCGAGCAACGCGCCCAACGCCTCGTTTTCGAAGACGCGATCACCGACGCGGACGTCCCCGGGCCCGCCGGGAATCGTCGTGCCGGGCCCGATAGTGACGCCGACGCCAGTCACGCAGTCGACGACGGTGGCGGCCGCGCCGACGCGTGTATCCGCGTCGAGCACGCTCCGTTCGACGACAGCATTCGAACCGATCGTCACGTTCGCGCCGAGGCAGGCGTACGGTCCGACGACCGCGCCGGCGCCGATCTCGCAGTCCGGCGCGATGACAACCGGTTCGCGCACAACCGCGGTGTCGTGGACCGTCGCCGAAGCCGCGACGGCCGTGTCACGGTCGCCCGCGATGACGCCGGCGTCGAACAGGTCGAACGAGACGTCGAGAAGGTCCCACGGATAGGTCGCATCCACCCACAGCCCCTCGGAGACCACCCCCTGCACCGACTGCTCCGACGCACAGAGGTCGGCGATCGCATCGACCAGGGACTGTTCTCCGCCCGATGGGTCGACGGCGCGGATCGCGTCGAAAATCGCGGGCTCGAACGCGTAGACGCCGGCGTTGAGGCGGTATGGGCGCTCGTCCTGCGGCTGGTCGACGATGGCAGTCACCTCGCCATCATCGAGCAGCACGCCACCGTACGCACCAATATCTGCCTGCGGGAGGACGCCGAGCGTCGCTGCGGCGGCCGTGTCGGCGTGGGCGTCGATGACGTCGCGGATGATCGTGTGCTCGACGATCTGATCGCCGTTGACCACGAGCGTCGGCCCGTCGACGGCGGACTCGGCGGCCAACAGGGCGTGACCCGTCCCGAGTTGCTGGTCCTGGGTGACGTACGTCACCGGCACGTCCCGATACGTCGAGCCGACGGCCGCCTGCACGCGGGTGTGTTTGTAGCCGACGACGACGGTGAGGTCGGTCACCCCTGCCGCGAGCAACTGGTCGAACACGTGTTCGAGGATCGGCGTCGTCGCCGCCGGGAGGAGGGGCTTGGGCCGGTGTTTAGTGAGGGGGCGCAGCCGCGATCCCTCTCCCCCGGCGAGGACGACGGCGGATCTGACAGTCATTGTATTAGTCACCGGTCACAACCCTCTTATTGATACTGGTTTAGGAAACTAGACGAGCGACAGACACTCGGTCGGGGGAGACTTTTCGTCGATAGGGACTGATTCCGAGAGCCGTCGTAGTGAGTGGCGACTGTGCCAGAAAACTAACCCACGACGAAAGTCGTGGGTTTTCGCGCTGAGCTTCGTGTGAGTAGCGTAAACGGCTCCTCACTGAGCGACCCCCGATTGGATCGATCATGACCGAGGTAAGCGATGAAGCTAGTCGGTCGGTGTCGCAGAGGTATCAGATTCCTCCTTACTGAGGCGCTGTTCGGCCGCATCACGGTCCTCCGGGTAGCCGATATCCATCCGCCACCCATCAAGTTGAATTGCATCGATTGTTCGGCCGCTCTGGATGAGTAGATCGACGGCCTCACTGAGTTCGTACTCGTCTCGATTCGACGGCTGCACGAGGTGACAGGCGTGGAAGATGGCCGGCGTGAACGTGTAGAAGCCGGTCATCACGAGGTTAGACGGTGGATCTTCCGGTTTCTCGACAACGTCCGTAATCTCGCCGTATTTGTTCGTTTCGCAGACGCCATAGCGGGAGGCCTCCTCCCACGGGACTTCCTCGACGAGGAACGCCGCATCAGCCCGGTCTTCTTGCTGGCGCCGGACGACGTCCTGCAGGTTGGCATCGAAGAGGTTATCGCCGAGCATCAGCATAAAATCGTCGTCAATCTGCTCGCGCGCCGTTAACAGTGCGTGTGCCAGCCCGCTCTGGGTGCGTTGATGACAGTACGTAATGGGGACGCCCTCGTATTCGTCGCCATAGTATTCGATGATCTGTTCTTTGCGATAGCCAACGACGACCACGAATTCGGTCGCGCCGAGGTCCACGAGTTGGTCGAAACAGTGAGTGAGTATGGGTTGGCCGGCAATTTCAACCATTCCCTTTGGCTTATCGTCGGTCAACGGGCGAAGTCGCGTGCCCTTTCCAGCAGCGAGGACAATGGCCTGCATAGCTAGCACACCCCCGACTGTGGCAATGTATCTTGGCATCGGTCAGGTTTCAAACAGGACTTCCCTGTTGAGCGGACTCGGACAGTGCTTTTCGGCCCAGTCCACCGACCTGGCTGAAGCGTGGGCTCGTGGGCGCGTGAAGGCGAGTCGCTGGTAGACAGGGAGAGCACGGTAACGCAGGGGTGTTTACTGCCATCGGCGTCGTACGTGTGGATGTGTTCCCTCTTGGCCATATCGGCGTCGGCTACCTGTTCCTCTCGTTCGTCGAACGCGGATGGCGACATCACCCTCCACAGGGAGTGGCGCTCCCGTGGCTGATTGCCGGGACGTTGCTTCCCGACCTCATCGACAAGCCGCTCGCGTGGGCAGGTGGCCTCCTCCCTTCAGGTCGATCCCTCGCGCACTCGCTGCTGTTCGCGATACCGCTCATCGTAGTCATTTCGGGCTGGTTGTGGCAACACAGGAAATCGGCCGAAGGAATCGGCTTCAGTGTCGGCTATGGCTCCCACCTCCTCACCGACGTTGTCCTTCCCCTCGGCACTCCCTTCGACCGCATGAGATTTTTACTCTGGCCGCTCTACCCGGCCCCGGTCTACGAGTCTGAGATTCCAACGACGCTCGAACTAACCGAAAGCCTGCTTCTCGAAGTCCCGCTCGGTTTCTTCATCGTCGGGCTCTGGGTGGTAGATGGCCGACCTGGCTCTAAGGCGGTCCATCGGCTAGGCAGCCAGGTCAAAGACTGGGTTCGGTCACGCCTTGGATAGCGGAACCGGGCTCTGATTGCCTCCACCCGGGCAGTAAGTGCTACCGTCCGGAGGCGAGTGCGGAAGATCCCGTAACAAGTAATTGTTACGCCACACTGTCCAGTAGCCGCATATTATAAACTGGACACGTTTTCTTTCACAACATTCTAGTGAATATTTGGATATATATTATCGCGTATCCAATTGTTAACAAAAGACTTATAGTGGTAATATGGTATTGAGCAGTCGCATGGTACCGGAGGAAGACAAGGCCCCCAACCGACGACGATCGGTGGCTGCTGCCTCCGATCGTCGTCGGTGTGAGCTGCTGGCCGCCGCGGCTGCAGTTCCGCTCCTAGGCGGTACCGGTAGCGCCAGTAATAGCATCTTGTCACGTCCATCGACGACCACAAATCTCGCGATGACCTATGGATCCGGTGGGTCAGCAATTCTGAGCTGCGTAGGCTCCGAGGAAGAGGACCTGCTCGGGGACGCGACCCCGCTGGCCGCGAATAGCGGGAAGATTGGGTCCCTCGAGGCAGGTGCCACTGGCTGGTGCACGCTTGACCTCGACGCGGATCACCGGTTAACCCCCAGTGACAGACAGTGGTTTCGGTACGGTCTCATCGGCGTGATTCTCTACAATGCCGACGGTGAACCGCTGACGCTGGTCTACGATCACGGCCAGGAACGGACGACACTAGTACACACAGTCAGCGATGCTGGCCAGTACTCTGTGGAGGTCGTCGATATCGATGACGGACGCGGTGCCGCTTATCTCCGAACCGAAACGCAACCGGCGTCAGAGGCCGTCTCTATCCAGTACCTGACCCGCTATGAACCGTGGCCACTCCCCGGCCGTATCCAAGCTGAAGACTTCGACCATGGTGGACAGGGGAGTGCGTACAACGACATGACCGCCGGAAACCGAGGAACGGTGTCTCAACCCAATGAGGACATTGATATCGTCCACACCGACGCGGGCTACGCCGTCATTGATACCGACGACGGTGAGTGGCTCGAGTACACCGTTGGCGTCGAGAGTGTGCTTTACGACATGAAAGCTCGAGTGGCTGGTGGCACGGACGAAAGCCAACTCACCGTCTCGCGTGACGGCCGCAACCTTGGTACAATTGAGGCTCGGATTGACCACTTAGGCGAGTGGCGGATGAAACCCATCAAAGACGTCTCCGTGTCCACGGACGGACCGGCGACGCTCCGACTCACCATCGCCGGCGGCAACTTCGTCGCTGACTGGATCGACTCCGTCCAACGAGCCGACGAACGCTCCACTGTCCCAGCCAAAAGTGATGAGTACAGTGTTCAGACGTCTGGCGAATACGGCTACAGCAGTCTTTCCGCATGAGGTTCCCAACTTATGACGACTAATCACGACTACAACACCCCTGACGAAGGCAGTACCGACTGGCACATCCCTCTAAACGAGAACTTCGAAAAGCTCGATACCGACATCGAGATCCGCGATGAAGAGGCGAACCGCTCGGAGTACACCCCTCACGACGGCGCAAAGTTCTTTGCCGTCGATACGGGCGCGTACTATCTCGGTGATGGCTCCTCGTGGCAGAAGCTATCGATTCCCCAGGAAATCGCCGACCGGTTAGCGGAGCTCGAGGAGCGTGTTGAATCGCTCGAAGAGGACGGGGAGACAGATAAGTCGACTGAATCAACCGCTGAACCAGACGCCTACTTCTCACTCGATTCGGAGTCGTCCCTCGAAGACTTTATGGACTCGGGCTACTCCGACCACCTGGTGGACATCGTCTCCTCGCCGACTTACGACGGTCGCGACTCATGTCGCTTGTCCATTCCGTCTGGGGAGAACCAAGGGCCGTCGATGCACCACCACCTAGAGAACATCTACGACACCGAGCCGGAGTCACTCCACGCCCGCTACTGGCTCCGATTCGACGGTGACTTTCGTTCGTCGTACAACGGCAAACTCCCAGGATTCGCTGCGACGAACGGCGAATCCGATGCGAGCGGGGGCGACGACATCTCCGGCCGGGACGGATGGTCCTGTCGGGGAGCGTTCGGGCCCGCGGACAGCACGGACGAGCCGATCGACATTCGCTACTACGTCTACCATGTCGATCAAGGAGGTGAGTATGGCGATCAGGAGTCCTGGAATACGGAACTCGAACGCGATCAGTGGTACCAGGTCGACCAGTACATCGAGCTGAACACCCCGGGGGAAAATGACGGCGTCCTCCGGGGGTGGGTGGACGAAGAACTCAGGTACGAGCGGACGGACTTCCGCTGGCGAGATGTCGATGAGTTGACTATCCAGACCTACTGGTGTAACTTCTTCCACGGCGGCAGTGATGTTGCACCCACTGATCTCGCCATCTACTGGGCCGACTTGCACCTCTGGGAAGACCAACAGCTCTGACATCCGCCCTCGGCATGAATCCGGTTCGCAGGTCCGCCGTCGCCTGGACCGATGGCCTGCATTCCGGGCCGTGCCAGTACAGCCCCCGCATTGGCCAGCGGTGTCGAGACTGTGCCCAGGGATCGCTTGCCGAAAGTGAACAACCCTATTTGTAACTGTTGATTCCCAGACCATACTCGGCACACACACGACGCCGCCCTGCGTCTCTCAGACGCCCACATACACACCGCGGCTGTCCGAGTTTGAAGTGTCGGAGTCGTCGACCAACTGCACATCGATGTCCGGGTCCTCGAGGACGGCAGTAGGCGAGCGACCGGCATCGTGTGTGGCTTGGTGGTGACGGAGCGTCCCGTCTCGTTGTCCGTGTGACTCCTACCGTGGGCGCCCACGCCGATGACCGCAGTTCATTCCTCGGCGTCGTTCATGGGGTGTCCGGAAATCGTGTGAAGGCGGTTGTCCATCTTCCACGCGGCAGCGTCACCGATTGGCTCCACCCCCGTGGTTTCAGCACCTATTTAGCGGTATCACACCCCTAAAGGGGTGGGTTTTCGCTTGCTACCGCTGTAACTGGCACACCGCGGGGACGACCAACCGGTCGGCCGGGGCTTTGGAAAACATGCCTCTGTCCTCGAACCGTGGGAGTCGCAGTGCCACCGGAGTCGATACCCGTCACCTGCGGGCCGATCCCGGTTGGGATTGCAGTGATCGGCCACGAGAAGGGAGTCGGGAGTGTTGTCCCCGAGATTCCCTCTGTGGAGCGGATTCGTGGCGCTCAGGGCCACCGACAACGTCTTTCGTTGCCGCCACGTAGTGATATCTGCATGGTTCGTCAGCGCCGATGCCCCTCCTCTGATCGGATCGGACGTCGTCAGGTGTTAGCAACTGCTGCGCTACTCCCGGTCACGTCCTGTGTGACGCGGAAGCGTCCGTCGGCGCGCGACCCGAACGCCGGGCCTGATTCGCACTACGAGTACGTTCCGTTCGACGACGAGCGGTATCTGACGGTGTTCTCACCGGAGGTCACGCGTCACCAGTCCCTCACCGAGTCGCTGACACAGACAGAACCCGCCCTCCGTGTGAACATCCCGGAAGGATCCCACTATGGGTCACGGATGGCGTTTATCACCTCCGAGCAGTGGAACACGCAGTGTGAAGACCTCCACGCCCGCTACTGGATCTACCTGCCCTCGGAGTTTCACTTCACCCAGCAGCTTAAACTCCCGTTTATCGGGAACCAACGGACCCAAGGCGGCGGCGGCCGGGTGAGTGACGGAACGGGCGGCTGGTCGGCGCGGGTAGCTCTCCATGAGAACCGCGACGCCGCCCCGGGCCTCGAGTTTTACACGTACCACGCCGAAATGGAGGGACCATACGGGGACCACGACGAGTGGGGAGTCGAACTTCCGACTGCTGAATGGGCACGGATTGATTTCTATGTGCGCGTGAATACGCCGGGCGAACACGATGGCACGATCCGAGGGTGGCTCAACGGCGACCTAGGCCACGAAGTCGACGAGCTGGTGTTTCGCGAGCGGGGATACGACGAGCTCGGTATCGACGAGTTCACGTTCGATGTCTACCACGGTGGGAATGAAGCCGCCTCGACGGAGACGTTTCTCGCCTTCAATGACCTCGAATTGTACGCCAATCAAGGGGCGTCGCCTTGACATCTACCCACGACTGAAACCGTAGACTTTCTCCTCAACTCTGGGTAAGGTGGCGCCACCACGGGCCAGCAGTGAACACCCGGACGACAGGCCCCTGGTTGCCGCCCAAGCACCAGAGCACTCCACGTAGCGGCGGCCGCGAGGGCGCTGGGGAACTCGACAGACGATGTGGGCGGGAAGTACCCATATACCGGATTCGGCGGAGCCACGGGCGAGCCGGTCATCCCCTCTCGGGACACCCTTGCCCCAACCGCTAACGGCCCGCGTACTCCGGACATGACGGAACCCCCCACGCCGACGCCCGGTGCAGTCGTCACCTGCGCTTCCCGTCCCGCCGCCACCCAGAGTGGTAGTACTTAGTCGCTGGAAGCCGTACTCACAGGTAACGGCTGCCCTCGGGCGTGGGTGTCCGTCACTCGGGTGGCGCCGCCGCTGGAGAACCTGACCAATAGATGTACTGTCTCATTACCCCGGCACGAAATGAAGGAAAGCACCTCCCAGCCATCGTCGAGCGGATCCGCGACCAGACACGACGGCCGATTCGATGGCTCATCGTTGACGACGGTAGCAGTGATGCAACGCCGGCCCTCGTAGAGACCTACTCGGAGCGCCACGCCTGGATCAGCGGTATCCACCTCGACCGAGGCGACGCCGCGTACGACACCGAATTCGGGTACGCAACGGTGGTCGCAGCGGGCCTCGAGGTCATCCGTGAGGAGTACGCGGCTGACTGGACCCGCAGTCGATACGTGGGAATACTTGATGCCGATATTCTCGTCCACCCCGAGTATTTTGCAACCTTGCTCGACGAAATGCACACCCGCGAGCACTGCGGCGTGGCGAGTGGGTTACTCCATCTGGACGGGAAGCGAGATACGCCCGCAGGGACGCCGTGGGGTGGGGCAATGCTGATTGATACCCGGTGTTTGGCTGAGGTTGGCGGCTATCCGATCACACCGTCGCCCGACACCGTGCTCCGCATTAAAGCCGAAAAGCGCGGCTGGGAGTCGCTCAAAACGGGAGCCGCACGGGGGGCTCAGCTTCGTCCCCCGCAAAGTGCTCGCGGCGTCTGGCACGGCTACAAGCGGAAGGGGACCGGACGCTACTACCTGCACTATCACCCCGTCAACGCCCTATTGACGGGGGTGTATCATACCCTCTCGCCTCCCTTTTATGCGGGGATCGCCTATCTCTACGGCTACCTTGGCCCCTACCTGAGAGGCGAGGCGCGACTCGACGATCAGGAATTGGAGGAATATTATCGGCGAGAACGATACGACCACTTGAAGCAATCGCTCCGCCACCGAATGGCCGTCGTGTGGAACCATGCGACGAACACTGTTCGACGGGGGTAAGTACGGACCATCAAGGCGAACGTCCACCGATCACGACGAGAGGAGGGCGGGGTTCGAATCGCCGGTCCGCTTCCCCTGGCTTCAACGGGAACCAATCCATGACCGTCACCTCGGCCGACGAAGCGTCGAAAGCGGTGTCTCCGCTGTTTCCACTCACCTCCCCGGCTGGGAGAGCGAGGCGACCGCCAGCTCCCCAGCGCATGGAGGAGGGCGATGGAACGCTGGGCGTTTATCGCCGATATCCTTCGCCGGGCTGACTACACCGGTTCCGTCGGACGAATAGCCCCTCCGGCCCCAGCGCGGGGGACCGCGGAGAAGCAGTCCGACTCGGAGCTCGGACGTGACAGTTGGAGACACAGGTCCGCTCACGTGCTTGTCCAAGGGTGGGCCTCTCCCGGGTCGGTGAACGCTCCATCGGGGAGCGGACAGCGCGGTATCGGTCAACGGTGTGTGATGCGCAGTCGTGGACGGCTTCGATCACGATGGGGTGCCAACGTGGGTGGAAGCGGTTCTGGCCGACGCGGATTGCAGTGGAAGTTGTGTGGAAAGGAGACAGAGGGGGCGAAGGGTGCATGATTTACTACTTTCCCCAGCGAAGGAAACCACCAATGAGCGTTACTGTGGAACGGGAAGAGGAGGCCAACGTGTGGAATCGGTTTGTTGAGCAGTCCCCAGAAACGAATCCGTTACACCAGTATGAGGCGCTGAAAGTACTCAGTGCGCATACGAATGCCCGGCTTCATCCGCTAGTGGTGTACAAAGGACAGGAACCCATCGGACTCTTTCCGCTCTTCGAGACGAAGAGCGGACCCTTCACACACCTCACTTCACCTCCTCCTCCGATCCATACCTTGCAACTCGGTCCCGCTACGTTGAATTTGGAAACCATGAAGTGTCGAAAAGCCGAACAACGACGGCGAGCCTTCCTCGAGCAGTGCCTCACATGGGCCGACGAGGTGATTGATCCGGACCACGTCCTCATCCGCACGGATCCCCGCTTTACGGATATCCGCCCGTTGACCTGGAATGGATTTGAAGTAAACCCCTACTATACCTACTTCGTCGATTTAACGCGGAGCGAGACAGACCTCCTCGCAGCGTTCACTCGTGACGCTAGAAGTAACATTACAAACACGGACGCTGATGCGTACGAAATAAAGGTCGGACACAAACGCGACTTCCAGCAAATCATCTCCCAGGTTGAGCGCCGCCTAGACGCACAAAACGCTTCACTCGGGATCCCCAGCGCGATCATTACCGATCTCTACGACTCCCTCCCGACCGGAACACTGCGCCCGTACATCTGCCGGTCGGATGGCGAATACGTGTCCGGCATAATAACTCTTGAAAGCGACACTAGAATCTACCGATGGCAAGGTGGGGTGAAGGCCGATGCTGACATCCCTGCCTCGGAACTTCTCGATTGGTACGTTATACGTGCTGGGATAAGACAGGGGCGGACGTATTACGATTTAGTCGGCGCAAACGATGCGCGGCTCTGCCGATATAAATCCAAGTTTGCACCAGCTAGAAAGGTGTACTTCACAGCGGCGAAGCGGACGAAGACGATGAATGCCATGCGGGCACTTCGAGGGATTGCTCGGCAACTGCGATAACACGAAGGACCACTCGCGCTCCGGAACCGGCACTGCACCCCGCCTCGAGACCGGGGAGTTGATGGGTGACTCGTACGTACGGAATCTTCATTTGGGCACCTCGCCGGACTCGCCGAAACTAGCGCGAAGGGCGGTGCCGGTCTCCAGAATGAAGGCGGAGAGATGATCGGTGGTGGCGGATGGCGGCCCGGGATTGACCGCCACCGTGGATTCAGAAAGCCGTGAGCCGCGTGCCCGCTCCTTCGGAGGCGGGATCCAGACGCAGGTTCCGTCAACCGCTCAGAGATGGGGGAACGAAGGAGCGGTATCGGCGACACACCAGTTCGCACGCGAGAGACTGTGCCCCGCGGTCACGGTAGAGGCGCCGACAGAAACACGTCCGTTCGACTCCGGCGAACCAGTTTGATACCCCTCCCGTCGAGAGTGCCATCGGAGTTCGTCGAAGCAGGCCGGACAGTGGAGCCGCCAATAAGCCCGGAGGATCCTTTAGATTTATGGTGTGGAGCGGTGGCCCTACAAGGGCATGCGCTACCGAGTCAGAGTACTTCAGCTCCTCCTCGCAACTTGGGTCGGTACAGTCGTCTATACCCATCTCCTGTACCCGCTACTCATTTTCAGCGTTGGTCTGAGTCGGCAGGAACCGGTGACCCAGCAGTCAAATCGGCCAACTGTCTCCCTGATCATCGCCGCATACAACGAAGAGGAGATTATTGCAGAGAAGATCAACAACAGTCTCGACTTGACCTATCCAGTGGATAAATTAGAGATCATCGTCTTCTCCGATGCCTCATCCGATGCGACTGATGCCATCGTCCGCGAGTTCGAAGACGAAGGCGTGACACTCGTCCGTGTCGAAGGACGAGTCGGGAAAACCGCATGTCAAAACAGAGTCGCGGCCATGGCTAGTGGCGAGGTACTCGTCTTCTCCGACGCAAATAGCCTGTATGAGCCGGACACGATACAGGCCCTCGTCGATCGGTTCAACGAGAATGTCGGCTGTGTCGTTGGAGCCCTCCATTACGAACAAGACGGTCAAAATACGGGCGGCATTCCCGTCTATCGAGCACTCGAGCGGTTCATCCAGCGGTGGGAATCCCGGGTCGGGTCCGTCGTAAAGTCCAACGGAGCGATTTATGCCGTTCGTGCGGACAGTTATGTTGACCTTCCACCGGACCTCATGAGCGACTTCGGCGAACCGCTCGCGATCCGGGCGAACGGAGAAGACGTGAAGTTCGCGCCCGATGCCATCGCTCGAGAGCGGACCAGAGAGGACCTGGAGTCCGAACTGCAGGCGAAGATTCGGATCACGACGCGATCATGGCACACGATATGGGCGTATAGGAACCTCCTGAATCCGTGGGAATCGGGGGTGTACGCGATTCAACTCTGGTCGCGGACCGTCCTCCTGTGGCTCACCCCACTGTTCCTGCTGGCGTCGGCGGCGTCGATCATTGTGTTGTACGCGTTGCGTCCAACGAGACTCCATGGAACGCTTCTGGCCGGTCTTCTCCTCACTGCGCTCTCCCATGGCGTGGCCGCCGCCTCCCAAGAGCGGAAGCGGAGCGCACCGGTTCCGGCCCAGGTGGTACACTTCTTCGTGATCAGCAACTATAGCCTGCTGGTGGGGCTGATCAACTGGACCCGCGGGGACAATGTCGTGACCTGGGAGACCGACAAGCGGGCTGAGCAGTCGGCGGCCCGCATCGAAACCGACGCTGAGCCACATTGACCGAGCATGCTTCGCTCGAGCCGGCGAGAGCGCGACCAAACGGTGCAAATCTGTCTCCACCCAGTGCGACGGACGTCGAGACCAGTCGTCGCGGCCGCGTCGAGTGTTGGCTGTGACGACTTGACCACTTGGCCAGGCGAGACCCCGACTGTGATTCGATCGCGAAGAAGAGTTCGCGTCGCTGCTGCACCCCACTCGCTTGGAGCCGTCGAATGTCCCGGTTGACTCGCTCGAGAGAGGAGTCACGTGTTTCGTTGTGAGGCAACGTGTACAAATCACCTTGCGTCGACGTAGCCGAGTTCAATATAGTCGCCCTAGTAATACAATACGTACGTATAGCGCATTCGCTTTCTTGATCGAAATCCAACTGGAACAAGCTAAATGAGGGAGAGGAGTGATTAGTAGCCATATGGTAGAACTCTCCGTCGTTATCGCTACTATCATAGAAAACGATCAAGATATTCCGGCTGTTCGTCACCTTCAGCAATCCAGGTATGACGACTACGAAATCATTGTCCGCCGCGATCCCGGAGCCTCTAAAGCGCGAAACGAGGGGGTCAAAGAGGCCAACGCAGAGAAGATCGTTTTTCTCGACGACGATTCCCTCCCTCAGGACGGCTATCTAGAAGCAGCGAGTCGATCCCTCGACGACCACGAGGCTGTCACCGGGCGGGTCTTTCAGCCAGACGACTCTCCGTTCAAATACAAAGACCTGCCCTGGCCGGACGAGTTACCGGTTACATACAGGGATCTGCCTTGGTACGATCAGGGGGACAAGCCGACGTTCACGGACCGGGTAGCCGGCTGTAATATGGCCATGCGGAAGAGCCTGCTTGAAGAAATCGGCGGCTTCGACGAACGGCTCGATCACGGGCACGAGGAGACGGAACTCGCCGAGCGGATCTGTCGAGATCACTCCATTTACTACGATCCGGAGATGGTGGTCGAACACGCGTTTGCCGACTCAATCATCGGATATTGGAAGAAGAGTTATCGCCACGGAAAAGCGGACATCCGGCTGTGGGAGATTAGGAACACGCCTCGGAGCAGCCGACTGATGCAGGCGCTTTTGGTCGATACCGTCAATCGGAGCATTCCGAAGTTGGCACTCTGGATAGCCGTCGAATCGGTCCATCACGTCGTCAGATGTGTCGGTCAGATAGACGGCCTGTTACAGGATCGATGAACGACCGTGCATCATTTCTCACAGTGAGCGACGACGGCAGGTGATGGCGACCCGGTTTCGAAGCGGAGGTCACCGAGGAACGACAATCAATCCGGTTCCGACATCGGGCGGATTGGGCAGCAACTGTCACGCGACCGCGTCGCTGGCGGTAGGAGATCACTCCTTCTGATAGAGAGAGACGCCGCCGTTCGTGTACGTTCGATCGTATTGAGTCTCGATATCCGTGAGTTGGTCCCAGTTGATCCGCCAGGCTCCGTCGCCCGGCGTTTCGAAGATTTCGACACCCTCGCGAATGAGGAGTCGGTCTCGGTCAGGGGCGTACACATCACCGTTCAATAGGTCCTCACTGATATCGTGGTATGTGATCGGTTCATCGGTGGGCTTGAAGTTGGTCTGGTTCCGAGCGTAAAAGAAATCGGTGTGCACCTCCCCCGTCGCATAGCTATCGGTGAACTGTTCCCCGCTGAGTTCTTGCTCTGTGAGGTAAAACCGCGGGCCATAACTCGAGTCAGGGGCGATGAGGCCGACGCCCAACTGGGAACTGAGGAGGAGGAAGGCAACCGGAAGGATGGGATTGAGTGTATGCCGTCTGGAGAAGAGGACGCCAGCACCGAAGATACAGAGAACGGCGAACGCTTCATAGAGGAACATTCCCCGGGAAATGAGGATCGCCGCGTCGGAGATGATGGAAAACACGACAAAGAGCCCCGTCGATGCGACTGCCGCCAACAGCAACGCGAAAGGGAAGGCCGTCCGCCACCGACGCGTACCCAAAATATAGAGCCACGAGAGAGCACTGAGGATGATCAAGACGATCGTGTTCGACCGGTTAAGAACCAGGTGCCAGAACGGGGATAGCGGTCTGGTCGCGGCGGCGGCACGAAACGGTTCGTCTCCCGAGTCAGATACCAGTACGAGTGCCAGCAGATGGCCCACCACATTCGCGATGAAGTCCGTGTAAAAGACCCACAGGACGCCGACAAAGAGGCCAATGATCGTACAGAGAACGAGAATCGATTGACCAGGCACCAGATCGCCTTGTCGGAATCGTCGCGTGGAAGGCGACGGGAGGAGATCGGTTCGGGCCAGCAACATAATCCCCCACACCGAGAGTAAGAGGAGCACCATGGTGAGTGGGATCAGTTTATGCGTCGTGACAATCGCCAAGGAAAGAACGAGGAGGACCACCGAAAATCGCCTCTCAGCCAACCCAACCAGGGGAAGAAGACAGTAGACAAAGAGGAGGAAGACTACGGCAGTCTGGGTCTGTGGGATCGGCCAGAAACTGAAGAGCAGAGAATACGAGACGACTGAGGTCACTAGCGCCGCGAGTATCGGGACTTTCGGTGACGTGGCACTCCTGCGAAGAATTAAATACGAAAAGAGGGGATAGCCTACGCCCGCCACCACGGTGAGGAAGATAAACGACTGCGGAATACTGACGCCGGTGAGATGGTAAACCGTGACAACGTAGCTCAGATACCCTGAAGCGGTATCGTAAAACGGGATGCCCACGGCCGAGAAGTCGTGCGCGGCGATGGCCCTCCCGGCGCCTTCTGCGTATGTATTTGGGTCAACACCGATCAGCGACCGTGGAAATAGGAAGACGACCAGCCTGTACATCGTCGAATTGATCACGATTACGACGAGCAATGGCGTGGCAATCGGCCGAACGTTCTCCGACACCGAGATGAACACGAGCAGAAGCAGGCAACAGACCGCAAGCGTCAGCGGCAGATAAGGGAACACCGACCCTGAAGACCAGCTCACGACTATGCCAAGAGTCCACACTAGGAGGACGGTGCAAACGAGGGCCTTGAACTGTGATTTGGTGTCCATACGCTATCTTAGGAAGCCGGCGGTCGGTTCGGAAGTGTGGTCACAGAGACAGGGGGCAGGCTAATAAGCACTATTAACGAATAGAGACCTATTCGCGGCAGTGAGCGGACAGCCGGTTCTGGGAACTACGGCCGCTCAGCGACGGAAGTGGGACCGCCGTTAGGACCATACGATGCAGTCAGAGTCCGATCGAATGGACGTTTACAGAGATTCGAGGAGAAAGCCCACGACTTCAGTCGTGGGAGTAGTCCCTAGACGGAGTACAGCTCTCTGTACTTGCCGTCGTTTGCGATGAGCTCCGTATGGGTCCCGGCTTCGGCGATGGAACCGTTCTCGAGGGTGAATATTCGGTCGGCATTCACAACCGTCGACAGTCGGTGCGCAATCGTGAGGACGGCATACTCACGGTCCATCGATTCGATGGCGCGGTGAACGTCGCGTTCGATGTTCGTATCGAGATTACTCGTGGCTTCGTCTAACACCAAGATTTCGGCGTCTTTGAGGAGCGCCCGCGCGAGCGAAACGCGTTGGCGCTGGCCCCCGGAAAGGCGAACACCGTTATCACCGAGTGTGGTCTCGAGCCCCGCCGGTAACTCATCCAAAAACTCTGTGACGTGGGCGAGTTCACACGCTCGCATGATTTCGGCCTTCGTCGCCGTTCGATCACCGACAGTAATATTGTTTCGAAGGGACGTATTGAAGATGAACGGATCCTGTCGAACGACCGCGATCTGTTCACGCCAGTCCTGCACGTCCAACTCGACGATCGACGTCTCGTTGGCACTGATTTGTCCGTCGTCTGGTTCGTACAACCGGGTGAGTAGTTTGACAATGGTCGACTTCCCGGCCCCTGACTCGCCGACGAACGCGATGAACTCACCTTTCCGGATCACGAACGAGACCTCGTTCAGAGCTTGCGTCCCATCATTGTAAGAAAAGGATACATTCTCAAACGCAACAGTCCGTATCCTAGCTGGGGCTGGGTCTGTCCCTTTCCGTGGCTCCTCGTTGCGTTTCAGTTCGGCGATAAACCGTTGGGTTCGAACGAGATGGGGCAGCATCCCCTCCACCATGTACCACCTATTATTGAGGGTGCTCACTTTCGGGGCGAGCTGGAACATCGCGAACAGGAACACACCGAGAGCTGCGAGTGAGAGTCCGGCGAACTGGAGGGCAAAATAGATCAAGACGAATACGAGAACGGCTGAAGAAAAGTTATAAAAATCCTCGATCAATGTTTTATTTCGTTCGAGTTTGATACTCGAGTTGGTTAATTTATTAATAGCTGACGAGAATCGGGTGCGGATCTCGCGTTCCAACGTATAGAGTTTCACGTCGCGAATGCCCTGTGTTCCCGCCTGAACCGATGCCTGCATCTCTTCGTTCGCGTCGGCGACGCGGTCACCGACTGCGTATCCCGGTTCAAGGACATGCCGGATGAGGAACGTCAGACTGCCCAAGATTAGGATCGTGAATATCGTTAGGACCGGAGATAATATAAATGCAATACTGAGGTAGATGATACAAATCAATAACTCCTGAAATGCGAGAATAAAGTCCCGAATGACCTTTCCGGCGTGTTCAGCCTGTGTGAGAATTGCATTGAGAATGTCATCGGACCCCTCCTTGTCGAAGTAAGCGACACGAGCGTCGAGTGCGTTATCGAAGGCCGTCGACTGAAGCTCCTGCACATATCGCCTTTGCAATACGACGGATAGCCACCCCCCGATAAAGGACGCCGTGTAGCGGACGAACATGACCGTGGAAATGCCGAGGATGATGGATCCCAGAGTAAATGGGATGCCTAAGGTATCATAGAGGCGGATAAACCAGCGAACAAGTTGACCATTGCCTTCTGCAGACGCATTGGATGTCTGAGCAACCTCAATGATTGGGACGAGGAAGCTAAGTCCGATGCCCTCGAGTAAGGCAGCTAGCACACTGAAGCTGACAATCGCTCCCGTGAGCCACGGTCTGAACGTAGCAACGCGGATCAGCGCTCGTGCTTTCTCCCGCCAAGTAGGATTACCCTCGTCCATCTATCAAAGGTATTCCGCCCTCATACTTCAATCTGTGACCGCATATGACCTCCTCCTCGCCGTAAACGGCGAGGCGTCCCACGGCAGCGCCCCGCTGGGTTGGGATAGTTACTGGTCTACGACCCGTCGGAATGACAGGCCGATGATAGGGTCACACCGCCGTTACTCCTATCCCGGCATTGGACTGGGAGTTATCTTGCTGGCCGGGACCCCACGGCAGTTCGAGAGGGTGTCTCGAACGCTCTGGGCTGCGGAGTCCCGATATTGTCGGATTATGAGGACGGTCGTACCGCCTCGGTGTCCGCCATGCTACGGGACGATGCAACCTAAAGGGGTGGGCTTCCTCCTTGCATCTCTGTGAGTTGGATGAGAACGCATACTGGGACTCCTGTCTGCCTCGGTAGCGTCACTAGCATACGAGTGGGGAGGGATGACTAGGCCCGAGACCCCCACTAGTGAACTTGAGCCGGGGCAGGCCCCGTGTCCACCACTTTGGTCGGAGACGTTCAGTGGAAGTGCAGCCAACCGTGATATGGCGGCCACTTTAGGGACCAGAGCATGACAGAACGAAGCGCTACTGACCACAGTGACCCGTCGTCCGACCGGCGCTGTTCAGATTAGAGTTTGAAGGAGCGAGGCGGTGGAATTCGTGGTGTCCATGCCCGAATTCAGCCGCCTCACGCTACCTAGCAGCGACATTCAGTTAGAATTTGTGGAGCGCGAGCAGACACCGTGCGAACTGATGCGGCTCAGTATCCACCTCCATCTCGCCGGTCTCTCGCTTTCGGATACTGTTCATGTCTTAGAGAGGTTCGGTGTCGATCGTGCTCGGTCAACCGTCCATAATTGGGTACAAAAAGCAGAGTTACAGCCCGAGGACGGTAAATCACCGGATCACGTGGCGGTTGATGAGACTGCGACCCAGCTCACTGACGATCGGTACTGGCTGTTTGCAGCGGTTGATCCAGAGACAAAGGGCCTTACGGGAATCTTCCTCGACGAACTCAGCGAGAAACACGACGTTGGTGACGCTGTGTTTCTCGTCGATTCTGCGGATTGGCTGAAAGCCGCGCTCCACCGCCGTGGCTACGAGTTTCAGTACGAACGCCACGGTCAACGTAACAGCATCGAACGTGTCTTCAAGGAAGTAAAACGGCGAACGTACCAGTTTGGCAATTGCTTCAGAAACGCCGATCCAGAAACGGCCGAAACATGGCTGCAGAGCCTCGCGTACTGCTGGAACAGGCTAATCTGAACAATGCCCGTCCGACCTGCCGACGACTTCTTTCGGCGCGAGCGATTATGTGCCAGGGCGTGGAACCAAATCCGATGGTCGAATTCTATGGGACGATCGGGCCTGATACGGAGACGATTGAGCGAATAACTGACGAAGTCGACCGACTTGAACCGATGCGAACCGGGTCTCTCCTCTCCGTCGCAGCCCCGAAAGATACCCACTGGCTCACCAGTTTCGACGGCGAAAACACGACCGTGCTTGTCGCCGGGCGAATTTTTAGCATCAAAACAGCGTCCGGCACCTACCGGCCAGTTGCCAACAGTGCCCGCTGCATCTACGAAAGGTACATGGCTGACGAGGTGGACATCGACGAGCACGTAAATGGTGAGTTCCTAGCACTCATAGCGGACCGAGAGAGGGACGAGGTGACCGTTATCACCGACCGGCTTTCAACCGTGCCGGGATTTCGAGTTTGCGGTGGCGATGGGACGCTTCGAATCACCACGAATCTACAACTGTATGCCTTCGATCCGCTGGTCACCCTCCAGTACCACCCGGATTACCTCGCTGAATATTTTGCGTTTCAACGGGTCTTCGGGATCTATACGCCCGTACGAGACGTAACCAAGTTTCCACCAGCAACGGCTGTATCGTACGATCCCAGCGGCACAGCCCGATCCGAGACGACGTACTGGACACCGACTCGTCGACCGGTAAATCGACCGTACGAGTATTTCGTCGACGAATTTATCACACGGCTTGGTGAGGTGTTTCACGAGCGGCTATCCAGTGATGAGCGGCTAGGGATCCTCCTGAGCGCTGGTAGTGACTCGCGACTCCTTGCTCGCCTCATTCCTGGTGAGGCGAGAGCGTATCATATGAACGACTTCGTCAACAGGGAAGCGAAAATTGCCGCAGCGATCGCGGCCCGAACCGGTACCGATTTTCGATTCCTTCGACGGGACAAGGACTATTATTTCAGGATATTACTTAATGATTCAAAATATGACAATTATACGAGTTGGTTCCACGAATCGCATGCCGCCGGGTTCGCAGATGAACTGGGTTCGGAGGAGACGATCGTGACAGGCCTCTTTGCGGACGTCATGTTCAAGGGATATTATGTCCCGAAAAGAACAATCACGATTCCCGGCCTCGACCTCGACGTTCTCCTCCCGTCTCAGGTTCCTATTTCAACCATCAGTGGGTTAATCGAACACCGAATTGAGAACATGAGTGTCCACCGAACGATCCCACGGTACTATGTGCACGATCGTTCGCTCCGAGAGATTCTGACCGAGAACGTTTGTAGAGCCCAGAACGGGATCGTTGATCATGGAATATATCAGCCGTCGATTTTTTCGGCCCTTTGCTCATATTATCCACTGACGAACGACACTTCACGTGATTACTTCGGAACACTTCGTGTAGGTCCCCGATGGAGCCCGTTTTTAGATGCTCGCCTGATCGATCTGCACCTGGAAATGCCGATCAAGTATATGATTCGCAACAATATTGTGAACGATGCGATTGAGCACCTTGACTCGTCACTCATTGCCATTCCGCACAACGACTCCGGGTTCAGACTTGATCGTTCGCGGCGTCTTCATCTGCTTGGCGAGATCATTAGAGAACTAGCAACTATCGTAGGAACGGGTTCGCCTGAGGTCCCGTACGGAACGCAGGGATCGTGGACGGATCACCGGACACTCTTCGAAAGAAATGAATCATTTGAGGAGTACTTATATTCGGAAGATACCATGAAGAAGATAGCGGGGTTGGACGTCATTGACGGAGAGGAAGTATACGATCAGTTCGAGTCAGACCGGTACTGGATGGATTTTTACCCGCTGCTCACAGTACTAGCGACACCCCTTACGGAACGGATCACGCAGTCCTAGGAAGGGTGGTCTCGTCTCCTGACTCGTCGACTCCTCGCCACGATCGGTCGCGACCGTACGGCCGCTTCGGGAACGATGAAATGCCGGAGTCACCGAGAAGTACACGTCCGTCTGATTCCGATATACATAGCAATTAAAACCTCGAGGGCATCCATGCCGGTCAGATTAGACCTACGGAAGTACGGCAGAGCCTCCGTCAGCTCACCAGCTCTGAGGGAGAGGAGGGCGAGCTCGTAATTGTGGCGGGCGACGATCTCATAGCCCTCCTCTTCGTATCGATTGATATCCTCGTCGAATGTATCAATATATAGTTTCTTGGCCCGGACGATCGTTTCGATGTCCGGAGCGGCCCACCCGTATTTCGTCACTAGCCTCTCATCTACATACGAGAGGTTTCCCACTTTCAACAAGCGGATCAGAAACTCCCAGTCTTGATGGCGGGGGAATCGCTCGTCAAAGCCACCCACTTGCGTGACAGCATCCCGATCAACGAGTAACGTTGAGGCGCCACCGAGTTCGAACTCGCCGGAGAGAACATACGGAATCAGATCCTCTCCGCCTTTGTCGGGGATGTGATAATCTCGGTCGCCTGATTCGAGACGTGAGCGGAGCCGCTCGATGAGACCTGAGAGTCGGTCCTCGAAAGGACCTTTCGTTACCCCCCGGAGCTCTCTATTGGAGATGTGGTGGGTACCACAGTAGGTCGCGATCCAGTCATCTGGAAGTGACTCAAGCTCCCCGACCTGTTTTTCAAGTTTCGTGGGATGCCAGTAATCGTCGGAGTCTAAGAACGCTATTTTCTCCCCGGACGTCATCCGTATTCCGGTATTCCTTGCTGCACTACCGCCTTGATTCGTAGAGTGGGAGACTGTCGTAATCCGGGGATCACGGTATCGATCGAGGACAGAACAGGTATGGTCAGTTGAGCCATCGTCAACGACGATCAATTCGAAATCGTCAAACGTTTGGTCGAGCACGCTGTCAAGGGCCCTTGGGATGACCTCGGCTCGGTTATACGTGGGAACCACCACACTCACTTCGGGCATATCAGGCTATTTTCCGTCCCAGGGTATAACTGGTGGCCGAACAGTGATCGTTGATACGAACGGAGCGGATGCTAGGCACCGGACGAGTCCCGGGCAGCTCTGCAACGTGATCGACACAAGCAGACCGAGGTGGACCGCCATGAGCAGGGCTGTAGGAGACACGTCCCTAGCCCCACGTTGACACAGCGCCATCACAACGCCCGTTCATGGTAGATCCGCAGTGCATTCAGGATGATGCCGGTGAAACACGCGAACACACCGAGGAGGAGGAGAACCGAAGTAACTAGCGCGAGGCCGACCGGGAATGTCCCCGATTGGATGAAATTCGTGATTGTCCAGTAGCTGAATCCAAACCCGACGAATAGACTAACGAATCCCGGGATACCGAAGACGACGAGTGGATACTGACATTCGATCGTTTTCAAGATATTTCGGACGAGAACAAATCCATGTAAAAACGGATTGTGATTACTTCCATTATCGACGTCATACCTGATGTGCGTTCCGACTTCTTCGATTCGATACCCGTGTGTCTGTGCGTGGTAGAGAATATCCGTGCTGGCGGCCATTCCAGACCCAATCGAACCATCGAGCGAAAGCGTACGGAGCACCTCCGCACTATATACTCGAAAGCCACTTTGCGTATCACGGATTTGGGCGTCGCGCCGCACGACCCCCATACTGACGTTCGTAAGGAAATTCACCACCTGCAGGCCAACGGCCCGATATCTTGGGAGGTTCGATTCGCCGCTCCCTGCGAATCGACTCCCAATAACGATGTCCGCCTCGGAATTTCGGTGCACGGTGAGGAGTTTAGGGATGTCGTTCGGATTATGCTGCCCGTCCCCGTCCAACACTACGAGCTGATCGATACTACGTTGATACGCTACTCGGAAGATCGTTTTGAGGCTTTCCCCGTACCCCCGGTTTCGGTCATGTTCGAAGACGATGGCCCCCGCTTGAGCCGCTCGTCTTCCCGTTTCATCAGTGCTCCCATCATTAACGATGAAGACTTCGTCGACGTACTCTTGTGCCTGACGCACGATTCCTTCGATCGTCCCCTCTTCGTTGTGGGCGGGGATAGCAACCGCAGTACTGGAGGAATTCGTCGGTGATTGGGGAATGGCGTTGGCGCAATACGAGTCGGTGGCATTGAGCGCGGATACACTTCGATTGTAGTCTATGTATTTCTCAAGGTCCCGGTGGAGGATCAAGCCTGAATAGCCTGCGTCTCGTGCGGCCCTAGCGAGGACTTCGTCTAGAGAGACCACTGGTGGTTCCAGCGTTCCGGGATCGATGATTTGTGCCCCTAGGTCCCTGAGAAAAGCAATTGGTACCCGGGAGGCGGTCTGCCCGGTGAGGACCAAGATTGGATAGCCGTTTTGGTTTGCGCGGACCACGACTCGAACGAGAGCGTCACCGGTGTGTTCTGTCGCGACCACACCAATAGCCGGACCCTTCGTGTCAATTCCCAACGGCGAACTGAGCTGGTCGCTTCTGTCTCTTGAATGTCCGTTCATGGTCTATGTCTATGAGCGCTGTACCGACGCTGAATCGTCGGGATAGGCAATGACTGCTCCTACCGTTCTAATAAATGTCCGCACTAGTAGGTATTAGAGAGCGTCCAGCTGTGAAGGCGACCATCATCTCTTAGATACTAGCAGAAATGAATCATTCATAGAGAGAACCTACAGTTTCTATCTTCCCGGCCGTGGTGGATCCCCATACGTCGTTGGATTTGCTTAGCTCACAGCACGTTTGATATTGTAGATGGTACACATCAGGATGAGTTCACGGAACTCTCGATACTAACTTCACGCACGCTCGGCGTCGCCGTGCGTGCGCTTCAACAAGGACCGCTTCGAGTGCCCCGAGTGTGGGTTGGACGATAATGCGGACAAGAATGGTGCGCTGAACATCGGCAAACGAGCCTTGGGCAAGTTCTCGAAACCGTTGTCCGAGGCGGGGCCGTACTGGCACGGCCCGAAACGCAGGTCATCGTCCACCATGACGATGACCCTGCGAACCTCTCCATTTCCGTGGGTTCAACCCCCAGTGGGGAAACCCCACGGCTTTAGCCGTGGGAGGATGTCAGTGACGCATTAGATATACTTCCGACGTTTCGGGACGGCTCTGCAAGAGATTCGTTTCTGCTGTGGCCACTACTGGGCCCCCGGCTACGGGCAAGAGCCGTCGCTCGGGTTGCTCAAAATCGACTCGATACTGGCATCCTGGCCGCCAACAGTTGCTCCTCATCTGATGAGCTTCCTGATTGGACTACTCGTTCTCAGCCTCTGGGTTGCCGACGGGATGACAGGACTCGTCTACGTCTGTCTGGTCCGTGACCAACTACTGCGCCGATGAACGATTCGGCATCTTCAAGGGGACTACCCGCGCAGAACCGCGTAATTCAAGTCTCAGGTGGTGCGGGGATGGGCCGCCCTACGAGCGCTTTTCAGCGAATACGTCCCAGTAAGGGGATACGACGACTTCTGCCACCCTTTCCCACCCGTGGAAATCGGCGAACATCGCTATACTGACGCTGTTCCGGTAAGCCACGGTGCTCTGAATGGCCGCGACGGCCACTGCAGCAGGCGTCACAAGCGTCGTGGGTCTCCTCTACGGCTCTCGGGGGAGGCTTCGACGCTCCCTCGTAAGAAGAGGTCTGATAGGAGTACCTAAGCAACTCCCGGCAACCGAAGACGACAGCGACGCGGGCGGGCTTTTGCCGAATAAAAATAATCAATATGTGAATATAACGGGTTATGGAGTTATAGGATTCGATGAGGGTATACACAGCTATGGAACCTGATAGTAACCGGTCAACGAGCAGTCGGTGGGAGAACGATGCCGAAGAGTCGAGGCTTGATGGTCAGCAGAGTAGAGTGACGACGCCCGGTTGCCACGATGGGGGTGCGTTGCTTGATCGCCGGTCGATTCTCAAACTCCTCGGCGTCAGTTCCGTACCAGTAGGCATAGGAACGCCTGTAGCGACAGCGACGGCTGTGGCGTCCGACTCGGACACGGACACTGGCTACGGAGCGGGCGGGTACGGGGATGACGGCTACGGGACGGGGCCTGAGGTGTCCGAGTCCGAAGAGGGCTCCCTCGAGAATACGATATTGATCAATGGGATTGGGACGACCGGGGGGACGGAGTATGAGTTCACCGTCTCCGGAAGTGCCAAGCGGTCGACGTATCGGGGGGCGTCGATCAACAAAGCGGATGTGATCGATGGCGGACACGTGACGGGTTCCGTCACTGGGTGGCAGGACGCGTTTCGGTTCAGTGGTGAGCTCGAGACGCTCACCGTCGACGGCGACGCCCGTGTCTCCGTCAACGGGTCACGGATCGACCCGGACGATTACGATAGCGAATCCACCCAGGTCCTGACGATCGTCGGAAATGGCACGCACTCGGTATACGAGGTCACGGCGAGTGATTCGATCGACGTGATCAATGGTGATGACGTGACGATTGTCGGGACAAGGCGTGCCGAAGGGACGATCGAGCGCGGTGTCCACCGGCTCCGACTCCACGGTAAGCTCGACGACGTGACGTTCCTCGAGGGGGGCACACAGGTTTACCTCGACACTCGGCGGCTAGATCTCTCGGAGTAGGATACCGAATCCGAGCGGTCACCGACCATCAGCGTTGTCATTCGGCCACTATGATGCACCCCATCTCATCGGATCCTGTCGACGGCTCATGCCAACTATATGACTGCTGCTAGAACGAATGCCTACGGGTAGTTCACTCATCTCTGACCTCGAGCCAAAGATGGACGTGGTACTCTGTGTCGTCCATCGACGGCTCTTCGGGGACCGCATCCTCGCCGCCGGGGAATAGTAGCCAGACGACGCGTACGTTCTCGCCGGTCAGCGTTGGCTCGAGCTCATACGGTTCCTGCCAAGTCTCGTTGGCCGCGATCGTCGTCGAAAACCGGTCGAGTTCCCGCTGGTCGCGGACGACCGTCTCATTGCCCGACTCCGTACCGTTCACCGCATCGTCGTCGCTCGCGTTCGCCTCCGATTCGTTCTCAACGAACTCAACCTCCTGCTCGAGCACCACCACCTCGTATTCCGTGGTTTCGCCCTCGTGGTTGTCGACGCCAACGATCACTTCCTGGGCCTCGCCCTGGACGAACTCCGTCGGATAATTATCGGCGACCAGTTCTCCATCATCGTCTTCGGTCAGCAGGTAAATTGCGGAGAACTGCTCGCCGTCGGGCGGGACGAGTACGGCGTAACCGACGCTCCCCACGGCGAGCAGGATCGAGAGGACAAGGAGGACGTTCAGTGCGGCGTCGGCACGCGTTGTGGGTTCAAATACCTCCGACCGGCCGGCGGCGTACCACTCGCGGTAGGGCACTGCGAACCGGTCCTCGACCGGGAGTGCCCATCGACGCTTCGCCGCGACGGCCGTACAAAGTAGGGTAAAGCCGCTGACCGCAAGCATGATCGGCGTCAACCGAATCCCCCATGGCGTAAAATTCACGACCAGACCGAGTAGCGGGACGATAGCGATGCTGAGGCCGAACGAGAGGGCAACGCGCTCGAGGCCGTCAATGCCCGACCGCGAACCGTTCCATATATCCCAGGCAATCGTGTCGTCTTCGTCGGCGATCGCATCCCCGCTCTGGGTCTCGCCCGCGTCTTCGGTCCTGTCGCTTGGCTTATCCGTCTGAGATGTCTCGCCCGCTTCGGGAAACAATGCTGCGATGAATGCATATCCTGGGACGAACAAGACGAACGCCAGCCCAAGGGGGACTCGCAGCGGCGTCTCCCGGAGCACCGGCGCCAACGCCGCAATGTTCGTGGCGGCGACGAGGACGACCACCGCGGCCAGGTCGGCCGGCAGCTGCCTGACTGGATGCGGAAGCAAGAGCCACAGGGAACGGGAGGCCGCCATGTGACGGTTAGTACAGAGGAGAAGGCTAAAAAAGACGCGATGTGGTCGCCCATCCGGCGGCGGGCGCGGCGCGGCCACTGTGACTGTGCGCCCGGGACACCCGTTGTGCCAACCGCCGTCGGCGGAGTTCCCTCACTTGGACTAGGCGCGGCTAGTGGGTGACTAGTACTAGCCAATGGCGCTGGGCATCGCCGATCGGACGCCCCCGAGTGGGTGAAGCGGCGCGCGACAGAGGCCCACGAATCGCGCACCCAGCCGCCTGGCAGCCCTGGCCGCGTGGGAGACCGAACATCAGTCGCCCGCCGCTGATTCGGTGCCAGCGCTGGCGTCGAGGGTCGAGCCCGGCGCCTCCGGCCCCTCCTCCTACTCGGGCTCGGACCCGAGGATCGATTCGAGAATGCGCAACTCCTCATCTTCCGTAATGCGGTCGGAGGCCATGCAGGCGTGGACAACTTTGTGGACGAGTGTGGGATCGGCGCAGGCCGGACGGTCGGTCCCGTAGCGTCGCTCGAGCGTATCGAGCCGGGCGGCGAGGGTGGCGAGCTGGTCGGTGAGCGTGGCCAGTTGTGCGGCGACGTCGCCATCACCAGTGACATCACCATCGGAGCTAGTCCGCACATCGCCCCGAGCGCCCATCTCGGTGCGCCCTGCCCGATCGCCAGTATCGCGCGGGGGCTGCCCGCCATCGCCCCGTACGGTCCCGTCCGGGTGCATGGCGGCCGACGACGCCCCGTGCGCCCGCGTGGGGTCGCCACTGTCACTCCACTGTGTGCCGGCCGCAGAGGCGGCCGGTTCGGGCTCCATGGGCGTGGCGCTCGCACCGGCGTAGGCGAAGAACCGGTCGACGAAGGCCTCGCGCTCGGCCCAGTCGAACCCCTCGATGCCGTTGACGCGCTGGTTGATCGTCGCCCCACTCACGCCAAAGACGTCGCCGAGTTCGGCCTGCGTCGCGTCCGGTCGGGCGCGGATTTCCCGGAGCGTCTCGAGTTGCTTCTCGGTGACGTCGGCCGGATCGGGGAGCGAGTCGATGATAGATCCGGCCCGGTCGCCCGATCCAGGACCGTCCGTCGGCGATTCGATCCCCTCTTCCGCCACGGAGTCGGCCTGATCCGCGACACGGTCATCATCAGCGCTCGCTGTCGAGTCATCAGCCTCCGTTTCAGAGTGCGTACCGGCCTGCTCCGCATCGCTCACGGCGGGGTCGCCGTACTCGTCGAGCACCTGTTCGACGATGTCCGTCGTCGCACCGCTCACCTCGTCGGCGAGTTCCTCCATCGACGCGTCTGGTTTCGAGTTAGCCACTGAAAGGATCCGCTTGTGGATGACCGCCCGCGGGAAGTTCGCGTCTCGATCGATTCGCTCCGTCGTTTCAGCTGGTGGTTGTTCACTCATGTACCCCCTCCGCCCGCATCCAGTCGGTCTCTGCGGGCAGTTCTGTAATAACTTGTCCCCCGCTAGTAGCTTATAGCTTTCTCAGAATGTTGACGACATGTATCGTATCGGTATCTCATATTTGCTGATGGTCTAGTCGGGAATTTGGATAGATATTGAGCCAGACGTGTTCGGAACGTACCCGTTGTGGAGCGTCCGCAACCGCCCTGCGGGCGTCAGTCGTCCGCCGCTTCCTCGTGCCGTCGGCCGTCGCCGCCGCTTAGACCGTCACAGATTCGTCGTGCCCGCTCGAGGAGGCCGCTCGCCTCGTCCGTCGTGAGACTGTCGCGGTCGAACGTGGCGTGCTCGTACCCCCGGGTGACGTCGTGGAGCGCCGCCGCTGCCGATTCGTCGACGGCGCGGACACGCCGGTAGAACTCCCAATGGGTCAGCGCGCCGATGCGCTCGTCCAGCCGCACGGTAAGTGCCCGGCGGACGGCCGCATAACCCGTTTGGACCGCCTCGTCGGGTCGGCCACTCGAGAGGTGTTCGCTCGCGTGCTCGAGCAGGGCGTCGACGGCGTCGGGCGACGCCGTCGCCTCAGGCGTGTCCGGAGATGTGCCTTCGGTGGTCACCGAACCTGGCTCGGCTGGTGACGGGTCGATTCGTTCGTTGCGTCGGCGGTACCACCAGACGACGCCAGCGGCGGCAATCGTCGCGAGGAAGGCGCCGCCGAGCCAAGCTTGGGACGGGACTGCCGCCAGCCCCCCCGCGTCGGCGATCGCGACCGCGGACTCTGCCTCGGCGGACGCAAGATTCGAGTCGCGCCCCTTGTAGGTTGCGACGACCGACACCTCGTCGCCTTCAATCGACTCGGGGACGGTCACGGTGTCCTCGTACGCACCGTCCTCGTCGGTCGTGAGGGTGGCGACGTCGGTACCGCCAATCCGAATCTGGACGGGTTCACCCTCGATACCCTCGCCATCACTCTCCCTGGACGCCTCGAGCGTACCGCTGACGACGACCTCTCGCTCGTCGAGCGCCGTCGCGTCCAGCGACAGCGCACTCTCGGTCTCACGGATCGTTACGCTCGTCGTGTCGGCGGTCGGCGCGAGCGCGCGGCCCTCCTCCGGTAGTTCGACGCCCAGCTCGCCCTCGCCCTCGGGGACGGACGCCGGCACGTCGGCCGTTCCCGAGAACGCACCGTCCTCGACGGCGACCGTGCCGATGCGCTCGCCCTCGAGCGTGACGTCGAGGGTGGCGTTGGTGACGGGGGTCTCGTCGACCGCGAGTTCGCCGGCGACAGCGGCGTCGTCGCCGTAGCCCACCTCGTCGCTGGTTTCGGCGTCGTCGAGCGTTATGTCAGGTTCGGCCTGCTCGAGCGAGACGTCGACGGTCGTCTCGTCCCCGAGGTAGGTCGACCCATCATCTGGCACGTACTCGACTGTGAGCTCCTCGGTCGACAGCGGGTCGTCTGTCGGCCGGTAGGTCAGAGTGAACTCGCCGGCATCGTTGGTCTCGACCCGTTCGGTGTGGTTCCCGATTGCGAGGGTGAGCTCCTCGTTCGCGAGTGGCGCACCGTCGCCGTCCTCCTCTACCGCGTGCACCTCGCCGGAGGCGACCAGGGGTTCAACGAAGGAGATTACCGTCGACTCGGGAACGAGCGTCAGCTCCGTTTCGGTGAACTCCCGCTCGCGAACCTCCGCCTGATCGGTTTGCACACCCGCCGTAACGGTGTCGATCGAATCACGGGAGTCCGAGAGGTCGGCACCGGTCTCGGTCTCGATCTCCTCGTAGCCGTCGTCGACGGAGCCGCCGAGTGCCTCGATCTCGTCGGCGCGGTCCTCAAGGTCCCTGGCGAGATCGCGCGCGCGATCTTCGTCGCCGGCTTCGCGGGCGCGCTCGTACTCGGCTTTCGTTTCCCGGTAGTCGGCGACTGCCTCCGTCAGTTCGGCCTGGCGCTCGCCGGTCCTGTTGAACGCCTCCGCGTCGCTCTCACCGTCGGTGTCGCCCGTGACCTCGACGTACTGGCGCAGCCGGTCGCGGTACTCCTCACCGACGTACTCCCTGGCGAGGTCGTACTCGCCCTCCTCCAGTTGGATTGCCCCCTCTTGCAGCTGGGTCGTCAGTCGCTCGTTCAGCCACGCTTCGACACCCTCGAGATCGCCGTCCTCGTCGTAGTCGTCGGGGTTCCGGTGGCGAACGGGGTCGTCGTCTGGTTCCGCGTCTGTGTCGTTTGCCCCATCGGATTCCTGGACGGCGAGCGCCGTCGGTCCGCGATGTGCGTCGCCCACCCCCGTGTGGAGGGGGGCCGCCGAGGCGACACGTGCCTCGGATCCGGCCGACATCGATTCCGTGGACGGCGCTGATGGTGCGGACGTGATCCCGCCGGCGGCGGCCGGGGCGACGAGGAGACCGACCGTCAGGAGGATGGCGAGAAGGGCGAGAGGACGGACACGGCCGGCGACGTCGTTCACGCGCGGACGTTCGACGCCGATCACAAAAAGGTATTCACTCGACCGGCGGGATCGACTCAGCACCGAGTTTGATCCCATTCACCGGATTGGGGTGACCGGCGCTCTCGGGGTGGGAGGCGTGGGACGCCTGGAGGCGACGAGGAACCAATACGTTCAACACGATCACCGGACTCACTCGAGGTATGCACCTCACGCGTCGCGGGTGGACGGCGATCGGCCTCGTCGGTACTCTTGCCGTCCTCGCCGTCGTGTACGCGCGCCCGCTCGCGCTCGCCGGCGCCGCCCTCGTCGGCGCGTGGGTCCTTGCCCACCAGTACCGCTTTGTGCGCGACCTCGAGCGCACGGTGAACGCCCTCTCGATCGAGCAGTCGCCCGCGTGGACGGGGCTTCGCACCGGCGAGGACGTGCCGGTGACCCTCACCGTGCGCCGCGAGCCGGACGGGAAGACTGGGACCGACTCCGCACTCACCCTCGACATCGAGGCCGGACTGCCCGTCGCGAGCCGCGCCGACGACGCGCTGTCGGTCACGCTCGCCCCCGCCGACGGCGAGGCAATGCGCACACAGACGGTCGCGTGGCCCGTTGCCGGTCGGCACGCGTTCACGCCCGCGACCGTGACGGCGACGGATGGCCTGTTCCGGGAGACGATCGCCACGGGGACGACCCCGACCGTGATCGTCGAGCCGCCGGCTGTGCGCACCGTCCACGTCGGCGAGGGGGGCGAGCGGTTCGCCGCGGCCTACGGCGCCCATCACGCCGGCCGGACGGGGGCGGGGATCGAGCCGGCTGAGGTGCGCGAGTACCACCCCGGCGACACCGGGAGTCGGATCGACTGGAAGGCGACAGCCCGGCTCATGACGCCGTACGTCAGGGAGTACGAGGCCGAGACCGACCGACAGACCCTGCTCGTCGTCGATCACCGGGCGTCACTGGGTGTCGGCCCCCGTGCCGAGACGAAACTCGATTACCTCCGCGAGGTGGCGCTCGTCATCGCCGGGAGCGCCCGGCGGCTCACCGACCCGCTCGGCCTGGTGACCGTCGGCGATGAGGGCGTCACCGACCGCATCGACGCATCGTCCGCGGCAGGCGCCTATCGCACGGTTCGGCGTCGCCTGCTCAACCTCGAGCCGACGACAAGGGTGGCCGGCGACGCGTCCGGCGTCGGGAAGCAGACCGGGCCGGCCGACGCCCGTCACGCGTTGGCCGACCTCACGGGGGGACCACCTGACTCGTTCGCGGAGACGCTGCGCCCCTTCTACGCCGACCGGCGGGCCTACCGGCGGCGGATCGCCGCCGACCCGCTCTACGGCGCCGTTCGCGCGGAGACGTCGGCCGCCCCCGGCGGCCGGTGGACGGTCATCTGCACCGACGACACGCGCCCGGCGGAGATCCGCGAGGCGGTCGCGCTCGCCCGCCGGGGCGGCAACGCGGTGACGGTCCTGCTCGCGCCGTCGGTCCTGTACCGGGCCGGCGGGCTCGCGAACGTCGAACGAGCGTACGACCGCTACGTCGAATTCGAGGCGTTCCGCCGGGAGCTGGCGCGGATGGACGATGTGACCGCCCTCGAGGTCGGCCCCGCCGACCGACTGGCGACGGTGCTCGAGGCCGGCCGCTCCCGGCCACGCTCGGGGGTCGGGTCGCGAGCGACATCCACCGCGGGACGGACATCGGGACCCCGCACACACGAGACCGCCGGCCCCGGGGCGCACTCACGTCCGCCCCTCGAATCGGTGGCTCGCTCGAGGACCCGTAAACGGGAGACCGACGCAGGGGGTGATCGTGCGTGAGGGGCCGACTCGACGCGGTGCCGCCGGCCGTGGGCCGCGATCGGGCGACGCTCGCTGCGGTGGTCGTCCTGGTCGCCGGATTCGCCGCCGCGGCCGGCCCGATCGGCGCCCTGGCAGGGCTCGCGACGGCGGTCGTCGGCTTCCTGCTGGGACCGCCGTACGCGTTCGCAATCGGCCACATCGCCCTCGTCGCGCTCTTCCCGGACGGGATCGAGCCGCGCGCGTTCGCGCTCGTTGAAATCGGGTTCGTGGCCGTCCTGATCGCCCCTGCCTGGCGAACGGCGAGTCCGGGCCGCGTCGCCGCCGTCGCGGTCGGCAGCGCGCTCGCCCTCGCCGGCGTCGCGTGGGCCGTCGTCGATGGACGCTCGGTCGCGCTCGCCGCCGGCGCACTACTCGTCACGTTCGCGCTCACCGCCTACGGACTGCACCGGCTCGAACTCGTCCGGCTCGGGCTGGTTACCGACGAGACGAACGGAGCCGCAGACGATGGGGCCGGCACCGATACGACCCCGCCAACTGGGGGGCGCCGGCCCACCACCGCCCCGTCCGCCGATCCCGACCCGGACGCCTGACCACCGACACCCACCCTGACACCATGAGTTCGAATACCGTCGACCGGGATGAACCCGCGCCCGACCGAGACGCCGCCGCGCAGCGTACCGCTCGCGCCGTAGACGGGACCGACACGACCGAGACCGACGAAACGACGGACCGCCTCGAGCTTGCCGCCCAGGTGGAGCTCCTCGAGGAGGAGAATCGGCGCCTCCGGGACGAATATGCCCGCGCCCAGCGGTCGCAGTACCGACGAACGGCGACCGGGCTCGCACTCGTCGGCGCCGTCGCAGCCCTCGGCGGCGCGGTCTTTCCCACTGGGCGGGAGGTGCTATTCGTTCTCGCCGCTATCGGCCTGTTCGGCGCTGTCCTCACGTACTACCTCACCCCGGGCGCGTTCGTCGCCGCGTCAGTCGGCGAGCGAATCTACGCCGCACTGGCGCGCAACGAGGCGGCCATCGCTGACGAACTCGGCCTGTGCGACGAGCGGCACTACCTGCCAGACCGCGAGTCGGATGTCGGTCCCGACGGTGCTGGGTCGACGGCGACCCTCTACGTACCACAGGACCCCCTCGCCGACGCGGCCGAGCGGTCCGTCCTCGCTGCTCGAGCGACGTCCGGCCCGTTCCTGACCGATCCCGACCGGCGTGGCCTGCTCCTCGAACCCACTGGCGCATCGCTGTTCGATGAATTCGCGCGGGCGCTGACCGCCGATCTCGCGCCCGCCGCCGCGCCGGGGGCGCTCGCGACCCAGCTCGCCGACGGGCTCGTCGAGCAGCTGGAACTCGCCCGGAGTGCTACCCCGGACGTAGACGCCGATGCGGGGCGCGCGACGATCGCGATCGACGACAGTGCCGTCGGCGACGTCGACCGCTTCGATCACCCGATCGCCTCGTTCCTCGCCGTCGGCTTCGCGAACGGCCTTGAACGGCCGGTCCGACTCGAGGTCGCTCGGGGGGACGAGCGGGCCGACTGGCTGGTCACGTGTCGCTGGGACGAGGCGGATGCGGCGTCATCGGAGACGGACGCGGACCGATCCGACGCGCCCGACGGCGCGGACGCGTCAGCTGCGATCGGTGCCGGCGAGAGCGACGATGGCGGCGACGGTGAGCGGAAGGGGAGCAACGACGTGGACGGCGACGAGCCGTCAAACACGGATGACGGGTCGTCGTAACGGATATCGCGGTGCCAACGGACTGGGCGGTCGATCGCTCGCTCGAGTGTGGCTCGATGATCGACGAATGACGGAAAATTGAGGAGGACGGAACGAGGGGGTGGCGAGGGGCGCCCGTCCACTCACTCGGTCGAGGGGTCGCCGCCGTCGACCGCGAGCGCGTCGGGGGTGACCTCCTCGGCGCCCGGGGGTTCGACATCGGCGACGATGTCGGAAACGACGTCCGCGGGGTCAACGTCGCTCAGGTCCGCATCGGTGGTCAGCACGAGCCGGTGGACCAGTACCGGCTCGACCATTGACTTGGCGTCGTCGGGGATGACGTACTCGCGGCCACGGATCGCAGCGCGGGCTTTCGAGCCGTTGAGGAACGCGAGCGTCGCGCGCGGCGAGGCCCCGTAGGCGACGTCTGGGTGGCGCCGCGTCGCGCGGACGAGGTTGAGGACGTACTCCTTGACCGGCGATGCGACGTGGACGGTTTGGACGGTTTCGCGTGCTGCTCTCAGAGCCTCCGGCTCGACGACCTGCTCGACGTCCGCCGGACCGAGCTCCGGATCGTCGTCGAACCGATCCAGCAGGTCTCGCTCAACGGCCCGCTCCGGCAGTTCGAGGTAGAGCTTGAACTGGAAGCGGTCGCGCTGGGCTTCGGGGAGTTGGAAGACGCCCTCGGCCTCGATGGGGTTCTGCGTCGCGACTACCATGAACGGATCCGGCAGGGCGAGCGTCTCCCCTTCGATGGTGACTTGTCGCTCCTGCATGGCCTCGAGCAGTGCGCTCTGGGTTTTCGGCGTCGCGCGGTTGATCTCGTCGGCGATCACGAGATTCGCGAAGACGGGACCGCGCTGAAGCTCGAACGCGCCCGTGCCCTGTCGGTAGATGTGGGTGCCGGTGATGTCGGCCGGCAGCGTGTCGGGCGTCATCTGGATACGGGTGGACTCGAGGCCCGTCGTGCGCGCAAAGAGGTTCGCAAGCGTGGTCTTGGCGATCCCTGGCACCCCCTCGACGAGGAGGTGACCGCGGGTCAACAGCGAGATCGTCAGGTACTCGACCGCCTCCTCGTTGCCGATCAGGACGCGCGCGATCTCCTCCCGCAGCGCGTCGAAGACCGCCTCGGGATCCGGGTCGGTCTGGGCGTCGGTCCCACTCATTTGTCGTCATCACCTTGCATGCTGGTCGTGTTAAGCGCTGTTATTACCCGTCGAATACGCGCGTCGTCCCAGTCGGGGTGTCGACGCCGGAGAAATTCGGCCCGCTCAGCGTCGGAGAGGCCCGGCCCGCCCGCGGTACGGTCGTCATCGTCGGCATCGAAACCGAGCGCGCCCACGTCCCCGCTGGTATCGTGGGCGTCGCGCTGCGGTCGAGGTCGCGAACGGCGAGCGACCGGGAGTCGTGCCCGGAGCGCCCCCGATATGGACCGCATCCGCCCCCGCGAGAGGCCAGCCACGAGGCCGACACCGAACGTGCCCACGAGCAGTTGCAGGACCGGTGACCCGCGCACGGCGAGGATCCCGGTCATCAGCGGCGGCAGCTCGTCGGCGTGGGAGTGGTCGAAGACGACGTGGTCCGCGTCGCCGTACAGCCCCCGGACGAACGCTTCGTTGTCGGGTTCGGCGAGCATCGCGTTGACCGTCACGCTCGGATCGCCGACGACGACCACGCGACCGTCGTCGACCGCCTCAACCGTCGCGACCGGGTACGACCGGAGGTCGTCCTGCTGGTCGAGGTCGTCCTCCTCGGGGCCGAGGTAGGCGAAGTCGCTCGTCGCCACCAGCACCGCTGCGGCGTCGGTGTCGGTGCCCGCTTCGACATCCGACGCGTTGGCGCCCGTCCAGTTGCCATCGTCGCCGCCGGGGTCGACCGCTGTCCCATAGTTGAGCGTCAGTTGCTCGACGCCGGTCGTAAGCCGGTGGTCTGCGACCTCGGTTGCCACCGGCATCGCCGGGCCGCGGAAGTGGTGTTGCTCATCCCGCAAGAGTTGGCCGTCGACGCGAGCGTCGGCGCCCACCTCAGCGAGCAGCGCGTTGCCGGCCTCGTCGAAGTTCTCGAAGACGACGAGCGTCCCGCCGTCGGCGACGAACGCCCGGAGTCGCTCGGCGTCCTCGCCCTTGTACGGCTCGTCCGGCGCAACGACGAACGCGACCGTCTCCTCCGGCGGCAGCTCCTCGTACTCGGCGGTCTCTCCGACGTGGTGCGCCTCGACGGCCGGATCCGTCTCCGCGCCCGCACGCAGCTCCGAGCTGCCATCCCAGGCGGGATTGTACGGACCGAACCCTGCTGACGACGTCGTGGCGACGACCCCGAGCGCGAGCCCCACTGTGAGCACGAGCGAGACGAAGAGGACCCGCGGCCACGCGATCCGCTCCCCGTCGCCGAGCAGGCCGCGGTGCCAGCTCATCGGCTCACCTCGACGGGGGGACGAGCGCCCATCGTGCCTTGCGCGACGCGGATCGCCCCCGTCTCGCTCTCGCCTCCGTACTCGCGCCCCCAACTCGCGGAGCTGGGCCGGCTTCTTCGGGCGCTCATACTGGGACCACCTCCGGCGGCAAGATCGCGAGGATCCGCCGGACGACGACGACGGCGAAGCCGACGAGCCCGATGGCGATGAGCCACCGGAGCCGGCGGCGCCACGTCGGCGTCACGGTGAACGGCGCGGTGAGCTCCGTCACGACGAGAAAGCCGATCAGTGAGAGGACGAAGAACAGCTCGTAGGAGACCGCATCCAGCAGCGCGAGTGCAAGGGCCGCCATGAGCATCCAGGCGACGTGCCCGCGAACGAATCGCATCCGACGCTCGGTTGGCATTCGTTTCGATCAGCGTCGTGCGGTCACCTAAACGTAGCGACTGTACGCCGATTCGCGAGCCGCATCCCAGTCGTCGGGACCTGTCCGGAGGCGCCCTCGCGGGTGCAGTTCGGCGTGACTCCCGTTGACGCAGGTCCGCGGCGACATGCGTCCACATTGACCACCACCCCGCCATCGCGGGTCGACCCGTCGGCGGTCGTCCGCGGATCACGCGACGGTAGAGCTCGGATCTCAGACGTGAACTCCCTAGGAAAGACGCGATTGCGGGCCGCGGTCGTCGCCGTGGGGAACGCTCCCGCCCGAACTCGCGTTCGTGGCCCATGGATGCCAACGAAGCGGTAGACGGTTCCTAACAATTGCCGACCGTTCCTTGCTACTGAACGAGAACCGGCTGTATGGCGATCGATTCACCAGCGGATGCGGACGCGTCGGCGACCGACGGTGACGGGACGAACGAGCGGTCGGCCACGCGTCGGGGCGAGCACGGAACGACGGCGGATCGAGCGACTGCGTCTCCGCCCGTCGCCGTCCGCTGGGCGAACGTGACCCACGAGTACGGCGACACCACCTCGCGGTTTCGAGCTGCGGCGACGCGAACGGTGACTGCACTCCGGGACGTCTCCCTCGAGATCCACGCCGGGGAGGTCATCGGCCTGGTCGGGCCGAGCGGCAGCGGCAAGTCCACGGCGCTGCACGTGATGGGCGGCCTGCTAGTGCCGACCGACGGCCGGGTCGAAGTCCTCGGGACGGATCTCACGGCCCTTTCCACGACGGAACGAACGCGCCTGCGACGCGACCGCATCGGATTCGTCTTCCAGGGATTTCACCTCCTGCCGGCGCTGTCGGCGCGGGCGAACGTCGCCCTCCCGCTTGTCGAACACGGGATTGCACGGCGTGAGCGGCGCCGACGGGCCGACGAGTGGCTCGACCGGGTCGGTCTCGGCGACCGTGCGTCCCACCGCCCGAGCGAACTTAGCGGCGGTGAGCAACAGCGCGTGGCGATTGCGCGGGCACTGGTGACCGATCCTGACCTCGTCCTGGCGGACGAACCGACGGGGGAACTCGATACCGAGACGGGCGAGCGCGTCCTCGAGTCACTCGTCGACGTCGCTGACGACCGGACGGTGGTGCTCGCGACCCACGACGAGCGGGCCGTCGAACGGGCAGCGCGCACGATCACCCTCCTCGATGGGGCCATCGTTGACGATGGCTGAAGGGACCACATCCGGTCCCCTTCGCCGCGTAGCGGCGATCGGGCGATTCGCCGCCACCCAACTCGGCGCCCAGCTCCGCCGCCGGCCCGGCCGGATCGCCGTCACGGTCGGCCTCGTTGCGGTGACAATCGCGCTGCTCGTGGTCGTCACGGGGATCAGCGTCGCGCTTGCAGGGGGAACGACCACCAACGACGAGGTCGATCTCCGCGTCACCCCGCACGACGGCGGGACGCTGTCGCCGGTCGTCGGCGTCGAGGGGCCGCGACTCGACGACGTCCACGAGCGAACGGCAACAATCGACGACCGAGCCGACGTCGACTACGCGACCCCCGTCCTCCTGGAGATCGTCCAAGTCCGTACCGTAGACGGCGGCGAGCCGACGAATGTACTTGCCGTTGGCGTCGTTCCGGGGGAAGAGACGCCGCCCGTCGCCGGGATTTCGACGGCCCGCCTCGACCCGGGCGATCCCTACTATGCGGGGGGCGACTACGATGGCTCGCAGACCGGCGACGTCGTCCTCTCGTCGGGTGCGGCCGACCAACTTAACGCGTCGACTGCCGATCCCCTTCTGATTCGCAGCCCCCGGTCCGGCGCCGTCTCGCAGTCCCACGAGGTAACCGCGGTAGACGATGCCGCGACAACGGGCGTCACGGGCGATCTGCCGATCGTTGTGCTACGTCTGAGCGAACTCCAGACGTTGACGGGTGCTGCCGAAGAGGATCTCGCCGACCAGGTCCTCGTCGGGACAGAGTCGGCTGAGGCGAAAGCGGCGATCGAGGAAACGTATCCGGACGCGACGGTCGAATCGGGCGACGCATCCGGACTGGCGGAGCTCCGTGAGGACGATCTCGCACTCGCAACCAGCGTGACGATGCTGGTTGTCGGAATCGGGATCTGTACGCTGTTTATCGCCACGACGTCGGGCCTCCTCGTCGAACGGGAACGGCGGACCCTCGCGGTCCTCACGGCCGTTGGCTTTCCGCGCCGGTCACGGCTCGCAATCATCTCGGTGATGAGCCTCAGCCTCACGGTCGTTGGTGGCGTCGTCGGGATCGTACTCGGCTACGCGGGCATCGCACTCACGAACGCCGTAGCGATGGCGACGGTGACGTCGTCACCAATCGCGGCGACCGATCCCCGCTTTATCCCCTACGGTCTCTCGGTTGCGATTATCGCCGGCGTCCTCGCGCTGCCGTACCCGCTCTATCTTGCGACGAACACGGACGTGATCGCCGAACTGCAACGTTAACGATGATTCGAACACTCCGAAAGATCGATGCGGTCGCACGCCTCTCGGCAGCCCAGCTCCGCTACGAAACTGGGCGGACGGTCATGGTCGTCGCCGCGATCGCGCTGGCCGTGCTCACCGTGACGCTGCTCGGGGGCCTCGGCCTGGGCGTCCTCGAAACGGGCCAGGACCGCTTCGACACGGCCGACCAGGATGTCTGGATCACAGCCGGGACCGTCGAACTCACGGACACGGGCGGCGTTGAGAATCCCATCGCCGACTCCCATCGCCTTGCGGCCGACGTCGAAACACACGAGGATGTCGAGAGTGCGTCTCCGATTGCGTTCCACGCCGTCTATCTCGGTCCCGATCCCGATGAGCTCGAGCTGGTCACGGGCGTCGGCATCCCCGGCGAACACGGGGAGTTGACCCTCGAGTCCGGCGACGGGTTCTCGGAGGGGGACGTCCACTACGGCGAGGGCGAATACGACGGGCCGATGACTCGGGAGGTGATCATCGATCCGCAAACGGCGGATCGCTTCGACCTCGACGTCGGCGATTCGATCTATGTCGGAACGAGCCAGAACGCCGCCGCAGACCAGGAATTCACCGTCGTCGGGATCTCGTCGTCGTACTCGCAGTTTCTGGGCACCTCGACTGTGACGATGCCGCTCAGCGAACTGCAGGAACTCACGGGGACGACCGACGCAGATCGGGCGGCGTTCATTACGGCAACCGTTGCTGATGACGCCGAGAGCGACGCCGTCACCGACGACATTGAGGCGTCGTATCCGGAGTACGACGTCCGGACGAGTGCCGAACAGTTCGAGTCGATGTTCGAAGATCGAGTGCTCCTGTTCGCCAGCGGCGGCGCGCTCGTCGTCCTCTCCGTTGTCACTGGCATCGTGTTGACGGGGAATCTCCTGTTGCTCGTTGCGTCAAGGCAGAGACAGGAACTCGCCTCGTTGTGGGCGATCGGCCTCTCGCGGGGCCTGCTCACCGGGCTCATCAGTGGGCAGGGACTTGTCCTCGGTCTGTGCGGCGGCGTGGTCGGACTCCTTGCGACGCCCCCGGCCGCGGTTGCGGTGAACGCCCTCGCCGCTTCGCTGGTCGGGTTCGAGAACATGATACGGACACCGCCAGTGATCTACGTTGTCGGGTTCGGGATTGCCGTCGGCATAAGCACGATCGCCGCCATCGTCGCCGGCTGGCGGGCCAGTCGGTACACGCGGTTCGAACATCTCGCCGGGTGAGGGCCCATCGCAGGCGGAGGCCAGTGGCTTTACCGGCGCGAGTCCGACATACCTGGTGAAGGACGCGCCGCCTTAGACACCCTCGAGGTCACCGACGGCGACGAACCGGTAGGGCCCCTCTTCGAAGCCACCGAAGACGAGCACCGTCGACGGTCGGTCCCCCTGGGACGAACTGCCCGTTTCACCCGCGGGGGCGAAGTCGGCTGTCAGCGTGTCATCTGAGGCGGACACCTCGTCCGCGGAAGCGACACCACCCGGCACATCGGAGCCTGGAATCGGTGGCGCAAACGGCGAGTACGACGTCATCCGCACTGATTCCGGATCGATATCCTCCACCGAGACCCCCTGATTCTCGTCGACGAACGAGAGTGAGACAGTGATGCGTCCATCGCCACCCTCTTGCTGGGAATCGAACGTCGGCTCCATGGTAAGCGTCGCCGGAACGGTGTACGAGGTCCCCGCGACCTCCAGATCGTGGAAGTACGCGTCGCTGACGACCCCGTCTACGCTGCCGTTTCCGATCGCGACCGCTAACAGGTGCGCGTCGGCGCCGAACTGGTCGACGACATCGGAGTACTGCTCTTGTTCTCGCAGCGCCATGATGTTGGTCCCGATCGTCTCGGCCGTCACGCGAACCTGCTCGTCGTCGACATCGATCTCGTCCGCATCGACGTCGATCATTCGCCAGCCGTCCGCCTCGAACTCGCTCGAGACGTCGCGTGTCTCCCACGTTTGGAACTGATCGGTGTCCTCCTTCCGGTACGTGACGGCGATTCCTCCGTCGGCCCGCTGGAGGATGAGGAACACTTCGTCCGGCACCCGATACGTCGCCGTTTCACCCTTGTAGTAGTTGTACGTGATCGATCCGTCATCCTCGACAGCACCGAGCGTGAGGTCCTCAGCACGAAGATCGATCCCGGCGACGGCGTAATCCTGCGACTCCTCGCCGTCGGAGGTCACGTGTACGACGTCCTCGCGCCCCTCGTCGGCCGGATCGGCGGTCAGACGCATTCGATTTGTGAACGCCAAATCCATGTCGTGGTCCCAGAGGACCGCCTCGTTGTGCTGGACGCCTTGCGGAACCGTCGCTCCGTCGCCGTCAGTGTGGGACTGGCCGCCGCTCTCAGCTTGCTCGTCACCCGCGAGAACGCTTCCGACGCCGCCGACACCGACGATCGCCATCCCCGTCCCGAGTACGACCGAGCGACGATTGAATCCGCGCTTCGAATCGCTCGACCCCTTTTTGTTGGTTGTCATCCTCGAAACTAAGACATGCGAAACTCTCCCATTAAGGCCTGCTATCGTCGCACCAGAGAGTCAGGATTTACTTTAGCCATTCAACCCACTCCAACAGCTACATCCGTGGCGGAAGCCGCGGTGGCACTCCGTTCGACACCGGGAAAGACAACGCCACGCCTACGCCTGCGGATGGTATGACACTATCACACAATGTGCTTTTTCCTGGGGAAACAATCGGTATCGTCCACCTACAGAACCATCGACGGATGACATCCACCCCGGCGTTCACGCCGGGGTTTCCTCTGTGGGAGTCTCGGCTATGCCGATTCCCCGGAGGCAACATTCCCGCCACGGTGGACGGTACTCGTGTCTGTGCGCTGTTCTTTGGGACGTTCGTGAGGGTGTGGTATCCCCGACCATTCGTGGTCGTCCCACTCGAACCGCACGGGCCGTGCCATCGACCTGACTGCGCTGCTCGTTTGCCGCTCTAAGAACGCCTCTGACGCCGTGAGATCAGCGTGCCCTTCGAACCCACACGGGCAAGTGAGCGTGTCTTGATGCCGTGTCGTCCGGTCTGTCGAACCGCATTGGGGGCACTCCTGACTTGTCCACGCTTCTGACCGCACTTCTACCGAGATACCATATTCCTCGGCGGTGCAAGCCAGCCGCTCGGTGAACTTCTTGAACGACCAGAAGTTGTGGGTCTTCGCGTTGGTTTCGGCCGACCAGTGCGAATCCAGCACGTCGGTCAGTCCACCGACATACACCGCATCGACACCTTCGGCGTGGAGTCGGTCCAGCAGGTCACGACATAGAGCTTCTTGTGCGTGGTCCCGGCGTCGGGTTCGCTTTCGATACAACCGTCGGATGCGCTCGCTACTGTATCGCCCTTCTCGTAGTTTGGACTGGAGATGGCCGATTTCTCGCGTGGTGTCGCGGAAACGGTCAAACAATTCCCGACCTTTGTAGAGGAGACTTCGGCTGCTGGGCGTCGGCCCGATGGTCCACGAGGTCTGGTCTGGAACAGGGCCTTTATGACGGACTCCTGTGTGCTAGATACGCGAGCACCCGATGACCGTGCATATCGATACGATTGAAACAGAGTGGGGCCCCCGTGTTCGTGTCCACACGACCTTGGCTGCCCGGGTTCATCAGATCTCGCTGTTCTCGGAGAACTCCGATGGGGCCCTTGAGTTCGTCGGCGCAGTCGATCTCGATGAGGGTGAGGCAGCACCGGGTACGACGATTCATGCGATCGTTGCGCTGGAAGAGGCAGGATACGATATCGACGCCTCCGTGCCGATCATTTAACGCTCCTGCGCATGATGGTCTGCTCGCGCCTCCGAACTCTGGCGACTCTCGCGGACCTGTTCCCCCTGACGTTGGCTTGCGATATTTGTCTCTACTATGTCGCGTACACGATGTTCACCGACGGTAACGGCGACTACACGCCCGTCTACAGGCGGAGCAGGCCGAGTGTCTCGGGGCTTGACCCCGAGGTGGTTGACGTTAACGCGGTCCGTCCACCGCTGACCGTCCAGCCCGACCAACTGACAGCGCAGTCCGACCTCTCGTGGCACAGACCGACCCGCGAGAGTCCCACCGTGGGGGTCGAAACCGCCCGTCAAGACCTGAACTCGGTCTGTCGACCCTTTGGCTCCCAAGAAAAAGGCACGTTCGTCGTCTCCCTACGAGAAGACCGTGCGCTTATCGGTGTCGCCCTCGCAGTCCGCGATAGCGTTCTCGACCGCTGCCTGCGGGGCTTCGGAAGGCATTTTACGATGACGGCTCCGCACTGACTCCTGTTCCAACTGGAAATGACAGAGATGTTCAGGGGTTCTTTCGCCGTGGAGATCTCTGTGGGCCTGATTGAGGAGCGATACGCTATCAGCGCCACAGTCGATACCAGTTACCGCTACATTCTTAACACTTGAAAAGAGTTCGATACGCATCGGGGCGACTGCCGATCCATCGAGAGCTGACCATGGCCGAATGCGATAACTGCGGCGCACACGTCACAGAGCGGTACAAACGCGTGTTTTCGGACAACGAGGGAGTCTTACACGCCTGCAGTAACTGTCGAGGACAAACTGAGATGTTTCATGGGGCTGGTTCAGGGCACGAATCAGGGGGGATCTGAACGAAGGGAAGAGCGCCTATTCTCCAACGGTGAACGCAGTGTCCAACATAATAATTGTTAAATTTTGGCTATCGATCAAATTTTATGCCAATCTATGTTCCTACGGATGGATATTAACCCACTGGGTTGACAGCGACAGTTTCTTCTTCTGAGTGAGCGCCGGTATCTACGACAACGGGGAACTCTTCGACGTCTCCTGTCGGTTCTCCCGTTTGGAAGGTTAACGTGATTTCTTCGGATTCGCTGGGATCGAGGGTGAGTGCGTCTTTTGTATCTTCGACAACAGGGTCGTGTCCAACGATGAGTTCAATATCGGTTGTTCCTTCTTCACCGCCAACGTTTTCGATTACTGCATTCACTTCCAGTGGTTCACCACCATCGACTGGTGAATTAGTGTTCATGTCCGCTACCTCAAAGAAGGCTGGGCCAGTTCCTTCAGTGTCCTCGGACGAATCGTCTCCGTCAGAAGAGTCTTCACCAGCCTCCACACTCAAATATGCGACTTGGAGTGTTGCTGGAGTACCGACCTGATTCACACTCGTTTCTATACTGATCGGAGCCTCTTCTTCCAGCACGTCACCAGTAACTTCAGCCGAGTAATCAGAGGGTTCTGATTCTCCATCGGGCCATGCCTTTAGTCTATAATTTCCGTCACCATCATGGTGACAGACACCGTAATACCATTGTTCGTTTTCCCAATCCATCGCATCGTCTTTCTCATCATCAATCCCTCTCCCGTCAAGTATGATTGACCCTCTATCAAACTGTGGACCGAGTTTATGAGGATCAACGCCTGCAGTATGAAAGCCCCAGAGCATCATAATATCAGAATCACCAGCACGTACATCACCGAGAAGCACATGAAGATATTGTCTAGAGCCGAACTCATCCGCTTCCATTCGGTACAGTAGTTTTATAGTCCATTCCTCATTCCATGCGAACTCTTCATCAAACTCATGATATGTGCGTCCACTCACGTCATCATAGTTGACCGATAACGTTTCCGGCCCGCCTTCAGGCGGATTTTCCTCGCGAATTTCAACTTCTGGCCTTTCCTCAGTCTCTTCTACAATTTCTTCGTTCCAGTCAGATCCGAGTTCTCCATCCGACCAATCTTCATACAGGAGTAGGTCGGGTGATTCCTCTGACTCCTCATTATCGTTACTGGGTGGCTGGGTGATATTTTCTTCTACCTCTGCAAGCAGATCACGCGACTCTTCAACCATCGCTAAATTTTCCTCTATAACACCTCTTACCGTATCTGCTTCTTCTCTGTTAGAATAGGGATATTCGATATCATCGACTAAGACATCATCTAAATACGCGATGTTTTCATCTAATATCCCCTTCTCCGTTAGAAGTGCGTCATGATACAGATCGATGACTCGATTCAGTTCCGATTCATCGGTTAACATCGCAAGAAACACGGTGTGTTCATGTAACTGAATGGCCGTGAGAATTTCGAGGTGATTCACCGTGAAAAACACAGACCCGCCCGCAGCTGGAGTAAGTTTTTCCACCCACCCCACTGCTGAAGTAAATTCCTCAAATGAAGAGTCTAAGAGTTCTTGGCTGGTTCCCGCAACATCTCCGCGTCCAGTAGAAATTGACCGAGTTCCGAATCCATCAACTAATGATGCAGAGAGATTCGCTATGAAATCTCCATACTTCTCTCTGACATGGGTTTCACTCTCACTTTCAAATTGTCTACGTAACAAATTATAGATGTTGAGACGGGTGAACGTCATTGCACGAAGTTCACCAACTTGTTCAGGGTTGAGAAGGTTCATCTCGGGGATTGAATACACATCTAGATCAGTAAAGATGAGATCCCGGTCTAAGGGTTCGTGTTCATATCGCATATCACCAACTCTAAATGAGGAAAGATCATAATACGTGCTTGCATTCCCGTTGTCGTGCCTACTATCTTGATGTTCGATTTCGCTTTCTTGGAATGGGCTGTAATAGTCTGCTCGATATTGGGTTCTGGAATCATCGAGTAGCGTAGCGGTGTGCGGGAAATGAAATTTGATCGTGTCCTCGATTTCTACCGTTGCGGTATACCCTGATTCCAGATCTTCCTTCATACCGTCCCACGGATAGACTGATGGATTTTTTTCCAATATGTCCCTATCCGCATCATCTGGAGTATGGGAGAAGGATGGTTCCGCAAGGTCGAGTTCGGAGTCGGATAGTTGGATTGATGAAATCGAGTATGCATTTCTAATTGTCTCGGACTCGGTTATTGTATCGTCTAGGGTTGACGTGGCAGTGGAACCGGATTTCTCTACATCTCCATAAGATTCTGGTCCGGTCACGGTGTTTTCATAAATTCTCTCCGTCACGCACGATGCATCTCCGGAAAGGTCTAAGGAGCCCTTCCCGCTCTCTTCGTCAATTGTCAATGTGAAACCCTCAACGGTTTCATCACAACCGGACTGGCTTTGGTTACTCCCGAAACCAGGAAAATTGCTCAAAAATCCATCATTGTCATCGTCTTCGTCATCGTCATCGTTGTTCCATGGCCACGCCATTGCCGCCCCAACACTGCCAAGCAGACGCCTACGTGTATTTGAGTTCGGATACGATTTGGTCTGAGGATTCGCTTCGTCACGATCTCTTAATGATGGATCATTGTCGGGTGAATCCATGAGATGCTTGACGAGAGATGGTGACAAATACCTCATTGATGTTACCTGAAATAAAGGGGGTAGAACGTATGAATTTTAAAATCGGTTGGCAATAATCAGTGCTTCACAAAGTAACTTGATGGAATCGACCAAAACCCGAGACTCCGCTAAATGGTGAGTGAGTTGTCTGAAGACGTTTACGAGGTCCTCAGTGGCGTGTGCGCCGACGGTACCCCGGCGACCGTGCTGGATCGCCGTCTCGTAGGCGGTCTCCCGTCGGTCCTTGATCACCAAGCCGTGGGGTTCGTCCAGTCCCACAGCCACGTACAGCAGGTCACGCTGGCACCCGGTCACAGCAGACAGCTTCGATCCTGTGCCCACCAGCAGTAGAAAAAAGTGAAGAAGACACACATCATACATTAATTATAATATTAGAACCCATCGGATATTTCAGGACATTTGCCCACCGTCTGGCGCCGACGTCGCTCTGACCCTAATTGGCTGGGTGATGCTTTTATATAACGACAGTGAACGTCCGATGATGGTTGAGCAACGTACAGACGACGCCACGGTAACCTTCTCAGAGAACACGATCAGCCCTGTCACGGCAGAATGGGGTCGAACCTCCGAGGAAACACCCGTGGTCGCCGTCATCTCAGCGGTTGCCGACGCCGCTAGTACGGAGATGCTTGCACTTCCACCACTCTACGAAGCAATCGATCCAGAGGCCCTGAACGATCTATTCACAGCACGGCCGGGAGCTCCTGATTGCAGCGTGTCCTTCCGATACGCCGGATTCGACGTTGTCGTCTCCGGCGATGGCACCGTTCAAGTGGAGTAGATCGCCGACGCCAGGTTCGTTGATTGGCTCTCTCCCCACGAAACTCGCTGTTCAGAGCACTGCGGGTATGCACCGCCCGTCACTCCACTCCGTTTGGCCACCAGCGTCAGGCCGTGTCTGCCAGCGACTCCGCGGGGCCTGTTCTCCAGATTCGACACCGCTCCTTCCTGCTTGGCCAGGCATGACGCTCGCTGTGACACCGGTCACCAATCCCGACCTCACGGGTCGGGATATCCGCCTCGACCGTTGATGAAAAGTGGACGGACGGATCGAGGAAGGTGACGACGTTCACGGTGGTGGAGATAAACCAGGGATGGGATCTACAGGCGGAGCAGGGCAAGAACCCCGACCCTTGAGGTCGGGGGTGAAGCCCGTCGAAGGACTACACATGCTCACTACGGTTGATGTACTGTTCAATCGTTTCTCGACTCACCACACCTGCCGTTCCCACGGAGAACGAACGCTCCCAACACCCACCGCCTCGCCAAACAAGGCGACGACTGGGATGACATCCGTCGCCAGATGGCGCAAGACGCCAACCTCGTGAAAAACAACACGCAATTGGTCGTCAAGAAAGCCCTCGAAGCGATGGAGAACTACTACGACTACGACGACTACAATATGCCTAGTCACACCAAAACTGGGCCATACCCCTTGCGGATGAACCACACCGAGGGATACACGCTCTCACTCACTGACGACGGTGCTGTTGCGTTCCGTATCTCTCCGAAACCAGATCATCCTGTTCGGGGGACGGTCGTTGGTGCCCCGGTGCATCTCGACGTGCTGAAAACCGCGTTGTCGAGTGACGAGTGGAAGATAGGGACGGCTGAAGCCCTGTTCACGAATGGCCGTGCTGAACTCCACGTCAACGTCACCCACCAGACGCAGACTGTCCGAGTCAAAACTGACTCGAAGACGGTGATTGGTGTGGACGTGAACGAGGACAACATTGCGTTGACTGCGATGGATGAAACTGGAGTTCTCGACACGCTCGTCATCGACTTGCCCGAAATCAAATCCGAGCGCCACCGCTATTTCACGATGAAAAAGCGGATGCAGAACGCGGGGAAGCCGTCGTACAAGAACGTGGTGCGTGACCGCGAGTATCGGTTCGTCCACGACAGGCTCCACAAACTGTCTCGGGCCGTAGTCGAGTTTGCGAAGCGGTTTCCTGACCCGTGTATTGCTCTTGAAGACCTCAAGGATATGCGCGAGTCAATCGACTACGGCACTCGGATGAATCGTCGGCTCCACGCGATGCCGTTTCGTGCAACGCAAGTGTTTATCGCGTACAAAGCAGCGTTTGAAGGCATTCCGATTGCTTCGGTTGACGCGGAGTACACGAGTCAGGACTGTGCGTTGACTGCGTGTGAACACGCCGAGCGAGCGAATCGACGGCGAAAGCGATTCAAGTGCAAGTCGTGTGGTCAGCAAGACCATGCGGATAGGAATGCGTCGGTGAATATTGCGAAGCGTGGATTGGCGAAGTGTATGTTAGATGTGCCTGTTCTCAAGAGCCTTCCTCAAGTTCGGAAGGTGCGACGGTGGGCATCGGGGCGTGTGAACCGCCCGACCTCATCCCTCGTAACCGCTTGAGACGGCCTTGCTCTGGAACGGGTAGGCGTCGAGGTTGCAGGGAGTGTTAGCGATAATCTGAGGGAACCACGAAGAAGCCCCGACCCTTGTGGTCGGGGTTGTTCACTTGAATCGAATGAGGTTCGTAGCATCGTGCTGGATATACAGCGCGAATGTACCACGGACTGAGGAGCGATCAACGCGGAAGGCCGAACGCCTAAATCTGAGGCGCGCATCCCCCACGGTGACCTTCGCGTACGCGGGCTACGAGGTCACCGTCACTGCCGAGTCCGTGCGTTTCACACCACTCGACACATTTGTAAGCCGGGGGTTTTGCACACTGTTACCTGCCACTGTATTCGAATTTACACTTACAAATATTGGTTTAAGATATCACCTCTATGATTCACACTCTGACTTTCATGTCGAATGTACATATGATCAAAACCGGAAAAGAAGCCAAATACAGCTTCGTTGAAGATTCTTGCAGAATGAACGACCTCACGGGGTTTCAACGCGACCTCCTCTACGTGATCGCAGGTGCCGATCAACCCTCCGGCCAAGATGTCAAGGAAGAAGTTGAGACGTACTATGAGAGCGAAATCAATCATGGCCGCTTGTATCCGAACCTCGATACGCTGGTCAATAAGGAACTCACCGAAAAGGGGCAGCTTGATCGGCGGACCAACTACTATGCACTCACTGACGCGGGGAGAGAGCAAATCCAAGCGCGGCAAGAGTGGGAGAGTCAATATGTTGAGTTCTGAAAGATAATCGTATTCGGTTGGACAGTACGTTCTCCTACCCCTACTTTTTGTCGAAGAGAAGGCTTATACCAGCAGAATAGAGTCGGTGATGTATGTCCACGCAGAATGAAGCCTCTCTGCCACATCTCGTTACCATCGTCGGGCGAGGCGTGCCATCGAACTACGAAATCACCGTTGACGGCAACATCGAACTGGTGGGAGCAGACCCACTCGAGGAAGCCACGGTCGTCACGGAGAACGCCGCCGAAGGTGCAGTGGATACTGGTGTGATGCGGTTCCGGTTCTCCGGTCAAATGGCAAACGTACACGTGATCGACTGGAACGGCGTCCCTGCACCGGAATCGCCCAGCACACCGGAAGTCCACATTGACTACGGTGTAGCCGACCGACACGATACCTAACCAGCGACGCAGCCTCCTCTTTTACTCTGCTGTAGCTCTGCTCTGTATCTTGCACGCAGTTCCTGATAGGTTCTGGATAGAAGACCCAGCCGCTGCTGAATCCATAGCGCGATTGCAGCACGAGGGGGCCGGTCGATAGTGACGTATTCGGTTCGGTCAATCCAGGTTAAGTCAAAGTAGCAACCAGCCAATCTAGTAACTGCTAAGAGTAGTGTGCTGAAACCAGCGTATCGGCTTATCAATCGAGCCTGTTTCTTCCGTCGTCAATCACCGTCACATCGGTAGTCACGTTCACCATCGTAGACGGAGTCGTGCCACTGCTGCGTGAGTGAATGGATCTACGATCCCCTGGGCTTCGTCGCGCTGAATCAAATCAGCTAGTACTACTACGAACATTTGAAGGTGAGATAACATATTTATGTGCTCTGCGAGCGTATAGCATGTGAACGGTTGAGTCCCGCAGGGCATCCGTTCGGTGTTGAAGTTGAAGCAGTTGAGAATCGTGATGGCTGTAGTCGTCATTCTGGCGCTTTCGGTCGCTTCTATTGGAGTCGTTGCAGCCGAGAAACCGACTGGTGAGTACACGTGTCACAAATTAGCTGGAAACGGAGATAAGCTCGTTAAGGATAATGTTCACGAGCAGCAAAAGTCAGGGTTAGAAAAAGCAGACTGGACATGCGGGAAAGGCATAATCATCGGACCGATCCCCGTCGAGCCGATTCCCGCTCCCGAGCCTGTGAAGCCATAAATTGGTTCCCCAAGGCTCTAAACTTTTTATAGTTTAAACGTTTAACCGTATCTGTACCGACGCATTGCCAACCCAGATCAACATAGAATCTTCTGCGAAGTCATTCAACTATTATAAAATCTGCATTTCTGCTCGTATGATCCTCTTCTGGGTAGTTCAGAGTCGATAGGACGAAATAAAATGAGCCATCGTGCTACGTACATCCTCTGAGTCGGTCACACTATTTCTGACAGGGGTCAAGTAGTTCGCGCTCACCCTGCTGAACTCACAGCGCGTATCGCTCATCACCTGAATCTCGTTCAGTCTGTGCAGATTTTGCACGGGATAACGCTATGTTATACTATGGCATGGGTGAGCTAAGAGGGAGCCAGCTCATGGCCAAAGCAACACCACCAGACGCGGGTGAAGAATTGGAAACCGTCACCGCCCCGGATGGGACTGAGATCGCCTACGAACGGACGGGGAGTGGACCACCACTCGTGCTCGTTCACTGTGCTACCGCTGACCACAGAGTGTGGGAACTCTCCGACGTCCGTGCTACCCTCGCTGAGGATGCCACGGTATACGCGATTGACCGGCGCGGTCGTGGAGGGAGCGGTGACGCCGAGGCGTACGAACCAGAACGGGAGTTCGAGGACGTGGCTGCAGTCGTCGAGTCGATTGACGAACCAGTGACCCTCCTTGGTCATTCCGCTGGTGGATTCTATGCCCTAGAAGCGGCCATGCGAACTGACAATCTTAGCGCGCTGGTTCTGTACGAACCGCCCATGCCGATTAACGGGTATGGGGTCGGCTCCGAAGCGGCTCGCACCGAAATGCTGTCGCTACTGGAAGCCGGGGAGACCGAGCGGGCGTACGTAGTCTTCATCGAAAAAATCGCGGAATGGACGCCAGAGGAAGTAGACGCAATTCAATCGGCACCGATGTGGCAGGAGTACGTAGATGGGTTCCCACGACTGATTCCGAAGTATGCTAAAATCCCGGACTACACCTACGATCCCGTACGCTTTGCAGAGTTGACCACGCCGACCTTGCTATTAGCCGGGAGCGAAAGCGGTCAATGGGGGAAAGAGACGACTGAAGCGCTTGATGACGCACTCCCGAACAGCCGCGTCGTCACCTTCGATGGCCACGGTCATGCGGCGATGCTCACCGCGCCGGATCGCTTCATCGACGAGATACGCACGTTCATCCGGAAAACGAACTAACGAGTCTACGGTCAAATTCTCTCAGCACTTCTTCCTGTTCGACGTGTGGGGATACTGCCACAGCTGATTTGCCTGGAGTAAATCGAATAAAGGAGATTCGAAATGACGGATACATCCTCAGTATCTCACAGATTATTTCCGGCAGAATTATGGGGTGCTTCCAGTCGATGCCGTATGCAGTGCACGAATGTGGAACGGGGTGGGAGCCGATTTGTGAAGGTCAGTGAGCGCTCAGTGTAGTCTGCGTATCTGTCGGTGAAACACTCTCCTGGTACTCACGGAAGGTAAGTGGCGAGAAAATTGATGATGCGGTCAAGCCACTCATTTTTTCCTCCTTCTTCATCTGAATCTCTGCCGTCTTCGGGCTCGGACATACTCTCGAACACTACACGTTATCTCATATTATTTCTACCTCATCGGATACGTAGATGAATGGCCTGCTCAGTGGCACCCCTGTATCTTGCACACGCGTTCTGGCAACTGTTGGAGAGACCGAGTGAGGTATGCGAGATACACAGCACCATTGTGGTACGAACAGAATAAGGGCTACTCGACGTACTGTGACTCCCACTCTCGCCGTTTCTCAATCAGTTCCTCTCCGGACTCGTTGAGATCATAGTAGTTCGTCCGTCGGTCGAGCTCGCCTTTCTCGACGAGTTCCTTGTTGACAAGGGTGTCGAGATTCGGATAGAGCCGTCCATGATTGATCTCGCTACTGTAGTACTGCTCAACCTCCTCTTTGACCTCTTGGCCTGATGGGTGATCGAATCCCGCGATAACGTACAACAGATCACGTTGAAACCCAGTGAGTTCGTCCATCTCACACGACATTCCATCAGTCGTGGTATTTGTTATCACCCCCGTATCCAACGGCGAATTCCCGTAATCGACGGGTACAGAGAAACTACTGATCGCTCTACAGCAAGGGGAGAGCAGTACTTACCCTGTTTTCACGAACTTCGCGTTACCGTTCAGATCAATCGTGACCCTGTACCCGGAATAGCTGAACGGAACCTCCAGTTGGGCCTCTGGGGCCGGAGGATGAGCAAAGCGTTCAGTGAGTATTCCATCTACACAGCGATAGATCGTGGGCACCTCGGTCGAATCCACTCCTTCAAAATCCATGATAGCCTCAACAACCTGCACGGCCGGATTATTACCCCAGAATTAAGTTCACAATGGACGAATTCCTGTTCATTTTCGCCTGACATTTTCATATAGGCTATCAGGGGATGCTGATAAAGTCAATTGTGGTAGCTAAGACAATACCTACACCAAGTAAACAAGTCGAATTAAGATACTACTGGTTAAAAGGCACAAACTCGATCAATAGGTAGGTCCACTGAGCGATGATTCACCCGTCCCGGCGCGGAATAAACGGCATCGTCGTGCTGAACGTATGCTCTGAATCGATCACACCACTTCTAACAGAAGCTGAGTAGTTGAAACGATCCGTGCTGTACTCACAGCGCGTATCTTGTTTGACTCCCCTACGGCATCTGCGGAAGGGCCACATAGTCAGACGGCATAAAGAGGGTGATGGAGTCACCTACAACGGAAAGAGGGGTGTCTGACGTGATCGTGTACGTCGACCACTCGACAGTACGTGACGGGAAACAGGACGAACTCAAGGCAGCGATGACGGACCTGGTGGAGTTCGTTGACGCCAACGAACCCGACATCCTGTCGTACAACGTCTTCTTCAGTGAGGACGGCACCCAAATGGCCGTCGTGCACACGCACGCCGATTCCGCATCATTGGCGTATCATCTGGAGGTTGCCGGTCCCAAGTTCCCCCAATTGGCGAGTTCATCAAGCTCGAGGCCATTGACATGTATGGGCGGCCAAGTGAGGAACTCGTCCACAAGTTTAAGGCATCAACACTGGGACATGGGCGTGTATCGATACACGACCACCACGACGGAATCGATCGGATCCCTATCGACAAATCTGTCTGCTGACCCCATCCACTGTAGTTAGCACCCCGTTGTTGCCACCCTGTCAGAGATACATGGCCGCTTCGGTAGCTGTTTGCCAGTACTGCCCAATGTGACGTCCCTGGGCGTATCGCAGCGAACACCACACTCGTCTTGGTCGAGGGAGCACACCAGACCAAGAGGGTTCCACGCTCCACCCAGAGCCCCTTTAGCGACCGTCGGAACAACAGCGCTTGCCGAGCTCCCGCCTTCGCTACGCGTCTGTGTGCCCGGCAAGTTCCAGGTACGGTGCCACCACACGCCGCTCGACGGCTAACGCCACAGATTCCGCGTCTGCATCGTAGTGGATCAGTCCGATGTCCCTCAACTGGGGCAGATGGCAGTGGGCCAGGTCGGTGAGCACCCGCTCATACCACTCGTATGATGGCTGTGCCTCTGTGATCGCGATGTACTCGGCCAGGTCACCAAGTGAGATCGCCACGGGTTGCTGTGCCAGGTATGCCACGGTGAGCTGCCGGCGTTCGTGTGCGAACGCCGTGAATAGCTGTGTGGGGGTAAGTTCGTGCCGGGTGTCCTTCCGCTGGTTGGGGTCGGTGGTTTTCGGCATCATGGCTAACTAGGGTACTGTACCTACACGGCGCTCCGCCCAACATGTCTCGTCGGCCGACTTCAGCAGAGTACGTCTACCCCCGCTATGTGAAGCTGTCACATAAACCTTATTGTTCGATAAACGTGCTAGAAAACAAATAGTCACTGTTTTCGGTCGGTCAGTAGCTGGCTCCAGACAGCACCGGTTTCTGCTTACTCGTCCAGCAACGTCGGGTCGAACGTCCGCTCCGCCGGCGGCACCTTCTCGATGGTCACATGCCAGTCCGGGGCATCAGCGACAGGCCCACTAATCGTCCACGTCCCTTCGACCGCCGCACCACGTCCGAACGCGGTGAGGATCATTTCTTCAAGTTCTTGTTCGAACGCAACCGTCGCGTCAGGAGCGGGAGTTGGAGGGTCAGTGGATTCCATGATGGTGGAGGATTCAGCACAGAGAACCGGTGCCGGAATCACACCTATTGCAGGTCGGGAACAACGATAACGGTGTCGTCACTCTTAGCGAGCCATGGAATGGGGACGTCCCGCTGCCACGCCAGCGACACCGGTACCAGCCTGGGAATCGTTGCAGTTGCCTGGCCGGAAGAGACAGGGTGTTCCAAGTCAATCGGTTGTCCCCTAACTGTTAAGACTGTCAGCCCTGTACGTCCGTGTAGAGCCATGTCGGCAGACAAGCGTATCCCAGTGACCGAGGAAACCAGAAGGGAACTCCACGATCTGAAAAAGCCCGGCCAAACGTACGACGATCTGCTGAAGCAACTCGTTCAGCAGCGGCGTCGGCAGGATTTAGAACAGCGCTTCCGAGAGTTGGAAGAGGCGGACCGCGACGAGTTGACGCCCCTCTCGGATGTCTGAGTACGATGTCCTGCTCGGCGATCAGCCGCGCGAGTTCCTCGACGTCGCTGACGAGAAAACCGAGCGAATCTGCACGGAGAAGTTGGGTTACCTCGCGGACAACCCGTACCCGGGCCGCGGCCGTGGGGACAAGGAAAAGCTCCCCATCGACGGCCGCCGCGACCGGTTCCGGATGCACCTCTCTCGGACCTACACAGCCATCTACACGGTCCTGGAGGACGAAAGAGAGGTGCGGGTACTGGAAATCGTCCCAATTGACGAGGCGCATAAGCGATACGGTTTCTGAGTTTTCGATTTCAGCGTTATTCAAGGTGGAGCCTCCGGCCTCAAGGACCGAGATGCGTAGCGCCGAGGGAGTAGGGTGGGGTAGTTTACTCCTCGGTCGACGACTTCCGGCGAGTTTCTCCACGAGGACGATGGGCGAATCACGGCCGTCGATGTCGAAAGCGGCATCGCCTCCTGCGGAGAGACAAAGCACGAGGCACTCGCAATGCTCGCCGCCGCGCTCACGTTGAACGCCGGTGGCGGCGACCTGGTCACCGACGATGACCTCGAGGATGTCGTCCGGCGACACCAGGAGGAGCGTGCCGACGCCGCGTTCTTGGTCGAGGACGTGCCGTGGGAGGAGGCGAGTCGGTACGGGGTCTGTGATACGAACAAATTTGGCGAGATCACGGACGTGGTTGAGAAGCCCGACGAGCCGCCGTCGAATCTGGTGATGACCGGGTTCTATACCTTTTCGCCCGCCATCTTCCACGCCTGCCACCTGGTGCAGCCATCCAATCGCGGCGAGTACGAGATCAGCGAAGCCATTGATTTGCTGATTCAGTCGGGCCGGACGATCGACGCGATCGGAATGGACGGGTGGCGCATCGACGTTGGCTATCCCGAGGATCGGGATGGCGCTGAACGGCGGCTGCAAGAGGGCGAGGACACTGACGAGGATGCAACCCTTGAGTACGCGTCCGACTGACCCTCCCAGCTACTTAGTTAGCTCCTGTTCGTCGCGCCGGTCTCATCTCATCTGCGTGGTCGTCGCCTCTTCAGGCCAGCTGCGAGCTGGGAGTGTGACCGAGGGGCACTCCGCACTGAGGCGGGTCGAACTCGAGGTTGAGCGATACATCATCACTGTTTCTAGTCTCTGAGACGGGGCGCTAGACCGAGGAGCAGGGTGTCAGACGGTGTGCGTGTCGATGGTGTCACGCTCCCTCCTGTACAAAAAGTTGAGGAGGTACGCACCCAGCAGCGGGAGACCAGCCGTCACGATAACCGTGAACTGGAAACTGTCGTCGGTAAGGAGGAGGAACGCAAACGTCAGGAGAGTAACCCCAACGAGGGTGAACTGCAACGTGATGATAGCAGTGATGAGGGGCCCCTCGAACCGGCCGGCAGAAAATCGAAGCTTCGGCGTTGGGAGTTCCGCCTGGTCAGCGGTCATCGTCCACTCCTCTGTGTTCCCTCTCCTCGTGACGGCTGGCGGAAAGTCCGTCTCGAGGGCGTGCTCGATCGACGTTCATAGTTGTCTCACGGAGTTAACCCCTCTTAAATTCTAGCGATAAGTGATATTTCCTGGATTCAGGGTCAGGTGCACCTGCCAATGATGGACGAGTCGCCCGCCTTGAGCGATCGTATCGGAACTCCTGAAGTGGTGAGTACCCCAGACCGCGATCGAGTGGTGGTGGCGAACACCAGTCCGTCGATCCGGGGGTGTACCAGGTATTGATGGTCGACGGAAAGTAGGTTGTGTGAGAAGCCCTTTGAGGCGCCTAGCGCCGAGAAATCGGCATGGTTTCAGACGAACCGTTGTGGGGTTGAAGCGGTTTCATCGCCATCCTCGACCTCGGTCTCGTAGGCGGTTTCAGACGAACCGTTGTGGGGTTGAAGCCGTCGTCTCCGAATCGGCCTTTGATGTACGATACGAGTTTCAGACGAACCGTTGTGAGGATTGAAGCCAGCAGACGAGGATCTATTTTCGCTACGGCAGGAGGTTTCAGACGAACCTTTGTGGGGTTGAGACAGTCGCATCGCTGGATAGCATCGAATTTACCGGAATTCTGCATCTCGACGTCCCACGCGTTCCGGACGTACCGGTTGAGTCGGTGGGTCCAATCAGCCGATGCGGAATATGCACATCGATTCGCCATCTCTCTCCACAGACCCAACAGCACTACTATAAATCATCGGCTCGGACCAGTCATGCATGCCTACCGGAACCGTTCGGTTTTACAACCCAAAGGAAGGGGACGGATTCATTTCGCGACCGGAACCCGGACGCGACGTGTTCGTCCACATTCGCGACAGCGACGCCTCGATTCTCAAAGAGGGGGTAACGGTCTCGTTCGAGCTTGCGTTCGGTGACCGCGGCCCTCGCGCGCTCGCGGTTGAACGAGTCGATTCCACCTGAGCGTCCGCGCTGGAATCGACGTCCGATGGTGACTCGAGCAGCCGTCGAGTATCGCCGGGAGGCGATGCAGTCACCTGAGCACGTCGTTCGCCCCGAGGTCGTCCGCGTCCGGGTCGTCTTGGGTTCCGGTGACAGCTTGAGGGCGCCAGCGGAGACGACGATCCCCGACGAACGCACCGAGTTGGAAACCCGGTCGGAGCCGTCTCCGGTGCGCACGGTGGATCCACAAGCGGCTCGTATGCCAGACTCCCGCTCTGCGGGCCCGTCGGCGTCTTCTCGGTATGTCGGCAGAAAGGCAGGCGAAGCGACCGTTCAAGGTACCGATCGGCGCGAGATCGCCGTCGGTGTTACCCCGTGTTCACCACTCGATTGCGCTCCGAATCTCGAAATCGGCCTCCGGTGTGGCGAATCGATCCGGCGCGAACGCGTCGGCGTTGAACGTCGGTGGGGTCCCGGTAACGAAGTCGGCGATCAGGTGACCAGCCACGGTACTGTACATGATTCCCTCACCGTTGAACCCACAACACGCGTAGATTCCGTGTGGGTGAATCTGTCCCACAAGCGGGTGCCGGTCCGGTGTGGCAGAGCACAACCCCGCCCACTTTCCAGTGATATCACTATTGGTGAGTTTTTCGGAGATTTTCGGGGCTTTCTCCGCTACGTCCTGCAGGTACGCTTCCCGAGCCGAGTCGTCGAACGTCTCCGGGTCAAGTTCCGTTTTGCCCGTTCCGCCGCCGATCAGAACCTCCCCGTTCGCTTCCGTCCGGTAATAGAGGAGCAGGTCCGGATCGTTAACCAGTGGGAGGTGCACCCTGGATTCCGGGGCTAGCGTAACGATCTGACTAATCCGCGGTTTGAGTGGCAGCGTGACACCAATCTCGAGAGCTAGTGCTTTGCTCCACGCCCCTGCAGCGAGAATTACCGTCGATGCAGTGTAGGACCTCTCAGACGTTGCTACACTCGTCTCGCCGTGTGCGTGTGGCGTGATCGATTCGACGGCTTCAGTGTGTAGGTCCGCCCCAAGCGCCAGTGCGTTCTCTAGGACGGTGATCGTCGCCGTGTATGGATCAAGTGAGAATCCATCTTCGAACATGAATGCGAGTTCGATATTATCAATGCGGAGATCCGGAACGCGTTCGCCGAGTTCCTCAGCCGTGAGCAACCGTGACTCGACGGCTGTTTCGTCATGCAGTCGGTTCAGGTGCGAGACCGAGTCCTCTTCGCGAGCGAACGTGTAGGCGTCATCGTAGCGAAGTTCGAGCTTCGTCTCCTGGGCCATATCCTCCCAGAACTCAATGATATACTGATGTTCTGGCGGATGGGTGCCTGTACTCAGGAACTGATCGGGCGTTATGAACCCGGCTGCACGGCCACTTGCTTTACTTGCCGGTTGATCTTTTTCGAAGATGGCGACATCCTCGATTCCAGCGGCGGCGAGATGGTATGCACAGCTGGCGCCAGCAACACCCCCGCCAATAATAATGGTGTCAAAATCGGTCATGATCTTCGGTTCCCTCCGCTCCGCTCACTCGAGATCGACATCGTACACTTCAGCCGCCGCGTCGCGGCTAATCTTTCCATCACGGACGTCTTCACGAACCGCTTCCGGATCCCGGTCGGTAGGGTCTCCCCACCCGCCCCCACCTTGGGTTTCGATGGTAAACGATTCACCGGACTGGAACGGTTCACTCCCAATCAGGCACATCTCCCACTCATCACCATCGGGCTGCCAGCCGCCGATCACCTCCTCATGCTCGGTTCCGTAGTTTTTGAGCAATCGGCCTAAGCCTCCAGCGTGGCCATCGTTCACACCGGGGGTTCCCTCTTTTGTCCGACTCGTTTCGACGCTGAGTTCGGCGTAGCCGTGGAACACAAACGTTTCACGAAGGCCCAGTCCGCCACGGTACTTCCCTGCCCCACCGGAGTCGGGAATGAACTCCCGTCGCTCGACGGTCACGGGGAAGAGGAGTTCGGCGCGTTCAACCGGCAGATCCATACAGTTGCCGAGCGGATCCGCGGTCGTCTCCATTCCATCACCAGACGGCGTCCCACCCCACCCACCTGGTGGCAGATCCGACCATACGTAGGCGTCGTCCGTCTTTGGATCTTCCTGTTGGACCGTAAACCAGTTACATTCAGAGTACGTCGGAGCGACGATCTCGTCAGGGATCGCCTCCGCGAGCGCTTGCCAGATGACCGCACAGATCTTGGACGCTGCAAACGTCGTACAGCCGATCACGGGTCGGGGCCAGTCGGGATTCACCCACGAGCCTTCGGGGAGTTCAATGTTGATCGGCCGATACATGCCGGCGTTGGGGGGAGCGGCGGGATCGGTGAAGAACTTGAGGGCGTAGTAGACTGCCGAGTGCGTGTTTGCTTTCGGTGAATTTACGGACCCGGGCACAGCGTCGTCCGTCCCGTCGAAATCGACGGTGATCTCATCTTCCTCGACGATAAGTGTCACATTGAGATAGATCGACTCTTTCGTAATTCCGTCACAATCGCCATAGTCACGCGCTGTATACTCCCCATCGGGGATGTCGCGTATCGCCTCCCGTGTCCGTGCTTCGGTGTACTCCAATACCTCTTCCATCCCCTGTCGGACCGTTTCTGCCCCGTATTTCGTCTCGAGACGCTGGAGTTCTTTCTTGGCGGCCGTCAGTGCAGCCCGGTGGGCCTGGACGTCGCCTTCGATGTATTGTGGGACGCGTGTATTGCTTTTCAAGATCTCGAGCAGGGTCTCGTTCAGCTCGCCGTTGTCGACGATTTTGGACGGTGGGATGCGAAGCCCTTCTTCTGCGAGATGGGTTCCCCACGATTGGCCGCCGGGCCCACCGCCGCCGAGATCCGTCCAATGCCCACGGCTGACGCCGAAGCCGAGCAGTTCATCCGAACTATCATAAATCGGTTGGGTCCACGTAACGTCGTTGATATGGGTTCCGCCGTTGTACGGATCGTTCAGCAACACGATATCGTCTTCGCCGAGTTCGTCAACGCCGAACTCCGCGAGCGAGGCTTCGGCACTGAAGTGCATGGCCGCGAGGTGGACCGGGCAGTTCGCCGTTTGCCCGACCAGATCGACGTCCGGTGTGAAGATCGCGTTCGAGAAGTCCACCATATCATAGATGATCGGCGAGAACGACGTGCGCTGGAGCACCGTACTCATCCGATCTGCGGTGTGTTCGAACGCGCTCCGCAGTACTTCGAAGGTCACTGCATCGATGTCGGTTTTCCGTTCTGATGTTTGAGCCATTGTTGAATTCTCCATTACTTCGTGGTGATAACGATGTTCTCGTGGTCGTCGACCGCCGCGTTCATTCCCGGATTGAGGGTGATCGTCGAGTGAGCGTCCTCGATGATGGCCGGCCCCTCAAGTTCCGACGCGGGTTCGAGCCCGTCCCGATAGTAGATCGACGTGGTCTGCCATTCGCCGTCGAAATATACCTCCCGGGTGTCGGTGACGTCTCCACCGCTGGCGGTTGTACTCGGGCTTCGGAACTCGTGTTCGACCGTTTGCTTGCGTCCGACGGCCCGCAGATTCACGAACGTCACAGGGAATTGGTCGGAGGCGATCCCGTACTCCTGTTCGTGGCGCTCGTGGAACGTCTCCAGCAGTCGGGTGATGGTCGCCGAGTCGAGGCTGCCGGCGGGGACGGGGACATCGACTTCGTAGGTCTGGCCCACGTACCGCATCTCTGCCACCCGCTCGACGTCGACGTCCGACGGGTCAATCCCCTCCTCGTCGAACGTCTCCCGGATCGCCCGTTCGAGTTCCTGGAATTCGGCCGCTAACGTGGACGGGTCGACTGCTTCGACGGGGGTGTAGAACGTCTTATCATCATTATGTTGGATATCCATCATCGTGCCTCCGACCGCCGAGAGGACCCCCGAGGCGCTCGGTACCACGACGGAGGTGACGTCAAGGCTCCCGGCAACCTCGGCTGCATGCATCGGTCCACAGCCACCGAAGCCGACGAGGTAATAGTCGCGCGGATCCTGCCCGCGCTCGATCGTCGTCTCACGGACGGCCGCGGCCATGTTTTCGTTCGCGATCTTCAGGATACCTTCCGCCGCCTCGAGGACGTCCATTCCCAGCCGCCCGGCGAGGTCTTCGATCGCCTGCGACGCAGCCTCCTTGTTGAGCGAGCGCTTGCCGCCCAGAAAGGTCTCCGGATCGAGCCGCCCGAGTACGAGGTGGGCGTCGGTGATCGTGGGCTCAGTGCCGCCCTGCCCATAGCAGACCGGCCCCGGATCGGCACCCGCACTCTGGGGGCCGACCCGCAGTGAGCCGCCCTCGTCGATCCACGCGATACTACCACCACCGGAGCCGATGGTGGTCACATCGAGCATCGGCTTGACCAACGGAATGTCGAATTTGACCTCGTATTCCGTTGTAATGAGCGGCTCGCCCTCCTCGATCAGCGAGACGTCCGTCGACGTTCCGCCCATATCCATGCCGATGACGTTCGATTGCCCGAGGACGTCGCCGATCGCTTGGCTCCCCCTCACGCCTGCGGCGGGCCCAGAGAGGATGGTCGATTCGGCCTGCCGTTTCGCCTTCGCCGTCCCGGCAACGCCGCCGTCCGACCGGATCACGTAGAACGAGCCCCGAAAGCCTTCGTCGGCGAGTTTCCGGTCGAGTTTATCTAGATACCCCGCCATGACGGGCTCGAGGGCGGCGTTCATAATCGTGCTATTGAACCGTGCAATCGAGCCGAGTTTCCGGCTTAGTTCTGACGAAATCGCGACGTAGAGGTCATCGACCTTCTCCTCAAGGATCTCTTTGACCCGATATTCGTGTTCGGGGTTCGTATACGAGTTGAGAAACCCAACCGCGACGCTACGGATTTCATCTCGTTGGAACTGGTCGGCGAGGTCATACACGGCCTGTTCGTCCAAAGCAGTCGTGACGTCGCCGGTTTCGTCAATCCGTTCAGGCACCGTAAAGCGGTGGCGCCGCGCCGTCAGGGGTGCCGGTTTCGATTGATACGGATTGTACAACTCCTCGCGGTGATACCGGCCGATCTCGATGAGATCACGAAAGCCGTCGGTCGTAATGAACGGCGTCGCCGCATACTCCCCTTCAATGACCGCGTTCGTGGCGATCGTACTCCCGTGCATGAACGTGTCCACTGCCGTCAGATCGACGTCCGCCGCTTGCAGCGCGTGCATGACGCCCTCGGTCGGATCACCGGCCGTCGTCGGGACTTTCTCCTGGACCGCCCGTTGTTCATCGCTCAACCACCCGTACAGGTCGGTGTGTGTCCCACCGACATCCACTGCAATTGTGGACATACCACACGTCACTCGAGAAACACCCTTATACCGCGTGGGTGGCCGAACACGGCCCCCATTCCCGCCCGGCCTTTACTCCACCCCCTTCGCGCCACCACCACGCGCGGTCTTCCCCCCCCGACTGAGATATCGCCGTGCGATCAGTACTCGAGATTCAACTCGATCGTATTCGCGGCTTCGATGACCGCTTGGCGCATCCGTTGTTCGTATTCGGCATCCTGCAGTCGAGCCGTTGGGCCGGCGATACTCACGCCAGCATAGACCGTCCCATTCTGCGTAATGGGCGCACCAATCGCCCGGACCCCTTCTACTTCCTCAGCGTTGTTATACGCATAGCCCTGGTCCCGAACGCGCTGGAGTTCCTCGAATAGCCGCTCCCGGTCGGTGATCGTGTTCCCGGTCTGGGCGGGCAACCCATGCCGGTCGATGATCCCCGCTACCGTTTTCTCATCGAGATTGGCAAGAATCGCCTTCCCGGCCGCGAGAAAGTGGAGATACGTACGCAAGCCGCGGTGGCCACTCGTCTGGACCGCCTTCTCGCCTTTGGCCCGGTCCACGTACACAGCCCGGCCGTGTTCCTCGACGATGAGCCAAACGACCTCGCCCGTCTCGTCGGCCGTTTGTTCGAGGCTCGGACGGGCAACCGACGCGACCGCGTTGTTCCGCATCGTATACATCCCATGATCGAGAAACTTGAGACTCAAATGGTAGGTCTTGTCCTCCTTCGTCACGTACTCCTTTCGCTCGAGGGTCGCAAGATAGGCGTGAACGGTACTTTTCGCGAGGTCGAGCTCGTCGGCTAACCTCGTGACCGTACACCCATCTTGCTTCTGCAGCGTTTCAATAATCGTGAAGACCGTATCGGCCGTCTTCACGGTCCGAGACATGTTTTGACCTGACATACGCCTACCATCGATAGTCGAGTACTAATACCTACTTTATTCCAGCAGACAGAATACTAATCTTCTGGTGGTGCGTTCGGTATTTGTGAGGTGGACTCGTCCACGGTCGAGTCTCGAAAGCACCAATAAACTCCAGCGGGAGTCGGTGGGACCGAATCCGACAGTCTTGTTCCACCAGGTTTGGGTTACAACTATTCCAACTCTGTTCGGTATTTACTGGCGGCTACTCCGAGTCATCTCCACGAGTTCGGGAGGGTATAGCCGTAGAATTGGTGCACTGTCATAATCGCAGCTAATCCGACAGGGGTCGCCCAGCCGATTCCTCCTCCTTGTAGCTCCGCTCCTTCTCAGCGAAATTACACCGGTTTTGACGGTCGATCGAAGCGTATCATGTGGTTGCTAGGCGTGGAGCCGCCGCAAGGGCGTCGAGAGCTCTCACGAGCCGTCCTGGACCGCTCTCACGTTCATACTGAAGTGCTCAGCCGACGGCGTCGCATATCTCGATCGATAGCCGCATCGTGGGCCCGTCGCCGGTCCACCCGCGGTCGCCGGCCGTAGACCCACCCTCGGGAGCGACCGCACTGAAAACTGGGTCCGTCTCGACGACGCCACTGACCGCGACCTCCTGACCGACGTCGTCATCGGCGTTCGCCCCGAGGTCGTCCACATCCGGGTAGGCCTTGTATTCCGGCGATGGCTCAAGGGCGCCAGCGGAGACGACCACCCCGACGAACGCCCCCTAGGAGAACGACAGTGACACCGAGGTGGAGGGCCGGTCGCGCCAGTCGCTGGTGAGCACGGTGGACTCGCGAGAGGTAGCTGGGCCTCAGGAATGCTCGGTGGCATGGCGGTGCTCTGACGGACAACGGACCGACGGTTGGACTTCTCGGTGAATGGCGCACCCGAAGCCTCGGCGACCGCCTCGAAGTGACTCAGAGCAATCCAGCCGTTGGCGCCCTTTCGCGCGGAAAGAGCCGTCGGTCCCCGGGATGGTAGCGGAGGACGTCGTGGCCGTGAGTCTCTCGCTGACACGGTCGCCGCACAAGGCCTGAAATCTTCAGGGAGTCGCGGCCAATCCCGGTGCGGTGCAGTCGATGGTGTGCTCGTGGCCCCCTGTCTGAACGTACTGATACCGCAGTGATACATTCTCCATGATCAGAAAATACTTGACTCGATACTATCATTGGATTGGTATGCAAGCAGTTGTACTGGCTGCAGGGAAGGGGACACGGCTGCGACCACTGACTGAAGACAAACCAAAAGGCCTCGTTGAAATCGACGGGGAACCGATTCTGACCCACTGTTTCGAGCAGCTCGTCGACCTCGGTGCAACTGAGCTGATCGTCGTTGTCGGCTATCTCAAAGAGCAAATCATCGACCACTACGGTGACGCCTACGAGGGGGTGCCGATCACCTACTGCCATCAGCGCGAGCAGAAGGGGCTCGCACACGCGCTGTTGACCGTCGAAGAGCACGTCGACGATGACTTCATGCTCATCCTCGGAGACAATATCTTCCAGGCGAACCTCGAGGATGTCGTCCGGCGACAACAGGAGGACCGGGCGGACGCTGCGTTCTTGGTCGAGGACGTGCCGTGGGAGGAGGCGAGTCGGTACGGGGTCTGCGAGACGAACAAATTCGGCGAAGTGACCGATGTCGTGGAGAAGCCTGCGGATCCGCCGTCGAATCTGGTGATGACCGGGTTCTATACCTTTTCGCCCGCCATCTTCCACGCCTGCCAGCTGGTGCAGCCATCCAATCGCGGCGAGTACGAGATCAGTGAAGCGATCGACTTACTCATTCAGTCGGGGCGGACGATCGACGCGATCGGATTAGAGGGGTGGCGCATCGACGTTGGGTATCCTGAGGATCGGGACGAGGCCGAACGGCGGCTGCAAGAGGGCGAGGACACTGACGAGGATGCAACCCTTGAGTACGCGTCCGACTGACCCTCCCAGCTACTTAGTTAGCTCCTGTTTGTCGCGCCGGTCCCATCGGTCATCTGCGTGGTCGTCTTTTCAGGGCAGCTGCGAGCTGGGAGTGTGACCGAGGGGCACTCCGCACTGAGCGGGTCGAACTCGGGGTTGAACGATACATCGTCATTGTTCCGAATCTCTGAGAAGGGGCGCGCACGAGGAGCTGGGGGTCAGACGGTGTGCGTGTCGACGGTTCTTCTTCGCGTATTTGTTCGCGAAGTAGCCAAGGCCCGCGACTCCGACCGCAACCACAGCGAAGATCAACCACCAGGAAAACACCCTCACCACACTGCCACCAAACATGCCCACCCCGTCAGCGTTCCTGTCAGGCCCACTGAGAACGTTCGGGAGCTCGAACACGAGTGGTGTGATCGAATACACCGAGATCATCCACCCATTTCAAGCAGGGGACGGGCGGGTGCTCTAGCGCTTCTGGTCGCGGAGGTTGGTAGTCGCTTCCAGATCTACCTCCTGCGACTCGGTAAGAACGACCCCATAGACGTCCTTGGCACGCTCCTCGCTGACGAGATCGTCGACAACGTCTTCACGGACCTTTTCGGGGGGTCGGTCGAGCGGATCGCCCCAGCCGCCGCCGCATGGTCCAATCAGCGTGATTCGCTGCCCGTTCGAAATCGGTTTGTTGGATAGCTTTGACCGAGGCGTCGACTCGTCAATTTCATCCTCCACGAGAAGGGCACCAGGAGAGCCATCCTCACCGCCAGCGAACCCCCACGGCGGATATTTGCTCCCGTCACCTTCGATCGAGAGTCGCCCGTCGCTCTGATACTGCAGTTCGCGGATCGGTCCGTACCCACCGCGATATTCACCAGCTCCTTCTTGGTCTTCACGCAGCTCGTATCGGCTCACCCGCAGGGGGTAGTGGGTTTCGATATCCTCAATGGGGTTATTCCGCGTATTCGCATATAGCGTGTCTACGGCATCGAGTCCATCTTTTGTCGGCCGAGCGCCGTAGCTGCCCGACGAGATATCCATGTAGACCCAGTACTCATCATCGTCCGTGACCCCACTCGTCGTCGCGACCTTCAGGTTCCCGACACCGGCGCACACTTTCTCCGGCACGACCTCCGCGAGCGCTTTGAGGGTGAGATCGGCGATCCGGTTGCCCGGCGTGAACCGCGCAATGGTTGGGGCCGGAAACCGCGGATTGGCGATCGACCCCTTGGGAGCGTGGACCGAGACCGGGCGTGTGATGCCGTCGTTCTGCGGGACCATTTCGAACGACTCCGTATCGAGAAGGGTGGATCGGATCACCAAGAGGACGGCCGGAATGACCGTCCCCGCAAACGGCATATTGATGGGCTTGTTATCGAGTTGGTCGTCACAGCGCGACAGGTCGACAGAGATCTCGGATCCATCGATCTCCAGATCCACTGCTAAGAAGATGTCCTTCTCAGCCGGGTTCTCCGAATCGAGATAGCCGTCGATATACCCTTCGGCGGAGTAGGTGCCGTCTGGGAGGTCCTTGATTTCGGTTCGCAGCATGCGCTCCGAGTAGCGCATCAGCGCTTGACCGGCGATCTTGACGGTATCGTGGCCGTGCTCGTCAAAGAGGTCGTTGAGCCGTGACGCGCCGACCCGGGCCGCGGAGATTTGGGCCTCGATATCGCCCATAACCATATCCGGGGTGCGAATATTGTCGGCAATCATCTGCCAGGCCGTCTCGTTCCGTTCGCCACCTTCGACGATCTTGAGCGCGTCGAGTCGGATGGATTCGCTGTACGAATCAACCGTTTCGATGATACATGTGCCCGGTTTGTCAGCGCCAATCTCGAGGTGGTGGGCCGTCGTCACGGAAAACGCCGTGAGCTCGCCGTCGTGGAACACCGGCACGATCAGCGCAAAGTCCGGGGCGTGACTCGCACCGTAATAGGGGTCATTGTGGATAATCACATCCCCGTCGGTGAAGGTCTCGCCTCGCTCTTCGAAGAGTTCGATAACGCCCTTGACGTATGCCGGAATCGGTCCCATCTGTAGCGGGGTGCTGTCCGTTTCACAGAGCTGGCGGCCCTGTTCGTCGAGGAGCGCACACCCGAAGTCCTCGGATTCACGGATGATACTTGAATAGCTCATCCGCGTCAGCTTATGCCCCATCTCGTCACAGATGTTGATGAGACTGCCGCCGATGATGCGCCGAGTGATGGGATCGATTTCGGCTTCCGGGTCGTCACTTTCGAGCAGGGGACTCGTCTGCTCGGTAACCGTCTGGGATGGATTGGATTCTCTGGACATGCTGACTCACTCCGTTTGGTTGAGTTCGATATCACCGTACTCGAGAACGTGTGCCGTGAAATCCGGCGGGATGACGATTGTCGAGTCTTTCTCGCTCACGATCGCCGGCCCCTGAATCTGATGGCCGGCTCTGAGTGACGAGCGCTCGAAGAACTGCGTCTCGTACGCATCGGTCTCGCCATCGTGACGGAAGTGGACGGTCTCCGTCGTGAGAACACGGTTCTCAACGGGCTCAGTTGCGGCGGGGAGGCCGACTAGCTCGGACGACGGCAGGGTACCGTGGCCCGTCACCCGTTCGTTGACAACTTCGATCGGATTCTCCGGGAAGTTGTGTCCGAACTCGGCTTGGTGTGCCCGATGGAACCGCTCGCGAAGGGTCTCGAGCTCGTCTACGTCCCCGTTCGTCCCGACGGGGATACTGAGTTCGTATCCCTGCCCGACGTACCGACAATCGGCGGTCATCTCAAGATGTATCTGTTCGCGAGCGACCCCGTCCGCTTTGAGCTGCTCCCGCGCTTGCGCGAGCAGCTCCGCGTAAGTGTCGGCAAGGCTCGCGTGGGTTACCTCGTCGAACAGGGAGAACTCAGTATTACTATAGTCGTACTGGAGATCCGTCGTCGAGAGCCCCACTGCCGACAGGACGCCGGGGTTCACCGGAATCAGCGCACGCGGGATGTCCAACTCGCGGGCGAGATCGGCTGCGTGCATCGGCCCTGCGCCGCCGAACGTGACGAGCGTGAACTGCTCGGGATCGCGGCCCTTCTGGATCGTCTTCGTTCGGATGGCGTTCGCCATACTGTTGTTGACGATGTCCAAGATGCCGAGACTCGCTTCGACAGGACCCATCCCGAGCGGGTCCGCGATCTGCTCAGCGACCGCGTCTCTGGCCGCATCGACCGCCAGATCCATCGCTCCGCCGAGGAAAAATCCTTCACGGACACGGCCCAGCGTCACGTGTGCGTCGGTCACCGTCGGTTCGGACCCGCCGCGACCGTAGCTTACCGGCCCGGGATTGGCCCCGGCTGATTTTGGCCCGACACGAAACGCACCTCCCTGGTCGAGATACGCGATACTACCGCCGCCGGCGCCGATCGTCTCGATATCGATCATTGGGGCCAGCACAGGATAGCCCCCAATTTCGGTCTCGCGGACGTTTGCCTCGACGATCTCTCCATCGTCGATAATCCCAATATCGGCGCTCGTCCCGCCCATATCGAGGGTGATTGTATTCGTCGGCTGGTCGGGCGGCGTGTTCACCTCGCTTCGCCACTTCCCGCCGAGAATCCCCGCAGCCGGACCCGACAGCAGCAGGCTCACCGGCTTGTTGGCGACCATCTCTTCGGTCGCGATCCCACCGTTCGACTGCATGATGTGGAGATCAGCGCTGATGCCGAAGGTTTCGAGGCCCTCCTTGAACCGGGCCAGATACTCCGTGACGGCCGGGCCGATGAACGCGTTCATCGCGGTAGTCGTGAACCGTTCGAACTCTCGGAATTGTGCGTACACCTCACTGGAGGCGGTCACGTAGGCATCAGGATGGACCTCCTCGACGATCTCCTTCGCGCGTTGTTCGTGAGCGTCGTTTAGATACGAAAAGAGGAAACAGACGGCGATGGCGTCGATCCCCTCCGCTTTCAATTCGGCTGCCGCCTCGGCGACCGCGTCTTCATCGAGGGGGAGTTCGATGCTCCCGTCGGGCGGCGTAAGCCGCTCGGAGACCGTTTTCCGGTGCCGTCGTTTCACCAGGGGCATGGATTGCCACGGGATGTCTTGTTGAATTGAGTAGTTCTGTGGGCGCTGATGCCGACCGATATGCGTGATATCGCGGTAGTTCTCGGTCGTGATCATTCCCGTCGGGACACCGTCGTGTTCCACCACGGCGTTCGTCGCGATCGTCGTCCCGTGGAGGAGATACTCGATCTCACCCGGCGGGGTGTCGGTCAGCTCGCAGATGTCGCGGATGCCTCGCAATGCCCCGTCGGATGGATCGTCCGTGGTGCTGACCTTATGAATCGCTTGTGCTTCAGTTTCATTATCGATAAGATAAATATCGGTGAACGTCCCACCGATATCTACACCAAGTATTGTCATTCCGTGCCGAGACAACTGCTCCCACAGATTATGGGTACCGTGGTAGCGGATATCCCGAGGAGGTATGCGAACATCTTTATGCGCATTGTCGGGTGCGATGTCCTCGAAGACGGTTGCTGGTCGGTTGAAGGAATGGGGCCATGACCGCAGTTGGGACGGAGTGGGACCGAGTCGTCCATCGGAGCGGTCAAGGGGGCTCTCCCACTCCGCTCCTAGCTGGTGGGCAGCCCTTCTCGTCGGCCAGGCGGTCGCGGGTGCGCGCTTCGCGGTGGCGGAGCTCCGTGGGTCGCCACGTGCAGCACCAGCTCGTCGGCGTTCCTCGCGCCGGCACTCGCGATACTGATCGCCGACTATCGGCTGGTCAGGAACCGCGTGCATGCCTCGATGCGGTGGCCACCAACAGTCGGGCCTCGCGCTTCTGGTCTGGCCGTGGTGGCTCGCCCTTCTGCCGTCGGGGCGCTGTTTCTCAGAGCCGGCACCAGCAGGCTGCTGATCGATCGCTCGTGGCTGTTCGGGTGCCCCGTCGGGGTGGGCACCGCCCTCCTCCGGCGCCCCGTCGAGCTCGATCGGGATCGCTCGGCACGGATGGCCCCCACGGCCGCCCACCGCGCGGATTGGGGCGTGGCGGTCGACGTCGCGTCACGCACTGGTCTGCGGGCCCGACGCCGGCTAGAACAGTAAACTACGAATAGCCACTCTTGGTACGTGCTCTCACGACAGGCAGATGGAAATCGATCAACGCCGACTGCGGGATGATCTCGAAACCACGGCCTCGTTCGGGGCGATCGACGCTGATGACGGCCACGGCCGAACCGTCCTCACAGGGACGGAAGCTGATCAGCAAGCCCGCGACTATCTCTGCGAACGGCTGCAGGAGGCCGGCCTCGAGGTGCGGATCGACGCGGTCGGCACTATCGTCGGCCGCTGGACGCCGGCCAGTGCCGAGCCGGATGCCGCGCCAATCGCCGCCGGAAGTCATCTCGACTCGGTCCCGGCCGGCGGCATCTTCGACGGCCCGCTGGGGGTCTACGCCGCGCTCGAAGCGGTGCGAACCCTCCAGGAAACGGAGCGGGCCCTTGACCGGCCGATCGAAGTCGTCAGCTTCACCGAGGAAGAAGGCACGCGGTTCGGTGCACTCCTCGGGTCGTCCGTCGCCGTTGGCGAGCGATCGCCGGCGACGGCCCTCGAGCGCACGGCCGCCGATGGGACGACGCTCGAGGACGCACTCATCGAGATCGGCTATCACGGCGACGCGACGATCGACGCGGCCGCGTGGGACGCCTGGCTCGAACTCCACATCGAGCAAGGGCGCCGCCTCGAACGGGCTGGGACGCCGGTCGGTATCGTCTCCGCGATTACCGGCATTCTGCATCTCGACGTCCGTATCGACGGCGAGGCGAATCACGCCGGCACCACACCGATGGCGTACCGGACCGATCCCCTCCCGGCCGCCGCAGAACTCGTGTTAGCCGTCGAAGACGCAGCGACCGACCTGCTCGCGGAGAGCGACTCCGTCGTCGGAACCGTCGGCCGACTCGAGGTCACTCCCAATGCGACGAACGTCGTGCCGGGGACCACCCGACTCGGCATCGATATCCGGGATGTCACGGCTGCGACGATGACCGCCGTTCGCCAGCGCGTCGAGGAGACGCTCGCCCGGCTGGAACGCGAGCGTGGCGTCGAGACGACGCTACGCGAGACGGTCGCGATCGATCCAGTGCCGATGGCGTCCCGCTGCCAGGAGGCGCTCCACCGAAGCGCCGAGCACACCGGGATCGACGCGCCGACGCTCCACTCCGGGGCCGGGCACGATAGCATGCACGTCGCTGCCGTCACCGATGCAGGCATGCTCTTTGCGCCGTCTAAAGCGGGACTCTCGCACAGTCCCGCCGAGTGGACCGACTGGGACGACTGCGCCCAGGCGACCGCCGTGCTCGCCACCGCCCTCGCCGACCTCGCAACGGGGTCGCCCGCCGACTGACGATCGCACTCCGAAGACCACAGCCAGGGGGTCCTCGGGACTCGGGTTCCGAGCCACCACGGAGCGTGGTCGATCGCAGGCTCGATCGAGGGACCCGCTTCTGGCTCCGTGTCACCTCCTGACGACGGACCGATCCTCGCTGGACGCGTGCACCGGTTGGCGTCGCTCCGCAAGTCAGCGTACCGGGGCCCCGTCACGGGGCCGTACGGCTGGGTTCTGCCGCGTTCGGGGTTTCAAGGGTAGAGCGGCCACGATCACGCGGTCGCAGAGGACTGGCATTCGAGCGAGTCACGGGCTATGAGGCGGGACCGACTCCCGGCGCCGGTGAGAAGTCCGCGGCACCGCCGTCGACGCTGGTGCTGGCCGGCTGCTCCACGTTCTCCCCAGTGATCGTCCACGTGGGTGCATTAGTCCATCCCTCGAGTCGCGGCAAGTATGAGCACAGCGAAGCGATCGACGTGCTCAGTCAGTCGGGCCGAACGATCGACGCGATCCGCCACCCGTCGAGGCGGATCGACGTCGGCTATCCCGAAGACAGGGATGAGGCCGAAGCACGGTTGCGTGAGCAGACGAGTGCCGAGACAGTCGTCGCCGAAGACGACTAGTACGGTTCAAACGGCGTCTCAGCGTCCTAATCAACTCTCCTTCGCTCCAGGATTACGAGTTCCGGACGAGGGGATCGTACCACTCCCGATTATCGCGATACCACTCGATGAACTGTGAGACGCCTTCGCGGATGTCCGTCGTCGGTTCGTAGCCGAGCAGGGCGTTCGCCTTGGAGATATCGGCGTGCGTGTGGTCGGCATCGCCCGTTCGCGGGTCAGCGAACTCGAACTCGAGGTCGGGATCGATTGCGTCGCGGATCACCTCAGCGAGCGTTCGGATGTCGATGGTGTCGGTCGAACCGACGTTGAGAATCTCGCCGTCGGCGCTGTCGTCGGTGAGCAGCTGGGCGTTGACCCGTTTTACATCGTCGACGTAGGTGAAGTCGCGCGTCTGGGTGCCGTCGCCGTAGATGACCGGGGGTTCGCCGTGGAGACAACGAAAGAGCAAGCTCTTTCGGGCCTTCGTTCGCTCCGCTCACGAAGACACCGGGAGACGAAGTTGGACATCGCCATATTCGGCCGCATGCGGGGTCCGTAAACGGTGAAGTACCGCAGTGAGACTGTGGGGAGGCCGTACACCTCGTGATAGACGCGCGCGTACTGCTCCGTCGCGAGTTTGGACACCCCGTACGGGTAGACGGGCGTCGTCGGGTGCGCTTCGTCGTAGGGGAGGTACTCAGGTTTGCCGTCGACCGACGAGGAGGAAGCACGACCATGCGGTCGACGTCGTGTTTGCGCGCCGCCTCGAGGAGGGTGAGCGTGCCGTCGACGTTGTACGCGTTGACCGTTGTCGGTTCGTCGACGCTCGTGCGAACGCCTGCCTGGGCGGCCTGGTGGTAGATCACGTCGGCTTGAGCGACGAGGTCGTCGCCGATGTCCCGGTGAGTGAAACCCTGACGAGGTCGTAGCTGCCGTCACTGTTGACCGCCGATAAACCCGGCGACACCTGTGATGAAAATCTGCCTTACCGACACTTCGTACTCTTCTGCTTAAGGATTATAGATCTTCAACGGTGGCTATACACAGGTGACGCTTAAACTACCTTAGACCCTTCTCTTGGTAAGAAGAATGGTCCAGGAAGAGAACTCACCAATCAATAACTATTTATTGATTCCATCAGTATACGTCTTTGACTGATATGATAGCGGATTGGGTGTTTGCCCGGTATATTGGGGGACGTTTATGGAACAAAACGAGCAATGAGAGGGGTCGTCAGCACCGTCCCGTGTGGGATTGCCTGAACGAGTCGACGAGGCTCAGCGCGTCCGGACGTGCATCGCTCCAGTCCCACCACCAATGAGTGAGCAGGTACACACGAACCCCAGCCTAACCGCGACGACAACGCGTATCTGTGTGGTCGGCCTCGGCTACGTCGGCCTCCCCTTGGCGCAGGCGTTCGACAGCGCAGGCCATGAGGTCTGGGGGTTCGATATCGATCCCGAGAAGATCGAAACGCTCGAGGCGGGCGTTGACCCAACGGGCGACGTTGGCGATGAGGCCATTGCGACGAGTGCCATCGAGTTTACGACGGACCCGAGACACGTCGAGGACGCGGAGGTCGTTATCGTCGCCGTGCCGACGCCCGTCGACGAGCTCGAAAAACCCGACCTAAGCCTCATCGAACGCGCAGGACAGATGATCGGCGACCATCTCACGCCCGGGACCACGGTCGTCCTCGAGTCGACCGTCTACCCGGGGGCGACACGAGAAGTCTTCATCCCGGCGCTCGAGTCGGCATCCGGGTTGGAAGCGGGAAGCGAGATCGGCGTCGGCTACTCCCCTGAGCGGATGGTCCCCGGCGATGACGAGCACGGGCTCCGGAACGTCGTCAAGATCGTGAGCGCCCTTACCGACGAGACGCTCGCGGAGCTCACTGCGCTGTACGAAACGGTCGTCGAGGCCGGCGTTCACCAGGCGCCGACGATTGAGACCGCCGAGGCGGCCAAGTGCGTCGAAAATACCCAGCGTGATCTGAACATTGCGCTGGTCAACGAGCTCGCGATCGCCTGCGAACACCTCGGGTTGGAGACCCAGGCCGTGCTGGAGGCGGCCGGGACGAAGTGGAACTTCCACGAGTATCGGCCGGGGCTGGTCGGCGGGCATTGCATCCCAGTCGATCCATTCTACTTAATTTACGAGAGCGAACAGAAGGGGTTCTCCCCTGAGTTGATTCAGAAGGCTCGGGAGGTCAACGAGTACATCCCAACCCACGTCGCCACGCTGACGATCAAGGCGCTCAACGAGAGCGAGAAGGTGCTCCAGCACAGTCGCGTCCTCGTCCTCGGATTGGCGTACAAACCGGACGTCGACGATATCCGGACCTCCGCGATCGGTGGTGTGATTACCGAACTGCAGGAGTACGGCATCGAGGTCGTCGGGTTTGATCCGCACGCCGACGACGACGCGATGCGCGAGGTGTTTGGGATCGATGTCCAAGAAGACCTCTCGGTCGCGGGATTCGACGCGCTTCTCGTCGGGACACCGCACAGCGAGTTCCACGGGCTGAACTTCGGCGATCTCAGGTACGATATGCGGTCTGATCCAGTGGTCGTCGACGTGGATGGCACGTTTGAAGAGCCGGCCGTGGCGAACGGATTCCAGTACAAGAAGCTATAATGTATCGTGAACATACTATTGGCGTCGTCATCCCCGCGTACAACGAAAAGGGCTTTGTCGGGGATGTCATCCGCGAGATGCCAGAGTACGTCGATCGGCTGTACCTGGTCGACGACTGCTCGACGGATGGCACATGGGACGAGATCCGCGAAGCCGCCCGGGAAGATGCTGCGCGTCTCGACGATGCAGTGCTCAAGTACGACGAACGACTGCAGCCGACCGATCCCAAGGCCATGGCAGACGGGGGTGCGGCGTCGGTGCTCGACCAGCGCGCCGTCGTCCACGAGTCGATCGGGCGCGTCGTGCCGATCCAACACCGCGAAAACCGCGGCGCCGGTGGTGCGATCAAAACCGGGTATCTGGCCGCACTCGCTGACGAGGTCGATATCGTCCCGACGGTCGATGGAGACGGCCAGATGGATCTAAGCCAACTACCGAAGCTGCTCGATCCGATCGTCGAGGACGAGGCCGACTACGCGAAGGGGAACCGGCTGCTGTACAAGGAGTACCGATCGGACATGCCGCGGTTCCGCTTTGTCGGCAATGCGATCCTGACGTTCCTCACGAAGATCGCGAGCGGGTATTGGAAATCGATGGACCCGCAGAACGGCTATACGGCGATCTCTCACTACGCGCTGGCGAACGTCGGGATCGAGAACCTGTACGAGTACTACGGCTACTGTAACGATCTCCTGGTGAAGCTGAACGCCAAAGGGATGCGGGTCGCCGACGTCGCGATCCCGGCAGTGTACGGCGACGAGAACTCCTCGATCGACTACACGACGTACATTCGGAAGGTATCTGGGATGTTACTGCGCAACTTCTTTTGGCGGCTGAAGGTGAAGTATCTCGTCCTCGACTTCCATCCGCTCGCGCTGTTCTACCTATTCGGCGCGGCAACGGCCGGATTAGGGCTCGCTGGCGGGCTGTGGTCGGTCTATGCGAAGGTTGTACTGAGTGACCCCCTGTTCATGCGCGCATCGGCGAGCCTGCTTCTGTTCTCGGTCGGGAGCATGTTTCTGATGTTCGCGATGCTGTTTGATATGCAAGCAAACGAGAGTCGGGAGGTGCAGGTGCGTGAGTGACGACAAACTCGCCTGTGTGACGCTTGATCTTGAAAACGACTGGTACTTCGATGACCCGGAGTACGATCACCTCACCTTCGAGTACCTCGACGACTACATTGATCTAATCCAGGAGTTGGAGATCCCAGTCACGTTCTTCGTGGTCGGGAAAACGATCGAGCAGTATCCTGAGGCCATCGATACACTCAGCGACCAGTTAGACTGTGAGTTCCACCTCCACTCCTACCAACACGACACCTCGAAGTGCTACGACTTCCGCACGGAGATCCAGAAGGGGAAAGCAGCGTTCGAATCGCATTTTGGATTTGAACCGGAGGGGTACCGGGCCCCGCAAGGCAATATCGAGCCGTACGAGTTCAAAATCCTCGAGGACGAAGGCTTTCGATTCGACTCGAGCGTCTTTCCGTCGTACCGTCCTGGCGTCTATAGCAACCTCGACAAACCATTGACGCCGTACCAGCCGGACGAAACGGACGAACTCCTCGAGATCCCGATCGCGGCGACACCAGGGATACGGATTCCAATCTGCCAGAGCTACCTCAAGCTGCTCGGTGGACCGTATCTCACGTATCTCAGGAACGCGCCGCTGCCTGAACCACTCGTATTCAACACTCATCTGCAGGATTTTTATCACACGGCCTCGCACGACCGACTCGACCAACCAAAGCAGTGGATTATGAAACGTAACCTTGAGGACTCCACCAAGCTATTTTCGAGCGTTGTGGAGGGACTTCAAGATCGAGGCTACTCGTTCGGAACGATAATGGACATACCGGATTTAACTCCGGAATCAAACATTGACAGCGATCCAGTTACCGCCCCATCTACTCAGAAAATCAGTGATGGCACAAAATCTGGTTGTAAAGGTGCTTTTGACGAATCAGAACTTGACCCCCAATAAGAATATGAAGTACAGAAATCGTAAATTGATTTTGGTGACATAAAGTATGGAAATCCATACCTTTAGCGGTTCAATCAAGGATCAAACCCGGCAGGTTAATAAACAGACACTGGATTTCAACAATAATATTAAATAATATGGCGCGCACAATCGTTATCGGCTTAGACGGTGGAAATTGGGAACTCATCTCACCATGGCTTGAGAGTGGGGAACTACCTAATATTGCACGACTTATCGAACGAGGAGCAACCGCTACAAGTCATAGCTACCTCCCCCCTGTTACCGTTCCAAATTGGAAATGTTATTCGACCGGCAAAAACCCTGGAAAACTCAGTGTCTACCGATTCGACCACCTTGATGTAAGGAATGAAAATTACGTCTTCCACCATTCAACTGATTTCAAATCAGCGGAGCTCTGGGATTACCTGAACGATGAGGGATATCGTACTGCGGTGGTGAATATGCCGACGACGTACCCCCCTCGCGAGATTGATGGGGCTATGATCTGTGGCGGTCCTGACGCTCGTGAAGGTGAATATCGGGCGCTTGATGACGTCTATACGTATCCCGAGTCTCTTCAGAAAAAGCTCGAAGCAGAATATGATTATGCGATTCATCCTAAACCCTTGATTTCGTCTAAAGATGAACGGGGCGAGGAAGTTGACGCGATTCAAGAGTTGATCGATCTCCGATTCCGAGTTGCGAAGGACCTTCTCAGCCGAGAGGAGTTTGATTTCTTGCACGTGACTAGCTTTTACTCGAATACCCTCCAGCACTTCTTTTGGCAAGAAGAGCCAGTCTTTGAAACGTGGAAACTGTTTGACGACCATATTGGTGACTTCTTGGAACTTGAAGATACAAATGTTATCGTAATGAGCGACCACGGCTGTGAAAACGTCCACACAGTCGTTCATCTCAATAATTGGCTTGAAAAAGAAGGTTATCTGTCGCTTGAAACAAGCGTTGACGACGTAATGAACAAAGCTGGACTGACGAAAGAACGTGTACTTCAAGTCTCCAAGAAGCTAGGAGCAACTGATACACTGCCCGGATTATTCCTGAAAAAATTCAAAACTTAGTTCCTTGGGAAGAAGGTGTAAGAGGCAAACGAACCTTCGAGAAAATTAATTGGGAAGAAACGGACGCTGTCGCGAACGCACAAGGGCTTGTCTATGTCGCCCATGAGAAAGATTCAGAGACATATAATCGCGTCAGATCTGAACTTCTGGAGAAACTCGGTAAACTAGAATCTCCCACTGGTGAACAAGTGGCCAAAACAATCCATCGAGGTGAAGAGTACTATGAAGGCCCGTTCTTAGACAAAGCACCAGATCTCGTCATTGAATTCAATGCTGGATATCACCTCAGTGAAGCCACTGGAAAAGAAGCCGTATTTAACGACACGGGGAGATGGGAGGCGGAAAACATTCCTCCGGGCATATTCGCTGCAATGGGACCGGATATTACCGCGACAGAAGACCTTGGAGAAGTCAAAATTTCGGATATCATGCCGACGGTTCTCTCTCTGATGGACTGTCGAATTCCTGATGATATCGATGGAGAACCGATACCAGTTGCGGACTTCGAACCGGAGGAACGCAATGCACTCCCATCGCCTCATGGAGATTCCGACGCTGATGAGGATAAAGAAGTTCGTGAGCGACTTGAGGATTTGGGCTACCTGAACTGATTATGAGTGACTCACCAATGTTCTCTATCGTCACTGTAACGTGGAATGCAGGCGATGAGATCCTAAGATCGCTTGACTCTATCTATGCACAGACTGTCGATGACTTCGAAGTCGTGATTGCAGATAATGATAGCGACGATGATACTGTCACTCTTATCAGGGATGCCTATGGAGACGAGCCGACACTAACGCTGTTAGAGAACGACCGCAATCTGGGGTTCTCCGCAGGAATCAATAGAGCGATCAAGCGAACTGAGGGAGACTATATCTGCTGTTACAACCAAGATACCCTGTTCCCTTCTGATTACCTCGCAGAACTTGAGAAAAAAGTGACACAAGATGCAGCCTGGACAACCGCTCGAGTTAACTATCGAGTCTCTGAGACACACCAATGTATCCGGTTCCGAACAAAATACGGCTATTCAATTCCATATGTGGTTGATAGCCGATCTGGCTGTGTCGAGACAAATTTCATTCCAGGAGATGGGGCAATAATACCGCGTGCGATTTATAATGATGTTTTAAAGAATATGGTATTCGATCCAACGTTGCCAGCTCGCGGCGAGGATGTTGACCTCGGGTTGCGGTTACAGGAAGCAGATATAACAATCAAAGCAATACTCGATACTTACTCCATTCATCCTGACAAGTTAGATTTGTATGAGACCAGAATAGTAAATTTCGATGATTTCCTTATGAATTTGTACTCCAATGTGGTTGCATACCAGAGGAGAAATAGTGCCTCCGAGTGGCTACCAGTCCTCCTTGGTGGGTTCCTGCTCCCCTTCGAAGTATATTTTGACCAGTTTCCTCGACCAGAAAAGCGACTGAGCGAGGTGAAACGATGATCTGGAATCAGGCTTTGGTCCGTTCAACAGTATCGCTCAATCCCGACAGCGATCTATCCCATAGTCGTCTAGACTTAGGACCATACCAGTGGACTTCTGCAGTGAAATCAGACCATTCAATAGATACCAAATTATGACTGTCTCCGTCGCTCTGTGTACGTATAACGGTGCGAACTACCTTGAACTGCAACTTGAGAGTATTCTTAACCAGACGGTTGTTCCAGACGAGGTCGTCGTCTCGGATGATGGATCCGACGACGGAACGCTCGAACTTGTTCGGGATTACGCTCAACAGTATCCTGAAACTATTCGTGTATTGGATGAAGAGAAGAATCTAGGTGTAACAAAGAATTTTGAGCATGCTATTGAGGCTTGTGAAGGTGAACTGATCGCACTTGCGGATCAAGATGACTATTGGCACGAAGAAAAATTGGAACGTCAGATAGAGGCATATGAGCAGACGGACGCGGAACTTATCTGCCATGACTCATATTTAGTCTCGAATAACAATGTGATGACTAATCACGCAGACGCCACGTTATGGTCCAGTATTCGAGGCAGGCACAACCCGTTGACAGCTACGGACCCAAAACGTGCTGTAAGCGAGTTGCTCGAACGGAATTTTGTTCAAGGAGCAACAATTCTTGTATCATCTAAATTAGTGGATCAAGCTCTTCCAATACCAGATTGTGCGAATCACGATTATTATCTTGCTATTCTCGCTGCACTTACCAATGGAATCTACGATATGGATGCTCGACTCCTGAACTATCGTCAACATTCTGACCAAGATATTGGTGTGAGTCGTTCACCTTTACAGAAATTGACAAAGGAAATCTCCATAGAGGCTGAGGAATACGGACGTCGTGCATGTTTCTGGAAAGAAGTACTTAGCCTTGTCCAGTCTCTGGAGAGCGATATAATGACTGTAGATCGAGAGTGGCTAGTGGAAAGACTCTCACAACGGCATAGTTATTCAGAATCACGACAAACGATCCGCAATCGATCAACGCCAATGATGGAACGCATATCTACCTTTGGCCAGAATGTAATGATGAGAAGATACGTTCAGTTCGGTCATCCTGCTATGATTCTTACCGATCTTTTCATGTTATTATTCATCGGCACTCCTATCGACTCTCATTTACATAGCTGACACTACACTGCAAGTAAACCAAGATACAACCTGCTCGCTTCTCAAAGCGCGCTAACTAGACAGTGTTCTATATATAGAAATGTCTAAGTGAGGTACCCTTCGTATCTTGGATAAGGTTGATAGATCTCCCGAAACTACTCGTCTTGGGAATTAATTTCGCTGTTATAGTAGCCGTGCTGATTATACAGACGACGAGGGGAGGGTACCATAGCAGCGTCTTCGCAACTTATCCGATCGCGTTGTGGGCGGTCGTCATCTGCATGTTGATCGCGGTTATCGGAGTAGCACTCACCAGTTCTGAACGAGCGACTATTTGTACAACGGGAGTAGTCACCCTCATACTCATTTTTGTTGCCGCGAAAGCGGGAGCTGGTGTCTATGGGCCCGACAGTTACATCAAGGCGATGGACATCCGGTCTATCCTTCAGACCGGGCAAGTCGAGCATGATTTGTATAATGGATTTGAGGTGCTTAGTGGGATTTCAGTAATACACGCCCCACCCAACTCCATTTGAGTAAATTTTGTTCTCTTGCTCCAGACTAATATCGTCTCTTGTACGCGGCTCTTGGTAGTACTCTCCGTTTCGTTCGTACTGGACAGAAATGACGGTGTCAGGCCCAGTGAACAAATATTTCACCTCTCGGTCGGGGACGGGCGCACCCGAAGTATCGAAAGCAGGGGGAGCTATCAACTGCTCCTCGTCGTTAAGCGTCATATTTGCCAGCGCCCACTGAGACCCTTGAAATGCGCCAAATGAGGTGATGGAGGGATCAGTGTAATAGATCCGCTACGTTATTGTTCCAGCGGCGACCTGCCCATCGGTGGCGTACGCAGAATGCCACTCAACTTGTGCATGGTCGTGTGCCGTTCCTGGGTCACTCGGGACAGTATTCAATGCCGGGACTGGGTAGAGGACAACGAGGCTGATGATAAGACAGCCAACAACAACCATAGGTAGAGACAATGAAACGAACTGAGGACGCCGATCGATCGTTATTGCTGTCGCGGCTGCAACTGACGCAATCAGCGCTATTGCAGAGAGATACCGGACATCAGAGAATCCAATCGCAAGTGGGAAACCAATGATCCCACCAGCACCACAGCAGAAGAGCACTAGAAGACGACGATCTCGAGAATAGGTCCCCCTCGACAGATAGTCACTCGTTGCAAGAATAAAGAGTGTCGCGAGAAACGTCGTGGTTCTTAAAATCTGATACGAAATCGACTGACGGATGGGACCCACGAACGCGAAACCAAAACCCAGTGCTGCAATCAAATACAGCTATCCAAGGAAAATCACCGGCCGATCGAACGAGCGGCGTTGTATGTTATTAATTAGGTGTTTGAAAAGGCCAACACCTGCAACGCCTGTCGCGATCGCGAGAAGCAATACTGGGAGAAGTTTATCGCCAAGAGCAGCTGCAATGCCACAGTAATTGACCGGGGTGGAGGGATTCGTCAGGCATTGTGTTGGGGGCGTTGAGGTAGTGTTGATCAACCCGACGACCTGTAAGAGGGCGGGACCTAACAAACTCAGAATCTCGAAGTAGGTGAAAATGAGTGCCGCCGGAAGGAGGGAAAAATAGCGAGCCGAGTTTGGCCAAATCGAGCACTAGATGCTCTTGACCCGACCTCGAGCAACACCAATACGCCGAGTATAACAGCACTAGCTATGAGAAACAGCTGTGGATGATACAGCGTTAGTGCTGTAGAGACGACCATCAACAGGATAGAAACTCTTGTCGGTGCCTCGTAGATCGTCGTCGAATACAGGGCAATGCCGAAACAGAGGATGACGAGGGGCAATAGCAAATACACCGTGTGGAACGTCGATCGAGTCGTGAGCCAAAGCCCCATCCCAAGCGGAAGCAGGGCCGCAGCTGTGAGTACAGCGTGTTGGTGCCTCTTCGTCGTAATTGATGGTATTTACCGGATCACGAACAGTGTCGAAAGCGGTGCGCTGGCCGCAATCACCAGAAAGACCGGCAGGTCCATCGGACCGCCGTCGAGAGTCATGCTGACGATCGCCGCAAAACTGTGTGATAGTGTATGTGGTCCTATTTCCTCCACTGATCCGGTTGCGAGGACTTGGTTCACCCCTCGGACTCGAGCATAACTATCCTGGCCGAAAACCCCAGTGACTAATAGGGAGGGAATTGCCAGCAAAAGGAATGATACGACCGCAGACAAATAGATTGTGATGACCGTCGAATGGGAGAGGAGGGCCACGATCATTGCAGAGTTTGTAAGTCGCAATGTCGCCCAGATGGGGGCGCCTATTTTGTCTACGAGGAAGACGGGGAGTACAAAGCCAAGCAGACAGAAAACGCAGAGATTGAAGAATCAGACACTGACGCTGCGACGGTTATCCAGTATGCACTCGACAATATCCTTGACGAGGGTGGTTACGTCGAACTCGGGGCGTTCACGGCAACGCTATCGTTTGCTCCCGCCGCCGACACAGACGACCAGGGGATGGTCGGACAGGGAAGAGAGAACACGGTGTTAGAGACCGCGTCGGATATCTCGGACTCTGATCTTTTTACTCGAAAAGGCGACGATGCAGATAACCGGTTGAAAAATTTCCTACTCAGTGACCTGACTTTCGACGGTGGCGGGAATGTGGCCGATTGCGTCGATCTTGAGCACGTACACCACCTCAAAGACGTGTTCGATACCGGCGGGACGAGAGGTTTCCATATCGGAGATATGTTCTTTTTCCGGGCCGAGGGTCTCGAAGCGCGGGATAACGACCGACATGGCTATTTGTGCGACCATAACCTCAACGAAGGGATGTTTATCCAGTGCCGGGCGAACAACAATGGAGAGGGGAGTACAGGACACGCGGGATGGAGGCTCAATTCCCAAGGTGGCGGGGGCATCCCGCGAGGGTTGACATGGGTCGGGGCACACGCGTCGGATAACGACCCCGCTGGATTTTCCTCGAAGGCGTGAAGGGGTGCAAATTCATTACGCCGTATTGCGAGCGCAATACGAACGACGCGTTTGAATTGGAGGATGATGAAGATGGGAATAAAACCAGAGCTATCTCGATCGAGGGTGGGTGGATGGTGGACAACGACATCGGCGTGTTTTTTAAAAAATATAGACCGTGTGCGAATCATCGGCAACAACATCGAATTAGACGAGGAGGACGGAACTGCCGCGATCCGGTTCTTTTCCACAGCGACCGAAACCAGATACCAAGATCACATCTTCGAGACTGCGTCGGGCGTATCGTGGTCGGATGGAGAAGTGACGGGGACCGGCACGCGGACGCTCGCAAACGGCGTCGGAGAGAACGACGGAGATCCAAACTCGGAGGGGGAATGGGACGGGAACGGCTACGAAGGCGCTACGGTCGTCTACACCACGAACGGCGATATATACATCTATCGCGATGGTTCGTGGGTCTGCTAGTCAGTCCACATACACAATAACTGCGTTATCGCCAGCGTGATAGACCCGCGCTCCCCCAGGAAATCGTTGCTGGACCTCTCCAGCCGATAACGATCGGGTCTGCTTGTATACAGTTTCATCACCCCCAGAATCATTCGTGTAGGATACTGGCACATACTCGCTGGACAACGGCGAGATCATAACGTGCGTCATAGTCGACTCGTTTGTCGGCTGTCCAGATACATCCTGGATACTCTGCACTTGCTGTTCATCGTCGTCAAGCACCAGTTCTCCCTCTAACCATGCTGAACCCCGATACGGACCGAAATCATTGTCCGGGACCGGGTTTTGGTATCGGTAGACGCGCCATGCAGTCGTTCCTGTCGCGACCTGTTCAACATCATATTCCGTTGTCCATGCGACCATGTTATGATCGACGTCGGTACCCGCCTGATTTGGTTCGGCATTTAGGGCAGCAAACGGATACAAGATTGGAACGGAAACAGCAAAGATAATTAAAATGCTGCAAAGCAAAAGGGTAGCTCCATTACGGCGATAAGAGACAACTGAGCCCCCTACAAAGGCGATAGTTGAAACCGAGATGGTTATGGCGAGAATCCGAAGATCTCCTATCCCAATTACAATTGGCAGGGCGAGCACGGTGAGGCAACCACCAGCGAAAAGCATCATTGTTGATCGGCGCGGGCGCTGGTACGTTCTTGAAGCGATTATCGCAACAATCGCCAGTCCTAGAAAAGCGCCCAAACCCAGCAGACGATACGCCAAACCCCGGCGGATAACGCCAAGGGCAACGATCACAAAGGAGAACAGCAAGGCCAAGTACAGCCCCGTGGATCGACCTGCGGTGTGGTCATAAAACCCATCTACTAATGAGGTCCGCAACCGGTCAAGAACTGTCGTGCCCAAACATCCTGTAGCTGCTGCGAATAAAATCAGTGCATGGAATTTATTCCCCAGAGCCAGCTCCAGGCCACAAATGTCGATCGGTGAGGCATCGGACGGGACGCAGATCGTGGTTACACTTTCCGCAGAGCCAAAACCAAGCAAAACGAGGAACACAGTCGATAGTGCGTCGAGAAGCTGGAAATAGATAAAGTAGATAATAAATGGCGTAGCGATTAACGTAAAATGTATATTAAACTGGCGGAGGCGTCCAAGCACTTGCGTTGTTCTCAGTTCTTGTGAGAGGAGAGTGTCAGACAGTCCAATGATGAAGGCAAACAAGATCGAGAGAAGCGCCGCCATTGGATGGATAATCAAAAGCCCGAGGCCAGCACCGAGGCTGATAAAGCACATAGGCCACGTGGGCCGGGCCACAAAGCGGAGCAAATACACGATAAATATCACTGCAAGAGGGAGTGAGAGATAATATGGATGGAACAGGGAACGAGTCGAGAGCCACATCCCCATCCCAAACGGGAGGAAAATAGACCCTGATATCAACAATCGACGTTCCAGGTTGTGAAGACCAAACCGGCGGCTGAAAACGGCGGCGGCGAACGGAGTAAGCACGGAAATGCCTGCATAAATGCTGTACTGGAGTAATACCTCTGGTGCGAGCAGCTGAGTTATTGCAGCCAGTACTTTAGACCATTATACAGGTCAATTTCAACACGACCGACTCGGAGAATCTGGCGTACTTTCATTGCCTTTATGTAACTATCAGGCCCATACACACCTGCACCAGTTTTTGCACCAATTGAGAGGAGTACAAAAGTAGCTAACGCTGCCGCATAGACCGTTGTGCGTTCAGAGGAGATGAATGATAGCCCGATAACCGCGTTGAGCAAAACGATAATAAGTACCCAAAATCCGATCGGGTACACGGCAAAAACACTCGAATGGTAACCAGTGGACGACTGGAGAACAAATATTGCAAGCGCGAAAGCTACATTAACACCAGTTATTAGAAGTTTTGATAATCGGATTCTCAGCATATGATTATCAGTACGTAAACTATCGATTCTCATCAAGTTGCTGCCAGTCGTTTGTGGTTCATAATATAAAAGACTATTTACATACGATTAGAATAGTCAACTATGTCGATTCAGATGGCCGCAATGCTGGTTGGCTCATGAGGGATAGGCATGTCGGTTGCTGGGTTATTGTGTCTGCCACCATGGCCCGATGCAAATGTAGGGTATTGGAAATTGCCGGGTGGGTTTTTGCTGATCGGGTTGCTCCTCGCTTCTGGCTCTATCGCTATTTATTGCATGTGAAGTGAATAGTAGTTTCACGGGGGTAGGTACCTAAAGAAGTGTGTTTCTACAGAGCCCCTACCCTATCTGCTGGGAACGCGTCATTCGAAGATTGATATACGTTTGTACGGCTTTTGTGCGAAGAGGCCCGTACGAGAGCAGAATGAGTCCGTAGATGAGCGCACCTACACCTATAAGCACTAGAAGTGCAAGAAGGGAATTCGGGGTGATTATAATTTTGATAATTCCAACCATTATAGCCATCAAGATGGACGAGAAGGTACACCAACCGATTTCGCGGTAGGGAACTTGAATTCGGACAAAGTTCCGAAGATAGTACCAATGCAACAGCGTGTTCAGGGAGAACGACAGTGCTGTCGCGACAGCAGCTCCGACGATGCCAAATTGCCAGATGAATAATGCGTTCAGAATTAGGTTCAAGACCACAGAAACGATGGTTGAAAGTGCAGCGAGCTCGGGCCGATCAATCGCCTGCAACGCACGACCAAGGATGATGTGTACACCTTGGAGAAGCTTCTCACCCATCAAGATGATGAGCACAAGCCAGGCGATGGCGAACTCTGCCCCAAAGACGTAGGTGAGAATCTCGCGGGACAGGACGAGCGTCCCGAAGAACGCTGGGATAATCAGCGCGAGCGACGGGGTAAGGGCTCTGGGAATCAGTTCCTCAATACGGGCCTTTGCGTCCTCCGTGTCCCAACGGCTCATCTGAGGGAATAGTGTGGTTGCGATCGAGCGGCTCAAGAGCATCACAGCGGCGGTGACACGCCACGCCACCTCGTATGAACCGACTGCCGTCTGAGTCACGAACAGGCCGAGGATCGCAACGTCCATCCAGCTATAGACGTACCCACCGACGTCCGAGATTGCGTTGAATTGACCGTATTGAAGCAGGGAGCGCGCGTGCTTGACGGTCGGCCGTCGCGGAATGGTATCTACCTTCAACCATCCCCAGAGTAACGCAACGATTTCACTGGCGATTAGTCCGTAGACTAACCCTGTAACATCTCCTAGAGCCGTGAGGAGGAACCATCCGGCGATCAGCCAGCCGACGTCGCGAATGATTTTGAGTATCGCTGTCTCGCCGACTCGTAACTCACCTCGAAGAACAAAAACAGACAATAGCGAGGCTTCTCTGACGACAATGGTCAGTACGAGCAGTTCGGCGAGGGGTGCTCCGATATACGTGTTGAGTTGGGATGCGAAGAGGAGAACTCCAGAGGCCAATAGGCTAACTGGGACTAACTTGACGAGGACTACAGAGCTGAGGAACTGACCGGGTTCCCTGCCCTCACTGATCCGTTTTTCGACGGCGCCTCGGAGGCCGAAGTCCCCAAAGATGGATGTAATATTTAAAATAACCAAGAAGAGGAAATAAACACCCATCGAGGCAGCCCCAATTTGCCTAGAAAAAATCGCAATTCCAAGAAATTGCGCTAAAGCAGCGACGATGTTCCCAACAAATATTTTAAATCCAGATTTTGTCAGATTCATCTAGCAATGTTATTGGGATCTTGTTAAGATCGTAGTTATAGCAGTGCTCGGAACTTGTCGGCAAGTTCTGCTACGCCCTGATCAAGATCATAACAAGTCTCGAACCCTTGATTACGTATCTTCTCGTCGCTCACGATATATGACAGCTGGTTCAATTGTTCAGCCTCAGTGTACCCGATTTCCACGTCCGGAAAGTACTTCACGATGGCATCGACAACGTCCTGCAGTCGGCCGTTCTCTCCGACCACATTGTATGCCTCGCCATCGCCTAGTTCATTCGCGGCGAAGATCATTGACCTCACGGAGTCGTGTACGTGTAAGTAGGGGCGCTTTTGATCCTCGGCGCCTTCGTACACCGTCAGCGGTTGGCCAGTTGCCGCCAGCAGAGCGAATTTGTCTACCACCGTGTCAAAGCGCATTCCAGTGGACCATCCGTATACGGTTCCCAAACGTAGGCCAGTTAGGCCCATTTCACCGTCGTACCGGTCAAACATCTCTTGCTCGGCCGCCAACTTCGCTTCGCCATAAGGCGATTCAGGATCACAATCAAAGTCCTCCTCGATTTTTTCTTCAGTTGTCCCGTAAACCGAACATGTGACCGCATTTACGAATTCGTCGACATCTGCATCACGAGCCGCCTCATAAACATTCAATGCACCGTCGTAGTTCACATCCCACGTCTTTTCGGGGATATCAAACGTCTCGGGTGCGTTCGTAATTGCCGCAAGGTGGAACACAGTGTCTACGCCTTCCATCGCGTTACGCACTGCTTCCTCGTTGCGGATGTCGGTCTCAACGAACTCATAGTCGGCGTAAGACGGCAGGTCCCACAGTGCGTGGAAGCGTGGCTGTCGGAAGTTATCTAATTCGAATAGTATCCTGTGAAAATTCAGGGTGGTTCGGAAGTTCTCGGATCAGTCGCGATCCGAGGTAGCCAAGTCCACCGGTAACGAGAGTTGTCATGTTTAGTTCTCCATCGTGTACTTTTGTGGGTACTCTAGTATATGTTGCTGTTCGTCCTCGGTCAAATCCGAGAATCGCAGAACAGTCTTACACTTGCGGCCGGGGCACTTCATCTCCCGGTGGTTCTCGAGAACGTTCCCTGCGACGACCGTCCCGCAATTCGGACAACTGAGGGTGATTATCCGTGGCATGGTTATAGTTCTAACGAGGAATTTTGCCCGACGATGAGGCGTTCACCATCGGGTTTCTTGTCGTGGTTCGCAGTGATAGTTGCTTGCCTACCGATGAGGCTGTCGACAATAGTTCGATCGGCGCTAATTTCCGAGTCGCCGACCACGACACTTGATTCAATATGTACGCCGTCGATGATGCAGCTATCGCCGATACTCGTGTATGGGCCGAGATAGGTGCCGGATTTGATTACGGTATCTTCACCGATCGATACTGGCCCGCGAACGACCGCGTTCTCCTCGATTACGCTTCCTTCTCCCAGTTGGACGCGACCGCGGACTGTCTCATCGTTTTCTATTGTACCGCGCACATTTGGTTCAATATCGTCAAGCACCAGTCGGTTTGCGTGGAGTACATCTTCGGGCTTACCGGTGTCCTTCCACCAGCCGTGAACGACATGCGATTGGATCCGATTCCCGTCATCGAGTAGTCCCTGAATTGCTTCGGTAATCTCGTATTCGTCACGCCACGACTTCTCCAGCGCCTCTATCTGTTGGAAGATGGCAGGCGTGAACACGTACACGCCAATCAATGCGAGATTATTCGGCGGATCCTCGGGCTTCTCGACCAATTCGATCACATCACCAGTGTCGTTCACGTCTACGATGCCGTACCGGGACGGTTCTTCGACCTCTTGAAGACCAATTCCAGCGGCGTACTCGTCGGAGGTGAAGTCTTTTATCAGGTCTGTGATTCCCTCACGCATCAGGTCATCGCCGAGGTAGACAACGAAAGAATCGTCACCGACGAAATCCCGTGCACAGCCCACGGCGTGGGCCAACCCGAGCGGTTCGCCCTGCACGATGTAGGTGATGTCGACACCGAAATCACTTCCGTCGCCGAAGTAGGCTTGGATCTCGTCGCGGCCCTTGTTCCCGAGGATAATGCCAACTTCTGTGATCCCAGCCTCCTTCAGATCGTCAAGTGCGTACTCGAGGACGGGTTTGTTGGCGATAGGGACGAGCTGCTTCGGTCCAGTATGAGTTATGGGTCGTAGGCGAGACCCAGTTCCCCCCGCCAAAATGACTCCTTTCATAGCTTTACTCGTGCGGTGGTTCCTCCCAGTCAAGCGGTATCTCGTCCGTGTCGTACGGGAGCCGTTCCTCATCGGGGTTTTCGTAGTCGTATAGGTTTGTCGGGAAGTTGAGAAGCGTCGCTCGTTCGTCACCAACGACCTTGAAGCCGTGCCAGCAATCACCGGGCACGCGCACTACTTTCATGTTATCTTCACCAATAATGTATGTGTCAAGTTCCCCTTTCGTCGGTGAACCTTCTCGGTCGTCATAGATACCTACTTTCACTTTCCCATGAGGAACCACAAAGTGATCGATCTGACCGCGGTGGTGGCGGTGCCAGGCTCGAATGATGCCGGGATACGACACCGAGAAGTAGGACATCACCGGTTCATCCTCATCATCGTAAAACTCCCAATCGTCACGCCAGATTTCCGTCAATGACCCCCGTTCGTCTGCGTTTATCTGGAGGTCTTTTAGCTCCACATCATGTATCATACAGTACAAGATCCCATGTCATTATCATCACTTAACCTTTGTGATTTCTTATAAAATCACCTCTTTCTGCAAACAGAACATTCAAGACGACGGTTTATGACAAACCAAACATGTCTGAATACGACATCGCAATCGTCGGTGGTGGGTGCGTCGGATGCTCGGTGGCTTACCATCTCGCCCAACGTACTTCACTAGAAATCTGTGTGATCGAAAAAGAACATCACCTTGCGACACACCAGAGCGGCCGAAACTCTGGTGTTCTCCACCCTGGATTTAATTATCCACCAAATTCGCTCAAAGCTCAATTCGCTACGGAGGGAACTCAGCGGATGAAAAAATATTGTAAGAGAAATGATGTTCCTCTTGATGAACTCGGCGTTCTTGTAGTAGCGACAAACCAACAGGAGCGCCAGCGATTATCAGATATTCAAGAACAGGCGACCGAAAACGGAGTTGAAACTCGGATTCTCGACGGTCAGGCGGAGATACACGAGTACGAACCACACGCTGCCGGACAGGCAGCGATATACTGTCCCGAAGCCGCGTCTGTTGATTCGCAGAAGTATGTATATTCGCTCGCTGGCGACGCCGAGAACCATGGTGTGGACTTCTATACGGGTTATAAAGTTGAACGGATTCAGACGCCTAATGGCACTCATCACCTCGTTACGTCTAACGGAACAATCACAGCGTCCTATCTCGTAAATACTGCAGGGTTGTATGCCGATAAACTTGCTCATCAAATGGGTGTCGGAGAAAAGTACCAGATCGTACCATTCCGGGGAGAGTACTACGAACTCGTCCCGCGGAAGCGTAAGCTTGTGAAATCGATGATCTACCCGACCCCAGACCCCGAACTCCCATTTCTTGGCGTCCACTTTACGCGCCGGACTGATGATAAAGTAATTATCGGACCGAACGCCGTGCTCGCGTTCGGTCGTGAAGCCTACGACAATACCCAATTTGACCTCTCAGAAATGCTTTCGACGCTCGGATATGAGGGGTTCTGGAAGCTGTTTACATCCTCAAAGATGATACGTGTCGGTCTCACCGAACTGAATAAGTCTTACCGAAAGGAAGCATTCATCAAAGCAGCCAAATCGCTTCTTCCAGCAGTTAAATCGGATGACTTCCGAAAGAGTTACGCAGGAATCCGTGCGCAAATAGTGCGCAATGACGGTACACTCGTTAAGGATCCACTCTTCGAACATGGGCCACGATCGACCCATGTCCTGAATGCGGTCTCACCAGGGCTCACCTCTTCTCTCCCGTTCGGCGACCACCTTGCCGACGCAGTTCTGGACCAGATGAAATAGTATTTTGGTCCCCTGCTTGTAAAGACTGCTCATGAACGTACTTGTCATCGGCGGTTCTGGTCTCGTCGGATCAAACATCGTTGAACTTGGGCTCGACAATGGTATTGAAGTGGAGGCGACGTACAACAATACTGAGACAGAGAAAGCAAGCATCAAATTAGACAAGACTGACTCTGATCAAACAGCATCGATTATTGAGCGTATTAATCCAGATGTCATTATCGATACTGCTGCATATCACGCTGTTGACGACTGTGAGTCTAAGCGCGACCTGCCGTGGTCCGTAAACGCAGATGGTACGCGCAATGTTGCCGCCGCCGCGAACGCCATCGATGCCCACTTAATTTACCTCTCAACTGATTACGTGTTTCCCGGAAACCCTGAGGATGCCCCCTACTCCGAATCTGATCCGGTTAACCCGCCAAATTACTACGCTGAAACAAAGTACGCGGGAGAACAAGCGTCAAAAATCACGGACGCCGTGACCGTGTTACGACCCAGTGTAATCTACGGACTCGCAAACGATAATTTCGTCACTTGGGCACTCGGAGAACTTAAAGCTGGAAATGAATTAACTATTGTAGAGGATCAAATATCTGCTCCGACCTACGCTCCAGACTTGGCATATGCCTGCCTACGGGTTGCAGAGAACGGAATTACAGGAGTATACCACGCAACAGGTCCGGATTCGGTATCCCGATACGAATTCACTACCATACTCGCAGATGTCTATGGGTACAATCCCGAACTAATAACCCCTATTAGCACAGAGGAATTCGGTCAAGAAGCACCTCGACCAACTGACAGCACACTCAACGCAACTCGGTTGTATCGGGAGATAGATTACGAGTTCAGAGGCCCAGAGGAGGCGTTTGAGGCTATGCAGGGTGGTTAATAGATTTTTTAGATGTTCGATCGTGATCTATGATAACGGATACAACGTACTAACAGGCGCACGGTTATCGATTTCGATTTTTGAAGCGTAAAAGAGCGCCAGACAAATGGAGTTGAAAGACGAGGCGGTACGCACTACGCTGAGTTGACTGAAGATCAAGCTTCGATCAGGTTTCATGGTACACAGCCCTTCTGCGGCGGACTGTACGCCCGGAGTGCGAGTTCGGTCAGACATAATCGATGGATCCGCGCCGTTGGCAGCGTAATTGTTCCGAGTCGACCCCCAACGAGAACCTCCGTCACACCGAGCGTCGGTGATTGGACTATGCTGGGCGCACATCCTAGACAGTACAGGCGAGACACGATCCAGTCAGTGCTGTCGGCGCAGCGATACGCGTACGCGAACACGATATCGGTTTCGTGCAGCGCCTCACCACAGCCGATACAGACGGCGCCGTTCAAGCGAGGTCCAACAGGGTGACCGGTTAACACCGCCTCCGGAGTTGCGATGACCGTTGTCTCATCGTCGAGGGCGCCATCCATCGGCGGTCGCTGCCGACAGCGGTCGTCAGCGGGCATCGGATCTCTTCTTCGGTAGGTGCGCTGAGTTGAAGCCCGACACAGGGGGTCGCTTCCCAGTCGACCTTTCACACCAGTTGTGATCGTATAGTTCGTTCACCAGATCGCTTCCATGTCCTGACTAACAATAGTTTAGCCAGTGGGTTCGAGCGGTTGGGAGAGCCACTCGTCAGTAGCAACGCGTTCTCGGTGTGCTCGCAGGAATGCCGGATCCGGATGAACCGTCTCGTCGGCGGGGAGCGAGAGCGAGGTGCCGGCGAACTGAATGAAATCGTTAAACCCCGGCTGCTCCGGGCGGTCACGGACGAGCACGTCGTACTGATCGCTGATCGCGAGCCATCCGACGTCCAGCGCCCAGTGATGGAGCCGACAGAGCGCAATGGCGTTCCGGGATGTTGGCTCGCCTCCTTCCGAGAGGGGCTGGAGATAAGCCACCTCGATCTCCGGTTCGTTCGACGGTGTCAGTCGATGGCTGTCACAGACCGCACACTGGTTCTCGTAGGCGTCCTTGATGCGGGCTGCCAGTTGGTGCTGGAGCATGGCTCGTGTCCAGCGTTCCGTCTTTCCAACCCCGGTTGGAACGGATTCCGGCAGGTCGTCCCGTTCGACCGTGTCCGGTTCGCGTTCAACCGGAAGCAGCGCCGGCGGATCCGTATGGATTTCCGCAAGGGCACTCTCCAGCGACCCATACTCCGCGACGAGCGACGCGTGGCACTCCTCCGGCAGCTGAGTAAGGGTGCGCTGGTGGTGTCGGTCACCGATCGCGTTCTCAGACCCGACGAGGTCCGCAACCACGATGGAGCGCGGCCGATAGTCCGTAAGGAGCAGCGTTATCGGATACTCCGTCGACTCGCGTCCAACCGTCTCAGGCCAGAGATAGTCGCTGACTTGCGGATTATCGACTCGCCGATCCAGTGCACAGTCCGCGATGATCGTATCCTCCCACGTGAATAACAGTCGGTCGCCCGGATACATCCGCTCGAACTCCGACAGGTAGTCAAGGGCAACGGACCGGGAAACGGTCCAGGCGCGGACCGCCTCGTACTCCTGGAGGGGGTCTGGCACGAGCGAGGGAGGGACGCCATCGCGGACGATCTCGATCGGCGTTCGAATCCCAACTATGAAGTTCGGAATCCGATCGGCGTCGACCCTCACGAGGAACGCGCGTGGCTGTCGTGCACGGGTCCATAGCAGCATCTGTCCGCTGCGGGTCGACGAGAGCAGGCCATCCTCCTCGAGTTGGCGGAGTCGGCGATTCGCAGTCTCCGGATGACAGTCCAGTTCAGCGGCGATCTCACGGGTTGTGAGCCGCTTATCTCCTACCACCGAGAGGATTTCTTCGGCGGAGTGAGTCACGGGCCGGCCTGCGTCAGACCCCATATATCTACTGCATCGCGCCGCGGGTTTGTAAATTACTGTATGGTGGGTATATCCATCTCGCAATTGGAACGCCTGAACACCTATTCATCCCCAAAATCTAGGTAGAATACACATTCTAATGGAGGTTGCCAGCACTTTATATTACCATGGGGTGCAGTCACACACCGTGACCCGACCGCAGCCCACGTCCGATCCCGACGCACGTGTGATCGAGTTGAGTGTCACTGATCTCGCCGATTTAGTTGAAAAGCAGTATTGTCCGCAACTCGCTCAGTACGTCGACGCCCACACCGGGCCGTGGGCACACACCGAGAGCCCCAAGCTCGATGCGCTCGACGAAGCAGCCGACGACACAACCCCGCTGATTCGGCACGATGCAGATCTATTCGAAATGGCCGTCGAACAGCAGTTCGATGCGCTCAATTGGCAAACGAGTAAACCGATGGAGACTGCAGATGCCCGGCAGTGGTTGCAGCAGCAGGTCGCGGAGGTCGCGGAGACCGGTGATGTCGTTGCGGTCGCTCAGTTAGATCTCGAAACGATCGAACCGATCGGCCGGTTCGCGCTTTCCGGGCGGCCCGATCTCCTCGTGGTAGTGGCGACCGATACCAGCGTTCATATTCATATTTGTGACATGGAAGCAACGTGGGATGAGTCGCCGAAGTATCAATTGCAGACGGCGCTTTACGGGCTGATTCTTCAGCAGTGGTTCGACCAGGCCCAGAACGCGAATCCCGTCGAGTTCTCATCGGTCATCATCTCGAAGGAGACGGCGCTCAACCAGGCGCTCACGCTCGCGACGCTCGATGCGGAAGCCACGGACATGCGCCCGCTCTGGACATTTTTCCGCATGGTGCTTGCTTCGGATGGCCGGCTCGATCGCCTGTATCGGTCGCTCGATCCGGAGCAGCCCACTGCGGTCCAATTTGAACACTCAAAATGTATGAACTGCCGCCTGACGAGCGCCTGTCATGGAAAGCTCGTTGAGGACCGCAGCACCGGTCTCCTGGGCTGGCCGGTGGCGACCCAGCGGCGCGTCGCACGCGAGCACGGGTATAGGACGCTCGAGGAGATCGCCAGCGAGGCCGATGACTCGACCGCCCTTCCGTTCACCTTGCACGACGGCGTGCTCCCGGACTCGCTCCAGCGACTCCGCTCAGAGATCGACGAGTCGCCGCGGCGGGTCCTCTCACGGGCGAATAGCTTGCTATCCGGGATCAACCCATCGCATCCGGCCGGCGTCGACCGGCACCCGGATGATACCGTCCCACGGCGACCAGGCGGAGGCTACGGCACCCTGTCACGGGAACCCGATGACCGGCATCTCCGGTTGAATTTTTACCTGCACGTCACCCATGATCACCGGTTCGACCGCCTCTGCTTACTGAGTGGGTGTCGGCTCGTCGGTCGCGAGGGAATGCCGGTAAGCGAGCTCGAGCCGATTCCATCGGAGTCCGTTGCGACTATCCCGTATCCTCGGACGGAGCCGTCGAAGTTAGTCGATCTCTTGGACCGGTTGCGGGCTGCCCAGACCACATATACGCATTTCGAACGCGAGATGCTCACCTCCTTTGCTGAAGGCCTCTTCGACCGGATGAGCGCCGATCACATCGTTCATTTATACTTGTATACTGAACGTGAACGTGAGGCCCTTCTCGATGCCTGCCGACGACACCGGAACTCGAGCGATGCAATCGCTGCACTCCACGATATGCTCGTGTTGAATCCCGATGTCTGTCGTGACCGTGACGCCCAGCCCATGGTGTCGATTATTCACCGGGCGGTCAAGACCCAGATGCAGCTCCCATGGGTGAATTCGGGGCTGATCCCGACCGCGGACCATGTCGCCGACACCCACGCACGGGCCGCCGACGCCGTCCCAATTCCAACCGACTGGACGTATCGCCGCGGGCAGCAGACGGTGAATCTCCGACAGGTGTTCAGTCATCGCCTCTTCGCCTACACGGTGGACTTTCGGAATGGAGAGATTCAGCCGGATCGACCAGTCGATCCGACTGCCCCTCGCGCACGGCTACCCAACGCGGCTTCGCGGCGCGAGTATACCGCTGGACTACATCTATGGGCTCACTGAAATCGGGCCGCTCACTGCCCAGTGGCCGTTGACGAGTAATCAGGCCACCCAGCCGCCTGCCGAATACCTCTTCCACGATGCCGACCGCCGCACCAATCGTATTACGCGTAACGAAATCTATGCACTCGCCCAGCGACTGGCGCGTGAAGCAGCGCGGGTCGAACGAGCCTGTCCCGATCGAACCTTCCTCGACAAAACGCCGCTGGAAGTGTCGAAACCGGAGGATTTCCGCATCCGTGGGGGTGACTAATCGATGTCACACCCCCTGAAACGGGCCCTTCAGTCGCTCGTGGCGACGGAATATCAGGCGCGACGGAGGACCCTCTATCGTGAGCTCCGGGCGCCGCCGGTCGATCGCGTTCATACAGGAAGGTCCGTGATTCTTCGCGTCCCGTCGGAGGGAGTCACCAGTTCGACGACGAGATCACTCTCACTGGAACTACGCCGTATCACGACCACCTCCAGTTCGATGACGGCGCAACGCTCGCGCGGAATAGCCGTATCACGGGCCAACGCGGCACGTCAAGCGGTGATTTTATCAGCGGACAAGTCGAATACCCCGAGGCTTGACCTCGGGGATGAAGCCGACAACTCGTGATACAAACCATTAAGTCAACACATCGCCAATCAAGAGACAGCGATGGAACACAGTCACCGCTACCACGCCTACCCGACACAAGAGGTAGCGGGGGGACTGGAACACCATCTGGATGTTCATCGCCAACTCTACAACCACGTCCGCTGGGACTACGAACAAGCCCCAGAGGACGATAAGCCGAGTGAGTACGACCAGAACAACAAACTCCCCGAATGGAAGCGGAAGTGGCCCGTCTTCAGTGAACTGCACTCGAAGGCCGCCCAAGCCACCGTTGCACGCTTCCACCGCAATCTCTCGAATCTTCGCAAGAGGAAAGAGAAAGGATACAACGTTGGTCGGCTCAAACGGCAAGGCCCGAACGAGTACCGGAGCGTGACGTACAATCAGTCTGGTTTCGACCTCGATGAAAAGAGGGCCCGCGACAGGTTTGCATACGTCCGCTTCAGCAAAATCGGATGGGTGAAGATTCGTTACCACCGTCCGATTCCCGACCACGCCACCATCAAAGAGGCCACATTCAAGAAGGAGACGACCGGGGAGTGGTTCGTCTCCTTCGGCCTCGAAACCGACGACGCAGACCTTCCCGAGAAACCCGACGTGAACTCGCTTGACGCAAGTAACAGCGTCGGTATCGACCTCGGAATACTCAACTACATCCACACGAGCGACGGCCACACTGTGGATTGGCTCGACCTCGAAGACGAATACGACCGACTCCGCCGCGAACAACGCAAGCTCTCACGGAAAGAGAAGGGGTCGTACAACTACGAGAAACAACGTCTGAAGGTCGCCAAGGTCAAGCGACACATCAAGCGGAAGGTGCTGGACTACCAGCACAAGATAACGACGTGGCTCGTCCGCGAGTACGACGCTGTATTCGTCGAGGATTTGAACGTGAAGGGGATGCTCGAACAACCGCACAACGCTCGCAACAAGCAGGATGCGGCGTGGCGACAGTTCATCACGCTCCTCGAATACAAGGCCGACTTGTACGGCTGTCACGTCGTTCAAGTCGAAGCCAGAGGCACCACCAAAGAGTGCGCGTCGTGCGGTGTGGAGACAGCGAAACCCATCTGGGTCAGGGAACACTCCTGTCCATCGTGCGGATTTGAGACGGACAGGGACGCGAATGCGGCGATGAACGTCTTGCAGAGAGGCTTTTCTGAACTAGGGCTGGGATGGCCCGAAGACACGCCCGTGGAGACTGTGACCGCTACGGACACGACTCACTCCGAGTCCGTGTCTGCAAGTCACGTCGTAGAAACGGGAAGCCTCGGGGCTTGACCCCGAGGCGATTCACATCCGAATCTGTCGGGCCGGACACCTTCCCGAACGCGGAGCAGCGAGCAGCGATCGTCGCCGGTGACGCGACGGCCCCGACCGAACCACAGCTTCAGGTGTGTCACGGTATTCGGGGGCTGGCAAGACGAGCGGCTATCTCGTCCCGGCCCTCTTTGCGCGGTTGTTTGCGGCACTCCAGGCCGGGCGATCGCCGCGCGCATTGGTGACTGGTCCCTCGAATACCGCCCTGGACAGAGCGGTCGAGGAAAGTGCCGCTCTCTACGAGCATTGCTCTACGTCAGCTCTAGCGGAGGCGTTCCATGATGTGCGAATTATCCGCATCACCCATTCTCGCCCCCCATGGTCGGCCCGCCCGTCGGCCGTCGCCGAGCATGTCGAGTACGTCAAACCGACGGATACGGAGACCGTGGAAGTGCTTCGGGAGACCTGTCTGGGGGATTCCACCGCGACGGACTCGGTCATCATCGCTGCGACGCCGAGCAGCGTTTATTCGCTGCTCGGCAATCTGTATCGGTCCTACTCGACGGGCAAACTCCTGCGCGACGGTCGGACCTATTTTGATATAGCAGCCTTCGATGAGGCATCGATGCTCACGCTCCCGCAGGTCTTTCTGGCGGCTGCCCATCTCACGGCGGAAGCTCCCCTACTCGTCGCCGGCGATCATCGACAACTGGGGCCAATCTGGGCCCGGGACTGGCTAGATGATCACCAACCACTCATCCAACAGACCGTGCCGTACCTGTCGTTTCTGAATTATCTCCGCGTGTTACGGGGTGAAGCCGTCGATGGCGTTGATCGGTCGACCTTGGCTGCCGATCCCTCCGCAACGATCCCCCGCCATACCCTGCCGGTCTCCTATCGGCTGCCCGAGGCGGTTGCTGCGCTCGCCGAGAAGAGCGCCTATCAATCCGATGTCTCGAGAATCCGGACAAAGTCATCTTCCCGTCCCACTCCGTCCGCGACCCCGACATCCGCGATGGAGCTCATCGCCGATCCACGCGTTGAGATCGCTGTGCTCCTCCACAATGAAGCGGAAAGCCGCCGTGCGAACGCGACAGAGACAGCGATCGTCGCCGCGCTAACTGCCACGATGGACACCGATGAAATCGGGATCATCTCGCCATACAATGCTCAGCGGGGATTTGTCGAGGCTGCAATCGCGACTGACGCCGGAGACCTTCCGGCCCAGGTCACAAGTGTCGATACCGTAAACCGGAATCAAGGGTGTGAGCATGAGATCGTGATTTACACCGCCAGTGCTTCACTGCCAGCGTATCTTTCGACGCAAGATGCGTTCTTCTGGAATGGTCGCCGTCTTAACGTATCATTCACACGACCTAAGAAGAAGCTGGTGGTTATCGCCAGCCGATCATCGTTCACAACGGCCCCCGTCTCCGATAAGAACGCATTCGAGGACGCACATCAATGGTGGGAATTGGCCGACCACGTCGGAATTGATGAGGATCCCGCGTGGGGTCCACATCCTCTCTCTGTCCTAGATTCAACACTTCCTGAACACCTCGAAGACGGGACGACTCTTGAAATCTATACGATGCCCTCCCTATTCTTGTAAATCACGCCGTCGGGCGTGTCGTTCCGGTCGAGCCAGCCGCGGGGCCACCGGCAGTGCTTACACTGTGCACTGATCGTGTAGTGCGCCGCCTCGCGTCTCAGGCACGGCCACCAGGTGCCCGCCGCTCGCAGGCGGGGACGTCGATCGCTTCACCGCGCCGCCGTGCCTGTCCGCGCTGGCGGCTCATGTACTCACTGGCCACGACGGCATGGCGGGCGACGAACGCCCAGCAAACGTATCAGTTTTCCCCACTTCTTGTCCGTGCCGGGCCGCCCGGAGACCGAGACCGTCGCCGGCAGGGAGCCGTCGTGGACGCTCGCGAGAGTCGTGGCCAGGTTGCGCTCGTGGGCGGGCCGCGGGCCGACGTCGGCGGGGGCCGCCAGCGGATTGAGCGCGCCTTAGGCGGCGAATACCGAGTCGGTCGTAGTGCGCTCATCGAAGCGGTCGTCGTCCCGTGACAGGGGCCAGTCGGCTGGGCGGTTCCAGCCGACAGACGAGTGTGTGTATCTGAATCGGTTCTAGAGTGATTGGGGGCCACAGCCGTCTGTCGCACTGTGGGCACGCGGCCCTGGATCCAGCTCTCGCCTGGCGTCTCTCACCGCCGCCCGAACATTGATTCTTGTGGAGCGTCAACGCTGTCAACAAGGATGTCGCATCAGATCCGGCTCGAAGATGACGTGTACGAACGCATCAAAGCGAACAAGCGGGCTGACGAGTCGTTCAGCGACGCCGTGGACCGACTCATCGGTGGGCGGTCGCTCCGTGATCTCCGCGATGTGTTCGACGACGACCAGGTACGCGATATGCGGAACGCTATCGAGGCCGCTGATCAGGCGGACCGTGAGGAGGTCCGCGAGGTCGCGGAGCGCTTCGAATGATTGTCGATACGAGCTTTCTTCTGGACGTCATCGACGACGTCGACCCCGCCGTCCAGAAAGCACAAGAACTCGAAACCGAGAGCGTGCCGCTGGTGATTCCCGCGATGACTGTGCTGGAGCTCTACATCGGCGTCGGAAAAGTGGCGAACACCCTCGAAGAGCGCCAGCAGGTGGAAGCCGTGCTTGATTCCTACCCAGTCGTAGATATGACCCCGAGTATCTCCCGTCGCGCTGGACGGCTGCTCGGTGAGCGGATGGCCGCTGTGGACACAGGTGAAGGACCTGGGATCGGAAAAGGAGACGCAGCAATCGCAGCAACCGCGTTGGAGCGTGATGAGCCTGTTCTTGCTGGTGACAGCCACTTCGGGAATCTTCCCGGCGTCACCCACGAAAGCTACCGCTGATCAGGAGTGCCCTCCTCCACGCCCTGCAGGGCGTGGCGTCCGCCTTGGGGATTTCCCCGCGGTTACACGGGGGAAGAAGGGGCACGAAGACGGGAGTGGCCGGCAGCGCGTCGCCACGCTCTGCGCTCTCGGAGTGGCGATCGCAACGGTCGTGTAGCCGCTCGACGAGGTCGGCTCGGATTGCCTTGCGCGTCTCCGCCGACGTGTCATCGCGCACAACCAGCCCGCGGCCGCCGCTGTGGGTGCGCGTTTGGACGACCCTCCCGGCGGCCATGTCGAGTCGGCTCACCTCGGTGCCGTTGCTCACAGGCCAGCTGGCCACGTCCCAGCCCAGAGGGTGCGAACAGGGGCGCTTCCTCTCGCCTGCCCATCTCGTCGAAGAAGTGGTCGATCCCACTGGCCGTCGGCGTCGTCGTGCGACGCGCCTCGTGCAGGTGGCGCTCGAGGGTGCTCGCGCGGGTACGCTCTTCGCGACTCGTCCGGTCCTGGGTGAGCCCACCCTCGCCGCGCGCCCGAGCCGCGAGCTGGTGGAGGTGGTGGCGGTTGGCCCGGCGCGCACTGCGGCGGGCGATGCCGCTGGCCTCGTGGACGACGTCGAGGTCTGCTCCCCAGGCGGCGATCGAGACGAGCTCTGCGGCGCCGGTCGCTGCGTCGACGTCGGCCGCGAGCTCCGAGACGACCGCCTCGCGGGGCTCGTCCGGACACGGAGCGGTCCTCGATGCGCCTCCGCCGCGTGTGGGCTGCGGGCACGTGGACACGGCGCTCGTCCGGCGCCACCCTGTAACCGCTACTCGTCTGGTCACCGTCTGCCACGGGGGCGCCGGTCGCCGTCAGTCGCGCGGCAGTGCGTGCAGGGACGTCGCCTCCGCCGCGTCGGGGCCGACCGGGTCGCGGCCCCACTGCGAGTCGCCCGTCGACTTGATCAGTTTCAGGCGGCCGTCACGCCCGCGCGAGTCGACCACACGCTCGACGAGGCCCCCCGTCTCGAATCGGTGACGACCGTGCGAATCGTGCGCGCACCGCGGCGCAGTTCGGCCAAGACCGCCTCGGTGTGAAGGCGCGCGTCGATCGCAGCCGTCGGCACGGGGTGGGTGCTCTCCTAGCCGCGAGTGTGCTCCCTCCTGGTGGTCACCACGCCGACGTGGGTGACCAAGAGCGCGAGCCAGGTGGCGACCGTCGCCTCGCGGTCGGGCGCGGCGAGGCTGGCCGCCACGATACGCTGGGGGGGCGCCCCAGAGGGCGGCGGAACCGTCATCGAGGCGGGCGGAGGCTGGCTTGCGCTCGCCCGTGAGTTCGAGAGACGTTCGGTGGCCACACTGCACAGCGTGCGACACTGCATCAGGGTCATGTATGCGACGGCGACCTGGTCGTGGCAACCTCGCGGCAGCCCCGCCGCGTGGTGAGTTGCTTGCCCGTGCCGGGCGGGCCGTCGATCGAGGGCGTCTTTGTCGGCGACGACGCTGTCGGTCGGCGCAGTGACGGTGACGCGGTCGTCGGCCGTGTTCATCCGATCGCGATCGACGGCTCGAGTGGCGTGACAGCACTGACCGTATTGCCTGGGGTCGTGACGGACGGAGGACAGCACTGCCGGTCGCCCCACCAGCGTCTGGGCGCGGCGGTCACTCCCAGACGGTCGGCACGGGCGCGTCCCGCAGCACCCGATCTGACGTGATGATGGCGTCCGTCTCGCGGACGCGGTGGCTCGCGACGACGAGTCCGTCGTGGATGCTGTACTCCTCAATGCCCTGGGCATACGTCGTCAGTTCCGCCTCGCCGACCGGTGCGAGGGCGACGGGCCCGTTCGTGAGCAACGCTTGCCGGACGTCGTCCGGTGTGCCTGTCAACTGGACGCCACGGACATCTTTGTCCCGCGAGACCGCATACAGGACTTCGGCAACGGCCGTGCTTGGCGCCTGGATGACCGTCTCCCCCGCCTCAGCTTCCGCGAAGATGCGATCGGCGCGGTCGGGGAGCGCGTCGACGAGATAGACAAGCAGCGCGACCGCATCGGCTGTGTACGTCGCCACACTACTCGTCCTCGTAGTTACGATCGCGACGGTTGCGCAGCCGCTCAGCGAGTTCGCTCCCGATCGCCTCACGGGTGTCCGCCGGCGTCTCGTCGGGGATGAGCAGCCCACGCCCGCCGGTGCGCGTCCGCTTTTTCACGACGATCCCGGCATCCGTGTCGAGCCAGACCACCTCGTCGCCGGGTTCGAGATCGTACTTTTCGCGCAACCCCTTTGGAATCGTCGCTTGCCCTTTCTCAGTGACACGCGTCGTCTCGCTCATACATGGTAATACGATGCGTAATACCAAAAGTGTGTATCCGCTGCGCGACGGCCGACGCGACACGCCGGGGCGGGCGGCCTCGATCGCGGCGACAACGCCCTCGAGGCCGGCGGAGGCGTGGTTCCGCTCCGCCCGTCAGGTCGACGAGGCGCTCGGTGACGGTGCTGAACAGCGTGCCACACTCCTTGCGGTGTCGGACTCGACCGCAACGGTGTCGTGGCGCGTGGCGACCGCCCGACTGACACGCCGGGTCGTGAGCGTCGTGCCCGTCCCCGGTGGGCCGGAGATCGAGACCGTCGGCGGCAGGTCCCCCTCGTGGACGCCGGTGCGGAGCATCGCCAGCGCGCGTTCCTGCGCGTCGCGTACGCAGCTCGCTCGTGGGTCGGCGAGCGGATCCAGCGCCCGCGTCTCGGCGAAGCCGCTCCCATCGGGCGCAGTGGCGTCGAACCGGTCGTCGTCCTTTGCCATGAGACGGACGTGCTCGATTGCCAGCGGAACGACGAGTGATAGGCAACTGGGTCGGCGGCGACAAAAACACGTTCCCCGGGGGCCACCCACCCGGACCCACTGAGCCGTCCGCTCGCCCCCGACGGCGCGCCCCGGCCGATAGTATATCACAATAGATGACGTTCATCACATCTTATTTGTGGGGCGTTCCCATAGGGAGGGGTATGGAGTACCAGTACCGGGACCCGACCGCACCCTCGAGCCACCATCGCATCCAGGAGGCGACGACGTGTCGCGCGTGCGGGAGCGAGATCGGCGCCCGCGAGCGGCGGCTGACGTGGCGGATCCGCGAGGGGACCGATGTGTTCGAATACCACTACTGTAGCGACGCCTGTCTCCCCGAGACGGCACCGGACCCGCCGTAACCGGTGCAGCGAACGCGCTCGGATGACGGAATCGCAGTGAGCACGCGGACTGGGCGATCCGGCATGGACGCTCACCCGGGTCGGTCGTGGGCAGGAGACGGCGGCACGGCCCCACACACGTCGGTCCCCTGACTCCTGGTCCAACGTCCATCACGCAACGACGGATAACAGGGCAACTGCGCCGACATCGAGCAGAGAAAGTAGTCCTGAAAAACACTATTCCTGATGACTCTCGAGCCACTCCACCAACTCGGGTAAACCGAGGTCACTCGTTCTGGCCACCACACTCTCCACGCAAGCGCGGTGAGACGCCCTACAGAAAGCCGTTGGAGGAGTTTGGGTCTCTCGCTACTCCAACGGAAGCATGATGGTTCGGTGTGGCTGTTGCCGCCACCCGTTCCAGTTGAGGTTGTCGTTCTGTTCGGCGGTAGAGAACACCCTGAAGTCTGCCACCGTGGTGCCACCGCGCTCAAAGCCCGCGAAGGTCACCATATCACCCGCGTCACGCGGGTTCGTGGTCCCGTCGAGGTGTTGTTCCTGCACGCGTCCCTGTGAGTAGGCAACGCCGGGGTCGTTTGGGAACGGTGGACCATCGACCTCCCGATCGACCGGCTGAGTATCGTATTCGCACGTGCCGTCGGCCAGTTCGGCGACCATCCGCGGGTCGAAGAATCCAAGTGGGTCCGCGAGTTGAAGCAGGTGATTGACGTTCCGGAACGGGCGTGCGTCGATGATTGCCTGCGCTTCGTCTTCGTTTTCCACATGCCTCAACTGCTGTAACTCCTCGCTATCTGCGTCGTTCAGTGAGACGCACCCGTCCTGTGCTGCGGCGCTGCCAGTTACCGCCGCTCCCCCAAGTAGTGCGACTCCCGTCGTCTTGAGGATGGACCGACGTGTTGGTTGTCTTCCCGTCATGTGTGATTCGCACCCCAACACGATTTGGGGCAAGAACCTTGTCCCACGGGCCCGTATATAATTGAGCCATTTCGTTCCAGACAGTCTGAGCTGTCCATTTCAGGATTAACTAGCTTTTGTCTCGGGCACGTTCGGTGACGTGAGGGACCCTTGTGGTGAACCAGCGCAGTACTGACTGCGCGTTCTATAAATCAGTGTAGCTGAAGGTTTCCACCTCCAATCATGTCTGGTTGACTCGGCCTTCTGAGCCCCTACTCGCCGGACGATGCGGCAGACCCGAACATGTCCACCCAGATACGATTTGTTGGCACTCCTCCGAAGGTCCACTGCGTGGGTTGCCGGGGCGCACTGATGTGGTTCAGTTCGGCGTGTCCGCGCCCGACGGGGAGAGACTCCACCACGAAAGTCAGCCGTGGCGACCGAGCCATACTCTGAGAGGGGACTTGCTGTCGGACCTGGGGCGGGCACCTACAAAAACGCGCTCACGAGAAGCAGCTACCACCGCATTGAGCCCCGAGGGCGACCGCCACAGGCACTCGTCCGCTCGAAGATAGTACGGCAATGGACGCCCTCGACCGTGAGCAGCAGGCTGTACTGATCACCGGTGGAGCGGGGTTCCTCGGTCACCACCTCGCCCGTGCCCTCTGCCCCCAGAACGACGTCACCGTCTCCACCTCGCTCGGTGCAGGCGATCCGGCGACCCTCCCCACGGAGGCGACGCTGATCGAGGCAGACGTGGGCGACGGTGACCGACTGACGGAGACCGGTGCCGATGCGGACGTGATCTTCCACGAGGCCGCCCTCGTCAGCGTCGCCCGCTCGGTCGAGAACCCCCAAACGAGCCACGCGATCAACGCCGACGCCACCCTCTCACTGCTATAGTATCCGTTAGAATTATTTACTCGCAGTATCTTGGAATAGACAGTGGATCACCTCGACGAGATCTCAGTCGAAGAGTTGCAAGAAGCCCTCGACAACGTGGACGGAAAGAAGCCGACACAACGGCTTTTAGCCGCAATAGCGTACAAAAACGGCGTCACGCAGACTGAACTATCCGAGTGGAACGGCGTGCAGCGCCGAACGATCTATAGCTGGCTCACGCGACTCGATACCGATGAGCCGCTTGAGCAGGCTGTGACTGATGCTCACCGATCTGGGAGAAAACGAAAGCTCTCGGATAAAGATCAAAAACAGTTCGAAGCAACTGTCCACGAACCCCCTGAAGAAGTTGGACTCGACGCGCCGGCGTGGACGCCGGCGCTCGTCCAGCAGTATCTTGACGAGACGTACGATGTCGAGTATTCGATCCCGAGCTGCCGGCGGTTGCTCAAAGAAGCGGGATTGAGCTATCAAAAACCACGCCGTACAACCGCCGAATCAGATGCTGACGAGCAAGAAACGTTCCGCGAAGAGTTCAAAAAAGCGGCGGGAGATGGACGCCACAGTAGTCTGTATCGATCAAACCAAAAATCCGTGCAAGTCGAGCCGCGTGCCGCATGGTTTCCTCGCGGGACGCGGCCGGCCGTCGAATTATCCGGCCAACGCGACTGGACGTGCCTGTTGGGCGCGATCACCGAAGACGGTGATCGCCTTTTCGCTCGATTCGAAGAGTACGTAACCGCCGAACACGCCAAACATTTCATTCTTGCATTATGCGAAGAATTTGAAGATGACTTGCTCGTCGTGCTGGATGGAGCGTTGTATTTCCAGGCGTCGGCCGTCACGGACCTGGCGGCCCGTGACGACCTTGACTTCATCACGTTACCGGCGTACTCGCCAGAGCTAAATCCTGTCGAGGAGTGCTGGAAACAACTCCAAGCCGCTCTCAGCAACCGCTTCTTTGAGTCACTCGACGATCTCACAACGGCGAGTGATACGGCTCTTGACCAACTCTCTATACCAAAAGTGAGTAATTATTTCTAACTCCTACTATAGCAGCCGCCCGAACCCACAACGTCCGTGTCGTGCTCGCCTCGAGTGCGGCCGTCTATGGCCACCCCCAATCGATCCCGATCACTGAAGCCGACGCCAACGAGCCAACGTCG